>NZ_JBVJSJ010000016.1:0-153691 GCF_055606745.1 Streptomyces sp. NPDC037054 | reverse complement strand
CAGTGCCTCATCTTCGTCTGCATGGTCCTCGGCCTGTCCCAATACGGCATCCTCTTCTCCGGCAACATCGGCAACCTGCCCCTGTTCCTGCTGTTCTCCTCCATCTCCGGCTTCGGCGGCGGCGCCATCTTCCCCATGTTCGCCGCGATGACCGCCGACTACTTCGGCGAGAACAACAACGCCTCCAACTACGGCCTCGTCTACTCCTCCAAACTCGTCTCCGGCCTCCTCGGCTCCGGCATGGGCGCCGTCGTCGTCGCCACCTGGGACTACGCGGGCGCCTTCGTCCTCGCCGGCTCCATCTCCATCTTCGCCGGCCTCGTCGCCCTCTTCCTCCACCCACCCGGGCGGCCCAAGCACCGGGGCGCCAAGCCCGGTCCGCAGCCGGTCGGCGAGCCCGCCTGACGCCCTCCCCGCACACAAGGCTCTCCCCCCGCTGTCCACGACGGGCGTGGCGACGGGGGGAGAGCCTTGGACACGGCGCACTGGCAGGGCGGGCAGGACCGCGGAGGGTGCAGGTCCCCTGGGCGGCTCAGGACTTGGCGCGGGCGTGGTACGAGCGGCGGGTGTGCTCGGTGTGCTCGCGCATCAGCCGGCCGGCCAACTGCTCGTCGTGGTCGTTGATCGCGGCGATGATGGCGCGGTGCTCGATCCATGACTGCTTGCCGCGCTGCCGGGCGACGGGCGTGTAGTACCAGCGCACGCGCCGGTCGACCTGGCCGCGGAGTTCGGCGAGCACGGTGTTGCCCGCCAGCTCCATGATCTTGGCGTGGAAGCGGGCGTTCATCAAGACCTGGGCGTCCACGTCGTCGGCGGCGACGGCGGCCTCGCCCTCGACGCACAGCGCCTCCAGCGCGGCCACACCCTCGGCGTCGGCGTTGGCGGCGGCGAGCCGCGCGGCCTCGGCCTCCAGCAGGGTGCGTACGGCGAGGAGCTGGTCGGCCTCCTGCTCGGTCGGCTCGTGCACGAACGCGCCCTGGGCGGGCCGCAGATCGACCCAGCCCTCGGTGTTGAGCCGCTGAAGGGCCTCGCGCACGGGCTGCCGGGACACACCGAGGTGGCCGGCGAGGTCGCTCTCGACGAGATGCTGCCCGGGCTGGAGGGCCCTGGTGATGATGAGTTCGAGCAGTGCCTCGTAGACCCGCTCTCGCAACGGTCCGGGCCGTTCGAGCTTGGGCACCGCCCCCTGGGGCAGTCCGGTCGACAACATGCGGTCCCTCCTCGGGCAGATCCGTGCACAGCAGGCCGAACCCATATCTATTGGTTTTCGTCTACAGTCTACAGCTCACTTTCTCCACCAGCCCCACGATGCCGCATGCGGTGCACGAAGCCTTGCCCCCAAAAGTTCCATACTGTAGACAATATCCTGTCGACAACATTCGCACCGTGGTATCCCTCGACCGATCGGAGCGTTACCCAGTGAAAGTCGCAGTCCTCGGCGCCGGTGCCATCGGCGCTTACGTCGGAGCCGCCCTCCATCGCGCGGGCGCCGACGTCCACCTCGTCGCCCGTGGACCGCACCTCGCGGCCATGAGGCAGGACGGTGTCAAGGTGCTCAGCCCGCGCGGTGACTGGACCGCGCGCGCCCATGCCACCGACGACCCCACCGAGATCGGCCCGGTCGACCATGTCTTCCTGGGCCTGAAGGCCAACTCGTACGCGGCGTGCGGGCCGCTGATCGAGCCCCTGCTCCACGACACGACGGCGGTGATCGCCGCGCAGAACGGCATTCCGTGGTGGTACTTCCACGGGCACGGCGGCCCGCACGACGGCCGGCGCGTCGAGAGCGTGGACCCGGGCGGCGCGGTCAGCAAGGTGCTGGCGCCCGAGCGGGCCATCGGCTGCGTCGTGTACGCCGCCACGGAGCTCGAAGGCCCCGGCGTCGTACGGCACCTGGAGGGCACCAGGTTCTCGATCGGCGAGCCCGACCGCAGTGTGTCCGAGCGCTGCCGGGAGTTCAGCGAGGCCATGATCGCCGGGGGCCTGAAGTGCCCGGTCGAGCCCGACCTGCGCAACGACATCTGGCTGAAGCTGCTCGGCAACATCTCCTTCAACCCGATCAGCGCGCTGTCGCGGGCCACCATGGCCCAGATGTGCCGGCATGGCGGAACCCGCGGCGTCATCGAGGTCATGATGCGGGAGACCCTGGCCGTCGCCGAGTCCCTCGGCTGCGAGGTCGGTGTCTCCATCGAGCGCCGCCTGGCCGGGGCCGAGAAGGTCGGCGAGCACCGCACCTCCACGCTCCAGGACCTGGAGCGCGGCAAGCCGCTCGAGCTCGACGTGCTGCTCGCCGCGGTCGTGGAACTGGCGGAGTTCACCGGCGTGGACGTGCCCACCCTGCGCACCGTCCACGCCATCTCGGACCTGCTCGCCGAGCGGACCGCGGCGGCGTGAACGGCGGCGTGACAGGCCGGGCCGGTCCCTGTGGAGCGTGGAACGCGTCACAGGGACCGGCCCGGAACCCGGCCTAGCCGTCGCCCGGCCGAAGTGCCACCATGGAGGGGATCCGGGGACGCCGTGAGGGCGCCTCGAGATGACTTGTGAGGAGCGTTGCCATGACGCGGCTTTCCGCTGCCCAGACTGCGCAGCCCAGGCCCTCCGACGGCAGCAGGGCGCTGTACGGAGGCAAGAGCACCCGTCGCATCACCGTCCGGGACATCGCCACCGCCAAGGAGCGCGGCGAGAAGTGGCCCATGCTCACCGCGTACGACGCCCTGACCGCGTCCGTCTTCGACGAGGCCGGGATCCCCGTCCTGCTGGTCGGCGACTCGGCGGGCAACTGCCACCTCGGGTACGACACGACCGTGCCCGTCACGCTCGACGAGATGACCATGCTGTCCGCGGCGGTCGTACGGGGCACGAAGCGTTCCCTGATCGTCGGCGACCTGCCGTTCGGCTCCTACCAGGAGGGTCCGGTGCAGGCGCTGCGCTCGGCGACCCGGCTGGTGAAGGAGGCCGGGGTCGGCGCGGTCAAGCTGGAGGGCGGCGAGCGCTCGCACGAGCAGATCCGTCTGCTGGTGGAGTCCGGCATCCCGGTGATGGCGCACATCGGTCTGACGCCGCAGTCGGTGCACGCGATGGGCTACCGCGTGCAGGGGCGCGGCGAGGAGGCGGCGGCGCAGTTGCTGCGGGACGCGAAGGCCGTGCAGGACGCGGGCGCGTTCGCCGTCGTGCTGGAGCTGGTGCCGGCCGAGCTGGCGGCCGAGGTGACGCGGACGCTGCACATCCCGACGGTCGGGATCGGGGCCGGGGCGGAAACGGACGCGCAGGTGCTGGTGTGGACCGACATGCTCGGGCTGACCGGGGGGCGCGTGCCGAAGTTCGTGAAGCAGTACGCCGATCTGCGTGAGGTGATGGGCGGGGCCGTGAAGGCGTTCGCCGAGGACGTGGTCGGCGGGGCGTTCCCGGCCGAGGAGCACGCGGTTCACTGAGGAGCACGCGGTTCACTAACGCCGTCGGCCGGACTCCGGCCGACGGACGACTGACCACTGCGGTAACACCCCGGGCAGCCCCGCCGATCTTCCCCCGTCGGCGGGGCTGCCGCCGTACCGGCTGCCATGACCTGTCGGTGGTTTGTCGGTGGTTTGTCGGTTACGGGTGGGAGCGTCGGTGGCATGACGCGAATCGACGACGAATCCGGCGCGGCCGCCGTCACCGTGCGGGGGCTGGTCAAGCACTACGGGGACACCAGGGCGCTGGACGGTGTGGATCTGGACGTGCGCGAGGGCACGGTGATGGGGGTGCTCGGGCCGAACGGCGCCGGGAAGACAACGCTGGTGCGGATCCTGTCCACGCTGCTCGCGCCCGACGCGGGGCGGGCGACGGTGGCGGGCTACGACGTCGTACGGCAGCCCCGGCACCTGCGGAGGGTGATCGGGCTGACCGGGCAGTACGCGTCCGTGGACGAGAAGCTGCCCGGCTGGGAGAACCTGTACCTCATCGGGCGGCTGCTCGATCTCTCCCGGAGCCGGGCGCGGGCGCGGGCGGACGAACTGCTGGAGCGGTTCGCGCTGACCGACGCGGCGCGGCGGC
Organism: Streptomyces sp. NPDC037054; assembly: GCF_055606745.1. NCBI lineage: Bacteria > Bacillati > Actinomycetota > Actinomycetes > Kitasatosporales > Streptomycetaceae > Streptomyces > Streptomyces sp. NPDC037054. The sequence goes on along the minus strand of NZ_JBVJSJ010000016.1, from coordinate 149,659 downwards.
CGGCGGCCACGTACTCCGGCGGCATGCGACGCCGGCTCGACCTGGCCGCGTCGATGATCGGCCACCCCTCGGTGCTGTTCCTCGACGAGCCCACGACGGGACTGGACCCGCGGACCCGCAACGAGGTGTGGGACGAGGTCAGGCGCATGGTCGGCGACGGTGTCACCGTGCTGCTGACCACGCAGTACATGGAGGAGGCCGAGCAGCTCGCCTCCGGGCTGACCGTCGTGGACCGGGGCCGGGTCGTCGCCCGGGGCGGCATCGAGGAGCTGAAGGCGAGGGTCGGCGGCCGTACCCTGCGCGTCCGGCCGGCCGACCCGGCGCACCTGCGCCCGCTGGCCGCCGCGTTGGACGGCCTCGGCATCACGGGGCTCGCGACGACCGCGGTGGACGCCGAGCGCGGCGCCGTGCTGGTGCCGGTGCTGAGCGACGAGCAACTGACCGCCGTGGTCGGCGCCGTCACCGCGCGCGGCATCACGCTCGCGTCGATCAGCACCGAACTGCCCAGCCTGGACGAGGTGTTCCTGTCGCTCACCGGCCACCGCCCCGGTGCCCCGCGGGAGGCCGTGCCCGCCGACGACCGCGAGGAGGTCGCCGCATGACCGCCACGACCGTGCACCCGTCCGACGCGACGGCCGACGCCCGGATCCCGCTGCGCGGGCATCTGCGGCACACCGGCGCGCTGGTGCGCCGCAACCTGCTGTGGATCCGGCAGGACCCGGAGTCGATGTTCGACGCGATCCTGTTCCCGGTCGTCTTCACCCTGCTGTTCGTCTATGTCTTCGGCGGCTCCATCGGGCAGTCGCTCGGCGGCGGCCAGGAGCAGTACGTGCAGTACATCGTGCCCGGGCTGATGGCCATGATGGGCATGAACATGGCCCAGGGGGTGGGCACCGGCTTCAACCAGGACTTCAACACCGGGGTCATGGACCGGTTCCGCTCGCTGCCCATCGGGCGCGGCTCCGTGCTGTTCGCGAAGATCGCGGTGGAGCTGATGCGGATGCTGTTCGCGACCGCCGTGCTGATGGTGGTCGGTGTCATGGTGGGCTTCGACATCACCGACTGGCCCGGGCTGCTGGCCGCCGTGGGGCTGTCCGTGCTGTTCGGCTCGGCCCTGATGTGGGTGTTCCTGACGCTGGGCGTGGTGATGAAGAACGCGCAGTCCGTGCAGGCGATGGGGTTCCTGGTGCTGATGCCGCTGCAGTTCGGCTCGTCGATCTTCGCGCCGCCGCAGTCGATGCCGGGCTGGCTGCAGAGCTTCACCGAGTACAACCCGCTGTCGTCGCTGGCCGACGCGGCCCGGGGGCTGATGGTCGGCGGGCCGGTCGCGGGCGATCTGTGGTTGACGCTCGGCTGGTCGGTGGCGATCACGGCGGTGATGGCGCCGGTCGCGATCCACAAGTTCCGTACGAGGAGCTGACGTCGGCGCTGCGGTGCGGCGCCGGAGTCAGACGAGGGCGGTGGCCTCCTCGACGGAGAGGCCGCCGCCCTCCGCGTACGCGGCGGCGTACGCCTCCTCGCCGACGGCGGCCCGTACGCGCGCCTCGGCGCACGTGTACACCTCGCGTTCCCAGGCGGAGGCGACGTGGCCGGGCGGCAGCAGGGCGTCGGCGGCGCCGAGCAGCCGGGCGGCGTCGTGGGCGCGGCTGCCGCCGTCGGCGTCGGCGAGGGCGCTCGCGGCGACGACGAAGTACGCGGAGCGCATGTGCGGCGAGATGGTCTGCGACAGCGGGTCGGCGGCCAGTTCGACGGCGCGCCGGGACTTGGCCAGGCTCTCCTCGTTGAGCCCTTCGGCGGCGTCCAGCCAGGCCTCGGCGCCGAGGATGATGGCGTCGAAGAGGACGAAGTGGGCGACGGCGAAGCCCTCGCGGAGCAGCCGGAGTTGCTCGCGCGCCTCGGGGACGCGGTCGGTCACGCCGAGCCAGCCGGCGAGGAACAGCCGGGCGGCGGGCAGCGCCTCGCTGTGGCCGCCGTCGTGTCCGTCGATCACCTCGCGCAGCATCCGCTCGCCGCGTTCGGTGTCGCCGCACTCCAGCAGGGCGCTGCCGAGGCGGGCGCGGAGCACGGCCCGCTGGGCGCGGGCGCCGAGGCGTTCGGCGTAGTCGACGGCCGCCTCGTAGTCGGCGGCGGCGAGCCGGTGTGCGCCCTTGCGTTCGTGGGCCTCGCCGCGCGCGGAGAGCGCCTCGGCGGCGCCCCAGTGGTCGCCGAGCCGCCGGTAGATCTCCAGGGCCTCGTCGGCGTCCCGGAAGGCGTCGCCGGCCCAGTCGGCGCGGTTGGCGAGGATGTTGGCCCGCATCTGGAGGCAGGCGGCGAGTTCCCACTCGTAGCCGGGGGTCGCGCGGCAGGTGCGGACGGAGGCCTCGACGATGTCGCGCAGCCGCTCCATGTCGCCGGTGAGCATGACGGCGTAGAACCAGAGCATGCCGGGGCTGCGGCAGGTCTGCGGCAGGCCGGGCTCGTAGACGGCGGAGATGGCGCGCAGTTTGGCCTGGGCGGCCGGGGTCTGCCAGGCGTCCAGCTCGGTGTCCATGCAGGCCAGGTGGGCCAGGTGGACGCCGCGGCGGGCCTCGGCGAGGATCTCGCCGGTCATCGGGGGCGGGGTGTCGGTGCAGCGCCGGAGGACGGGGGCGGCGCGGCGCAGTGGCTCGGCGAACGGGTCGGGGCCGAGGGCCATGACCTCGCGGCACCAGGTGCGGGCCTCGATGCGCAGGTCGCGCATCTGCCAGTACCAGGCGAGGCTCAGCACGACGCACAGCGCCTCCTGCTCGTCGCGTTCGGCGACGGCGTACCTGAGGGCGGTGCGCAGGTTCTCGTACTCGCGCTCCAGCCGTTCCACGGCGGCGAGTTGGCCGGGGCCGCGCAGCAACGGGTCGGTGGTGCGGGCGAGTTCGCGGTAGTACGTGAGGTGGGCGCGGGCGGTCCCGGGGCGGTGGCCGGACTCGTCGAGGCGTTCCCCGGCGTACTCGGCGACGGTCTCCAGCAGCCGGTAGCGCATCGCGCCGTCGGGTGCGGGGGCGGCGACGACGAGGGACTTGTCGACCAGGGAGCCGAGCGCTTCGAGGGCGCCGGGTCCGCAGACGGCCTCGGCGGCGGTCAGGTCGCAGCCGCCGGCGAAGACCGACAGGCGGCCGAGGACGTCCCGTTCGCCCGCGTCGAGCAGGTCCCAGGACCAGTCGACGACGGCGCGCAGGGTCTGCTGGCGGGGCAGCACGGTGCGGCTTCCGGAGGTGAGCAGGCGGAAGCGGTCGTCGAGCCGGTCGGCGATCTGACGGGGTGTCATCATGCGGAGCCGGGCGGCGGCGAGTTCGATGGCGAGGGGCAGTCCGTCGAGCCGGCCGCAGATCTCCGCGCAGGCCTCGGGGTCGTCCTCGACGCGGAAGCCGGGGCGGGCGGCGGCGCCCCGGTCGGCGAGCAGCCGCAGCGCGACCGGTTCGGGCAGCGGCTCCACGGGGCGCACCAACTCCCCCGGTACGCCGAGGGGTTCGCGGCTGGTGGCGAGGACGGTGAGCCGGGGGCAGCGGGCGAGCAGTTCCGCGGCGAGCCGGGCGGCGGCGTCGACGACGTGCTCGCAGTTGTCGAGGACGAGCAGCATGCGGCGCCTGCCGCAGTGCTCGGCGAGCCGTTCCAGGGGGTCGCCGTGGCGGTCGGCGACGGCCCGCATGCTCTCGGCGCCCGCGCCGTACAGCACGGTCTCGCGCGCGCCGACCGCGGTCAGTACGGCCTCGGGGACGGCGTCGGGGTCGTCCACGGGGGCGAGTTCGGCCAGCCACACCCCGTCCGGGGCGGCGTCCCGCGCGGCCTCGGCGGCCTCCTGCGACAGCCGGGTCTTGCCGGCGCCCCCGGGGCCGATGAGGGTGACGAGCCGCGCGGCTCCGAGGTCGCGTCGAATGGCCTCGATGTCGCCTTCCCGACCGACGAAGGAGGTGAGGCGGGCGCGGAGGTTGCCGGGGGCGGGTGGCGCGGCGGGGGCCGGTGCCTTCGGCGCGAGTGCGGGCGGGTCGTCCTGCCGGAGCAACTCCTCGTGCACGGCGCGCAGTTCGGGCCCGGGGTCGGAGCCGAGGCGGTCGGCGAGGGTGTGGCGTACGGCGTCGTAGGCGGCCAGGGCCTCGGCGGGGCGGCCGGCGTCCCGCAGGGCGCGCAGGCGCAGGGCCTGGAGAGGTTCGTCCAGGGGGTGGCCGTCGCACAGGGCGGTCAGTTCGGGCAGGGACTGCTCGGCCCGGCCGAGGGCGAGCGCCGCGGTGTGCCGGGCGCGCAGGACGTCGAGGTGCCGGGTCTCCCAGCGGGCGGCCTCGGCGGTGCGGTCGGGCAGGTCGGCCAGGGGCGGTTCCTGCCACAGGGCGAGGGCGTCGTCCAGGACGACGGCGGCCCTGGCGGCGTCGCCGTCGGCGAGGGCGCGGGTGCCCTCGGCGGCGAGACGCTCGAAGTGGTGCAGGTCGATGTCGTCGGGGCCGGCGGTGAGGCGGTAGCCGCCGTCGAGTGAGGCGACGGCGTCCGCGCCGAGCGCCCTGCGGAGGCGGCCGACGAGGGCCTGGAGGGCGCCGGGGGCGTCGGCGGGCGGCGCGTCGGCGTGCCAGACCTCGTCCACGAGCAGCCCGGCGGGCACGGTGCGGCCGGGGCGCAGGGCGAGGACGGTGAGGAGGGCGCGCAGGCGTGGGCCGCCGACCGGCACGGGGGTGCCGTCGGGGAGGTGGGCCCGGGTGGGGCCGAGGACGCGGTAGCGCACGGGGTCATTGTCCCTGGTTTCGCTGTCCGTGTTCGCGGGGTGCCGCCCGGACGCGGCTGCCGCCGCGGCGGCCCGGTCCAGTACCGTCGGGCAGTCCAGCGAGGTTTCTCGGCGAGGTCCAATCGCCAGTTCGGGGGTTTTTCATGGCCACCACCGCCAGTCGGCGCAGTGATCGGCGGGTCAGTCCCGTGTTCCTGGGGATCGTGGCCGTCACGGCGGTCACGGGGTGGGCCACCTGGACCGGGTTCGCCGCGCAGCCCGGTGTGGCGGTCTTCCTGTTCGTGACGGCGGCGTGGATCGTCTCGCTGTGCCTGCACGAGTACGCGCACGCCCGTACCGCCCTGCACAGCGGCGACCTGTCCGTCGGCACCAAGGGCTATCTCACGCTGAACCCGCTGAAGTACACGCACGCCCTGCTGAGCATCGTGCTGCCGGTGGTGTTCGTGATGCTGGGCGGCATCGGTCTGCCGGGCGGCGCGGTGTTCATCGAGCGGGGCCGCATCCGGGGCCGCTGGCGGCACAGCCTGATCTCGGCGGCGGGTCCGCTGACGAACGTGCTGTTCGCGGTGGTGTGCACGGCGCCGTTCTGGCTGGACGCGCTGGACGGGGTGCCGCGGGACTTCCGGTACGCGCTGGCCTTCCTGGCGCTGCTCCAGGTGACGGCGGCGATCCTGAACTTCCTGCCGGTGCCGGGCCTGGACGGCTACGGCGTGCTGGAGCCCTGGCTGTCGTACCGGGTGAAGCGGCAGGTGGAGCCGTTCGCGCCGTTCGGCCTGCTGTTCGTGTTCGCGCTGCTGTGGGTGCCGTCGGTGAACGCCGTGTTCTTCGACGCGGTCGACGCGGTGCTGCGCTCGCTGGGGATCGGCGAGGTGGACACGTACTGCGGCTACGACCTGTACCGCTTCTGGCGCGGCTCCGACGGCTACTGCTCGGTCAGCCCGTGACGGACCGGTCACGGGCCGCCGCGGCCCGGCCGCGCTTGACGTAGTACCAGGTCATGTTGGACGACAGGCCCGCGATCAGCACCCAGACGATCCCGAGCCACATGCCGTTCACGAAGGAGACCACGGCCGCGGCCACGGCGAGGAGACAGACGGCGAGGCTGTAGAGGGCGAGACGGGGCATGACGTTCGGCTCCTGTCGGGGGACACTGCGGGCACCTGCTGCCGTCACCAGTGTCCCCCATCGCCTCATACGTCCGTGACGCGGAGCCCGGCGTGCGCCTTGTAGCGGCGGTTGACGGAGATCAGGTTGGCGACGAGCGACTCCACCTGGTGGGCGTTGCGCAGCCGCCCGGCGAAGATGCCGCGCATGCCGGGGATGCGTCCGGCGAGCGCCTGGACGGTCTCCACGTCGGCGCGCTCCTCGCCCAGCACCATCACGTCGGTGTCGATCTCGTCGATCTCCGGGTCCTGGAGGAGGACGGCCGACAGGTGGTGGAAGGCGGCGGTCACCCGGGAGTCCGGGAGCAGCGCGGCGGCCTGCTCGGCGGCGCTGCCCTCCTCGGGCTTGAGCGCGTAGGCGCCCTTCTTGTCGAAGCCGAGCGGGTTGACGCAGTCGACGACGAGCTTGCCCGCGAGGTCCTCGCGCAGCGCCCGGAGCGTGTCGCCGTGGCCGTCCCACGGGACGGCGACGATCACGATGTCGCTGCGGCGGGCGGTCTCGGCGTTGTCGGCGCCCTCGACGCCGTGGCCGAGTTCCGCGGCGGCGGCCTCGGCACGGTCGGCGGCGCGGGAGCCGATGATCACCTTCTGGCCGGCCTTGGCGAGGCGGTACGCGAGGCCCTTGCCCTGCGGGCCGGTGCCGCCGAGCACGCCGACGACGAGACCGGAGACGTCGGGCAGGTCCCAGGGGTCCTTGGCGGGGGCCTTCGCGGGGGCCGCGGCGGGCGTCTGTGCACTGTCGTTGGAGGTCATGGGCCGACTTTACGTGCGGGCCGGCGCCGCCCCCGGCCCAGGTGGGCCTCCCCACGGTCCGGAAGGCCCGGGTCCCCGGGTCGGGCGAATCCGGGCCGAACCCGGCGTCCGGCGGGCCCGGTTGCGGCAGGATGCGGCCCCATGGATGCCGTACGGGTCGCGTTGTTGCGTGAAGTGCTCGCCGGGACGGAGTGGTTGGGGGCCACGCGGCGGTTCGCGGGGGTGCTGCGCGGGTCGGTCGTGTCGCACGGGGGCGGGCTGCTGCTCGTCGGCACGGAGGACTACGAGCCGTGGCATCTCGCGGCGCACCTGGTGGACGAGGCCGCGTGGTCGGGCACGCCGGAGCTGGCGCCGACGCTCGTACGGCACGACGCGCGCCCCTCGGACCCGGCGCACCTGGCGGTGGGTCTCGGGCGGCTGGCGGCGGCGCGGCGGGGCGAGACGCTGTTCGTGGTGGCGCCCGGGGAGCCGGGGGCGCCGCTGCTGGAGCGGGTGTACGACGCGCGGCGGGCGGGGGCGCGGGTGCTGGCGCTGGGGGGCGGCGTGGCGGAGGGGGAGCTGGGGGCGATGGCGCACGAGGCGCTGGGAGTGCCCGGGGAGGGAGAGCTGGACCTGGACACGGTGCAGCACCTGGTGAGTGCGGCGGCGGGTGAGAACGCGGGGCCGCTGCCGCGGGGACGGCGGCGGTTCCGCGACCGGTTGTCCGAGCTGGCGGAGCGGGTGATGGCTCCGCCGGCGGCGCGGTGGTGAGGTGCGGGCGGGCGTCACGGCGTCCGCCGTCGGCGGCGGTGCGGGGTGCCGCCCGCGCCCGCCCCGGTCAGCCCTCCGTCGGGCGGTTCGGGCCGTCGTGCCAGTTGGGGTCCGTTTCCCATTCCAGGTTGCGTTCGCGGGCGATCTCCATCGCGTGTTCCGCTTCCTGGCGGGTGGTGTACGGGCCGAAGCGGTCCTTCGCGGGGCACTCCGGGCCCTCCTCGACCTTCTGGTGCTTCAGGCAGTAGTACCACTCGCCCGGTTTTCCGACCGTGCGCTTCTTGAACAGGGCCATGACCGGCTCCTTTCGCCACGGACATGGTCCCCCACGCCCGCTGGTTAGACTCGCTGGCATGTCTGGCCAGTCGCTGCTCGTACCAGGGGAGCTGTCTCCCACCCGTTCCGTACCCGGAAACATCCGCCGTCCCGAGTACGTGGGCAAACCCGCACCGGCGCCCTACACGGGACCCGAGGTGCAGACCCCGGAGACCGTGGAGGCGATGCGTATCGCCGGCCGCATCGCCGCGCGGGCGATGGCGGAGGCCGCCAAGCACATCGCGCCGGGCGTGACGACGGACGAGCTGGACCGGGTGGCGCACGAGTACATGTGCGACCACGGCGCCTACCCGTCGACGCTGGGCTACCGCGGCTTCCCGAAGTCGCTGTGCACGTCGGTCAACGAGGTCATCTGCCACGGCATCCCGGACTCCACCGTCCTGAAGGACGGCGACATCGTCAACCTCGACGTGACCGCGTACATCGGCGGCGTGCACGGCGACAACAACGCCACGTATCTGGTCGGCGACGTCGACGAGGAGAGCCGGCTGCTGGTCGAGCGCACCCGCGAGGCCCTGAACCGCGCCATCAAGGCGGTCAAGCCGGGCCGCCAGATCAACATCATCGGCCGGGTCATCGAGTCGTACGCGAAGCGGTTCGGCTACGGCGTCGTGCGGGACTTCACCGGCCACGGCATCAGCACGGCGTTCCACTCGGGTCTGATCGTCCCGCACTACGACAGCCCGCACGCGACGACGGTGATCCAGCCCGGGATGACGTTCACGATCGAGCCGATGCTGACGCTCGGGACGCACGAGTACGACATGTGGGACGACGGCTGGACCGTGGTGACGAAGGACAGGAAGCGCACCGCCCAGTTCGAGCACACGCTGGTCGTGACGGATTCGGGCGCGGAGATCCTCACCCTGCCCTGACGGGGCTCCGCGTCGTGTTTTGCCGACAGCCTGTCGGTAAAGCATTGACTCAGGACCCCTCACCACGAAGGATCGGGCTCATGGACGCGTTCTCGGCACAGATCCGCACCGCCTCGCACGAGCAGCACGTGGAGGCGGAGACCTCGACGTTCATGAGCGACCTGCTCGGCGGCCGGCTCGGCGTGGCGGCGTACGCGCGCTACACGGAGCAGCTGTGGTTCGTGTACGAGGCGCTGGAGGCGACGGCGGGCCCGCTGGCGTCGGACCCGGTGGCCGGGCCGTTCGTGCGCCCGGAGCTGTTCCGGCTGGCCTCGCTGGAGCGGGACCTGGCGCATCTGCGGGGGCCCGGCTGGCGCTCGACGCTGACGGCGCTGCCGGCCACGCGGGAGTACGCGGCGCGGGTGGAGGAGTGCGCCCGCACCTGGCCGGGCGGCTATGTCGCCCACCACTACACGCGCTATCTCGGGGACCTGTCAGGCGGGCAGATCATCCGGGACAAGGCGGAGAAGACGTGGGGCTTCGCGAAGAAGGGCGACGGCGTCCGCTTCTACGTGTTCGAGGGGATCGCCAACCCGGCCGCGTTCAAGCGGACCTACCGGGAGCTGCTGGACGGCATCCGGGCGGACGAGCTGGAGAAGCAGCGGATCGTCGCCGAGTGCAAGCGGGCCTTCGCGCTGAACACGGCGGTCTTCCGGGCCCTGGGCGAGGAGTTCCCGCTCTCCGCCTGACCGGCCCGCCCGCCTGCCGCCCCTTCCGCCCGGCCGGACGGCGCCGGGCCCCCGGCACGCGTGCGTGCGGAGGGCCCGGTGGTGCAGCAGGGCTCAGTGGTGGCCGCAGCGGACGCCGCCCCAGAAGATGTCGCTGGACACCGTGTCGATCCCACCGAAGTAGGAGTCGCACTGACCGCCGTGACCGCCGGAGTTGTGCTGCGGGTGTTCGGTGACGGCCGTCGCGGTGGCCGTGCCGGTGGCGGTGAGGGCGGCGGTCAGCAGAGCTGCTGCCAGGACTGATCGGATACGCATGAGGCTCCTCTCACGAAGCTGAGTGGTCGGGCCAGAGGTCCCCGTTCCCGTCCTCGCACACACGCCGCTGCACCCGTACGGGCGCTCGATTGACCTCGGACGTGCGACGGCCACCCGCGCGCGTGCGGGCGGGGCTCAGCGCTCCAGGTGGACCCGGCCGCCGACCTCCGTCCAGCCGCCCGGCTGCGGTGCGGTGAGGATCTGGGAGCCGGCGCCCTGCGTGATGTTGAGGGCCCGGCCCAGCAGGTCGGTGAGGAGCAGCGCCGCCGCGCCCGTGGCCTCGTCCTCCTCGATGCCGTCGTCGCGGCCGGGGAAGGCGCGGGCCCGCACCCGCCCCGCCGCCTCGTCCTCCCACGCCCAGGCGTAGAGCCACTCCCCCGGCGGCGGTACGGCCAGGTCGTCGACCTCGGCGGCGGAGGCGTACTGGCGCAGGGTGCGCGGCGGGACCCAGTCGGCGCGGGCCTCGATCCAGCTGAACTCACCGTCCAGCCGGGCGCCCACCACCCCTGCGGGCGTGACGAGTTCGGGCACGTCGAGGAGCCAGGCCGTGCCGACGCAGGGGTGGCCGGCGAAGGGCAGGCGCAGCGTCGGCGTGTAGATGTCGATGACGCCGCGCTCGGGGTCGTCCACGAACACCGTTTCGCTGAAGCCGAGTTTGGCCGCGAGCTCCTGCCGCCCGGCCGGGTCCGGCAGCACGGAACCGTCGCGGACGACGCCGAGTTCGTTGCCGTAGCCGCCGTTCGCCGCGCAGAAGACGCGCAGCACGTCGTAGTCAGTCACCGGGGCATTGAAGCATCGTGCGCCGGTCGTGCGCCGAGGGGTCCGCGGGCTCCAGGTCACGGTGTGGCCGCTGTCCCCCGGACCCGGCACTCGCGGTGTTCCTCGCCCCGGTAGGGTTCGCCTCCGTGAAAGGGGAAGGTGAAGGGACCTCATGAGCAGGGATCGCGGCCCTCGAAGGCTCCGCAGGCTTGACCGGAGCGCCCTGATTGCGGCGTCGGTGACCGCATTGTCGATGACGGCGAGTGGATGTGTCGTGGTGCACGGGGAGCGGGAGGTGCTCCCGTCGGCCACCCGTGCCGAGGCGGCCAAGGCGCTGCGGCAGTTCACGACCGCGTACAACGAGGCCGACAAGGCCTACGACCGTTCCCTGGACGCCGACCACGTCACCGGCGCGCTCGCCGACATCGACGGGGCGCGGCTGAAGGCGGGCCGGGCGAACAACCCGGGCGGCAATCCCGCGCACACACCGCTGAGGCTGACGGACCCGAAGTTCACCATTCCGAAGAAGGCGGGCTGGCCGCGCTGGTTCCTCGCCGACGCGCGGGCCAACAAGGGCGGCGACGCGCGCTGGCTGCTGGTGTTCACGCGGGGCGGCCTGGAGGAGCCGTGGGAGGTGGCGTATCTGACGCTGCTCGCCCCCGGTGACGTACCGGAGTTCAAGACGGACAAGGACGGCTGGGCGGAGGCCGTGGACACGAACTCCACGGACGTCGCCATAGCGCCGAGCCGGCTGAGCGGCGACTACACGACGTATCTGAAGGACGGCGGGGACTCCTTCGCGGCGGGCACGCACACCACGGTGTGGCGGCAGTTGCGCAAGAAGGAGGCGGCGAAGCCGGGTCTGGCCACGCAGTACATCGACGAGCCGCTGACGAGCGGCGACTACGCGCCGCTGGGGTTGCGCACCGCGGACGGCGACGCGCTGGTGTTCTTCACCACGCGCCACTTCCAGAAGCAGACGGCCGCGGCGGGCGCCTCGGTGCCGACACCGAACAAGAGCGTGCTGGCGCTGACGAAGGGCGAGATCAAGCAGTCGCTGACGATGGAGTTCGTCTCCAACCAGGCCGCGCTCGACCCGAAGGGTTCCGGGGACGTGGAGATCCTCGGCCGGGTGCAGGGGCTGACGTCGGCGCTGGGCGAGTAGCCGGGCGCCCCTCGCCTCGGCGCGGGCGCCCTTCGTCCCGGCGCGGGCGCCGCTCGTCTCAGCGCCGCAGCGGCCAGGAGGCCTGGGCCGGCTCCTCGCCCGCGTGCCGGGCGCAGGAGTCGGTGAGGACCTCCAGCAGGCTGAGCGGGTCGGGGAGTTCGTGCTCGGGGCCGCGTACCCAGTGCACGGACTGGTCGTCGTCGCCGGGCAGCCGGGCGGGCGGTACGAGGACGTAGGAGCCGCGGCAGTGCCAGCGCAGGCCGGGGTGCTCGTCCATGGTCTCGGGGTGGCAGTCCAGCTCGCAGGGCCACCACTCGTCCTCGTCCTCGGGGGTGCCGCGGGTGAGGGTGAAGAACAGCAGCCGGCCGTCGTCGCTCTCGGCGACGGGCCCGACGTCGATGCCGGCGGCGAGCAGCCGGGCGAGGGCCTCGCGGCCGGCGTCCAGGGGCACGTCGAGGACGTCGTGGGTCATGCCGGTCGCGGTGATGAAGTTGGCCTGCGGCTGGTGCCGGGCCCAGCGCTCGATCTGGGCGCGGTCGGTGGTGGACTGCGTCTGCCAGGCGAACGACACGGGGTGGCGGGCCGGGGTGGGGCAGCCCACGCGGTCGCAGGAGCAGCGGTAGCCGGCCGGGTGCGCGGCGGGCGCGAGGGGCAGTCCCGCGGCGGCGGCGGCGAGCAGCAGGGCCTCGCGGCCGTCGTCGCCGACGGCCTCCTTGGGGCGGCGTCCGGGCAGCCACTGGGTGAGTTTGCCCCGCAGGCCGGTACGGCCGCCGAACCTCGCGCTCATCTATCCCCTCGCCTCGCCGTCGTGCGTGCCAGCATGCCCTATCGTCCCACCATCGTGCGCCTCGGGGGGCCGGAGCCCGCAACCGGGGTGGGCGCGGGCGGGGGCGCGCCGGGCGCACGGCGGGGGCTCGGCGGGGGCTCGGACAGGCGGCGCCGGACGGTCCGCGGGGCTCAGGTACGGGGCGCCAGGCCGTGCAGGGCGTAGTCGACGAGGGTGTCGGTGTACTCGTGGGAGATCGGGCCGGTGCGCTGGAGCCAGCGCTGGGCGAGCGGGGAGACGAACAGTTCCAGGGCGATGCGCGGGTCGATGTCGGGGCGGATCTGGCCGGCGTCCTGCGCGGCGCGCAGCCGGTCGACGTAGAGCTGGAGCGAGGGTTCCAGGAGCTTGGTGACGAACACCCGGCCGAGCTGTTCGTCCACGACGCCCTCGGCGGCCAGCGCCCGTGACGGCGCCTCGAAGGCGGGGGCGCGCAGTTCGTCGACGGTGGCGCGCAGGACGGCCTTGAGGTCGGCGGCGACGTCACCGGTGTCGGGGATGGCGTCGCCCTCCTGTCCGGCGGCCCGCGCGGCCTGTTCCCCGAGGTCGAGGAAGGCCTCCATGAGCACGTCCGCCTTCGATCCCCACCAGCGGTAGATGGTCTGCTTGCCGACGCCGGCCCGGGCGGCGATGCCCTCGATGGTGGTGCGCGCGTAGCCGACCTCGGTGACGAGGGCGAGGGCGGCGTCGTAGATGGCGCGCCGGGAGCGCTCGCTGCGGCGGGAGGAGTCGGGGGTGCGGGGGGCGGCGGGCTCGGTGACCATGCGTCGACCGTAGCAAGACGGTGAGACGAGACGTCTCGCGGTGCCTTGGCCCCCGGCCTCGGAGAGTTCCTACGGGCTGGGCCAGGGGTCGCCCCAGGCGGCGTCGCGGGCGGACCTGTAGAGGTCGCCGTGGCGTTTGGTGATCGTGCGGCGGTCCAGGCGTTCGTCGGGTTCGCACAGGTCGAGCAGGACCTGGCCCTTGCGGATCTGCGGGCGCCGGACGACGCGGGCGGGGGCCGGGGTGACCGGGAGCCGGGTGGCGGCGACGTAGCTGAACTTCTCGTCCTCGTAGGCGAGGGAGCCGCCCTTGACCTGGCGGTGCAGGGAGGAGCGGCTGACCCGCGCCGAGAAGTGGCACCAGTCCGTGCCGGGTGCGATGGGGCAGGCGGCGCTGTGCGGGCAGGGGGCGGCGACGTGGAAGCCGGCGGCGACGAGGCGGTCGCGGGCCTCGATGACGCGCGCGTATCCGTCGGGGGTGCCGGGTTCGACGATCACGATGGCCCGGGCGGCGGTCGCGGCGGCGTCGACGAGGGCGGCGCGGTCGGGGGCGGCGAGTTCGTTGAGCACGTAGGAGACCGTGACGAGGTCGGTGGGGTCGAGGGTGAGCGCGGTGCCGATCCGGGCGCGCTGCCAGCGGACGTCCCGCAGGGCCGGTTCGGCGGCGGCGATCTCCCGGCCGAGCGCGAGCGCCGGTTCGGCCCAGTCGAGGACGGTCACCGGCCGGGCTCCCGGCCAGGTCGCGGCCGCCGCCCAGGTCGCCGCGCCGGTGCCGCCGCCGACGTCGACGTGGCCGCCGGGCGTCCAGTCGGGCACGGCCGCCGCGAACTCCGTGAGCGCCGAGCGCACCGCCTCGAAGGTGGCGGGCATGCGGTACGCGGCGTACGCGACGACGTCGGCGCGGTCCCTGAGGATCGGGGCGTCGGTGGGGGTGCTGCCGCGGTAGCTGGCGATCAGCCGCTCCACCGCCTGCGCGGCCTGGCGGGGCGGGAGGCCGTCGAGCAGGTCGCCGAGCGCGGTGCGCAGGGTGTCGGAGGCGGCGGGGGCGGGGGCGTTCACCCGGCGATTGTAGGGACACCACCCGGCACGGGGCGAAGCCGCGGCGGACCGACGGGGTCGGCGGACTTGGGGAGTCGGCGGACCTGGGGGGCGGCGGACCGGGGGCGGGCGGCGGACCGGGGAGTCAGCGGACCTGGGGGGCGGCGGACCCCGGGGGGCGGCGGACCCCGGGGAGTCAGCTGCGGATTGCCCGGGCCACCCGGGTCGCCGCGGCCGCTCTCGGGCGGCTGTCCGGGGGGCGGCGTCTCGCGTGGACGGTGTTCGCCAGGAGGATCAGGAACGTGTCCGTGGCCCGGTCCAGGACGAGGGACGTGCCGGTGAAGCCGGTGTGTCCGGCCGCGCCCCGGCCGGACAGCTCGCCCATGAACCACGGCTGGTCCATGGCGAAGCCGAGGCCGGGCGGCGTCAGGAGGAGCTCCACGAAGTCGGGGCCGAGGATGCGGGCGGGGCCGTACGAGCCGCCCGCGAGCAGGGCGCGGCAGAACACGGCCAGGTCCGGGCCGGTGGCGAACAGTCCGGCGTGACCGGCCACGCCGCCCAGCGCCCACGCGTTCTCGTCGTGCACCTCGCCGCGCAGCATGCCCCGGTCGGCCTTGGCCCACGGCCGCCGCTGGTCCTCGGTGGCCGCGGCGCCGGGGCAGGGCCCGAAGCGGGTCGACGTCATGCCGAGGGGGCGGGTGATGCCGTCGCGGACCAGGACGTCGAGGGTGCGTCCGGTGACGCGTTCCAGGACGTGCTGGAGGAGCAGCATGTTCAGGTCGGAGTAGCCGTACGTGCCGGGCTCGGTGACGGGTTCCTCGGCCTGGAGCAGCGCGAGGCGTGCCGCGTCGTCGGGGCAGTCGTACAGCGGGAGTTCGGGGCGCAGTCCGGAGGTGTGGGTGAGCAGGTGGCGCACGGTGAGGTCGTGCCGGGCGGCGGCGTGGAAGTCGGGCAGGTAGGCGCCGACCCGGGCGTCGATGCCGAGCGTGCCCCGCTCGATCTGCTGCACGGCGGCGACGGACGTGAACAGCTTGGTCAGGGACGCCAGGTCGAAGGGCGTGTCGACGGTCATCGGCACGCGCGCGTGGGCCGGCAGTTCCACGTCCCGTCCGGTGCGCGGGTCGTGGGCGACGTGGCGGACGGCCCAGCCCGCGGCCTCGGCGACGGCGAGCACGGGTCCGCGTCCGACGAGGACGACGGCGCCGGCCGCCCAGGGGCGGTCGCCGGCGGTGAGGTCGTGGACCTCCTGGACGAGGCGGCGCAGTTCCTCGGGGTCGAGTCCGGCCCGTTCGGGTGTTCCGCCGCGCAGTCGGGGCGCGCTCAGCTGTCCGCTCCCTCGGCCGGGGCCGCCGCCGCGGGGCCCGCGGCGACCGGGGCCGTCCGGTCCGGGGCCCTGCGGGTACGGCACAGTGCCACGAAGCAGACCAGCGCGACGAGCGCGGTGGCCAGTTGGACGACGGCCATGGGGACGGCGGTGTCCTCGCCGGCGATGCCGACGAGCGGGGAGGCGATCGCGCCGATGAGGAAGGACGAGGTGCCGAGCAGCGCGGACGCGGCCCCGGCGGAGCGCTCGACGCGCATCAGGGCGAGGGTCTGCGCGTTGGGCAGGGCGACGCCCATCGCGGACATGAGGACGAACAGCGCGGCGGCGACGGCGGGCAGCCCGACGTCGCCGAACACGCCGAGGGACATCAGCAGCAGCGCGGTCGCGGCGGCGGTCACGACCACGAGTCCGGCCACGAGGACCCGGTCGAGGCGGACCCGGCCGACGAAGAACCGCCCGTTGATCTGGCCGACGGCGATCAGGCCGACGGAGTTGAGCCCGAACAGCAGGCTGTACGTCTGCGGGGAGGCGCCGTAGATCTCCTGGACGACGAACGGCGAGGCGGCGACGTAGGCGAACAGGGCGGCGAAGGTGAAGCTGCCGACGAGCATGTAGCCGGTGAAGGCGCGGTCGGCGAGCTGGGTGCGCATGGAGCGCAGCGCCTCGCCGACGCCGCCGGAGTGCCGTTCGGCGGCGGGCAGGGTCTCGGGGAGCTTCCACCAGACCAGGGCGGCCAGCAGGGCGCCGACGCCGGTGAGGACGACGAACACGCCGCGCCAGTCGGTGGCGCGCAGGATCTGGCCGCCGATGAGGGGCGCGACGATCGGGGCGACGCCGGAGATGAGCATGAGGGTGGAGAAGAACCGGGCCATGGCCATGCCGTCGTACAGGTCGCGGACGACGGCCCGGGCGATGACGATGCCGGCGGCGCCCGCGAGGCCCTGCGCCAGCCGGAAGGCGACGAGGAGTTCGACGTTGGGCGCGACGGCGCACAGGGCGGTGGCGACGACGTAGACGGCGAGGCCGGTGAGCAGAGGGCGGCGGCGGCCCCACTTGTCGCTCATCGGGCCGATGACGAGCTGGCCGAATGCCATGCCGGCGAGGCAGGCGGTGAGGGTGAGCTGGACGGTCGCGGCGGGCGCGTGCAGCGAGCGGGTGACCTCCGGGAGCGCCGGGAGGTACATGTCCATCGCCAGGGGCGGCGTGGCGGTGAGGCCGCCGAGGAGGAGGGTGACGAGCAGGCCGATGCGGCGGAGCGCGGGAGTCGCGTGGCCTGGTTCCGGTATGGCCGCCTTGGTTGTTCTGTCCGCTGTCGACGCCCCGCGCTCGGGCATGTGCCCCTCCCTCTCCGTGTGATCCGCCACCTATGCTCTCAGCTCGAACGGACTGCTCGTACGCAGTGGCGAGGGTCACACGACCGAGGGTGGGGACCGCAATGACGGAACGCAGCGTGCGCTGGGGGATTCTGGCGACCGGCGGGATCGCGGCGTCGTTCACGGCGGATCTGGTGGATCTGCCGGACGCGGAGGTCGTGGCGGTGGCCTCGCGCACCCAGGAGGCGGCGCGGGCGTTCGCGGACCGGTTCGGCATCGCGCGGGCGTACGGCGACTGGGAGTCGCTGGCGCGGGACGAGGACGTCGACGTGGTGTACGTGGCGACGCCGCACTCCGCGCACCGGGCCGCCGCCGGGCTGTGTCTGGAGGCCGGGCGGAACGTGCTGTGCGAGAAGGCGTTCACGCTGAACGCGCGCGAGGCGGAGGAACTGGTCGCGCTGGCGCGGGCGCGCGGCGGTTTCCTGATGGAAGCCATGTGGATGTACTGCAATCCGCTGGTGCGGCGGCTCAAGGCGCTGGTGGACGACGGGGCGGTCGGCGAAGTGCGCACCGTCCAGGCCGACTTCGGGCTCGCGGGGCCGTTCCCCCCGTCGCACCGGCTGCGCGACCCGGCGCAGGGCGGCGGCGCGCTCCTCGACCTGGGCGTGTACCCGGTGTCGTTCGCGCACCTGCTGCTCGGTGAGCCGTCGGACGTCACGGCGCGCGCGGTGCTCTCGGACGAGGGCGTCGACCTGCAGACGGGCGCGCTGCTGTCGTGGGAGAGCGGCGCGCTGGCCTCGGCGCACTGCTCGATCGTGGGCGGTACGGCGACGTCGGCGTCCGTGACCGGCTCGGCGGGCCGGATCGACGTGCCGGGCGGGTTCTTCTTCCCGGACCGGTTCGTGCTGCACCGGGACGGCCGTGACCCCGAGGAGTTCACGGCCGACCCGGCGGACGGTCCGCGGACCAGCCTCAGGCACGAGGCCCGCGAGGTGATGCGGGCGCTGCGCGCCGGTGAGACGGAGTCGCCGCTGGTGCCGCTCGACGGCACGCTCGCCGTGATGCGGACGCTGGACGCGATCCGGGACCGGGTCGGGGTCCGCTACCCGGGCGAGGCGCCCGAGGCGGACCCGACGGCGGAACTCATGCCGGCTTGAGGCCGGGCTCGCCCGCTTCGGTGACGAAGGACGCGGCCGTGGTGACCGGCGCCCCCGGCGTGGACACGTACGGCACGGTCTTGAAGTCGGCGCGCGCCCGCTGCTGTCCGAGCGTGACGTTCACGTAGCCGCGGCGCCCGTTGTAGAACTTCAGGTGCGGGTTGGCGGTCAGGTACGTCTCCCAGTTCGCGGGCCGCTCGGCGCCGTCCTTGCCGCTGGAGATCGAGGTGGCGACGATCTCGGTGCCGCGGGTGCGGGAGGCCGGGTCGTCGAAGTCGTCCTTGATGTCGAAGGCGTAGCCGACGTGCACGTCGCCGGTGAGGACCATGAGGTTGTCGACGCCGGCGGCCTCGGCGCCGTCGAGGACGCGGCGGCGGGAGGCGCGGTAGCCGTCCCAGGCGTCCATGGAGACGCGGGAGGGCTCGGTGAGATCGAACTTCCGCTGGGAGAAGACGACCTGCTGCGGCACGACGTTCCACAGCGCCCGCGAGGAGCGCCAGCCGTCGAGCAGCCAGCGTTCCTGCGTCTCGCCGGTCATGGTGCGCGCCGGGTCGTCGACCTCCGGGCCCGGCACCTTGGAGCCGTCGCCCTGCGCCTGGTTGGTGCGGTACTGGCGGGTGTCGAGGACGTCGAACTGGGCGAGGGTGCCCCAGTGCAGGCGGCGGTAGAGCTGCATGTCGGGGCCGGTGGGCAACTGCGGGCGGCGCAGCGGCTGGTGCTCCCAGTAGGCGCGGTGGGCGGAGGCGCGGCGCAGCAGGAACTCCTCCGGCGGGACGCTGTTCTCGGGGGTGTCGCCGGCGTAGTTGTTCTCGGTCTCGTGGTCGTCCCAGGTGACGACGAAGGGGTGCGCGGCGTGCGCGGCCCGCAGGTCGGGGTCGGTCTTGTAGAGGGCGTAGCGCAGCCGGTAGTCCTCCAGGGTCACCGTCTCGCGGTTGAAGAGGGCCGGCAGGGTGCGGTCGGTGTAGGCGCGGGTGCCGCCGGCGGAGTTGACGGCGTACTCGTAGAGGTAGTCGCCGAGGTGGAAGACCACGTCGACGTCGTCGGCGGCGAGATGGGCGTACGGCGTGAAGTAGCCGTCGTGGTAGGCCTGGCAGGAGACGGCGGCGAGGGTGAGCGAGTCGACGCCGCTGCCGGGCCGCGGGGCGGTGCGGGTGCGGCCGGTCTCGCTGACCCAGTCGCCGACGCGGAAGCGGTAGTGGAAGACGCGGTCGGCGTCGAGGTGGCCGACCTCGACGTGCACGGTGTGCTGGAACTCGGGGTGGGCGGTGGCGGTGCCGCGTCTCGCTATGCGGCGGAACCGCTCGTCGTGCGCCAACTCCCAGTGCACGGTGACGCGTTCGGCAGGCAGTCCGCCGTCGGGCTGGTACGGGGCCGGGGCGAGCCGGGTCCACAGCAGCACGGAGCCGGGCAGCGGGTCGCCGGAGGCGACGCCGAGGGTGAACGGGTCGTCGGTGATCCGCCGGGCGTCGAGTTCCGCGGCGCTCGCCGCGCCGGCGGCGGGCAGGTTGACCGCGAAGGCGAGCGCGGCGGCGGCGCCGGTGGCGGTCAGGAAGCGGCGGCGGCCGATGTGCCGGGCGGCGGCGCGCAGTTCGGGGGCGTGCTGTGAGTGACGGGCGTCGGATGTCATCCGGTCCTCCCCTGTCGTTGGATGCAGGGGGCATTGGACTGACCGGGGGCGACGCCTGGCTAGCGTGTACACAACAGGAGCGTGTCGGCTGGGTGAGATCCGGACGCCGGGCCTCCCGTACGCTGCGGGCCCATGAATGCCATGCAGACGGACGAAACGCCGCGTATCGCGGTGGTGACCGGGGCGGGTTCCGGCATCGGCCGCGCGGTCGCCGTGGAACTCCTGCGCGCGGGCTGGTCGGTGACGCTGGCCGGCCGCCGGACCGGGACGCTGGAGGAGACGGCCCGGCTCGCGCCGGGGAACGCCGAGGCGCGGGCGCTGCCCGTGCGGACGGACGTGTCACACCCGACGGAGGTGACCGCGCTGTTCGCGGCGACCGTGGAGCGCTTCGGCCGGGTGGACCTGCTGTTCAACAACGCGGGCACGTTCGGCCCGGGCGGCGTGCCGGTGGAGGAACTGCCCTACGACGCCTGGCGGCACGTGGTGGACACCAACCTCCACGGGGCGTTCCTGTGCGCGCAGGCCGCGTACCGGCAGATGAAGGAGCAGGACCCGCAGGGCGGCCGGATCATCAACAACGGCTCGATCTCGGCGCACACGCCGCGCCCGCACTCGGTGGCGTACACGGCGACGAAGCACGCTCTCACGGGCCTGACCAAGTCGCTGTCGCTGGACGGGCGGCCGTACCGGATCGCGGTCGGTCAGATCGACATCGGGAACGCGGCGACGGACATGACGGCCCGTATGGAGACGGGAGCGTTGCAGGCCAACGGGGAGATCGCGCCCGAGCCGGTGATGGACGTGGCCGATGTGGCGCGCACGGTGCGGCACATGGCGGAGCTGCCGCTGGAGGCGAACGTGCAGTTCGCGACGGTGCTGGCGACGGCGATGCCGTACGTGGGCCGTGGCTGACCCGACCGGCCCTTCCCTATCAACACAAACGGAATTTGACCATCCGCACCATTGCGGCCGGTCAAGGCCTTATGCTCAACTCGTCTCCATCAGAACTTCACAGTTGACGCACTGACTTCCGTCGGTGGGCCCGATGTCGGGGCCCCGTGCCGACGGACTCCCGGACCATCCCGAGGGGGGAGGGGCAGTCGTTCCACGCACCGGATGGGGGTGGACTCCGCGAGGGACCGCGGGGTGCGCACCGGTGGGTGGAACGACTGCCGTACCACCGCCTGCGGTACCACCGCCGCTCGCGGCGGCGCCGGGGGCGTCAGGCCTGCCCCGTCTCGAAGCGGGAGATGCGGCCGTCGTCGTCGACGGTGAAGGTCCACCGGGTGCGCATCTCGCCCCAGGTGTCGTTGCGGTAGCGGGCGACGAGCGACCGGCCGCCGCGGGACTCGTTGTCCACCTCCATGTGGCCGTGCGAGGAGAAGATCTCCCGGTCGATCCAGTCGGCGAGGTCCCGGTCGGAACCGTCGTCGGACATGGTGGCGCCCGGCGCGAGGAGCGTCATGAAGCCCTCGCGGTCGTGGGAGTTGACCGCGTTGACGAAGGCGCGGACCGCGGGGTCGCTCAGCTTGGCTGTCTGAATGGTCATGTGGGCAGCGTCACACCGCCTTGGGGCCCCCGCCACCCGAACGGCGGTCCGGACGGGCCGGTCGAGTGGTGCAGGTGCGACGGTGGAACGGCGCGCGGGCGGCAGCGCCCGCGCATGCACCCCTTCTCGCACCCACCCCGCAAGGCGACCCGGGAGACACCGTGACCTGTTACGACCGAGGCGATCTGGGCCTGCTGCTGCTCCGGCTGGGCGCCGGTGCCACGCTCGCGGCGCACGGCGCGCAGAAGCTGTTCGGCTGGTTCGGCGGCGGCGGCATCGAGGGCACCGGCCAGTTCATGGAGTCCGTCGGGTACGCCCCGGGCACGGCCAGCGCGACCGCCGCCGGGGTCGCGGAACTGGGCGGCGGCACCCTGCTGGCGCTGGGCCTGGCCACGCCCGCGGCCGGCGCGGCAGCGGCGGGCGCGATGGCGGGCGCCGCCGCGGTGCACGCCCCCAACGGCTTCTTCAACCAGAGTGGCGGCTACGAGTACGCCGCCACCCTCGGCCTGACGGCGGCCGGCCTCGCCGTCACGGGCCCCGGCCGGATCTCCCTGGACCACGCGCTGGGCCACGCCGTCAACCGGAACTGGATGATCCCGGCCGCGTTCGCGGTGACGGGCGCGGCGACGGCCCTGGTGGTGGGGGCGCGCGTACGGCGGCTGCGGCGGGAGCGGGAGGGCGAGCAGGAGCCGTTGTTCGAGGAGTAGGGCGCGGGGTGTTCGCGCGCCGTCCGGCAGGATCCGAGACCGTCCCCTCGGACACACCAAAATCTGGACGCGCCAACTCCCGCCAATCACTGGACAGTTGACCGCACGGGCTCACATGCTCGGGGATGGCAGAGCACGACACGACAGCACGCCATTGCCCCGACGGAAGGTGGCGCCCGTGAAGTTCAGCTACGCCATGCTCCCCGACTACCCCCTGGCCGAGTCCCTGGAATCCGTCCGGCTGGCCGACGAACTCGGCTTCCACGCCTGCTACGCCGCCGACGAGACCTGGCACAAGGACCTGTGGCTGCTGTTCGCGGCGGCCGCCGGGCAGACCAGCCGCATCCGCCTCGGCCCGAGCGTCTCCCCCGTGACCCTGCGCGAGCCGACGCTGATCGCGCAGGCCCTCGCGACGCTCGACGAACTCTCCGGCGGCCGCGCCGAAGGCGTCCTGTCCAGCGGCAACTTCGGCCTGCTCGCCCAGTACCGCATCGACTGGGCCCGCACCAGACCGCTGTCCCGCGTGAAGGAAGCACTGCACGTGATGCGCACGTTCCTCGACGAGGGCACCATCACGTACGACGGCGAATTCTTCTCGTACGACGGCCTGTTCACGTTCGCCCGGCCGGTCCAGACGCGGCTGCCGCTGAAGCTCGGCGCGATGCGCGGGCCGAAGTCCTTCGAGGCGGCGGGCGAGTTGTCGGACGGCTGCCACCACGCCCTGAGCTACACCCGCGAGGCCTACGACTACGCCGTGCGCCACATCCGGGCGGGCGCCGAACGCGCCGGCAAGGACTGGCGGACGCTCGACATCGGGGCCTGGGTGGTCTTCGCCACGGGCCCGGACTCGGCGGTCGCCAAGGAGGCGGCGCGCAGCATGGTCGGCATCTACGCGTCCTCCATGCCGGAGGAGCAACTGCGCCGCAACGGCGTGGACCCGGCCGACCTGAAGCCGGTGGTCGAGGCGATCGCGGCCGGCGACCTGGCCCGCGGCATCGAACTGACCTCCCCGGAGATCGCCGAACGCCTGTCGGTGGCGGGGACGCCGGAGGAGTGCGCGGAGAAGATCCGCCGCGACATCGCACCCAGCGGCGTGAACCACATGATCTGCGCGATCACGGACCGCGCCCTGGTCCGCGCCTTCACGGGGCGTGACCTGGCGGGGGCGGCGGACGTGAACACACAGTTGCGGTTGATCGCGGAGCGGGTGATGCCGGGGTTCGCCTGAGCGGCGGCTACGCGGCGTTGCCCCCGGCGGCGTACCGAACGAACGCGGCCCACTCCGAGGCGGGGAAGGCGAGTTGAGCACGAGCGGGCGCTTTGGAGTCACGGACGTGCACGGTGCCGGGCACGGGGGCGACTTCCAGGCATTCGCCGCCCTCGTTGCCGCTGTAGCTGCTCTTGAACCAAGCGAGACGCGCAGGTTCCGCAGTACTCATCGCTCTCCCAGCAAGTTCTCGATCATGGCCAAGGACTCCCGCATAGTAAGCGCCTGAGCCCGGATGCTGCCGTACCGTGCGGCCAGGATACGGACTTCCTCCGCGTCTGTAATCAGTCGGCTACTGCTCTGCGCCTCGGTGTATCCCACCTGCGCCTTCCCTTTCGGAGTGAGCAGGACGAACGGACCTCCCATGCCCGCGTGCTCGTTGCGGTCCGTCGGCATCACCTGAAGCTCCACGTTGCGCAGCCGCCCGAGCTTGAGCAACTGTTGCAACTGCTCCCGATGCACCTCCCACCCTCCCAACGGCCGCCGCAGCACTGTCTCCTCGATGACAGTCGTCACCATTGGTGACGGCCAGCGTGTGAGGATCTCCTGCCGATCCATCCGAGAGGCCACTCGCTGCTCGATGGTCTCCTCGTCCAGCAACGGCTTGCGCATCTCGTACAGCGCCCGGGTCCGCCGCTCGGTCTGCAGCAGGCCAGGTACGTCATGGTTGTTGTAGAAGTTGATCTCAACGGCATCCCGTTCCAATCGCGCGTAGTCCCGGAACCAAGCCGGATGCCGCACCCTGGCCCGCGCCTTGGCCTTCTCCACGTCCTCGATCGTGGCCTTCAACACGCCACCCGCGCCCAGCACTTCATCAGCGGCCGCCAGGAACTCGGCCTGGGGCGTACGCCGTCCCCGTTCCAGCGAGGAGATCAGGTCCTCGCTGTACCCGAGCCGGTCCCCCAGCTCCCGCTGCGTCCACCCGGCCCGCTCCCGAAGCACCTTGACCTGCTTGCCGACCGCCCGCATCAGGTCACTGCTCAGCTCACCCTCGTCGTACGACTCCGCCGTCTCCGACACCGTCACCCCGTCTCTCAGGTCACGGCCGACACCCCGCACAGGACACCGTCCGTACCGGTACACGCACCCTCCGTACCGGAGGATCCCCTGGTCAGGGTAGTGCGAGCCGACCACGCTCGGTGACATGAAGTCAGAAATCTCCACCCCTCGGGCCGCAGCTGTCCGCTTCACCCAACTCCTCAGCGCCACGCCCCGGGGCGCCCGCCTGGCCCGCCTGCTGACCGTGCGGCAACTCGCCGAATGGGGACTGCCACCCACGTCCACGGCAACCGAGTCCGCCGCCGTGATCGTCGCCGAACTGGCCGCCAACGCCGTCACCCACGGCCGTATGACAGGCCGTTGCTTCCGGCTCGCGCTGACGATCGAGCCGCGGCCCGCGGCCACGCTCCGTATCGAGGTCGCCGACCCGCGAGGCGAACGCCCCCTCCAGCGCCGTACGTCTGCGACCCCCGACCCCACCGCGGAATCCGGCCGCGGCCTGCTCCTGGTCGACGCACTCTCCACCCACTGGGGCACCGCCCCGTACCCACCTTCCGGCAAGACGGTCTGGGCGTGCCTCCCGCTCTCGTGACAGCGCATACGAGGCGGACAGCGCACAGGTGCATACCCAACGACGCCCGTACGCTCACTGTGACGCGGACGGTGCTCCCTCACAAAGGGCCAAGGTATTCAGCAATCAACTGGCCGTATTCAGTCAGCAGTGGAACCACCTCTGCTCATGGAGATACGCCAGGACCTCACCACGGCCGGCAACTACATCGAGATGACGTCCCGGGACGAACCCGCTCTGCTCGGTCTCGCCACCCTGGCAATCCGAGGACGCGCCAAACGCGGCAACCAGGGCGTGTGCCGCACTGTGCAAGTTCTTCCCAGTCAGAGCCGACTCCGTTCCGTTGCGCGATGTTCCTCATGAAGCAGAACATCGTGTCTCCTGCTAGTGATCAGCCGTACTTCGTGACGAGACATCGCCGTCCTAACGGGCCACAAAGGGCGCGCAGTTTACCGCCGAACGGCAGCCCTTAGGACAGATATTGCTAGGACGAAGGACGTGTGCGCGGGCTGAGCGAGGCTGAGCAACGAAGAGCCAGGCAACAGAAGGCAGGAAGCCAGCGGTCACACCCGCGCCCTGCCCCAGGCATCCGAATCCGGCCCGTCTATGACAGGGACCAGACGCGCGTTTGCTGGACTTCACGGGTTCCGACCCGGTCATAGGTCTGGGTGAGACGGGCACGGACGCGATCGAGGCCCGCTCGAAGACGAAGGAGCTCCGCAGGTTCGCCGATGCCCTTGAGGCCCTCGCGGACACGATGGATGCCTCCACCAATGGCGAGCCACCAAATGGTTCGGACACATTCTCCTGCCCCGGTGGCGTCTCATTCTGTACGGGAGACCCGGCGGACCACGAGGACCCAAACGAGCACTTTCACCACGGCCCGTTCACCGCCATGGGCGCCCACCGCCCGTACGTTGGACGGCACAGGGACGGCATCATGGCGTTCCACCTGTCCCAGATCAACGACGAAGCGCCCGGACTGGACTTCGTGGCCGACGGCGACTGGCTGACGCTCAGCCTCGGCGAGGTAGACGAAATCGGCAAATACGGCGCTGAAGTTGGAGAGCGTCTGGGACGGCGTAGTTGATTTGGCCGCGAGCGGTGTGGCGGCCGTTGGTTCCACGCAGATCACGGCTTCAACACGGCGACATCGTCGCCCTTGCCCTCGACGCATTCCTGCAAGCCAAGGACTACCCGCCGGACCTCAACCTCCCAAGGCCGAGGAACGGTGATCGTTCGCCGGCCTCCTGCGTGCATTCTGGATGAGGTCACTGCTGGCGTTCCTGCGGCCTTCGCGGGCGGCCTCACCTGGTCCAGCCGCCCCGGCTCAAGGGGCGGGAAGCCGACTAAGAGGCAGGCGGGGTTCCGCGGTGCGGCCTATCGGCGGTTGTCGTCGATAAGTCCGAGGTAGCGGGTGTAGTAGGCGTCAGATTTCTTTCGGTTCCGGATCAGGGTGCCTTCCTCCACTCGGTAGGTGCGGTCTGGATCGCCCTTGAAGGACAGCCAGTTGAAGGAGGTGGTCACCCAGGCGTCGTCGAAGAAGAGGATCTTGGCGTGGTTGCTCTTGAGGCGTGCCACGTGCAGCTTCTCGGTATATCGAGCAGCGAGGTTGTTGAGCCGTCTGATGGCATTCGGGTCGGTCCTGTTCTCACTGTCGTCGTAGCCGTAGGCAATGTCGACCTTCACGCCCCGCTGCAGTCGTCGTTCCAGCCTGCCGATGAACGCCGTGGTGACGATCGCGCCGGTGATCCACGGCGAGATGATCAGGATGCGTTTCCGGGCGCTGGTAAGGGCTTCATCGAGGAGTTCGGGGTGCTCGAAGACTCCGATTGCGCGGATCTCCTCTGCCTGCGGCTCAAGGGCCTTCGGCTCTGAGGGAAGGGGTGCCGGGGAGTTGAGTTGGACGGCTGCCTGCTCCGCGCGTTTCTGGGTGACCTCCTGCAGGGGGATCCGGGCCTTTTCGAGGTCAGGTTCCAGCGGGGGGCGCTCAGACTCGCGCTCTACGTTGATGCCGAGCCCCTTGGCGCCGCCGAGGCCGATCAGTTCGATCTCGTGGCGGTCGCTCAGTTCGCCGTCGATGACGACACCGAGTTCAATGTCAACGCGTTCGGCGTCTGCGTAGACGAGGAGCTTGACCGGCAGGACGTGACGGGTCCGGGTCTGGACGATGCTTTTGACCTGCAGGACTTCGCGGGTGGCGGTGCCGTTCTCCTGAAGGAGGGTGGTGATCTCCTCGGCTGTCACTTCTCCGTCCTCGACGGGACCAGACCGCGCGGTGGGCAGCATGATCATTCCGGCTTCGGTGGCCACGTCCCGGGCGATGGTACTGCGGCGGCTGTAGGGGGAGGCCCGCCACAGCATCTGGTCGAAGACGAGGGACTGGCTGACCCGTACCGGGACGATAGCGGCCGCCTTCGTCGCGGTGAAGCGGCCCTTCTCGGTCAGGCGCAGCCGCGGAATGGGCGCTGTGCCGGGCACGGGAGCAGTCCAGCGCAGGTCGTCGGAGCCGAAGAGGACCGCCACGGTCTGGTTGACCATGGCGACGTCCAGGCCGAGGAACCCGGCGATGGATTCCGGTGTCTGCACCCCTTGGTCGACGAGCCGCAGGACGTACTCCTCCAGCAGGGGGATGTCTTTGCTGTCCTGAGCGAGGACCTCGGCGGTGATGCGGGCGACGGGCAAGGCCGCGTCGACGATGTCGACGAGGTCAAACCCGGTGCGGGCATTTCCGAAGCGGACGGCCAGCAGGCTGTCCTCACTGAACGTTGGCATCGCGGATCTCGCAGTCTTCCGGGTGGCTGCTCATGTAGTGGAGGACGTTGCGCAGGGCGCCGGGTTTGCTGCGGCAGAAGCCGGCGTCCCCGACGATGATCAGCCCGAAACGAGCGCGGGAGAGGGCGACGTTGATGCGCCGCCAGTAGGGCTGCCCCAGGAATCCGAACCGGCCGTCGGAGTTGCTGCGTGTCACGCAGAAGACGGCGAGGTCGCACTCGCGGCCCTGCACGGCATCGACGGAGAGCACCTCGGGTGTGAAGTGCCTGAGTTTCTTCTTGGCCAGCTGCTTCTTGAGCGTCTCGACCTGACGGCCGTAGGGCGCGATGACCAAAACCTCGAGAGGCTTGTCACCGGGCGGCTGGATGGCCCCCTTCCCGATCGCGTAGTCGATGACCTCCAGACGTTTCTGCGCGATCTGCGCCTCGAGTCGGTTGGAGACACTGGTCTCGGTGCCGGACCGCTCTGTCTCACGCCGCCCCGGATGAAAGCTGGTGTCCATCCAAAGCACAGGGCGGTTGAGGCCTCTGTACCCCTCCAGCTCGTGCGGGTTGGGAGAGATCAGCTCGTCGTCGTAGAAGCAGCTACTGATCATGTTGCCGATGGCGGGCGTCATCCGGTACTGCTCGCGCAGCAGGTGCTTGACCGGCGGTTGGGTATTGTCCGCCAGGTGCTGGAACAGCGTCGTCTGCACGATCTCCGGGGTCAGCTGGTGGTCTTCCATGGCCTTGGTGTTGCGCAGCAGGTCCTCGTCGATCGGCGGGAGCTGCCTGGTGTCCCCGACCAGCACCCACCGTTTCGCACGGGCCAGCGGGACCAGTGCCTCGGTGGCGGTCGCTTTCGACGCCTCGTCGAAGATGCACAGGTCGAAGTCCAGGGCACGGGCCGCTGGATGCCCCAAGAAGCCCAGGGCTGTGCCGCCTACCACGTTCCGGGTCCGCAGGAAACTGGCGATCAGGTGCGGGTCACTGCCGGCCCGCTTGAGCCATTCGCCCTGCAGACGCAGCAATCGCATGAGGTCCTGTCCCGGGCCTGCTGCCGGAAACAAGGCCTCGACGGCGTCCCGGCACTCCCGCGCGGTCATGGCCTCGCGCAGGGTGAGGTCACCGTCTAGGGCGCTCTGGATCTCGGCGACGAGGGACGCACGCTGTTCGAGGAGTGTCTCCCGACGGGCACTCGCTGTGACCGCTTCCTCTCCCAGTTCCCGCGCGGAGGTGGTGCGGTCGGGTAGAGGCTGAGCGGTCAGTTCCGCGAGCCGGGCCTCGACGTGCGCAAGGTCGGTGGCGACGGCGGCCGCCTCCTCGAGCAGGAGTGCCGCCTTCAGGTGCCGTGCCTCCAGCTTCTTCCGGGTCGCGACCGCTTCCAGGTGCCTCTCCGCCCGGGCTCGAACGCTCTGCGTCCACCTCTTGACCTGCCGGTCCAGCAGCAGCGCCTGCGCAGCGGGATCGATGCGAGGATCGTCGGGGCGACCCAAGCGCACCAGGCCGTCGATACCCGCCTCCTCCAGACGGTGCAACGCGTTGTCGATGGCGATGTGAGTCTGACTGACGATGAGGATTCGTGCGTCCGGCTTGCGGTTGAGTGTCTGCTCGACAATCTCCGCGATCACCGTGGTCTTACCAGTGCCAGGCGGGCCCTCGACCAGCACAAGATCCTGCGTCCCCAACGCTCGCACAACGACATCCCGTTTGCTCTGGTCAAGGTCGGCACGGGCCCAGGAGGTGACCTCGACCGGAGGCAGGACCGGCATCCCCTGCGGACTCTCAATGATCTTGCCCAGAAGGGGGTTGCTGCTCTGCTGGGCGGCGACCGCGGACAGCGCGTCCCGCTGCCGGCTGATGGCGCTCTGGCTGGGGCCGAGATAGGGCAGCAGGTATCCGCGACGTGGCAGCGCCGTCTTGGCACGAGTCATACGGAGCTGGACAGTGTCCTCGGTCCGACCGGTGACGACACCCCGGTCGATAGGCCGGCTGTAGGGGTACTCCACGACCGACCACTCGTCGCCGATCTCCACCACCGTCTCGGTGGCGCCCAGGTGGAAGGACCGCGTGTACGAGGTGCCGTCCGTCCTGTCGTAGGCGACGGGCTGCCGCCCGTTCGCCGCGATCTCCTCGCGCGCTTCCAGGACGTGCCGCCATCCGTCGAAGAGATCCCCGAGATTCTGCCGCCGGTCCTCGCTGTTTTTCTCCTCGCGGGCCTCCACATGTGTGTTGAGGCCCGCCAGCAACACGTTCAGCCCGCGGTTGGCCGGGTCCTCGCCGGGATCGTAGAAGGTCCAGCTCAGAATCGCATCAAGCTTGAGCGCAGACTCCCGGCGCCTCGCCAGCCACTCCTCCGGCCGCTCTTCCGCGGACACGATGACGCACCGGTCGGAGTTGTTGTCGTCGCCGACCATGCGCAGGAACAGCTTCCGACCGAAGACCCGCACCGTCTCGGTGTCGACCTCTTTCGTCGCCGGGCTCCAACCGTAGTCGACGTGCACGGTGCCCGAGATATCGGACATGACCTCCGACTTGGCCTGCGACATGACCTGGTCGAGGCTCAGCTCTTTCCCCTCGGGCACGGTGACGAGCTTCTCTGCGGCGCTCTTGGTCATCTTCAGCCACACCGAATTACGCTGCCGCGCGTCACGATTGCCGCACCGTCGCTCCGCCTCCAGCAACTGGTGTTCCAGCACGATGGCGTTGGCCGGCCTCTTCTGCGGTTCGAGGTCGATGCAGGACTTCAGAATCGCGCGGACATCGGTGTCCATCTCCAGCTCGTCCAGCGCGGAGAGCAGTCCGGGGTAATCGCGGGCCTTGCTGTTTGACAGAACCTGGATGGCCAGGGCAGCGTACGCATAGACATCCCTGACCCAGCCGACGCTGCTCTTCTCCAGCGGCTTGTACAAGCTGGAACCGTAGTCGGCGACCGTGTGATCCGTCGCAGGTGCGGCCGCAGTCTCCACGACCTTGGCGATGCCGAAGTCGGCGAGTTTGACCACACCGTCATTGGTCAGGAGGACATTTCCGGGCTTGATGTCCCGGTGCTCCACCCGGTGTTCGTGAGCGTAGGCGAGAGCAGATACCAACGGCCGCCCGATGCGGACGAAGTAGGCTGGCCAGTCCAGCGGCCGGCCCCCGTTCATCTCATCCTTCAGGCTCCTGTCTACCCACTCCAGGACAATGAAGTACTGCTCCAGTCCCTCGTCCCAGCCCGAGTCCAACATCCGCACGATGTTCGGATGGCTCAGGGCCCGCAACGACGCGGTCTCACGGTCGAGGAAGATCCGCGTGCTCTCCTCGTCGTCACGCCGCTTGAGCAGTTTCACCGCCGCGTACGCGCCCTCGGGGCTCAGGACATCCACTGCCTTGCGCACCTCAGCCATGCCACCCTGGCGCTTCTCCGCCTGCGGCAGCAGATGAAACCGCCCGTTGATCATGCCAGCCACATGCGGCTCCTTACCCATCAACTGCCCTTTAACTGCATGTCCTTGGCCATCCTTTCAGTAGATATCACCTCCCGTTCGGCTTCGCCTCCAAACGGCAAGGAAACGAACCATCAGGGATGAGACGACACCACCCAGCTGCCATGGCGTCCGGCACGTCACAGCGAGTGTCATGCACGGACACCCCGTACCGCTGACTGCGCACCAGTTGTCCCACCCAGACGTCGGAACCGGGTCTAAAGGGCGACAACCTGAGGCGCCATCGACCACTTTGAGCCAAGGGAACACCTCTGTCCCTTCAGTGTCAGATACTGATTTGACTCACGGCGGTCGCACGGGTGCGTCTACCCGTGAGCGGGGTTGGAACGATGTCGGGAGTGCGATGCAGCTGACCCATGCCAACGTGATCAATTTCCGCGCCTTGGACAAGGCGGACGTGCGGATCGATCACCAGACCACGCTCATCGTGGGACGCAACAACAGCGGTAAGACATCGTTCGTCAACCTCTTTGAGAAGTTCTTCGGCGACGACGACACCCGCTTCGTGCTGGAGGACTTCTCCACCTGCCGGATCCCCGGCATCGAGCAGGCACTTCAGATCTTCGGTGAAGCACAGAGTCATGCGGCCGAAGGCGATCAGGAGACGCGGGAAGGCCTGCTGACCAAGGCGTACGAGCTCGTGCCGTCCATCCGGCTGGGACTCACGATCGAGTACGCCGAGGACGACGACCTCGCTCCGCTCACGGACGTGATCCTGGACCTCGACGACTCCTGTTTCACGGTCAAGATCGAAGCGGCGCTGGAGGCAGTAAGGCCGCACGACCTGCTCAAGGAGTTCTGGACGGCGAGTCAGAGGCCGAAGTTCGAGCCCATCAAGTGGCTGCGCAAGAACTTCACGGACTACTTCGCCCCCGTCTTCCGAGCAGTGAGCCCGCTCGACGAGAAGGTGACAAAGGAGATCAAGCGCAGTGCCGCGCAGGCGATCGTCTCAGTCAAGTTCGTCTACGCGCAGACCAAGGTCGACGACACCCCAGGAGACAAAGCCCGCACGCTGTCCAAGACGTTCGAGACCTACTACAAGGTGAAGAGCGGGCCTGAGGGGCGTCATCAGAGCATCGAGCAGATCGAGGACGCCCTGGCCGCAGCGTCGCTGGAGCTCGACACCAGCTACAAATCGCTGTTCGACCCGGTCTTCGAAGACCTCCGTAGCTTCGGGGTTGGGACGATCACACCCGTCGAGAAGCCCCGCATCGTGTCTCTCATGGAGGGCTCAGGCATCCTCAGGGGCAGCACTCGGCTCCAGTATTCGTCTGGAGACGGCGACTACCACCTTCCTGAGAGCCACAATGGGCTCGGCTACAGCAAGTTGATCTTCACGATCCTGCAGGTCATCAGCTTTCACCAGGCGTACGAGCGTGCTGCCCCGAAGCCGGCACTCCAGGTGCTGTTCATCGAGGAGCCCGAGGCCCACCTGCATCCCCAGATGCAGGAGGTCTTCATCAAGAACATTCAGGACTTCATCAAGCGCAAGGCCCCGTGGAAGGTGCAGGTGGTCATCACCACGCACTCTTCGCACATCGTCGCCAGCGGCGGGTTTCACTCAGTGCGGTACTTCGACCGCTCCGAGCCGGACGGCAAGGTCAAGGACCTTTCCACCTTCCAGGCGAAGGTCAAGGCCACTCCTCAGGGTGACGAGACGCTGCGGTTCCTGCGCCAGTACATGGTCCTGCACCGTTGCGACATGTTCTTCGCCGACAAGGTGATCCTCATCGAGGGCACCGCGGAGCGACTGCTGCTGCCGGAGATGGTCCGTCGGTGCGCCGAAGGCCTCCTGCACCAGTACGTGTCGGTCATCGAGGTCGGTGACGCCTACGCGGTCCGATTCCGGGAACTGCTCGACTTCCTCAACGTGAAGACCTTGGTCATCACCGACATCGACTCCGTCAGCCCCACAGATCAGAAGGCCTGCCCGCCGAGCACCGCGCAGGCGGTCACCTCGAACTCCACGTTGAAGAACTGGCTTCCGGGTCATTCCAGCATCGCGAAGCTCCTCGACGTCGGCGCGAACGAGAAGGAGCACGGTCACGTGCGCGTGGCGTACCAGGTTCCGGAGAAGCAGGCAGGCGTCTGTGCGCGCAGCTTCGAGGACGCCTTCATCATCGCCAACGCAGCAATCCTCGCCCGAGACCTGCGGCACCTGGAGCTGAAGAGAGCCTTCGTTCAGGAAGTCGGGGCCGACCCTGCCCCTGAAGACATCGAAGGCCACGCGTTCGCCATCGCCAAACGGCTCTCCAAGCACAAGACCGACTTCGCGTTCGACGTCATGCTCCTGGAGGACTGGGCCGTCCCCCGCTACATCGCCGAAGGACTCCAGTGGCTCGCCTGAGCACCCTCGAAGCCGTGGTCGAAGAGCTGGACGCCCGGCGCAGCTTCCTCGTGGAAGCAGGAGCAGGCGCCGGCAAGACGACCGATCTCGTCCGCGCCCTTCAGTACCTCCTCAGCCACCGGCGTACGGAACTTGAGGCGCACGGCCGACTGATCGCCTGCATCACATACACGAACGTCGCCAAGAAGAAGATCCTCGAACGCATCTCGGCGGACCCGCTCGTCGCCGTCGGCACCATCCACGAGTTTCTCTGGAGCGTCATCCAGGCCTACCCGCGTGAGCTCTGGCAGCAGATCCTCGACTACAACGAGAACCTGTCAAAGCCAGAAGACCTCACTGACGTGGCCGCTCCCTCAGTGATCGAGTACTCCGACCGCGGGCGGAAGCTGAGCGAGGGTCGCATATCCCACGACGATGTCATCGCTCTGTCCCTGCGGCTCGTCGCTACCCACCCCAAACTCATACGCATCATCACCAGCAAATATCCGGTCATCTTCGTCGACGAGTACCAGGACACCTCGCCGAAGACGATCGACCTGCTGCTGAACCACCTGGCAGGAGTAGGCAAGGAACTCTGTGTGATCGGCCTCTTCGGCGACTCAATGCAGAAGATCTACCGATCCGGCGTGGGGGCAGTCCGGCACGACAAGCTCACGCCCATCACCAAAATCGAGAACTACCGATGTTCGCGCCCTGTGGTCGACGTTCTCAACAAGATGCGGCCCGAACTCCGCCAGCAGGCCTCCGGGAAGCAGCAGGAGGGCGAGGTACACCTCTTCCTCAGCACCGACGTGCCGCCCGGCCCGCGACGGCTGGATACCGCTCAAGCCATCCTCGCGAGCAAGGGCTGGTCACTTGAGAACGCGAAGTACCTCTTGCTGACTCATCGTGGCATCGCGGGCACCCTCGAATACGCCAACCTGCTGGAACAGTACCGGCAGCTCGGCGGCCACGGCCCCGATGACCTCATGGCGCGCAACGAGCCCTACATTCAGTACCTGACGCAGATCGAAGCCCTGTGCGCGGCCTACCAGGCCAGGGACTTCGTGGAACTGACAGACCTGCTGGGCCAGGGAAAGAGACGCATCACCCGGCACACCGACAAGAGGATCATCAGCGAAGCAATTCGCGAGCTCGACACGGTGCGCGCGACCGGGACCATCGGCGATGTGCTGGACCTCATGGCCGACAGCCCTCTCTTGGCCATGCCCGGACGAGTGAAAGACCGCGAGCGCCGCAGAACCGCAGTCGACCTCGACGAGCGACACAAGCGGCAAGCGGACTTCTCCAACAACATCCGTGCTGTCTCCTACCGGGAAGTCATCAGCGTCACCCAGTTCATCGATGAACTCACGCCTTTCTCAACCCAACACGGCGTCAAAGGTGACGAGTTCGAGAATGTCGTCGTAGTGATCGACGACTCTGTCTGGACCATGTACAACATCGGCAAGATGCTTGCCGGCACCGACAAACCTGAGCGCACCGAGCGCTCACGCAACCTCTTCTACGTCTGCTGCTCACGAGCCCGCCGCGGCCTGGCCGTGGTCTTCATCAACGACCTCCCAGACGGAGCGGAGGCAACAGCTCGCGACTGGTTCGCTTCGGGCACCGTCCATCCGTGAAGCCTGCCCCAAACACCATCGGTCGTGGCGAATGAGGCACCTATGCGGTGGGGCGCGCCATGCGGCGTTACGCACATTGCGCCAAGTGGTCTCGTTGTGGATCGCCGCAGTCCAGCCGGAGGCCCCTTGTCATCGCGCCAGTCCACACGGTGCCGAGTCGACCAGGTGTTCTCGAGTCCGGCCCTAACAGCGGGCACCGCGTTGCAATGCAAATGACCTGAACTCGCCACTCGTACTCAGATTGCGAAGCGACTTGACCTGCAGCTCAAAGAAACCTGACCGCCCACCAGAATGAGTGTGCCGATATCGCCGGTAAGGCTCAGACCGCACGGCCCACTCCACCGGAGACACGGCGGACAATACTTCGAGCCCACCCGAGGCTTCCCGCCCTGCCGCCTACGGCCTTCCGGCTACGCCTCCCACTAACCGATCGCCCGATATGCCCTGTATTACGCCCACCCGCTGATCAGACCGGACGGACGATACTCAGGACCAAAATTCGACCCGGATTCGACCCGGACGCTTTGTTCAGCGAGAAAACATGGCCTCTGACCTGCGAAAATAAAGAGCGGCAGACGAGTCGGGCTGTACGCCGGGTTCTCCAGCAGCCCCCTCCTGACCTGCGGCTTTGTGGGTCGAACCGGCTGTGACCTGCTAGGACGGGTTGCAGAGGCGATCGGAGGCAGTCAGAGGAAATCGCTCTGATTCGACCCCGGATCGACCCGGGTCGCTCAGAGGCAGCCAGAGGCAACCCCTCTGCTCCAGCCGCCTGAGCGGCCCGGGAGTCCGGAACCGGACAGGCCGACGACTCCGACTCCTTCACGGTCTCCCCGGTCGAGCCGCGATGGGGATGCCTGCCTCCACCGGAGCCAGGCACACGAAAGCCTCCAGGACGGCCATCCTGGAGGCTCTTCGCTGGGCACCGATTGGAGGTCGGTTCCGGACACCACCCGTGGTTTTAGCGGGCCCCGGTGGCGTCCATGTCTTTCGCGAGACGACCCCAGAATGCCATACGCCGTACCCCGTTCGCAGCACTCACAGAAGGCTGCGCCTCCAGGAAAACCCCATCCAGAGGCAGTCAGAGGCGGCCACACCAAGCCCCTGGGACTGGCCCACCTCCCTCAGGCCGCCGCCGACCTGGTCCTCCTCGGAGACCTCACTGGTCGCTACGCCGCCGGCTGCTACAGCAAGCTCGGCCGTGACGGAGAGGTCGTACGCCGCGGTGACCGCCAGGGCGTGTCCGAGCACGGGCACCGTGTCACCGCCGCCATCGCCTGCCACGTCGCACGTTGTGGAGGAACTCTCGATCAGCTCACACAACTCCTCATGCACCCGGACCACGAGGGCGGTAGGCATCCGCAGTACATAGCGCAGCGCTCGGGCCAGGCTCGCGCCCTGTCGTACATCCGTCGAGTCTGGGACAGCGCCTGCGCCGCGGTCAGTAGCACGACACGGGTCGAGTCACGCGAGCAGTCCTACGAGGACCTCGC
This sequence comes from Streptomyces sp. NPDC037054, assembly GCF_055606745.1. Classification (NCBI taxonomy): domain Bacteria; kingdom Bacillati; phylum Actinomycetota; class Actinomycetes; order Kitasatosporales; family Streptomycetaceae; genus Streptomyces; species Streptomyces sp. NPDC037054. The sequence goes on along the minus strand of NZ_JBVJSJ010000016.1, from coordinate 113,277 downwards.
GGCCCTGCGGGCCCGCATCGAGACCACCCCATGGCGCGGCGAGCGAGGCAGGACCGCGCTGCGTGTGCTTCGTGCCCACCTGAACTTCGCGGAGATCGCCGGAGGCCGCCTGCACGCGGCCAGCGAACGTCAGACAGCGGAAGAGGCAGGAGTATCGCGGCAGACCCTGCGGAAGGCCTACGAAAGCGTTCTCGTGCCTGCAGGATGGCTGCGCCGGCTGAAGGTCGGACGGGGCAGGGAAGGCTCAACCTGGTACCTCGGCGACGGGCCTGGTGCTGCCATTCAGTCACCCGAGTCTCGATCTCGTACCACTCAGTTCCCCCCCGACCCGGAACTTGAGGAGTGGAACACCCCTGAGACGGGATCGCGTGCAGACGTCGATTCCACCGTCATCGGCAGCCTCATGGGGCACGACGCCTTCACGCACCAGGCTCTGGGCAGCTCCGCTCTCATGGTGATCGGTGCTCTGCATGCACGTCCCCACCAGACCGCCAGCGAACTCGTCGCCACAGCGTCCGTCTCGCGGGCAACCGCCTACCGAACCCTGAACCGGCTCTTGAGCCATGGCTTGGTCCACCAGACCGGCGAAACCTGGTCCTTGGCCCCCAGGGCCCTGGAAGGCTTCGGTAACAGCCACCCGGACGCTGTTACCGACCTCCAAGTGACGCCTGCACACGGTTGGGACCGGATCGCCGACCAGTACGGAACGACAGGGACCTCAGCCAGCCGCAAGGCTCTCCATGCTGCTGAAAGGGCGGCGTACCGCAAGGCGCTGGAGGGCCTGGCGGAGCATCGGACCAAGGCGCTGGTGATGGTCCGTGATGGCCGTTCGGTGCTGGTTCCTGCCGTTCGACCAGACGAGATCTCCGCTGAGTGGCACGGGCCGCACGGAGCCGTGACCAACCCGGCCACAGGAGTGGCGGACCCGGAGTGGCGGATCGCCACGGACGGCCGCTTGATCCTCATTACTCCGCGCGACGAGCGCTCATATGACGAGCTTGCCGCCGCCTACACGAACGCACTCAGAGAATGGGAGTCCGCCGCATGACGGATCAGCGCCCAGTACAGGGCGACCATCAACCGCCCACCACTCCCGCGGCTTTGCGGAAGTGCTACGAGGCCGGATCCACGGTTCAGGAACTCGTGGAAATCAGTGGCCTCTCGTACGGCACGGTCATCAACCGGCTCCGCAGCGCCGGGACGGTGATGCGTACTTCGTGGGAGACGCGCCGCATGCGTGAAGCTCCGGCGCGCCGCCGCTTGGCAACTCACCTGCGCCGACTGTACGAGCAGCATGGCGCCACTCTGGCGGAACTGGCTGTCGCTGGGGCCAAGACGAAGCGGGCCGCCCGTCAGCTTCTGATCGAGGCTGGCGGCAAACCGCGCACGGCACAGGAGACGCTGCGCATCCGTTCCGCTGCGCAGGCCGCTGAGCGGCAGAAGCTGATGGCGGCGCTTCGGACGAAGTACGAAAACGGAGCTGCGGTGTCGGTTCTCGCTGCGGAGCACAACCTTTCCACCGCAACGGTCTACCGGCTCCTGCGCCAGGCCAGGACGCGGATGCGGCCCCACGGTTCTGCTGGACAGCGTCAGCGCAGGACCGTCCCGTGAACAGCGTGACGCGGAGGCACGAGCGCCTCGCTCAGCGCGGTGGGCGAAAGCAGAACTCACGCGGATCGCTGCATCCGGCTCGTCCTCCCCCAAAGGACCGGCGATCACGTCGACTTCCGGGCGCCTGCCCGTGACGGCAGGCACCCGGAGGGGCCCCTCGTCAGGCAGTTGCTCCACACAAATCCTTGTGCCGCTGCCTGACGAAAAACCTCAACTTCGCATTCTAGGAGTACAAGCAAACGTGAACGAGCTCACTCGCCAGAAGACGCTGGCAGCAGCAAAGACCAGCACCTGGGACGCCTTTGTGGTCGTCGTCGGAATGCTCAAGGGCGGCGCCGGCAAGACCACATCGGCCTGGTTCATCGCCCTCTACTACGCCGTGGTCCTTGGGCTGCGCACGCTGCTCCTGGACGCCGACGCCATCAGCCAGTCCGCCTACGACTGGTTCAAGGTCGCCCAGGCCGAGGGCTTCGAGATCCCGGAGAACCTGGTGGTCGAGCGGTACCCGTTCGATGACATCGCCGAGTACATCCAGGCCAAGCGCGCCGAGTTCGGCGCGATCGTGGTGGACGCCGGCGGCGGCAGCGCCCGGATCTTCCACGAGGCTGTTACCGAGGCGGACCGGCTGATCGTGCCGGTCGCCCCCACCAAGATCGAGCGCCGCAAGCTCGTGGCCACGTTCGACGAGGCCGAGCGCGCCGCCGCACGCAACGAGCGTGACGTCACCGCCCACGTGGTGCTGGTCAAGGCGGACGACCGCACCAGCCTGCCCCGTAGGGCCAAGGAGAGTCTGCTGAATCCCCCGAAGGGTGAGGGGCTCGGCGAGGACCGTGACGGGCCGTTCCCCCTTGCGGAAACCGTGATCCATTCCTGGGTGCACTACATGGAGGCCTTCGGCGAAGTGCCGACCGAGCTGAGCGAGTACGCCGAGCTGATGAAGGAGCTGGACGCAGCGTGACCGAGAACAACGACAAGCTGAAGCCCCCGGCTCGGCGTACCCGTCCGAAGGGTCACGTGCTCGGCGGCGCCAAGAAGACGGCAGCCGCGCCTCCGCCGCCGGCCGAGCTGACCCGTGAGCACCTGGATGCCGAGCAGGCCCACCCCGCCGACACCGTTCTCGCGCCGCCTTCCACGGCGGACAGTGGCCTCTCGCCGCGGCCGACTGCCGCCCCTGTCGAGTCGCCCGCGACAACGCAGGAAGCGTCCGCGACGCAGGCTCCAGAGCAGGTGGGGATCGCCGCACAGGTGGATGGAGGCGCCGGCCACACGTCGGGCGCGCCCCCTGTGGCCTCTCCTGCTGAGGCGCCGTCCGAGGCACCTGAAACCTCTCCTCAGCCTGTTCCGGGCGCTCCCTCTGGACCCGCGCACGGCTCCTCCGAAGTGGCCGTGCGGGCGGCTGCGTCGGCAGCACAAGGAACGTCATTCCCTATCAGGGCTGGGGCAGCAGCTCCCCAGTACGAGAGCGAGGCTGCTTCAGGGTCAGCATCGAATGAGGGTGCGCCGTGGACGCAGGGAGCGGGCCGCCCGAAGGACATCCCGGAGGCTGCCGCGGTCCTCAATCAGCGCCACATCACGCGCGAAAGCCTCGACGCATCGGTTCCCGCAGCGCTGAAGCTCAAGAAACGGATCAAACGCTTCGCGCTCGACAACGATCTCGACCACCTGCCGATCGGTGACATCGTCTGCGTGGCAGTGGACGAGTGGTTGAGCCGCCGCGGGTTCTGACGAACCGCTCGTCGATCGGGGCGACCCGCCAGTACGAAGGCTGGTCGCCCCTCCGGCGACTATTCCACTAGTCCACTAGGCGGCTAGCTAGCCGCCTAGTCGCCTCCACGGGAGCCACTCCGTGCACAACCTCGCTACCTATGCCGGCCAGCTGCGTGCGGTTGCCGACGCGCTTGAAGCGCAGTCCGAGTCACAAGGTGATCCTCTTGCTCCCCACCCGGACACCCTGAAGGTCATCAACAGTCGGCACACCAAGCGCGGGCAACTGAACTACGCCGTTCCTGATGTCCTTGAGCTCCAACGGCGCGTCCGCCGCTGCAATGCCGACACCGAGATACCCCACGGCGACATCGTTGCCCTGGCCCTCGACGCATGGCTCCGGGCCAAGGGCTACCCGCCTGACCCCAAGCAACTCGGCAACAACACGCCATGACGGAACACACCGGTCAACTCCCGCTGCCGGACATCGACGAAAGGCGACAGACCGCGCCAGCCAGAGGAGAACAGCTGTCCCTCCTGGGTCACCCGACACCGATCCGACTACCGGCAGATCTCTGGTTGAGCTGGCTGACTGACGAGACCATCGTCGCCCGCTTCAAGGCCAAGTGCTACGTCCGCTCAGCGGGTCAATGCTGGCCATGGCTGGGCGCCGTCAGCTCAACCGGCCATGGATCATTCCGCGCCGCCAGCCTGCCGGGGCCGTCCCGCAGAGGCACGGTCCCAGCTCACCTCTTCGCCTACCAGTTGGCCAACGGCGTGGTCACTCGGACGGGATGGTCCTCCGCTGAGGATCCCGTCATCTGCCACACCTGCGACTTCCACGGCTGCACGAATCCCGCCCATCTGCGGCTGGGGACAGCCGCAGAGAACCGAGCCGAGTGGTCGCGACGGCGGCACAATCCCCATGGACCACTCGCAGACGTACGGGGGGCTGCTGGCCGAACACGGGCCATCGCTTCGGCGATCCTGGCGGGCCTCAAAGCCGGCGAATCGCAAGATCGCATCGAAGAGAGAATCCGTGCCGCGGAGGAAGCGGGAATCCCGCTGACCCTGTGGTGACGTCTCCATTCCTCGGGACACGTCCAGGCAGCCGGCCCGGCCTCGAAGTCCAACGCGGCCGGGCGTCTACCCCTTCGAGAAGAGGATCTCGGTGCCGGGCTGGACTGCCCGCGGCACGCGCGCCGGAAGCTGGCCTTGACCGCCCGTTGCGCCGGCACGCCGGATAGGGTGCTGGGGTGGATCAGCGCGGCACCGAGAACGGTCGTGGGCTTCCCGCTCCGGGTGGGCAGCCCACACTGTGGCAGGCCCACGATGACCTGCCAGCCACCGATATGCCTTTTGCCGTTGCTCTGCTTGCCCTCGGTTCCGCTCGTGGCCTAGGAACCAAGGGGCTGCATGCGCTGGTGCGTGAACACCGGGAGCAACTCGGTCGGGTCTGGGAGCTTCCCGGTGGCCGCTTGGCCGCCGAACTCGCCCGCGCAAGAGTTCCCGCCGCCCGCAGGATCGCAGAGGAGATCGACGTCAGCCGCTCAGAACTGCTGGCGGCAGCCAGGGCGAAGGCCGACGAACTCGCTCGGCGCAGCGTCCGGATCATTGGTCCGTCCGCTTTGCCTGCCCGGCTTGCCGAGCTCCCCGGCGGGCCCTTGTGGCTGTTCGTTGAGGGCGACTCCCGCGCCCTGTACGAGGGACCGCACGTCGCGGTTGTCGGTACCCGGGAGGTCACACCCGATGGCGTGCGTGCCACCGAGGCCGCTGTGCGCACCATGGCCGCCTACCCGATCACCCTGGTGTCCGGTCTCGCCAATGGCGTCGACGCGGTCGCGCATCAGGCCGCTCTGCGGGACGGAGTACGCAACGTGGCCTTTCTCGGCCATGGCATCGACGTGGTCTTCCCGGCCGAGACGGCTGACATCCGTACCCGCATCGTGCGCTCGGGCGGTGCGGTTGTCAGCGAGTACCTACCCCAAGAGCATTACCGCAAGGCACAGTTCGTCCAGCGCAATCGCCTTCAGGCAGGTCTGGCAGACATCGTCGTGGCCACCGAAGGCAAACGCACGGGTGGCACAGCCCATACCGTGCGCTTCGCGGCCACCTACCGGCGCCCGATCATAGGCTTCACCTGGCCCGGCGCGGGCGATCTTACCGACCTGATCGGCAACGAGCCCACCGGCCGGCTGATCGCCCCCTTCACTGCGGCCGGACGGCGCACCCTGGACACCCTGCTGCGCAGCGCGGCCGATTCCTATGGCCACACCACCTTCGGCCTGAGTCTGGTCGAACGCCAACTGAGCCGTGAGGTGGAGCTGCGCGCCCTGCACCCGGAAGACCTACAACGGCTACGGCAGCGCCTGGACGACCTGCTGGGCCAGGAAGATGGTGGTCATGCCCGCTAAGGCAGTCATCTTCGACTACAAAACCCTCATCCTCAGGCTCGGTACATCCGCGGCTGCCGACGCTGCCGCGCTGCTGCACAGCCTGGCCGCCCAGGGACTGCAGTGGTGCATCTTCTCCACCGAACCGCTCTCACCAGCCCAGAAAGAGCAGATACAGCAACTCGGCTACCCCACCCCTAGCCTGGTTGTCGACCAGTCTCACATAGCGGACGGCAAACGGCGCGGCTCACCTGCCTGGATCGATGCCGTCACCACCGCCCTGCACCTAAAGCGGCACGAACTGCTGTACATCGGCTGCACCGCCATGGACTGGCGCACCGCCATCAACTCCGGCGTCATGTATCAGCACGCCGCTTGGGCAGCCTCGATGCCCGCCGGCACCACCTCTCTCGTCGCCCGGGCCCCCGGTGACGTGGACAGATTCCTGAAGATGTTCCTCTGCGGGGATCCGAGCTGGTCACACCGTACCGATCAGGGCAACTGGTCACTGCGCTCGCTGCTGCCCGCCTCCGCGAGGCTGCCTTCGACCTCGCCGGGCCCCACCTTCAAACTTCAGGACGTCTTCACCTACAACAAGAAGGTGCAGATCGGCGACGCGGACGCACGCAGCATCCTCATGCTGTACGTCCTGGCCAACGCCTACCTGGAAGACCTGATCCCCGCCAATCCCTACTTCTGCATCTACCCCAGCAGCACCAGCGGCCAGGTCAGCGAGCGGCTGCAGACCTATCTCGACAAGGCAGCCGCTCTTTTTCACGGCTACTACCGCGAGGACCTCCTCATCCGCGCCGCCGACGCCCCGGACACCAGCCTGGAGCGCTGGAAGGCCAGCCAGGGCAAGTCCGCCCAGGACATCTCCATCGCCACGCAGGCCCAGACCGTGCACCTGGGCCCCAAGTACCGCGGCAAGCTCGCCACGAAGACCGTCGTCGTCCTCGACGACTTCACCACTCACGGCATGTCCCTGGAATGGGCCCGCCTGCTGCTGTCCGCGGCCGGGACGCGGCGGATCGTCATGCTCACCGTCGGCAAATACGGCAGCCGCCACACCCGCTACGACCTCAAAGACCCCAGCGCCCTCGACCCCTTCCGACTCAACGCTCTCACCCCCGAAAACTTCACCACCACAGTGGTAACTCCCGTTTACGACCCTCAGGCTCAAGACCGCCTCTACCAGCGCCTCGCCGCCGCCCTGGACGCCTCCGGCACCTGACGACGACGTCTGCGGCAAGTGCGCACGGCCTGCAGCCAGTAGCGGCGCATCGGCCTGTGCCGTTCCCCCTGCCCGCAAGCGGGGAGCCTCAGGGCTGAGCGTGCATCGACGACCTCGCCGGTCCACGGCAACAGATTCGGTAAACACCTGTAGAGGGCCCATCCAGGCGACTACCCTCGACCCTGCTCGGTGACCACCCAGCATGGAGCTATTGGTCTAGCCGCCATGCGCACCGTGGCGAGGTCACCTTGACGCGACCTGCTCCCATGGTGATATTCACGTGCGTAGATGGCTGATACTGTCCGTACGCGCTTAGAGCGACCGAAACCTGAGAAGAGAGGAGGGCGGGCCGACGATGCCCGGTACCGGCGGTGACGAGGGCGCGGCGCCCCGTACGCTCGCGGAGAAGCTGACCGCCCTTCGCGACGGGCTCGCCGCCGAGGGGGGCAAGCCGCCATCCTGGAACACTCTGGCCCGCGAGATCTCGGAGCAGACCGGCGTCCCGATCTCGGGTCCGTACCTATGGGAGCTGGCGACGGGCAAGCCCGGCACGAACGTTACGCTGCGCCACCTGAAGGCACTCTCTGAGTACTTCCACCGTCGCATCTCGTACTTCGTCGATGATGAGATCGCCTTCGAAGACGACACCCAGGCACAGATGGATCTCCTCCGAGAGCTACGGCGTCTAGGTGTGCGCAACATCAGGCTGCAGAACGTGGAGTCAGGCGCCGCCGATCGCGAGACCATCCAGGGACTGCTCGCACGCCTTCAGACGCTTGATGCGCTGGGGGACGAAGGTGTACGCAAGGTCGCTCTGGGAGCCAGAGCCCTCAGCTCGGAGCAGCGCAAGATCCTGAGCGACCTCGCCAGCCAGCCAAGATTGTTGGACGCAATACCTCGTATGATGCGACTCCTTGAGGCTGCCGAGGCACTCACGGAGGAACAGCTCACGACCGCCACGAACGTTCTCCGTCAGCCCAATGCACTCCTTGCAGTACAGGATGAGGTTGTGCGCGAAATCGCAACGAAGTGTCACGAGCTGCTGCCGTCCAGCCGACAGGCACTTTTGCCCGTGATTGCGCAGCTTCAGCGCCTAGAGAACAGAGAGGCGTAGCAACCCAACGCCCCGCTCGGTGCCACTCGGACGATTACCGACCATCAGCTTCACCGCGCAGAAGCTTCCGTAATCGCGGGCAGACATCACTGTCTCGGAAGGCCCAGGCCCAGATATTCAGCGATCAGCTCGCGCGGAAGCTTCGGCATCAGCCAACTCGCGGCATCAAGAGTGGCTTGATCGTCCGCGTCCAGTTGAGGGTTGTCTGCGTTCGACCGGAACGGGGACCCGGCGACGCCGGCAGAGACCGGGAAGAGGAGCACCGTGCCGTCGTCCGCGCCAAGCCACACGCCGCTTGGCGCAGCACTCCCGTTTGCGCTGTCCCGCGTGAAGCAGCCTGACACATGTTCGCCGCGTACGTGATCAACACCCTCATCGACCGACTCAGTGCTTCTGTGGGAGTTTTCCAGGGTGGTCTGTGCCCCCCTGGGGAACGCATCGTTCCGTGTTGCCCGCCGGCTCCCTCCCGGCATCGCCATCGCTATCGCCCCCGTGGTCTCTGTAAAGGTCAGTCTCCACGCGCAACTGCGGCCCTACCTACTGAAGAACCAACGTGCTCCGGTACTCCACCGGAAGCACCACAGCGATTTCCGCTCATCCGTCGTGGTCGGTTGCGCCAACCCCGCTACAGCGGTGGTGCTTAAGCGCTGTCGGCGAGGCCGGGCTCGTCCCACAGCAGACCTCTTGACGCATCTGATCACTGCTCTTCACTGTCGACTCCACCTCCACCCCTGCCGGTGCGGCACTACGACTGGGCCGTCAGCCCCAGACCATGGGGAGGCACCTGTGCAGGAGCCATCAGCAGGCCCTCCCTTCGGCGAAGCCTCAATGAAGGGTCGATCGATGGCGGTCAGCGACGACATGCGGTAGTCACACTGCTGCACAGGGTTCCTCCGTCTCGGGATCCTGCCTTGCGCCCCCGATCATGTCAACTAAAGTACACAGCAGTTGACCTTCGGCAGAGTGAGAGACCGGTACGTGGTCGTGTGCAGTCATCGACAGGACGGTTTGCGGAGTACGTCCGGGAGTTTCTACCTGTGGTGAGCTACAACGGCCCGTCGCTGGCGGAAAAGCTGAGAGCCCTGATGGCCAGCCGTCTGGACGCCGACGGCCGTGCTCACACGTCGCGTTCACTGTCCGCGGCAGTGAACGAGCTGCCCGGCGAGCACGCGTCTGTGTCATTCGCCGCTATCGCCAAATTGGCCAACGGCTCCCAGGACAACCCGACCGTGGGCACGATCGTTGCGCTGTGCAAAGCGCTGAACAACGTGCCGCCGGCACATCTTCTTCCGCACGAAAGCTACAACGACCTGGCGGCTCTGGAGGCGTTCGAAAACCCTGACGCACGCCGCGTCCTAGCGCTGCTCAATGGCCTTCCAGAGAGTGAGCTGCGCAACATCATTGCAGCCCTAGAGCAGCGTCGGGCCGAATTCGGCCTGGAGCCGGCGACGAACGCTGAATCCGGAAAGGAAAAGGGCAAGCGTCGACGGCGCCGCAGCAAGGATGAAGCCGCACGTTACGCGGCCGATGCACTGGAGGGGCTGTAAGTGGTAGACGGCATAGTCTTCGGCACCTGCACCGCAGCAGGGTTGTTGGTTACTGCCCTCTGCACTCGCAGAGCCGTGGGAAATCCACGCGTTGCCACCTGGGCGATCGCCATCGCCTTCGCCATCTGCACGCTTGGTGTGCTGTGCGCCGTACCAGCGGTGGCCAACCAACTGCAGCACGCCACAGGCACGCCCAACGCCGGCAAGCTTGTAGCCCACGTCTGCGCGATCCTCTGGTGCGCTGCGATTCAAATCACGATGGTTGATCTGGCCTACCGTCCTGAGTACCTCAAGTCGGCAATACTCCAGCGCGGCTTCGCTGCTGTGTTAGAACTAGCCATCATGGTACCGCTCTTCCTTGCGGCGAACCGGCCCGGCATACAGTTCACGACCGAGTACGTCGACAACCCCAAGGTTGCTGCTTACCTACTTATCTATCTCTCCTACGTTCTGGTCACCTGCGGCGAGCTGATGTTCATGTGCGGGAGAACGTCACGACGCAATTGGGGGGTCCGCCCTTGGAGCAGCGTCGGCTTCGCGCTCTCCTCGATCGCCGCGATTCTCGGAATGGCCTATGCAGTCTGCAAAGGCTCTTACATCATCTTCTACGTCCTTGAGGACCCCTGGCCGCTAAAGATCGAGGAAGTCGTGAGCCCGACACTAAGCGGCCTTGCAGTGCTGTTCGTCTTCAGTGGAATGACCCTTCCCATGGTCGGTGCTCTCCGGGAACGACTTCGCCAAAGAAGAGCTCTCACAGACGACTGAACCAGCAGATATGCGTCCGAGATCGTCGATTGCAACTCTGGTGGAGCGGCAGACGAGTCGAGCTGTACGCCGGATTCTGTCACCCGGTCACCTCACGGTGGCCGGGGAGACGGCCATCCATCTAGGACCAGCGTTACCGCTGGCCTCGTGCGGTCTACCCGCGGACTCGGGCGGGCAGCCCTCGAACGTCCGCGCAGGGGCACCTGGGCGCCCCCTTCTTGACCTTGCTCCGGGTGGGGTTTACCTAGCTGCCCAGGTCACCCTGGGCACTGGTGGTCTCTTACACCACCGTTTCACCCTTACCAGGGGCCGGAGCCCCAGGCGGTTTGCTTTCTGTGGCACTGTCCCGCGGGTCACCCCGGGTGGCCGTTAGCCACCACCCTGCCCTGTGGAGTCCGGACGTTCCTCGGGAAGCCCCCTTGCGGGAGCTCCACGCGGCCGTCCGCTCGGCTCGTCTGCCGTATGGCCATGCTAGCCGACCGAACACCGCCGACGGCTCTCTGACCCTCCAGGCATGATCATGCTGTCGCAGCACTCCAGCTGTATCCACTGAGCAGGTTTCTCCTGGCCGGCCGAGAGACAAGGCGCGCCCATATACACGACGACCCTCCCGGCGGGGAGATTGTGAGGGGGTGCGGCGGACTGTGCGCAAGGTCGTCTCGGAACCTTTTTTCGCCGCTCCTTCGTCGCGGTGAAAAAAGGTTCCGTTCCTCCCCTGCGCTTCGTCCGGCACCCCCTCAGAATCTCTTTTTGCCGGGAGGGGGAGGGCGGCGGTCCTGCGGCTTCTGCTGGTCGGGCGGCGGGGGTGGTCGGCCGGGTGCGGGCCGGTCGCGTGAGGGCCGGTCGGCGGGGGGCGTCCGCTGCACGGCCACCGGTGGCGGGTGCGGAGAGCGGAGCCAATTCGCTGTGGTTGCTGAGGGTTTGGGGTTGACTCCCCCAGCGCGATTAGATAGATTTACCTATGTCGAGACGGGGCCGGGCAAGCCCCCCGACACTCCACCACCAACCACAAGGAGACGGTTCGTGGAACTCGTTCCCATCTCCCGGCTGGGCGCGGAACTGCGCTCCCAGGCCCAGTTGGAAGTCCAGGTCGCCGAGGGTGAGCGGCAGCTAGTGATCGTCCTGCCGAGCAGCCTGGACCAGCTTTGGATCACTGCCGGCCACAACAGCGGGCGGCCCCGGCTCTTCTGGCGGCGGCGCACCTTCCTCGGCACCGCGACCGACGAGTCGGGCTACCTCGACTGGACCGCCGACCCGGCCCCGCTGATCCGCTTCGTCATCAACTACGCCTACTCCCGCAGCCAGATCGCGCCCCAGTACCAGAGGGTTCTCGACGCTCTGCGCGGGCGCGGCCTTGACGCGGAGCTGGCGCACGCCGACGGCGGGGGCTTCCAGATCCGCATCGGGCTGCCGGACCTGACATACCTGCTGATCGGCGCGGACGAGATCCTTCCTCCCCGACTTGAGCAGGTACAGGGCTGGCACGTCGAGCACTACGGCCCCGAAGACCACATCGCCGTGGTGTACGACTCGATGCCGCACAACCGCCCCCGGGGCGCCAGCCTCGGCGGCGCCCACGTGGACGTGATGGCCGACCATGTCGCCCGGTACGTCGCCAGCGTCATGGCCCGCTACGGCGGCCGTCACCCGCTGGGGGCGCCGGTCCGCCTCCAGCAGGACGCCACCTCCCCCGCCACCGTTGCGTGGCTGCTGGAGGAGCTGGTCCGGCTTCCGCGCCACCACGGCGAGCTGGCCAACGACGGCGGCGCGCTGATCACCATCGCGCGCCGGGACGGCAACGACCCGGCGACGGTCGAGCTCCCGGCCGTCGTCGTCAACCGGATCAGCGCCCTGCTGCTGTCCGAGGTCACCGCCTGCCAGACCTACGGCGGGTAACAGCTCCTGCCGAGCTGAGCGCACCACCGTGCCTGGCCCGGAGGGCAACCGGGCCCGGCACGCCGACTCCACCAGGACGGACCTTGAGCATCACCTTCACCGACATCTTCTGTGGCGCTGGCGGCGCCAGTACCGGCCTCGTCAACGCAGGTTGGGAGCTGAAACTGGCCGCCAACCACTGGCAGACCGCGATCGATACCCACTCGGCGAACCACCCGCAGGCCGAGCACGTCTGCGCCGACGTCTCGAACTACGACATGCGCCGCCTGCCGCGCACCGATGTGCTGTGGGCCAGCCCCATCTGCACCGAGATCTCGCCCGCCGGAGGCCGCCGCCGCAGCAAGAAGGTCAGCGGGCTCACCGAGGAAGAAATGCGCTCGCTGCCCGACGCCGCGTTCGAGCGGACCCGCGCAACCGCCTACGACGTCATCCGCGCCGTCGAGGTGCACCGGTACAAGGCGGTGCTCATCGAGAACGTCACCGAGTTCGCCACCGACTGGATCCTGTTCGACTGGTGGCTGAGCGGCATGGTCAAGCTGGGCTACAACTACCAGATCGTCTGCGTCAGCTCTGCGCATATCGGCGACGAGCTCAACCCGGCCGCCCCCCAGTGGAGGGACCGCCTCTACATCGTCTTCACCCGGTTCGGCATGCGCCTTCCGGACGTCGCCCCACGGCCCCTGGCCCGGTGCGAGGAGTGCGACGAGGACGTGTACGCGCGGCAGACCTGGCGGCCGGGCCACACCGAGACCCGGATCGGCAAGTACGGCCAGCAGTACGACTACACCTGCCCCAACCACGACACCGCCGTGATCGTCGAGCCCTACGTTCGGCCCGCCTCCGACATCATCGATTGGACGAACCTGGGGACCCGGATCGGGGACCGCAAGCGCCCCTTGGCGCCCACGACCATGGACCGCATCGCCGCCGGTCTGGAGATGTTCCCCGACGAACCCTCGGTGGTCACCGTCAACCACGGCGGACACGACGGCCGCGCCTTCCGCCCGGACCTCACCCCATTGCCGTCGCGCACCGTCAAGATCGGCGAAGGGCTCGTCGTACCGCCCGGCACCTTCCCGCACGCCACCACCGCGGATCTGGCCGCCCCGCCCTTCATCGTTGAGTTCCGCAACCACGCCACCGCCGAGCGCGTGGATCGGCCCCTCGCCACCGTCACCGCGGGCGGCAACCACCACGGCCTGGTGATCCCGTTCCGGAAGGGCTCGACCGCCAAGCGGACCAGCGAGCCGCTGCACACCCTGTCCACCCGCGACTCCGCCGGTCTGCTCCGCCCAGCGGTGAAGATCGAGGACTGCCACTTCCGGATGCTCCAGTGGCGCGAGCAGATGAGTGCCCAGCGTTTCCCCGAGACCTACATCGTCAAGGGCCGCAGCAAGGCCGAGAAGACCATGCAGGCCGGAAACGCCGTCAGCTGCAACGTCCCGCAGTGGCTCGGTCACGCCGTCAGCGCCGTCCTGTAAGCACCCGTAGGCCGCCCCATTCGGGCGGGGCGGCCTGCTGTCATCTCCCAGGCGCACACTTAGATAGATTTACCCATGTTGCTTTGGGGTGTAGGCACCCCGGGCATTCACGCCTTGGCGGACGGCAGGGCAAGCCGCCGCCGGGCTCTCCACCTCAATGAAGGGACGCACATGTCCGAAACCACACCCAGCCAGGTGGTCACGGATGAAGTCAGCTTCGCCCGCTGGACCGCCCAGGCCCTCGCCGTCGTGCGCGGCCTGCGCGCGCTGCCCTCCCCCTCGGTCCGGCGCGCCGTGACGGAGCAGACCCGCGAGGAGGCCGAGATCGAAGCGCTTGCCGTCAGTCTGGGCATGCTGGCGCCGCACCCGGCCACGCCGAGCCGGCCGAGCACTGCGGGGGGCGTGCGATGACGACCGCCCAGATGTCGCTCTTCGAGGAGCCGACCATGACCGCCGACGATCCGCTGGACCTGCTCCGCAACGCGGATCTTGTCGTCCTGAACTCAAGCGGCGGCAAGGATTCGCAGGCCATGGTCTCCTACGTCGCCGGGCTGGCCGCCCAGGTCGGCACGCTGGACAAGATCGTGGTTGTGCACTGCGACCTGGGCCGGGTCGAATGGAGCGGCACCCGCGAGCTCGCCGAGTTGCACGCGCGGCATTACGGGCGGCGCTTCGAGGTCCGCAGCCGCGAGCAAGGCGACCTTCTGGAGCAGGTCGAGGAGCGCGGCATGTGGCCTAGCGCAAGTGCTCGATATTGCACGGCTTATCACAAGCGGGACGTGGTCCGGCAGGTCATCCGCAGCTTCGACGGCCGGTACACCGGTTTCTGGCGTCGGGGCATCGTGCTGGACTGCCTCGGCATCCGGGCAGCGGAGTCCTCCAAGCGCAAGCGCAAGCTCCCGCTGACACAGGACTCGGCGCTCACCACCCGCGGGCGGTCGGTGTTCACCTGGCTCCCGATCCACACGTGGTCCGATGAGCAGGTCTGGCAGCAGATTGCGGAGTCCGCGCTGCCCTACAGCCCGGTCTATGACCAGGGCATGAGTCGCCTGAGCTGCAGTTTCTGTGTGCTGGCCAGTGAAGACGATCTCGTGTGCGCCGCCCGGCTGCGCCCCGGGATGGCCGCGCTCTACGCCGATCTGGAGACGCGCATCGGACACCGCTTCAAGGTCGATCTTGCGATGGCCGACGTCGTCGCCCAGGCACAGGCGCTCGGGCCGATCGCCCCTCAGCCGCGCGGGACCGCGATGCGCCGCCACCTGGGCGACCAAGCGACGGACGCCTATCTGCGCAGGCTCACGGCCTGACCTACCGGGCCGGGGCGGGGTGGTGCGGCGGGCAACACCCCGCCCCGGCCGCAAACGGCAAAGCGGGCCGACGGTTACGAGCCGAAGCTCGTACCAGCCCCGCCGAAGCGTGCTGGCTCGGGCAAAACCGCCGGCCCTTCTCCACCACCAACGACGAGGCCACATCAGGTCTCCCGCTGGCAGCGTCCATCAGTGTACGGCTCGGGATACGACAGGATGACACCACCATGACTACGACGAGAGAGCAGTTCGAGCAGCGGCTCGCCGCGCTGCACGACCCCTGGGTGACCCGTAAGCAGTTGGAACACCTCGCTGGCGTTTCGCCGAAGACGATCCGAAACTGGCTGGAGGCCCACCCCATCCCCGAGGCGAAGACCCGGGTCGGTGCCCGCAGCACCCAGCTCATCGACAGGCAGACGGCAGCGGAGTGGGTTCGCGTGCGGCTCTTCGGCGACAAGGAGGGGGCCACGGACGTGCAGTCCGGCCCGCGCTTGGCCGCCGAGCCGCGCCCCATGACGCACGCCCCCGGCGAGCGGTGGCGCCGTGTCGAGATCGCTCGGCGGCGCGGCGTGACCCCCGGCGCCATCGGCAACCTGGCCCAGGCGTACGCGGATCACCCGAGTCACCCCTTCCCGCCCGCCGCGGAGGACCACACGCGGGACGCTGCCGCCGTCGCCGCGTGGTTCGCCTGGTACGACGCCGAGCGCCCCGGCTACAGCGGGAAGAGCGCAGGCCGCGCGGACGCCACGCAGGCTCCATCCGGGAGAGTTGCCGAGGTCGCCGACCTGCTGCGCACCGCCATCACCGAGGGCACCAACCTGACCACCGAGACCGTCGCGACTCGGCTGAGGGTTTCACCCGACGTCGCCACCCGCTACCTGTCGCAGGCTGCCCAGGTGGTGATGCCTGAGCACGGGCTGATCGCTCGCAGGCAGATCCCCGACCTGTTCCCGGCCGCCGTCCGCAACGAGATGACCCCGCCGCAGCGGCGCGAACGCGTCAAGACACTGCTGCGACGCCGCACGGCGCCGAAACCCGTTCTCGTCGTCGGCGGCACGGAGTACTACCGACGCCAGGAGGCGGAGGCCCTAGTGAGGTCAGTGTGACGGTGGTTTGTGTCAATGGGGGTAGGTGACGATACGGGCTGGCCGTCAGCCAGCCGAAGTGGTGGGGCTATTGTGCGGCCCCTGTAGGCCGGCTGTGGCGGGAGTGGGTTGTCGGGGTGCGGGTTGTTCCCTCCCGGCGGGGAGATTGTGAGGGGGTGCGGCGGACTGTGCGCAAGGTCGTCTCGGAACCTTTTTTCGCCGCTCCTTCGTCGCGGTGAAAAAAGGTTCCGTTCCTTCCCTGCGCTTCGTCCGGCACCCCCTCAGAATCTCTTTTTGCCGGGAGGGGGAGGGGGGCGGTCCTGCGGCTTCTGCTGGTCGGGTGACGGGGGCAGTCGGCCGGGTGCGGGCCGGTCGGCGAGGGGGTTTCGTCCGCTGCACGACCGCCGGTGGCGGGTGCGGATAGCGGAGCCAATTCCTTGTAGTCGGGGAGGGTTTGGGGTTGACTCCCCCACCCAATTTAGATAGATTTACCTACGTCGAGACGGGGCAGGGCAAGCCCCCCGACACTCCACCACCAGCTGCGCGTGAAAAGCGTGCGGCGAGCCAGGAAAGGAAGCCCGCTCATGTATGCGGTGAACATCGGTGAATTCACCAAGGTCAAGAATCCCGACTCCAAGAAGGCGTACCGCTGCGCGAAGCGCACCAAGTACGTCACCGACGACCCGTCCCGGATTTCCGAGGACGCCATCACCCTCCTGAAGAACACTGGGAAGGGAATGCGATTCTCCGGAATGGAGGAATTCGGAGAGGCCCACGGATTCTGGAACGACGGCCACAAGTGCCCGGACGCCGACCCCTCCGCCGAGTGCGAGCGGCTGGAACTTGAAGCATGCGGCGACTGGATCGAGAAACGGGTCCGTGAGCTCGGTACCGGCGAATCGGTGGACCTGCATCTTGCACTGGAAAGCGGCTTCACCGAGTTCATCGTCACCGGAAAGTGAGCGTCGGCATGGACAGCCTCGAAATCCTCTTCTGTCACTTGGAGGACATCGCGCAGCGCGCCGAGGACTTGGCGAAGTCGCCGAACCTGGACGACGCCGAGCGGCATGACGTGCACTCACTGTGGGACACGGCGCTTGCCGCGCTCCAGGATCTCGGCGTGGCGTACACGCAGCGCGACGGCACGCAGGTGTTGACCAAGCCGGAGCGGCCGGCGCAGTGACGCATTCTGCTGGGCCTAACCGCATCCGCCCTCAGCCAGCTGGGCGCCGAGGAGTACCCCGCCGATGTGCAGACCGGCGGTGAACTGGTCGGCGGACGGATGCGCTGGCGCCCGCGCATCCTGACGTACCGCTGGAATGCCGCGCCCTACGTCATCCGCGAGCCGAGGAAGGGCAAGGAGGCGGCCCGCTGGGTCGTAGCCGACTCGAAGTAGCGCCACACCGGTGCCCGGCCCGCCGCCGGGCACCCGCACCGAACACCTCTACGTCGACCGGGGGCAGGGCAAGCCCCCGACACTCCATCGCCAACCACGCCAGGAAGCGAGGCGCGCTCATGCACTCCGTGAGCACCGCCCCATACACCCTCCCCCACGAGCAGCGGGCACTCGCGTGGATCGCGCTCCACTGCGAGGTTCCCGCCGAGTGGCCGCCGGAAGATCGCCGCGAAGAGCGCCGGTCCATCCGGGAGGACATACGCGAGCGGTACATCTCGATCGGCCCCAGCGCCGAGGACGCGGTGAAGACCGCCTACAACCAGGGCCGCACCGTGCTCGACCTCAGCAACATCGAGGACGGCGAGCCGATCCCGTGGACGGTCATCACGGCTGACCTGCGCAAGGCATGCATCACGGAGTTTCACCAGACGCCCTACGGCACCGTGCTGCTCAACATGCGCTGACCCCGGTGCCCGGCCGTGCGCGCCGGGCACCGCTCGAACTCCGTGTTCCTCACTGCCGAAACCCCTCGGTGAGGGGTCGTTCCGGGGTGGTGCCCGGAGCCTGACGACGGCAGCCGCCCGACTCAGCAGGCATGGAAGAAAGGTGCGCTTTGACCACCATGGAGAAGGTTCTGGTGTCCGCCGACGGCGAGCATGTATATGAGGCCGTGGTAGACAAGTCCAACCGCTGGAACGGCTGGCTGTCTCCGCGCTTCACGCTTGAGACCGTCAAGCAGATAGCCGCCGACTGCCGGAAGTTGATCGAGGAGTTCGGGCGAGCGCACCAGGACGAGATCCGAGTCATCGAGGCCCCGGAGCTGTCGGAGATGTCCGAGGACGGCGAGGAGCTCAAGGCCGCCATCGTGCTCCACATCCGCTGGGGCTACATCCACAGCGACGGCCCGGCCACCTGCGCGACCGTCGTGGAGCCCGGCGAGGACGGCCGGTATGCCATCGGCGCATGGGAGTGGACCTGGTCGGAGGTCTCCCCCAACGTCAGCGAGCGCAGCACGTACCGGTTCGACTTCTGCGCCGCAGCGCTGCGTGAAGCGGTGTGGTTCGAGGCTCAGCCCGCACCCGGCGACCCCGATCTCACTCCGGGCCGGGAGTGGGAGCACGTTGAGGGCCTGGACCTGGATGTGAACAGTGTCGTGCTGGAGCAGCGCGAGGCGTTCATGCGGGCGTGCGCCGCGTTCATCTCCGACAACGCCGAGGCGCTGAATGACATCCCGGCCGAGCGGGCCGGAGAAGCGTTCTGGATGTCGGCGCGCGGTAACGACGGTATCCCCTCGCGGTCGCTCCTCGCGCTGCCGGACGTGCCCGAGGAGACGCGCGAGCGCCTGCACGCTTCGGCGGCCACGCACCGGTTCGGCACGGTCCACCTGGACGGCACCACGGTGAGCTTCGGCTGACCGCTCCCGCACCAAATCCGCGCAGCTGACCAACAAGAGAGAATGGTTGACTCCCCCACTCAAGAGATAGATTTACCTATACCAAAAGTGGGCAGGGCAAGCCCCCGGCACTCCACCACCAATCCGATCCGAAGGGAATGCAGAGGCGATGGCCTACGGCAACGCAATCGACCTGGACGAAAGCACCCGTATCGTGCCGGTCTTCGACCCGGTGCTGCGCACCCTGTCCGTGCAGCTGTGGAAGGGCGGCGAACCGGCCGGAATCCATGGCCTGGTCGAGCACTTCACCCACCCCGACGACGTTCTCGACACGATCGACGAGTTCCTGGAGCAGTCCGGTGTCCGGGCGCTCACCGAGCACGAGATCGACGTGCTCGCCGGTGAGCTGATCATGGCCAAGGGCGGCCCTGACGCTGCCCTCCTGACGATGGCCCGCCAGAACCCGGAGTCCTTCCTCATCTACTGATCTACGCCAGCCGGGGCGGCGCGCGGTCGCGCCGCCCCGGCCCCCGCCCCTGGAGCCACAGCGCAGGTTGGATCCCACCGTGGCTCCCGGACACCGCCGAGGGACAGGGCAAGTTCCCGGCGGCTCCGCCACCAACAGCACGCCACTGACACCCGAGAGGAGCCGGACATGACCACGTACCAGGTCTGCTGGACGAACGAGGACGTCTGCGCCGACGACCCGCTGAGCGCCGCGAAGGAGGCGTGGGACATGCTGCGCGATCCCGAAGCCTTCCCACCCGTCTTCGAGGTCCGTACCGACGGCGAGACCACCGTGGAGGTAGACCTGCTGGACGACACGATCCGTCCGACCAGCAGCAACCTCGCCGGCGGCCCCGGCACGGACCTGTTCATCGCGGCATACCTGGCCACCTACCCGCACCCGCTGCCCGGCCTGGACGCCAGCACCGCCCGCATCGTACGAGCCGACCAGCTCCGCCAGGGTGACGTGATCCTGGGCGCCTTCCAGCTGGACGACCAGCAGCCCGGCCGCGCGACATTGCAGTCCCACATTCCTCGGTACGCCGACCCCTCCCCGGCGTGCGGGGCGTGCAGTCCGGACTGCGCCATGTTCACCATCTCCGCGCAACACACCGGACGCACCGCGTTGCACATCACCGCCATCGGCCGCGAGGTCACCGGCCCAGAAGATTCCGACGAAGAGCCTTTTCATCTCGACGACTTCGCCGACACGCTGTATGTGATGATCCCGCGCACCGCCGACGGCCAGCAGGCGTAGCCGCCGCCACGACCGCAGCCCTCGGGGCCTGGGGACACCGGCACGGTGTCCCCAGGCCCCGAGGCGTGGATGTCGTAATGCGCGCTGCATCATGTCCCTGGGCCGAGGTACTGTCACGCTTGATCAGCGCGAACAGCATCACGTGCCCGAGGGAAAGGGGAGCCCGTGACGCGCAGCAGAATGACGGAGACGCCGATCGAGGATCTCGATCTCGGCTGGATCGGCATGACGATCGAAGTGGACACCCCTGACGGCAGCCAGGTTGGGTTCCGCCTCGCACGCTACGAGAAGACGACCCGCGACGGCGAACCGCTGTGGATCCTCTTCAGCACCGACCACCCGTGGCGCACCGAACTGACCGCAGGCGCCAAGATCCGGTGGATACACCGGCTGGCCGACCCGGGTCGGCCGACGGGGTATTACGTCCCCCAACAGCAGTACACCAGCCCGGTAACGGCTCCTCCGGCCGCGCCCGCACCTGGCCAGCTCAACCCGAGCTCCTGGGTGACTCCACCGGCGCCCGGAACCCGGTGACACACGCCGCACACGCCGCGACCCCCGACCTGGACCGGTAACAGTCAGGACGGGGGTCGCGGTGCGTGTGCATCAGCCGGGCAGGGCCACTGACTCATCTGACTGAGCGGACGTCTCGACGGCTGGCACCGGAGATGGCGGCGGCA
The DNA here is from genome assembly GCF_055606745.1 of Streptomyces sp. NPDC037054. Classification (NCBI taxonomy): domain Bacteria; kingdom Bacillati; phylum Actinomycetota; class Actinomycetes; order Kitasatosporales; family Streptomycetaceae; genus Streptomyces; species Streptomyces sp. NPDC037054. The sequence continues at coordinate 92,407 of NZ_JBVJSJ010000016.1, read as the reverse complement.
CCGACGGCGACGGCGCCACCGCGGGCATCGGCGCCGACGGCAATTCTGCGCTCGCCGGAGCGCTCGCGGCGCCGTCCAAGGACGCCTTGATCTCGCGTACCGCGGCCTCGGGCACGCCCAGGCGCTCCGCCACGGACCGCACGCCGGTGAGCGCCAGCATCTTGCCCACGACGTCGTTCATCTGCTCCCGGAGCTTCCCCGTCTCCTTCTCCACCTCCCCGCGCACCTTCTCGGTGTACTTCCTGATTTTCTCCTCGGCCGCGGACTCCTTGTCGGCTATCTCGTCCTCTGCCTCGAACCAGGCAGTCGCCAGGTCCTCCAACTGCTGCTCGCGCTGCCGGCGCTCCGCCGTGCGGGCCCGAGCCTTCTCCCTCGCTTTGAGCTGGCGGGTGGTCCTCCGCTCTGCCATGGATGCCCTCCCCATCGGTAGGTACACAGTCATTGTGGTCCCCACACAACGGCCGATGCTACGGCGAGTTGACCAGCCGTCTGGCGGGCTGTCCGCGAGTCGGAGGTTCGCTCCCGGACAGCCCGGATCACCCCTTGTGGAAAACCAGAACGTGGTGGTTGTCCTCAGGGCCGCTCAGGAGAGCGCCCCTGAGGACAACCACCACCGCTGCGCGGACCGCGCCAACGGCACGGCCGGGATTGCTCGTTGGCCGGCTCGTTCCTCGCCTTCCCCAACTCACTCCACCCGACCGCGCCGTTGGCGCGGTCGAAGCTCTTGCATTCACAATGTCACAAGGTAGGCTGAGCGCATGATGACCATCCACAAGCTCAGCGCTGGGGATGGTTACCTGTACTACACACGTGAAATTGCCACCGGCGACGAACGCCGTTCGGGCAAGCGTGAACTGAGCGACTATTACACGGCCGATGGCAACCCACCCGGCGTCTGGGTTGGCGGCGGGGCCGACGAACTTGGCGTCCAAGGCACCGTCACCGAGGCCCAGATGAAGGCCTTATTCGGTGAGGGTCTGCACCCGGACGCCGACCGCATCATCGCTGAGGCCCAGGCCCAGGGGCTCAGTCCGGCCGCCGCCGTGCGACAGGCCCGGCTCGGCCGGCGGTACTACCAGTACGAGCAGACCGAAGGCCCGCTCGCCGCCCTGATCCAGGATGCGATCCAGGACTTCGAGACGCGCGAGAGACGCGAGGCGACCGACGCCGAGCGCAAGCGCATACGTGGGCGTGTCGGCGCCATAGCCTTCCGCGAGGATTTCGGTCGGGCCCCGAAGGACGCCGAGGAACTCAGCCGCTACATCAGCGCCAACACCTCCTGTGGTCGCCAAGCGGTCGCGGGCTACGACCTGGTGTTCCGCAACAAGTACGGCTCCGTCCTGTGGGCGCTGGGCGATGAGGAAACCCGTCTTGAGGTGCAGGCCGCCCACGAGCAGGCCATCACCGAGACGCTCGCCTGGATCGAGGAGAACGCCCTGGCGACCCGTACCGGCATCAACGGCATCGCGCAGGAAGACGTGCGCGGCGGCCTGATAGCCGCCCGCTACCGGCACTACGACAGCCGCCGCGGCGATCCGCTGCTACACGACCATGTCGTCGTCGCCAACAAGGTCCGCGGTCTGGATGGCAAGTGGCGCAGCATCGACGGCAAGCTGCTGTACGCGATGGGAGTTGCAGCCAGCGAGCTGTACAACCAACGTGTGGTCGAGGAGTTGTGCCGCCGACTCGGAGTACAGGCTGAGGAGCGGGAGGTCACCCCCGGCAAGCGGCCCGTGATGGCCATCAGCGGCCTGGACAACGACCTGATCGAGGCGTTCTCCAAGCGGGCCCAGGACATCCGCAAGGACTTGGACAAGCTGCTTCAGCAGTACCGGCGTCGGCATGGCAAGGAGCCCGACACCGGCGCCCGCATGGCCCTCATCCAGCAGGCCGCGCAGATGTCCAGGCCGCACAAGAAGAAGGCGCGTGCCCTGTCGGACCTGCGCGCGGCCTGGCGTGAGGAGGCCATCGCGCTGTTCGGCGCCGCGCGAGTCGACGGCTTGGTGGAGCACCTGCGTGCCATCGTCCGCCGCTCGGCCACGGATCAGGACCCGGCCGCCGCGGTCGACGTCGAGCAGGCCGCGCGGGACGTGCTGCAGGTGATCTCCTCCGAGCGCTCGGTGTGGGGTGAGCGGCATGTGCTCGCCGAGGCCCGGCGCCATGTCGTTCGCCTGACCCGGGGCCGTGGCGACACCCGGGGGCTGGCTGAGCGGATTACCCGGCAGGTGATCGCGCACGGCTCGATCGACCTGACTCCCCCGGAGCTCCACCAACCCTTCGCGCCCTTGCTACGCGCCGACGGCAGCAGCATCTACCGGCGCCGCGAGTCCCGGCTCTACACCTCCAGCGAAGTCCTGGAGGCCGAGTCGCGCATCCTGAACGCGGCGCGTACCTCGGTCATCCCGCCGCTGGCCACCGACCGTTTCACCGCCGTCGCCGACCGCTTCGGCGGGCCCTCGCTCGACCCCGGCCAGCGTCGCCTGGCCCAGGCGTTCGCCTGCTCCGACAAGCTGGTCGTCATCGGCATCGGTCCGGCCGGCTCGGGCAAGACCACTGCCCTGCAGTTGGTGCGCGACGCCGTCACCGCCGGCGGCGGACGCCTCATACCTCTGGCCCCGTCCAGCCGGGCGGCGAAGGTCATGAAGGACGACCTGGGCACCGTCGCCCACACGATGCACAGCTGGCTCGCCCAGCGCGACCTGCTCGCCGAAGGACGCAAGGTCAAGGACGCCTTCCAGCTCCGTCCGGGCGACGTCATCATCGTCGACGAGGCGGGCATGGCCGGAACCCGCAACCTCGCCCGGATCGTCGCAGAGGCCGAAGCAGCCGGCGCCCTGGTCCGCCTGATCGGCGACCCCGCGCAGCTCGGCGCGGTGGAGTCCGGCGGCGCCCTGCGGCTGGTGGCCCGCGAGGTCGGCGCGGTCGAACTGGAACAGTTGCACCGCTTCCACACCGACGGGGAAGCGGAGGCCACCTTGGCGCTGCGCGACGGCGATCCAGCCGACGCGTGGACCTGGCATCTCGCCCAGGGCAGGATCGTCGGCGGCGGCCCGCAGGAGATGCTGGACTCGGTCTTCGCCGCCTGGCAGACCGACACCGAGGCCGGCCTGCACTCGCTGATGATGGCCGACGACACCGATGCCGTCCGCGAACTCAACCTGCGCGCCCAGGCGTTCCAGATCGCCTCCGGCCGCCTGGACCTGACCCGCTCCACCGCCCTGCGCGACGACCTGCAAGCGGCCGTCGGCGACCTGATCGTCACCCGCAAGAACCAGCGCCGCCTGACGGTCAACGCAGGCCTGGACTTCGTGAAGAACGGCGACCAGTGGCGCGTCGAAGCCCTCGACCAGGCGGGCAACGCCACCGTCCGGCACACCGGCCACGGCGGCCGTGTGGTGCTCCCGGCCTCCTACCTTCGACGGCACGCTGAACTCGGCTACGCCTCCACCGTGCACCGCGCGCAGGGCCTGACGGTGGCGACCGCGCACGGTCTGATCACCGCCAGGACCAGCCGCGAGTCCGCGTACGTCATGGCCACCCGCGGGCGTCTGTCGAACCGGCTGCACGTGGTCGCGGACGAGGGCCAGAGCATGCGCGACGTGCTCGACACCGTCGCACGCAGCAACCGCGGATCGGTCTCCGCGCACGAGACCATCCAGGCCGAGCAGGACCGCGCCTACAGCATCGGCCACCTCGCCGCCGAGTACACCGACGTCCACGCCCGCGCGGTCAGTCACCGCCTCAAGAACCTCGCCCGGCGCGTCCTGGGCGGCGCGGCCGAGGCGTTCATCGACTCCGACGCCTGGTCCGCGGTCGAGCGCTCGCTGAAGAAGGCGGAAGCCGAAGGCTGGGACGCCGCCCGGTTGCTCGCCGCCGCGTACGGCGAACGCGACTTCGCCGACGCCGAGGACGTCGCTGCGGTGCTGTCCTGGCGCATCGACGCCCGGGGGGAAGAGGGCCGCGCTGCCGCCGAGCGTGCCGCCGAACGGGAGTCGGAGCCGGGCCGCAGCCGCCCGCTCAAGCACCTCGACGGGCAGCTGCTCGACCGCCTTCTGGAGCGCGCCGAGCGCCTGCGGCGCGAGGCACTGGACGAACTGCACCGCGCCGACGCGGCGGTGGCCGGCCAGCCCCGCCACATCGTCGTGAACGGCCTGCCGCACCCGGCGTGGCCGCGCCGGCCGCACGGTCACCTCACCCGCGCCGACCTCGCCGCTGCCATCGCCGACGCCCGGCATCGCATGCGCCGCGCCGCCCTCGAAGGCGATCAGGCCGCCGAGCGCACCGCCGCCGCGGAACACGCCGAGCTGCGCCGCGAGCAGAAGCTGCGCCGGGACATGCGCCCTCTCGACCGCATGCGCGAGGACTGGCAGCGCGAGCCCCGGCGTGGCGCCAGCCACACGGCCCGCCAGCCGGTCGAGGTCACTCGCCGCGAGCTGACCGCCAACCTGCACCGGCAGGACGAGGCCCGCCAGCGACTGCGCCGCGCCGAGATCATCGCCGAGCACATCCGCGCCGAGCGGCGCCTGCGCGACCAGCTCCCCCACGGCCCCGCCCCGGCGCCGGACAACTCCGGCCCCCTCCCGGACTGGCTTGCCCCCTCGGTCGCCGTACGGGACGCCGACACCCCCGAAGCCTGGCGCGCCCATCTGGTCGAGCGCCGCATCGTGCTCTCCCAGCGTCTGGAGCAGAACGGCGCGCTGCTGGCCGCCAACCCCCCGGCCTGGGCGCGCATGCTGGGCCCTGTCCCGAGTACCGGCACCGAGCTGCGGAGGCTGTGGGAGCGCACCGCGGCGCTGGCGGATGCCTGGCGGGTCCGGCACGGCCTGGACGACGCCGTCGAGGGCATCGGCGAGCAGCCCGAGGACCCGCGCGACGCCCACGCCTGGGCGACCCTCCAGGATCGGATCGACGAGGTCGGCCGGCGCACCAGGGCGTGGGCCGCCGCCCGCGCCCGGCCGGGCGATCCCGTCTCCGGCATACGCATCGCGGCTCGTACCGCTGAGAACTTCCACCGCCGCCTCCTGGAGGCTCGCTTCACCGACGCCGACGACCGGCATGCGGTCACGGCCGCCGCCGCGGCGTTCGCCGACGTCGCCTTGCGTCTGGTGTTGGACGACGAGGAACCGCCGGAGCAATGGGTCCAGCAGATACCAGCGCCCGACGAGCAGGACGAGGAGCAGAAGGCCCAGTGGCGGCAGCTGGTGGCCGCCTTGGTGGGGTGGCGCATGCTGCACCAGACTGACGCGGACGACCCCCTCGGAGAGAGCCCCGAGGAGGCCGGGCTGCGCGCGCAGTGGACTGAGCTGCACGACGCCCTGACGCTCTTCCAGCGCTCGCGGATCCAGCAGCGGCTCGCCGAACTGCGGGCGCGGCGGGAGACCGAGCGCGCTCAGCGCGGTCTGCCGCCGACCGGTGAGGCGGGGTCCCCCCGAGCATCTGCGGTCGCCCGCCAAGCCCGCCGGGCGACCGAGGACGAGCAGCAGCGCCAACAGCGCCCAAGCCCCGGCCTAGGCCCCCACCGAGGGCCAAGGAGCTAGCAGGAAGGAGAGGAAACAATGGATGACCAGCCGACCGACGGCCTCACCCACGAGCAGCGCGGACAGCTCGCCGAGTGGCTCGCCGAGCGCAACGCGCGCATGGCCGCCCTCGGACACACACCGCCTCCGGAAGGCACCCTCGACGAGCGGCTGCGCGCTATGGACGCCGCCTTCGAGGCCAGTCCCGACCGGGATGACGAGAAGGCGCAGGAGAACCACGAACTGCGCCGGACGGTGGCCATCCTGGAGGAGGCGATCCGCGCCCTCCTCAACGGTCAGCTGCCCCTGCCCGGCACGGCGGCACAAGATGTTCCGGCATGGACCGCTTCTACGACGCGCGTCCGTAGGCCGGGAAGCGACCACCACGCCCTGCAGTGAATGAAAGCCGCGACCCAGCCCCGAGGAAGCAGCCTGGCCCGACCGCGCAGGATTCTGACACGCCACAGCAACACCGTCCCGCTGCGCAGCCGAGCACACCCCGGAAACGGCAAAGATGCCGGATCAAACTCAAGAACGGCCCCACCATGCCGGGGTGGGAATCATGCGCAAACCCTCCCCTGGTAAAGATCCGGGCTTCTACCCTGCGTGATGGAGGGAAGCTGTCGTCCGTATCCGGACGACCTGTTGAGCAGCGGCCGTATGAGGGGCCGGATGTGGAGAAGAGGGATCATGACGGCACGTCACTGGTGGTGGGTCGGACTGATCGTCGGGATGGCCTTGCTCGTACTGACGATCGTGGCGTTCAGCGCGGGGCTGGACGTGGCTGACCAGCTTGGCGGTGTGGTCGGCGGAGTCTTCGGAGTCGGCAGTTTCGCCCTGTCCGTGGTCAGTGCTTTGGCCCTTCGCTTTTCTTCCGGCGCGAGCGGAGGCGGGCGGCCTGTGGTGAAGGCGACCGGTCCAGGCAGTGTTGCCGCGGGCGGTGACGCAACGGGCAATGCGACTGGAACAGGTTCCGTCGTCACCGGCCCCACTGCTTCAGCCAGCACTCATCCGCCGGCGCTCCGCGGTCCCATCGCGGACGTGGAAGCAACTGACGGTGGGGTTGCAGCCGGCGGCAGCACCCGTGATAACGCGACCCGCGACAATAGCCGCAGGGAAGTCCAATGACGCTCTTCCGGCGCCACAATCAGGATGACTGCGGTGACTGGGAGAGAAAGAGAAGTCCGGGCGGTACCCGGCCAGACGTGTCCGCCGACCATGGCGCCCTCGCTGCCGGCCGGGACGCGCACCACAACGCAGTCGGCGACGGCAGCAAGGTCATCGACCAGAGCGGTGCCACTAACCCCGTCATCGTTGAACCAGGCGGCACGTACATCATGCATGCCCCGCCGCTGGAGCTTTGGGAGCGGGAGACCGCTGCCAAGGAGGTCTGGGTACCTCAGAGCCGAGCTGCGCTGCTGTCGCCGTTGCGCAGGACCGTGCAACTCATGGGCCGCGACGAGGATCTGGCTCAGCTGCTGCACTGGTGCGAGAGCCGGGACAACCTGCACCCGTCCGACGTCCGGTTCCGGCTGATCACTGGGCCGGGCGGCGTTGGGAAGAGCCGCCTAGCCGAAGAGCTCAAGCACGCGCTCGCGTCGCTGCCAGCCGAGGAAGAAGCAGGCTGGGTGTCCACCACGGTCTTCCACGGCGATGATCAGGAGAAGCACCGTGTCGGCAAGCAACGCGCGCTGTACCCGGATCGCCCTCTGCTGTTCGTTGTCGACTATGCCGAGGCCCGCCCCGGCCTAAAGGAACTCCTTGAGGACGCCTATCGGACCACGGGCACGGTGCGAGTCCTGTTGCTGGCCCGCACCGCCGGCCGCTGGTGGCAGGAACTGGAGAACCTTCCGGGCGACCTCGGCTACCTCCTTCGGGCCGGATACGACGAAGCCGACCTTACCGACCCGGCCGTGACGCCGCAGGACTTGTTCGACGTCGCTCTCCAGGACTTCGCTACCGCACTCGGCATCAACCCACCGTCTTCAGACGTGCGCATCGAAGGCGCTGGAACCGGACTGAGGGCACTGGACGTGACCGCCCGTGCCCTCGTCGCCGTGCTCCGCACCGACTTCCCGAACACAGCCGCTGGCGACGCAGGCCGCATGCCCATCGGCGATGTGTTCGACGAACTGCTGCGGCACGAGGATATGTACTGGAAAGATGCCGCCCGCCGGACCGGCATCGACGGCGAGATGGGCCCCGAGCCGCGCAGGATGACAGTAGCCGCCGCGGCCCTGCTAGGCACCAGGGACAAGACCCAAGCCTTCGACGTGGCCCTTCGCGTCCGGACAGCGTTGACCGACCGGACCGAGAGGGCGCTGCCACCGGACGAAGCCGTAGCCCGCTGGCTGCGCGTTCTCTACCCGCCCAAGCCTGGCGAAGAAATGTGGGCGATGCCGCTGCAGCCCGACCGCCTCGCTGAACACCTCATCGCTACCGTGCTCACACCTCGCAACCCCGCGCACGGGGAACAGAACCAGGCTGCGCTACTGGAAGGCCTGGCCGCGTCGGCAGCCCCGCACGCCGCGACCGTTCTCGCCAGAGCCATCACCGACCCGGCCCGCCCTGACCGAGCCGCCACCGTGCAGCCCCTGCTGGACCGTCTGCTCCGCGCGCTGCCCGACGACTGGGAACTCATGGGCGCGGTGCACAATGTGCTGCCGGGGCCGGATCCCCGACTGGCGGAGAGTGCAATCCTCCTCACCGAACGGGCCCTAGCCCATGCTCAGGAACACCAGCGCAGTTCTGCCGACATTGCCGCTGCTCATGAAGCCCACGCCTGCTGCTGTGGCGCCGCCGACCGCCCCGAGGAAGCCATCGCCCACCATCAGCAGGCGCTGGAGCTGTACTCGGACTTGCTCGAACAGGGCCAGTACGTGTACACGGACGAATATGCGTCGACGCTGAACAACCTGGCAGTAACGCTCTCCGACCTCGGCCGCCATGACGAGGCTATGGTATTGGCCCAACAGTCAGTGGAGCTGAGGGAAGAACTCCACGAACGAGTACCTGAAGACCGGCTGCTGCCCCAGCGGGCATCGGCCTTCCACAACTTGGGGCTGTGTCTCTTGGAGCTCGGGCGCCCGGAAGAAGCGCTACCGCACTGTCAGCGGGCGGCGGAGCTGTACCGGGAGATGTATAAACGGGAACCTGGGCGACACACCTCTAACTACGTCCGCGCGCTCGCCAATTTGGGGACCACCCTCAGCGGCCTGGAACGATTCCAGGAGGCGCTTGATGCCTTCCAGCAGATGCTCGATCTCAGCCGGGGTCTGTTCGATGAAGACCCCGCCAAGCACAAAACTCTCCACGCTCACGCGCTGTACAACGTCGGAGCCACATACGGGGAACTGAAGCGCTACGAGGAAGCGCTTGAATTGATGCGACGGGCACTGGAGCTGCGGGAGGAATTGCACGGGCAGAACGACCCCGACGAGCGCTACCTGCATGGCTGCGCTGAAGCCCAGTACAACTACGGGCTCTCCCTCATCATGCAGGGAAAGCGTCAGAAGGCATTCGAACAAACCCAGCAGGCGGTGCAGTTGTACCGGAGGCTGCACGAGAGGGACGCTGACGAGTACGCGGACCCGTACGCCGATGCGCTGATTAACCTGGCAAGTTGTCACATGGACTTGGAAGCCGCAGAGGAGGCGCTTGCCTGCTACCGGAAGGCCGTAGATCTGAAACAGGCCGTCTACGAACGGGATCCAGATCACCACACGGTCCCGTACGCGATGTTCCTGAACACCCTGGCAAACCACTTGGCAGAGTTCGGCCATCACGAGGACGCACTCGACCTCCTACAAAGGGTGGTGAAAGTGCACGAACGTGGCCCCGTCAAAGACCAGTATGACTACGGTGACGCGCTCACCACCCTCATGTTCTTCCTGGCGATGCTCGGGCGCCGCGAGGAAGCAACCGCCGTCGGAGTGAAGCTGAAGCAGCTCGTCGACTGAGGGGACATCACACCCCGCCATTGATACAGCTCAGGGCAACGACAGGGCGCGAAGACGCATGAGGCACCGGTACATGTTGCGGCCCCTTCCCGGGGAACGACGCAATCGTTGTCCTCCAGCGAGCGTTCTAGGGCAGCCTCCGTCCGTTGCCGTCAGTGACAGAATGGCTCCGTTCGGAGACTGGGGAGGGGCCGAAACATGGTGCTGAGGCGGGGGCGGAATGGCGAGTTGGGGATCGAGGTTCTACCTCTCATCGAACTGGCCCTGGGGGAACCACCAGACGGCCAAACAGCAGCACTCCTGCGGGATCGGCACCCGGAGACGATCGCTGCTATCAGCAGCGCATTGCGTGAGTCGCTGGGTAACGTCTCTCGGCTGCAGGGACACCAGACGCAGTACGCCTTTGAAGCGGTGACCGTGGCGCTGGGGTCGATCCGTCTCATCAAGACCGAAGATGCGGGGCTGTACTACTTCGATGATGCCCAGGGAAAATTGCTGCCGCCCGACTTCAGGATCGTGCTGCATGACGGCACTGTGCTCCTAGTCGAGGTGAAATTGGTGGCCCCCGGCATGGAGAAGAAGGTCAAAGTGCGAGCCGATGACATGGCCGCGGCGCAGGCATATGCCGGTTTGACGGGCGGGCGCCTGCTCTACGCCCACTACTGGGCCGGGCCCAACCTGTGGACCCTTGTCGATCCCTCCAGGTTCGACGAGGCGGGATCGCAGCGACGCCTGACAATCTCCTCCGCCATGAAGGGCAACGAGATGGCTCTCCTCGGCGACGCTCAACTGGCAGGGAAGTGGCCACTGACCATCTCCATACTTTTCAACCCTGATCAGGAGCAAACGACGACTGAATCTGACACCAAGGAAGGAGAGCGCCTCGTGGAGGTTACCGGCTTCCGGCTGAGCAACGCCGGACAGACAATCACCGACCCGGTAGAAATGAAACTTGCGTGGTTTCTCGCACAGTACGCCGGCTGGATGCCGGAGGAGGTAACCCATACTGACGGTGACGGCCGCATTGTCAGACTGGATTACCACCTCGCTCCCGATGGCGATGAGGAAGCCCTCGCAGCCTATGCTCAGCAGGGTTTCGCCTTCTTCGGAGCGCTCAGCAGCGCCTACACACGCCGCTTCCTCATGGCCACGACCACCGAGAATGGTGACATCACCGCTCTGCGCCAGGAACCCAGCCCCGCCTTGATGACCCAGCTTGTCCCCGACGACTATTGGGTCCCGGGGCGGAAGCGCGTCCTCAACCTCTGGCGTTTTCGCCAGCAGCCCTCCTGATCAGGAGTGAGAACCGGTTGGTGACTGGCGGTCAACTACTTGCGCACTTCGAGTTGTCCGGGGCATGGTGGGCGGCCTATGGCCCTCATCTGGCCGATCTTGATTCAGGTTCGATGACTGGCCCTGTTTCTGCTAATCAAGGCCCTACAGGGCCCGCACCGCCCGACCGCGCCGCATCCTTTCCACACTCCCCGGCTGCCGGACGCAGTCCGCAGGCCGTGGAACGTGAAGAGGACACGCGGCGCGGCGACCGCAAGAGACCCCTGCCCCCGCAGCCGTCGGACGCGCAGCGCAGGACGAGCCCCGGACCAGGCATCACGGTGCGAGGAAGACGACCCCGCTGCGGTCTTCCTGCATCCGGGCCACCCGGACAGCAGTGCCGAAGGCGATGCCACGGAAGTACTCCGCCTTCACCTGTTCGACCGGAATGATGTCCTCCTCCGCCGCAGCACTCAAGTGCGCCTTGACGCCCTTCTCCCACACGACGGCCGACACACAGGGACGGGAGATCCACGCGTCGAAAAGGACCGCCTGGGCGATCTTGGCCTCGCCCTCATGCGCCATGATCCGCTTCCGAACCTGCGCTTTGTCCTCCTTCTTCGTCCGGCCGACCTTGACGTACGACAGCTTCGAGCACATGGAACGGAAGAACAGGACGTACAGCCGGTCACCGACGACGTCGAGCGAACCCCCCTTGTACTCCAGGTCCCTCCACGACTGGTGCCGTACCGCCGCGACGACCTCCGCGGGCGGCAGACGCCCGGTGTCGAAGTAGTCGCCCAGCAGTACCTTCGCCGTCATAGAGTCCAGGTACGGGTTCCTGTACTGCACGTTCAGCTTCGTCGTCGGCAACGCCTGCTGCTCCCACTGCGGCGCATCGGCGACGGATAGGTGCTCGTCGCCGAAGTACTGTTCGGTGTAGAGGTCCTCTTCTCGCATGTCCGAGATTGTGGTGCGGCAGCGCCGCCGGGAGAAGCGCACCTCGGCCAAGGGCCACCTGCCGGATACCCCCTCCCGGCAAAGGCGATGCCCCCTACAGTGCTCCCATGGCCTATGACGAAGAGACCGGGACCATCCGAGACGTGTTCGTGGTGGAACGCCCCGCTGGGACGAGCCTCTCGGATTCGAGCAGTCCCGGGGGGATCAGCGCCCTCCTGCGGGACGCCGCTAACGTGCTCGCTGGACACGCCGTGCTCTACCCGGCCGACGCCGAACTCGACGAGATCAGGGCTGAGGCGAGGGAAGAAGGCCGTCAGGAAGGCGTCGTGAACGGCGTGGTGATCGGTGTCGCCGCCACCGTCGCCGCCGCCGCGCTCGGTGCCGTCGCCGTGAAGGCCGCGCCGCACATCAAGAGCAAGCTCAACTGCCTCAGGTCCAAGCTGAACCGCAAGCCCGAGGACACCGCCGAGACGGGCCCCCTCCAGGCCGTGCCGGAACCGCCCGCCACGAAGGACGAGCAGCCCCCGCGCCGAGGTCGGCACCTGCACGTGGCGTGAGGCCCCCCGCGGACCACCTGCCGCATGTGCCCTCGCGAGGCAGAGGGGGTCCGTAGACTGTCGGACGTCACGACGGTTTCGGTGCACTAGCCGGGGAGCCGGTCTTCGCGTGCAGGTTCCTGAACCCTCTGCGAACGCGGGCGGGCGTGAGCTTGTTCGGCTCGGCCGGCTTCTCCCAAGGCCTGCGGAGGTCGGTGGCCAGCGGGCGAGCGAGCCGTAGTTGGGCATAGGCAGCGATCACGATCCAGGTCCACCAGTCGGCTGCTTCCGAGCTGCGAAGCCGGGGCTTGGTCCAGCCGAGGGTCTGCTTGAACAGGCGGAATGTGTACTCGATGTCGATGCGGCGAAGGAAGCACTGCCAGCACAAGCCGACCATCCGCCGCTCTCGGCAACGGCACCCCAACCAGAGCACGACGCAGCCGGGCCGCGTCGATCCGGCCCTGGTTGAGTCCGCCGTACAGCGCTCCGTGCCCACGGCGGTACTCGAGAGCGAGCGCGAGATCGACCAGCGTCCGCACCGGCCCGTCCGTGCACAGCAGCGCGTCGCACAACTCGAACAACGCGTCGCCCCGCGCAGTCAGGCACGCGTACAACTCTGACCGGAAGTGTGACACTTCCGCGAACGCATCCCGCAGGACGCCTTGATGCACCAAACTCACGCCCACGGCCTTCGCGCTGATCCACTTTGTGACGGAGAAAAGGATCATTCGAAGGCCGCCTACATGTCCACTGAAGTGCGAAAACGCTGATCAAGTTCGAGTCGCGTTCGACGCCGGTCGTTGAATGACAAGTGAAAGAGGTTGGCTGCCCCCTACGCTACGGCCCGTATAGGCGTCCAGCGCGACGGAGCGCACCGCGTCCGGCGGCTTGCTCGACCGGAACCGCAGGGCCCTGGGCAACCAGCCGGCGCACCCGCAGCTCGCTCCCGCCCAGCTCCGGTGTATCGATCCACCAGCCGCCGTCCTCGTCACACCACACCCGTATGGACATGGCAGTGTCAGCCGAATCGGCAGCCACTGGCTGCTCCCCGCCCGGTACGACCGGCACCACAGCGGCAACCCGCCGACCATTGCGCGTCAGGTAGGTCACCTCGCCCAAGTACGCGGCTCGGTTGGCGAGTTCACCCAACTTTGCCCGTGCAGCCTCAATGCCCTGTTCCTTGTAACCTGCGTCACCCATGCCGGGCACCCCACTCCCTGAAACCTTAAGGACCTCCAGGTTAATGTGGGCTTGCAGCTCCTTCCCGATAGCAACATCCCTTGTTCTCGGAGGACTTGATGAGTCATCCGCCATCTACCTGGCTCGTCGACCGGCCCGGCTCCGCCTGCAGGACGGCGCGGCACCGGCGCGTGGCGCAGCGAGTGGCTGCCTCAGTCCTGCTCGCTGCGGCTCTCGCCGCCGTCAGTGCTTGCGGTGGCTCCGACAGCGACGCGCAGCAGCCATCCCCCTCGCCGACCCGCCCCCAGGGCACGAGCACGACGTCGGTACGGCTGCCGGTTCCGGACGGGTTCGATGCCACCCGCGGCTGGAGCACGAAGGCCAGTCCCGAGACCCCGGACGTTCAGGCCGGGTCCAGTGGCTTCCCCCTGGTGGCCGTTGCGCCCCGCAGCAACCTGGTGGTGCAGGCCGCCGAAGACGCCTCCCGCGTGCAGGCGTACGACCTGACCACCGGCAAGGTCGCCTGGACCTTCACACCGGCCGCGCTGAGCAGCGCCCGCACCGGCGTCTTCGTCATGACCGTTGGAGGCCGCGAGCAGGTGCTGCTCGCACGGCAGGGCAAGACCAGCGGCGACGGGCTGAACCAGGCCGCCCCCACCGTCACGGTGGACATCATCCCGGCCGGCTCCCCCACCAAGGCGACCGCCGCCCACCATCTCGACCTGCCCGTCCCGTCTGACCAGGCCCTGTCCTTCGCCGCAAGCGACAGCGGCTTCCTGGTCGGCGCCGCGGACCACGGCACCTACAGCCAGGCCACCGTCATCGACCCGGCCACCGGTGCCAAGCGTTCCGTCACGGCCAAGGAGGTGACGGTACCGGGCTGTGGCGGGTCCACCTGCACGCTTAGTGCCACCCCGGCATTCGCGACCTCCGCCGGCGTGGTCTCCACGTACGAGCAGACCACCGGCTGTGATCAGTGGGGCAACGGCAGCGGCCAGCCGTGCACCACCGCGCCACGCGGCATGCACACCGGCATCCCCCTGGCCGTCACGGGCAAGTACCTCATCGCCGCCTGGCACACCAGCGACTCCCAGACCGACCAGCCCACCCTCAGCGCCGACTCGAAGACCACCTTCACCGTCCAGGACCTGGCCACCGGGAAGACGATCGACTCGGTCAGCTGCACCTCCGCCGATCGACTGACCTTGCAGCCCGGCTCTGCGCAGAGCTCCACCCGCACCTCCGCGAACGGCCGCTACCTGGTCTCCGGGCAGACCGTCTTCGACCTCAACTCCCGTACCGGCCGCTGCTACACCAGCTCGGCGAGCAGCAAGGGCATCGACTTCACCGCGGTCGGCGACGACGGCACCGCCTACGGCCTGATCCACACCGGCGACGGCAGTGACGCCTCCAGCCTGTACGGGCGACTGCCGATCGCCCCGGACGGCACGGACAGCACCGAGCAGGGTGCTCGCGTCGACCTCGCCGCGGGTAGCGCCAAGGCGCTGTCCGCGGCGGCCGAGGTCCCCATCTACCTGGCCGCCTCCAACGGCGTTTTCCGCACCGGCGAGGTCCTGGCGGTCTACGCCCGCCGCTGAACGGCGCCCGCCACCGGCCCCGAGTACTTCCTACCTACGCCCTGGAGTGCTCGGGGCATTGCGCTGCTGGCGGTGGATCTCCTGCTGCGCGTGCCGCTGCGTACGCTGCTCCTTCTCCTTTCTCGGGCCCTTCGCCGTCGCACCCTTCGGCGCTGGGCTTTGCGGCTGCGCCGACGGCCGCTGGGCTGCGGCGGTCGCCTTCATCGCCGCCTGCCACGCGCCCTGGATCACGTCCTCCGGCAGCGCCGCGCCCTTGGCTGCCGCGTGGACACGCAGCGCCGCGAGGAACGGCTCGGCCATGAGCGCCCCTTCCTGCTGCGGCGCCACCTGCGTCTGGGGCTTGTCGGCCAGCTTCTGCGCCGCCGCCTGGGACTTGTCGGCCAGCTCCAGCAGCATCTCGGCCTTGCGCCGTTCGGCAGGTGTGGTCGCCGCCGCGGCGGCGAGCCGCCCCCGGTCGCGCAGCCGCTCCGCCTGTGCGGCAAGGGCCTGCTGGGTCAGGGACCGCTGGTCCGGCGCCTGGCGCTGCCGCTGTTGCGGGGCCGCGGCCGTGGGCGCCGTGGCCGGAGCGTCGGGGACACGGCTGCGCTGCGGCAGCGGCGGCGCCGGGGCCTCCGTGGACTCCCGCTCCGCTGCGGGGGCCGCCGGCTGTTCCGACTGGTTCGAGGCCTCGGGAGCGGCAGCGGCCGGCTGCGCCGTCGCAGCGGGGCCGTCGGTGCTCGCGCGCAGCTGCCACCGGTCGCCGTCCTCGCCTCGCACGTAGGCGTAGCCCTGGCCGGCCAGCATGGCGGGCACCTCACTGCCCCGACCGCTCAGGTACAGCTCGACCGCCTGGTTGGCCCGCTGGCCTGCCTCGGCCCGGTCGGTTTGCCCCCGCACTACACGCTGGTTCTCCCGGAACAGCAGGCTGATCATGTCACCGCGGGACAGCTCTCCGTCCGGTACCGGCTCGCGGGGCAGCGCTGCGCGCACCTCGTCGAACCACCTGCTGCGGAACGGCTCGTGCTCGGGGTTCCAACGCGGCCCAGGTTCCTGTCCGGGAGCCTGAGCCGTGGCCTGCGGGGCCGGGCTGTCGGTGGCCTGTTCGCCGTCCACTGCGGTGCTCTGGGCGGCCGGTTCGGGGTCGTAGTAGGTGCCCAGCGGGGTGGTCTGCCCCTCGGGGAGGTAGCCGCGCAGGTGGGAGATGTGCTCCTCGGCCGCGTGGTGCAGCACGCGCAGCGCGTTCCAGCGCAGGCCGTCGCGGTTTCCGCCGCGCTCCAGCCGGTCCAGCAGCGTCCGGATGCCGTGAGAGATCATCTCGACGGTGCGCACCCATAGCGTCCGCCCGATGCCCAGCGTGGCGTTGTCGGCCGAGAGCCGATGGACGCCGAGCCAAGCCCGGTCCATCACCTCTCGCGCGGACTCGAAGGCGGCAGTGACGCGCCGCCACAGCGGGTGCTGCGCGAGGTCGCCGATCCGGTCGGCGACCGTGTGGTAGGCCTGCTTGATCGTCTCGAATCCGCGTTCCATCAACGCGCGCACCCGCCCGCCGGTCTCGCGGTCGGCGCCTTCCTCACCGGCGGGCCGGATGGTGATCCGCGAGGCGAGCCACTGCCAGGCCCCGCGCAGCTGGTCGGCCAGGTCGATGCGCTGGTCGGGCGGCAGCAGGCCGGTGAGCCGGTCGGCCCGGGTGGCCGCGGCACGGTGCAACCGCCACACCGCCCGCCAGGCGGCGGTGTCCCGCTGCCCACCACGGTCCAGCCGCCGGGCCAGCGCGAAGGCAGCGTGCGAGATCACCCGTGCCGTCCGGGCCTGGATCGTACGGTCCAGACCGTGGGTGCGCACATCGCGCACCAGCCCCTCGGCGTAGGTGCCCACCGCCTCACGGACCGCCGCCCGCAGGCCCTGCGCCGCGTCGCGAACATGCCGGATCGTCTCCCACTCGGGGGTGCCCCAGTAGTAGCCTGCCTGGTCCTGGGCCGCCCCCATGGCGGCGTCGAGCTCCGCCGCGTCGGCCGCGTCGACCGCCGAATTCTGCGTGCGCGGCAGAATCGGATCGGCGTCGATGCTCCGCAGGGCCCGGTCCAACTCCTCGCGCAGTACCTCGTACCGGGCGTTGAGCCTCCGTTCCTCCTCGTCACTCAAACGGCGTGTGGGGGCCGCGGGCGCCGACACGTTCAGCTCGACGCTCTGCCGCTCACCGGCGCCGCCGCTGCGGAGCACGGCCATGATGCTCTCGAAGTGCTGATCCAACTCGTCCGTGACCGAGGAGCGTGGCTCCTCCGTCGGTGCCTCCGGCTGCGCCACCGGCTCCTCCTCCATCGTGTCGCTGGCAGGCTGAGCGCCTGCGGCGGGCTCGTACGCATCGGCGGGCCGGACGGAGGGCTCCGTCTCCGCCTCCTCGGTGCCGTCGACCGCCGTGTCAAAGTCGGCCGGGTCCCTGTCGGTCTCCCGGCGCCGCACGCCGCCTTCGCCGTCCATCTCCCACTCGTCGCTGTCATGGACGACCCCGTCGGCCACCAGGTCGTCGCCGATCACGTCGCGCCACAAGGCGAAGTCGTCCGCGACGGCATCGACATCGGCTTCCGCGGCGAGGTCAGCGCCGTCGGCCGGCGCAGCCTCCTGCTCGGCCACCGAGGCGGACGAACCCTGCGGAGCCGCTTCCGCTGGCGCCGACTGGGCGGGTTGCTGGGCGGCAGTCGCCTCCAAACGCTCCGCTTGCTCTCGGGCCTGCGCGATCATGGCCTGCAGCAGCCGCCGGTCAGCGACCGAGGCGAACGCCCGGCGCGCGTCCATCGAGCGCCCGGCCAGCGTCGCGGCCGAGATCAGCTCCTGATAGCTGCGGGCGAGGGCTTGCGGATCGGTGTCGCCAAGCCCGGCCCGGGAGACAGCGCGCCACGCCTCCTCGATCTGCGCGGCCTCGTTCGCGGCGGCGACGCCGGTCTCTTCCCGCAGCTCCCGGGCCTCCGCCAGCATCGACCGGCCGGTGTCGCAGGCCGCCCATGCCTCGTAGGCCTGCCGCAGCTGGGTGAACTCCCGCAGGAAGGCGTCCCGGTCCGCGTACAGCTGCGCTGCCGCGCCGTCGTCCGGTCTCGCAGGGGCGGCACCCGACACGGCAGTGTCCGTGCTGTCCGTGGGTGGCCCGGACGGCTGCCTGGTCTCCGCCTGCTCCGCACCGCGCTCGTCTGCCGCTCCAGCGCCCGCTTCCGTCTGTGACTCCGCAGCCGCGACCTCCTCGGCACTCTCCTGTACAGCAGTGGGCTCCGCCTCGACCGCAGCGACCGGCTCTTGCGGCGCCGCGGAAACCCCCTCGGCGAGAGCGCCCACCGCCACGTGCGGACGGCCCTCGGCGCCGGCGTCGAGCGGCACGTCGATGAGGTTGCCCAGCGACTGCGGCAGCATCAGCGGCTGCACCTGGACGTCGAGGCTGGTCCACTGCGGCAGTGACCACACATACGGGCGCCGCTCGCCGCCTCCCAGCAGCAGCTCGCCGGCGATGGAGATCCACCCCTCCTCGACGGTGGCGGGGCCGTCCGCCACGAACAGCAGCCTTTGCGGCGAGACCTGCCAGAAGGCGTCTCCCGTCCGTACCTCGCCAAGCGGCTTGGCGCTGGTGTGGCGCTCCGGCAGCACGGCCGACAGGCGCCGGATTCGCTCCAAGGACGCCTCCTCGGCTGCCCGCTCGCTCGCGCTGCCTGGGTCCACCAAGTCATCCAGGCTGATCAGCCCGTCGTCCGGCTCCTGCGCCGACATCCGGTTCCGCGCGATCAGGTCCTCGGCCGTGCCCTCCTCCTGGGCCCGCAGCGACTCGCTGATCAGCGTGTCCTTCAACGACCCGAGCAGGTCCCGCACTTCCTGGCGTGCGGCCTGGAAGCGGTCGTGCTCACCGATGACGGTGAAACCGTCCTCCGTGCGCTGCAGCGCGTTGCCCGTACGCCAGGTCTCGACGATCAGCTCCCGGCGCACCGGGGTCAGGGCCGGCTGCAGCCAGGTGACCGCGCGGGACCACGGGATCTTGCCCGCGCGGACGAGCGTGCCATCCACGGAGACCGCGATCTCCAGCCCCGACCGGGAGGAGTAGGCACTCGCCGTCTCCTGGCCCTGCTCGTTCCCCGGCCCGACGGGCATCCGGAAGAACCCGTCGTACAGCTGCGGGTACCGCTTCTGGCCGCTGTCGAGATCGAAGATGAGCTGGCCGAAGTCGTGATCGGAGATCCGGCTGAGCGCGGCTGCGATGTCACGGTCGGTCAGCGGCTCGGGCGCGGCCTCCTCGCCGCCCTCGGCGGTCTCCCTCTCGGCGGGCGGCGCGTCCTGCTCCGGCTGAGCAGACTGGGCCGCCGCGGACGGCTGCTGGCGCTCGGCGATCGCTCGGCGCAGCTCGGCGTACTCCTCCACCACCTGCGCGTCCCAGCCCAATTCCGCCATGACCTCACGGGCCGCGTCCAGCTGCACCTTGACTGGCGTCAGCGCCGCGTCCAAGTGCGGGAACAGCTCGTCGTCCACCGCACTGAACCCTGCCAGGCCCACAATCTGGTCCAGTGCATCGCGCACAGCGGCCGGCTTGAGCTTGCGACTGCGCGCCGTGCGCTCGGCCTCGTCAATCGTGTGCAGGACCAGCGCCAGCGCCTCGCGGACGAACGGATTGGTCAGCTCGGGCAGCCGGTTGTCGGCGGTGAGCTGCTCCTCCAGCGTGGCCAGCATTTGCGGGTCGCCCGCGTTCGGGGTGATCAGCGCCTTGTAGTGCTCGGCTGCGCGGTCGGCGATTTGTCCGATCCGCTGCCGCAGATCACCGGCAACCTCTTCCACCAGGGCGCGGGTGGCGGCGTCGTCCTCGCCGAAGCCGTTCAGGGTGTGCTGGAGGTTGAGCAGGAACTGGTCGAAGGGGTGATCCTGCTCCCACACGATCCTTGCGCGGCTGGAACCCAGGGCCTCGCTGATCTCGCGGGCGAGGTTGGGGATGGTGCTGGTCTGCCCGCGGCGTGTACCGGCCTGGGCGCGGCGGCGGATCTTGTCGTGGTCCCACGGCAGGGGAGCCGGCCGCCCGGCGGCGGCAACCTCGCCCGCCGCCTCCGCCGGTGCGCCCCCGGTCGCCTCGGCGTCGGCCGTCTTGGCCGCAGAGGCCGGGGCGCTGCCGTCCGCGAACAGCGACGGCTGCTCGTCTGCGGTCTGCGCAGCCGCCTCGGGTACCGCCGATACCCTCTCAGGTATCTCGGGTTCCACTGACTGGGACTGCGGCCCGATGTGACCGAGGATGATGCGGTCGCCGAGCCCGTCGAGCAGGAGCTGCCGATCCTCGGCGTCCGGGCCCTGCTGCTCCGGGGCGGCGTCCGGGACCGATTCCTGCGCGGCGACCTGTGCCGGCTCTTCGCGCTGAGTCTCCTCGGACAGCTCCAGGCGGCCCAGCTGCTCGTAGGCGGCCGGGACCGCCAGGCGCAGCACCTCTTCACGGCGGGTGGTGGAACCCAGGTAGGACCAGATCAGGTGCTCGGAGCCGCCGTCGGTGACCAGGTCGTCGGCGACCCGCGCGAAGACCAGGGCGAAGTTGTCCTGGTCGTTGACGTGCGCGGCGCGCACCAGCCGCTCCTGCTCGGTGGCGGTCTCCACCAGCCACGCCGCGATGTCCTCCGTTGCCGGGGCCATGGCCTCGCGCAGCGCGTCGCGCACCGCCGCGGTCAGCCCTCCGCGCGCCTGCTGCGCGTCCCAGCAGGGCGCGAGCGCGCTGCCGGGCAGATGCGCCGACAGCCAGCTGGCGACCTCCTCTTCGGACACCAGCGACTCCCTGGCCGAGGATGTGCGGACCAGCGCGGGCACCTGCGCCGTCACGGGCAGGGACACCCCCGGCAGATCCGCTACGCCCAGATCGGGCACGGGCCGTTCGTGGCGCGAGCCGTCAGTCTCGACGGCAACCGCCAGCTGGCCCTTCCCGTCGGTCGACAGGCTGACCGTGACCAGCGGACCTCGCACCGGTTCCGGCGCCGCGCCAGCGTCGGCCAGCGCCTGCTCCTGCCGTTCCGCCGCCTCGGTGGCGGGTTGTTCGGACGTGGTCCGCTCTGGCGCGGCCGTGACTGTCTGCTGTGCGGCGGCGGGCTGAGGCAGTCCCTCACCGAGAGTGTGCACCCAGCCCAGCGAGCCGATCTCCAGGCGCTCCTTGGCCCGGGTCACCGTCACGTAGGCCAACCGCAGCTCTTCGGCCGCGGGCAGGACCAGCTCCCCGTTCTCGTCCTCCGACGGCTGCGGGAAGTCCGGGCCGATGCGCACCCGGTCCCATTCCCTCCCTTTGGCCTTGTGGGCGGTGGAGACCACCAACTCCGGGCGGGTCTCCTCGTCCTTGGCGTCTTCCGGCACCAGGTCCCCGATCATGCCCAGCAGGCCTTCTGGGCTGTAGCGATCGACGAGCCGGACGAACATCTGCAGGGACTTGTCGTCCTCGCTCTCGGCGTACTCGCGGACTTCATTCCAGCTATCGAACGCCTGGAGTTCGGGGTGCTTGGTGCGACGCCCACGCTGAAGGTCACGCGCCGCCTTCGCGATCTCTTCGATGTCTCGGCCACCGCCGACCAGCGCCACTCGCTTGCCCGCCTCGAAGCCGGCGAACACCGCGGCGATCGCGCCGACATTGGTGCGGGTGAGCACGGCGTCCGGCTCCTCGATCGGACCGAGGGTGGTGTCCAGCGCGGGGTTGCCCTCCAAAACCAAGTCCGAACCCAGCAACTGCAGGTACGCCTTGCCGACGGCCGCGACCTGCGGGCCGAACCGCCAGCTCTGGGTGAGCGGCAGGACCTCGTCGGCCGGCCAGTCCTTGAGCGCGTCGATGGCGCCGCGGAACTCGTAGATGCTCTGGTTGCTGTCCCCGACCACGATCGTCTGGGTGTCCTGATCCTGGATGACTTTCTTCAGGACCGGGTTGATGTCCTGCGCCTCGTCGAACAGGATCACGTCGTAGTTCAGCCGCGGGTTGGTCAGCGCCCACAGCTTAAGGTAGTCGTCGTGGCTGAAGTACAGCTTGTTGCTGTTCGGGTCGGCGATGTCCGCCCACGCGCGGCGGGCGACCTCCAGCAGTCCGGCAGCGGCCGGGCTGGCCGCCCAGCTCTGCCCGAGGTGCTGCGTCCCCAGCTCGGCGTCGGCGCTCTCGCGGAACCGGCGGATGGCCGACATCAAGATTCGTGCCACGTCCTCCGGCTCGATGCCGCCGCCCTTGTACTTCAGCGGCTCGCTCAATCCCAGGGCTTGGGCGACGTCCTTCGGGCGACGCGCGCCGCCGTTGCGCCCGGCCTTGGCGATCTTGTCGCGCAGCGGGGTGTTCCTCAACGCGGCTCGTGCGAACGCGTGGGAGGTGTCCGCCGTGACGTTGCGTGGGAACTTCCGCTTCGCCTCGTCAGCAATGCTGCGGTTGAACGCGACGTAGACGATGCGCTTGTCGGGCATCCGCCGGGTGACCATCTGCAGCGTGGAGGTCTTGCCGGTTCCGGCGAGCGCCTGGACAGCGATGTCCCGCCCGGCGAGGGCTGCATCGATGATCCTCTGCTGCTGCTCGGTGGGCGGATACTCCGTCACCGGGGTCGCCGGCGCGGATACCGCCCGCTCGTCCATGGTCCGCAGGTAGGCGCGAATCTCCTCCACAACACGGTCGCGGTCGGCCGCCCGGCCCTGGTAGCGCCAGCGCCCCTCCCGGAAGGCAAAGCGGCGGCCCTTCTTCAGAAGATCGCGCAGCTCTGCTTCCTGCTCCCAGTACCCGGCGGCGCCGGTGCCAGTGACGAAGGTCCCTCCGCCGTCAGTGACGATCTTTATGCGGCTGGACCACGGGCCTGTTGTCGCTTCCGGCTCCGTGACCGTCACGCTCTCCTCCTGCTTCGGCTCCTCAGTGACTGGGGCCTCCTCGGCCGGCTCCTGCTGGTGCTCCTGGGGCGCCGCGGGTTCCTGGGCCTGTGGGGCCTGATCAGCGCTCTGCTGCTCGGCGGCGAGTTCCGGCGCGGGCGGGGCCAGGCCGAACGCCCGAGTGGCATCGGCCGCGGTCTCCTCGGGCGTCGCGTGGTCGAGTAGCAGCGGCAGCGCGAGACGGGCCTGGTGCGCGGGCAGCGTCGCCAACTGCTCCACCTGCGCCCAGGGGATCGGCGCGGACAGCGGCAGCACGCGGGCGTCGGCCACGGCCAGCAGATCGGCGGGCAGGAAGCGCCCGTTCAAGCTGGTGGAGAGCAGGTTGTTGTGGGGGACAATCTGGGCGCCGCGCATGATCGGGTCGCTGCCGTCGGCCGCGTCCACCTCCAGTGACTGCAGCAGCAACAGCACGTCACGGACCTGCCCGTCCGGGAGATTCAGCGTGGTCACGACGGCCAGCCGCGCGTCCTCGGTCGGGAGCGGGTTGGCATGGTGGGGCAGCGCCTCCAGATGCTGTTGCGTCAGCCGAATCCCGGGGACGGCACCGTCAGCTTCCGGCGTGCTCGGCGCAGCATCCATCTCCTCTTCCGGCTCCGGCTGCTCGGCCGAGAGTTCCGCCGACTGGGTCTGCTGCTCGGGGGCTGTCTGCAGCGCCTCGCCCTGCGAGGCCGGTGCCGCATCGTTTTCGACGCCCGGGCCGGGGGTGGCGAACAGACGCTCCCAAAGTCCTTCTTGCTGGGCCGTCGCGGTGATGCGGGAGGCCAGCAGGGTGGCGTATTGCGTCATCGTGCGGAAGTGACGCAAAGCCACCGGAGCGCGGTACCGCTCTTCTTGGAGGTTATGGGCGAGCGTCTGCGCCGCACGGGCCAGCTCCGTGCAGCGGCGGACGACGTCGTCGGCGGGGTGGGCGAAGGGGTCGCGGCTGCTGCCGACCGGGCCCTGCCGCAGGTCCTCCAGCGCCCGGTGCACCGCCTCGCCGTCCGGGCGGGCGCCGACCCCGCGCGTGATCAGCCGCTTGCCCGCCGGGGTGTCCTGCATCCGCCAGTAGCCGGCGAACATTTCCTCAAAGTCCGCCGTGGCCTCGTCCTTACTGGTGTAAGGCTCCCCCGCCGGAATGACGGTCGGCGGGCCGGCCTGCTCGGGCGGCTCCTCCGCCATTCGGTACGTCCGGCCCAGGCGGACGAGCTCGTCGACCAGCTTGCGGACATGGACGTCCCGCGTGGTCTGCACCATGCGCCTCGGCAGGTACCAGAAACCCTGGTTACGGGAGAAACGGAAGCCGTGCCGGTCAAGGGCGGCGCGCACCGGAGCATCGCGCTCCTGGTTCGTGGTGCCGCGCACCACCGTGCCGCGGTAGTGGTGCTCGATCTCCAGCGCACTGGCCTCGACTCCGGTCTTGGAGCCGGTGGCTGGCTCCGGCGTTGCCTGCGGGCCTGTCTCGGTCCGCAACTGCTCCTGCCGCCGTGCCAGGGCGGTGCGCACCTCGACCGCTGCCTGCGGGTCGTCGGCACTGGCGCGGCAGGCGGCGGCATGCTCGTAGCTGGCCCGCACCAGCCGGGTCAGCGCCTTGCCGTCGTCCGGGCTGCGGTAGGCGCCTTCCTGCAGGCTGAGCACCAGTGCGTAGGTAGCGTGCGCGAGCTTCGTCGTGCGGCGGGTGACCTCCTCAAGGGTGCCGTCGTCGATCGTGGCCCACTCGGCGGCGTACAGCGCCTGCCGGATCTCCTCCAGGGCCGTACGCGCACTGCCCAGCGCGGCGTCCGCTGCCCGTCCGGTCCGCTCGGCGAGGTCGCGGGCGGTGGCCGTCTCCAGCCACGCCTCCCACGCCGTGGTGATCCGCTCCACACCGTCGGCGAAGGAGCGGTCCGGGCCGTACGCGGGGGAGTCGGCCGCAGCCAACTGGTGGGCGGCGAGAGCCTGGTGGTGCCGGTAGGCGCGCTGGGCCAGGTCGCGCAGCACGGTGCGGCTGACGGAGTTGTCCGCCTCCTCGGCCGCGTCCAGCGCGTAGGAGACGATCTGCATCCAGTCGGTCAGCGCCGTGCCGATCGCGGTGTCGGGGGCCTGGCGGATGTTCCACATCGCGCCGCGCAGCTGGGCGCTGGCCTCCCCGCCCTTGCCGGTGTAGACCTCGGGCCAGCGGTCGTAGGTCTCGAACAGCAGCTGCCGGGCGAAGGTGAGATGGTCGCTGCCGGAGTACGGGGTGGGCCGCTCCTTGAGCGGGTCGTTGCGCACCAGGACCGCCCAGGCGTCGGTGTCCAGCGCGGAGGCGTCCAGGAGCATGTCGAACAGGTCGCGGCCGGTGGCGTGCATCCGACCCAGGTGCCGCTCGGTGCGCTGGGCGAGCCGGGCAGCGTGCTCGGCGACCTGGCCGCCGGTCTCGTCGGCGAGCCGCAAGGCGGCGGTGGCCAGCCGGTCGTAGCGAGCGAAGACGTCCGTCGGCGACAGCTGCTCGCCGCGCTCGACATCCGCGCTGGCCTCGGCGAACTCGCCCAGCACCGGTGCGGCGGCATCGCCGGGCCCGGCGACGTCCAGTGCGTCACGCAGCTGCCTGATCGACTCGCCGACCCGTTCCCGGCCGGCCACCAGCTCTCCCCCGTCGGTGTAGCGGTCGAGCAGTACCGCCAGCCGGTGGGCCTGCGCCAGGGCCGAGCCGGGCACTTCCTCCACCACCGAAGCCGATTCCGACTCGGGCTCGGGCTCGGGTTCGCTCGCCTGGTCCGCTTCACCCGCCGCGGCCTGGTCCTCTGCCGCGGCCATCTCGGTGTCCTCGGCAGCGCTCTGCACGCCCGGCGCCATGGTGTCGGGCCCGGGGCCGGCAGGCGTGCCAGCGGGGGACGTGCTTCTGGTGATCTCGAAGCGGACGCCGTCGGGCCCTGACAGCGCGATGCCGTCGGGGTCCTCCTCCAGGATCAGCCCGTCGGCGATGAGCTGCGCGATACCAGCCGCGAGGTCGACGCCGTTGACCGCCGTGGTGCGCGCGCCCTCGGGGCCGGTGACGGTGTAGTGGTCGAAGATGGACAGGCCGGGGATGAGCTCCATCGCCTCGTCATCCGCGACGGTGATCGGCTCGTCGGTGTCCCACCACTGCTGGAAGGCCGTGCTCTCGCGGTCCTCCACGGTCGCGCGGTAGCGGGCGGCGTGGTCGCGCAGCGCGTAGGCCATCTCCCAGGTGCGCCTGACGACCTCCGGGCCGCGCTGGTCCCGGTCCCACTGCTCGGCGACCTTGTGAGCCAGGTCGGCCGCGGCCTGGAGCACCTGCCAGTCGGCCACCTGCTCCAGCCCCAGCAACCGGCCACGACGGGCGTCCTGCGACTGTGCGAGCATCAGCTGCGCAGACGCCGCCAGGCTGGCCTCGGCGTCGGTGCCATCGGCCAGGCGGGTACCGAGCTCCTGCTCCCACGCCCGGTAGCCCTCCAACGCGGCATGCTCGGCGGCCCAGTACTCGGTCCGGTGGGCGTAGGGTTCCCCCGTGGCCTGCTGCCCGGCCCGCTCTCCCGAGGCCTGCGCCGCCGGAGCGCTGATGGCAGTGCGATCTGGCGCCGGGGTGTCGTCCTCGTACAGGTCCTGGCCGGTGACCTGGTTCTCGATCTCGGCATCGAGGCGAGCCTGTTCGGCGCGGGCACGGTGGAGCTTGTCGAGCTTGGTGAACGGCTGGTCGACCAGCTTCTGAGCGCGGTCGATCTCCTGCTTCAGCTCCTGCACGGCGCCCAGCAGCCTGGTGTGGATGTCACCGAGCCGCTCGCACAGGTTCTCCAAGCGGGCCACCAGGCCGAGCGGCGGCTTGGTGTCACTGACGAGCCCGCCGACGTCGTCGATGGTGTAGGTGGCCTGGGGGATGTCCTGTAGACCCCGGATGCGGAACTCGATGTAGTCGTGAACGGAATTGATGCGGGCCTCGAACTGCTGGCCGCCCACGGTGGCCACGTTCTCCCAGCGGCTGACCGGCCCATGCATCATGCGCTGGATCAGCGCGATCTGGGTCCGCAGTGCGGTTGCCGCCTCGCCACGCTTGGCGACGACCGTGCCGTTGGGCAGCTCCATGCGGAAGGCGTCGCCCTTGGTGTCGGTGCGCACCGACAGGGCTCGCGCCACCAGGTCGGCCCGCTCCTGGGCCTTGGCCAGGGTTTCGTCGGCGGTGTCGACCACGTTGCGCAGGTGCTTGTGCGTGCGCTGCCAGCTCTTGTAGGCCGCCTCCAGTTGGCGGACCTCCTCGTCGGCCTGCAGCTTCTTCAGCAGCAGCGGGTTGCCGGTCGCGATGGCCTTGATCTCGCCGTATTCGAGGTAGTCCTTGCCCAGGTCGCCGTCGAGCGCCTGGTCCTGCTCGTCCAGTTCACGGCCGGTGCGGACCTGGTCGATGAAGCGTGCCTTGCGCTCGACCGTCTGCCACATGAACGCGTCGAAGGAGCCGGCCTTGGTCCACCGGTAGATCTGGACGGGGACGCCCTGGGTGAAGTGCTGGTTGAACTGCCGGATGATGCGACCCTCGCGCTGGGTGACGTCGGAGGGCCGCCAGGGGCAGTCCAGGTGGTGCAGCGCGATCGCCCGGTCCTGGACGTTGACGCCGACGCCCATGGTGTCGGTGGAGCCGATCAGCACGGCGACCTTGCCGGCGCGGGCGTCGGCGAACAGCTTCTCCTTCTCCTCGGCGGTCTGCGCGTCCTGGGCGTAGCGGATCTTGTCCTCGGGGATGCCGCGCTTGACCAGCTCGTCGCGCAGGTAGTCGTAGGCGATGAACCGGCCCTGCTTCTTGGCCTCCTCCGAGGCGGTACCGCGGTCGGCGAACACCAGCTGGAGGGCGCCGGTCAGCTCGCTGGGGTTGCCCTCGCGGTCGGTGTAACGGTGGTCCTTGTACTGCTGCCAGATCTGGGTGATCTTGTCGGCGGCGGCATCCAGCTTGCCGGGACCGTCGGGGGTCATGCCGACCATCCGCAAGTCCATGGCGGCCAGCCGGCCGTCGTTGCTGATCTTCAGCAGGTTGTCCACGGAGGCGTCGACCTCGCGGGCGCGCACGGCCTCCGCGCGGTCGGCGATCTCCGCCATGTACTCGCGGTCGGCGTCGGTGGCGGGGACAACGATGGTCTCGCTGGTGTAGTCCGGGACCGGCAGATTCAGATCATGCTTGGTCTTGACGTCCGCCATGGACTTCCACAGCTGGCTGAACGACTTGGCGTTGCGGAAGCCACCGATCCGCTCCTTGATCCGCGGGATCCCCTCCGGGGAGATCTCCGGGGCCATGGTCTCCGCGAGGTATTGCGCCTGGAAGGAGGAGAACGCGGATATCTCGGCGGCTTGCAGAAGGTCCGGGCGGAAGTAGTCGAGCATGACGTACGCCTGGGGCATGGCGTTGGGGAACGGGGTCCCGGTGGCGCCGAGGCCGACCTTGCGGCCGTACGCCTTGAACATCGAGCGCAGCTTGACCTTCAGGTCCTTGGCCTGTGCGGAGACCGGCAGCGACAGCTCGGAATTGTTCGCGCCGACCTCGCCGTTGGCGAAGTCCTGGACCTCGTCCACGGCGATGAAGTCGATGCCTGTCTGCTCCCACGAGATGCCCGTCGTGGTCTGCTTGACCAGGTTCTTCTCGGCACGCTGCGTGTGGCGCTTCAGGTCGCCCTGCAGCTTCTTGATGGTGTCCTTCGAGACGGGCCGGCCCTCGCTCACGGCGGTCGCCGCGTCCAGTGCATCGGCGATCAGCGGGTCGCCACCGGGGTTGAGGGCCGGGTCCAGCGCCTGGTCGCTGCCGGTGAGCGCCTTGTGGATGCGGGCCCGGTACTCGGCCGTCTGGTCGGCGATGAACTGGGCCTGTCCGCGCCCGGACATCGGGATCCGCTTGAAGAGGGACTGGGGCAGGATGACAGCGTCCCAGTCACCGTTGGCAATCTGCGCGACGTACGCCGCGGCGGATTCCCTGGTGAACTCGCTGCTGTCGATTGCCAGCACACGTGCCTGCGGATAGGCCTTCAGGAAGTCGTTGCGGAAGTCGTTGACCGTGGAGTTCTTCACCACGATCGAGGGCTTGTTCACCATGCCCAGGCGCTTCATCTCCATGAGCGTCATGGCGATGGTGTAGGTCTTACCCGCGCCGACCTCGTAGTCGAAGAAGGTGCCGTACGGCTCGGACAGCGCGCGGGCGACGCCGGCGCGCTGGTGCGGCAGCGGGGTGATCGTCTCGGACAGACCAGGGAACGTCAGGTGCGAGCCGTCGCCCTGGTAAGGGACGTAGGAGTTGTAGAGCCGGTTGTAGGTGTCCAGGACGTCCTTGGTGCGCTCGGGGTCCTGCCACAGCCAGTCGGCGAACAGCCGGTTCAGTTCGTCGGCCTTGGCGATCGCCTGCTCGGTCTGGTCCGCGGCCCACCGCTTGGCGTCCCGGATGTCCTCCGCAGTGGCGTTCTCGTCCGGCTTGGGCGGCTTGACCACAAGGGTGGCCCGGCGCAGCATGCGGGAGAACAGCTCGACGGCGTCCCGGCGCACGGTGCCGTAGACCTTGGTGGCCGCGCGGGATTTGCGCACTGCCGTCGGAGCGTCGACCTCCCAGTCCGCCCCGGAGGTGCGCGTCACGGTGACGGCCTTGGTCTGCAGCAGCTGCTGGATGAACTGCTCGTAGTACTTCGGGGCGACCCAAGTCGCGCCGATCTCGACGTTCTCGATGTCCCCAGGCTGCGCGTCGGGAGGCAGCACGCGGCGCAGCGCGGCGACGTTGGCCTGCAGCGGGTGCTGTGCCCGGGACTCCTCCGGGACCATCCGCAGGATCTTCTCGGCCTGCTCGATCTTCTCGCGGACGTTCCCGCTCAAGTACTCGGCGGCGGGCACCAACCGCTGGGTGCCCGGCTCGTCGAACACCAGCTCACCGAGGGCGTCCCGGGCCTGGTCCAGGGACTCCATGCCGAGCAGGCGGGCGATCTCACCGAGCCTCACCTCGCCGTAGGTGTTCAGGCTGATGGCCAGCGCATCCTGCGGAGTCTCGGCGCTGCTCTGCTCGGCCTGCGGCTTGGTCACCGCCCGGGTGAAGATCGCCGACTTCTTGGCGGTGCGCGACTCCTTGTCGTAGACCTCCAGCGCGTACACGCCGGCGGCGTACGGGTCGGTGCGGAAGGCGCCGTGCGCACTGCGGCGGTCGCGGCGCGCCTCCCGGTCGTTGAGGAACCCGTACTGAGCGACGTAGGCGTCGTAGTGGGCGTTGAGCTGTTTGCGCAGGGAGGTGGCCTGATCGTCCTGCCCGGTGGGCTCCGCGCTGAGCAGGTCGACGTAGGTGTCGCGCAGGCGAAGCAGCGCACGCAGCTCCTCCACCGCGTTCTTGAACAACGGGCGGTCGGCCAGCTCACCGCCGACGACTTGAAGGAACGTTCCGTCGCCCTGGTCGATGAGGGTGCCCTCGAACCGCTGGAGCTCCTCGCCGAACATCTCCTGCGCCTGACGCATCCGCTCGGCGCGTTGCTCGACCGCCATCCGCTGCGCGGCATCCGGGGAGGCGCTCATCGTCAGGCCCGACTCCCGGGCCTGACGGGTGATCGAGGCAAGTGCCTCGGTCAGCGCCTTCGTGAGGTCGGTGCCCTCCTTCGGGCGGACGGTCAGGTCTTCGCGGCCGTACTGGGTGCTGGTCAGCCCGATCGTGCCCAGCACCATTTCGGGGTGCTGGGCGAAGTAAGTGTTGACCAGGACGCTGCGCTCCGCGCCGACCTGCACCGGCGACAGGCCCACCCACTCCGGCGGAGTCTCCGGAACCTTGCCGTCACGACGGCGCAGGATGAGCACGTCGGTGACGACGGCCGTGCCCGCGGCCCTTTGGTGCGCGCTGGCCGGGAGCCGCACCGCACCGACCAGGTCCGCCCGGTCGGCGATCTCCAGCCGGGCGGTCTTGCCCATGGAGTCCAGCGTGTAACGGCTGGTGATCACGGTGACCAGGCCGCCGGGCCGCGTCAGTTCGAGCGATTTGACGATGGCGTAGTTGTGCAGGGCCAGCCGCAGCGGGTTGTGGACGGGATCGGTCGGTGCGATCTCGTCGAAGGGGACGTTGCCGATGACGGCATCGAAATAGCTCTCGGGCAGGCGGGTGTCCTTGAAGTCCTGCGCGCGGATCTCCGCGTCCGGGTACAGGGCCGCGGCTATCTCGGCGGTGATCGGGTCCAGCTCGACTCCGGTCATCGCCGCCTGGGGCGGGGCGAGGGCGAGGAAGTTGCCGCTGCCGCAACCCGGTTCCAGCACCCGGCCCTCGGAAAAACCCAGGTTCTTGAGCGCTTGCCAGATCGGCTGTACCAGGGCGGCGTCGGTGAAGTGCGCGTTGCGGACGGTCGCCTCGGCCGCGTGCCATTCTTCCTCCGTCAACAGCGACCGCAGCTCCGCGCGCACCCCGGCGAACTCCGGCTTGCGGGGGTCGAAGACCTGCCAGGCCGCTCCCCATGAGCTCCAGCGAGCCAACACGGCCTGCTCGGCCTCGGTCGCGGGCCGCTTTTCCTCCCGCAGGGTGTGCAGAACTCGGATCGCGGCGATGTTTGCCCGGATCCGCGCCAGCGGGCCGGACGGCGCGAGGTCGTCCTGGCTCCGCGGCCTGAACCGCAGCCGCTGCACCTCCGTCGGCGGAGAAGCGACGGCGCGCCGCAGAGCGACCTTCGTGACATCGACGGCATACGGCTCGTCGTCGCCGTCAACGTCCTGCACCAGCAGGCGCCCATCGGTACTGCTGACGACCACCGCCTCGGTCAGGCGTTCCGGATCGGTGTCGACGTCGCCGTCCTGTGGAGGCCCGCTGGTGACTGCCGGCTGGTAGTCGGGGAGGGTGAACGCGGCCGAGGCGGCCTCCCAGTCCCGGTGGGCGATAACGTCTCCCGCCTGGAACTGCTCGACGTGTTGGGGCGCTTCCTCCCAGGTCGCCTTTTCCTCCAGAGGCTCCCCCGCCCCGCGCGGGGGCGTCCTGTCCCCTTCCTCGGTGGGCGGCGGCCCGCTGACGATCTCGGTGACGATGGCCTGCTCTGCCGAGTGCAGCGCGGCTTCATCGTCCGTGTCCTCGGACAGGCTCCCTTCCTCCAGCGCCTGCCAAAGCCGGTCGAAGAGGCTTTCGGCCCACTGCCGGTGCACCAGTACCTGTGGGGAGGCCACCTCGTGCACCGAGCCGTCCTCTGCCACGCGGACCAACAGGTAGTTGCCGCGCTCGGTATAGGCGGCCTCGGGGCCATCCGAGCCGATGGCATAGAGCCGGTACTGCCACGGCTTGTTCTCCGGGCTGGTCGAGGCGCAGAAGACGATGGCCTCAGACGCAGCCTGAGCGTCCAGGTCAGAGAGCTGTCGAGGAGTCTGGTACATCGCGATCCTCCACCACGTCGCGGCACGGTCGATCTGTTCCGGGGGGTGGATTAGGGGCGCTACACGTTGCGCCCCCGGGATCGCAGGTCCTCCACCGAAGTACCGAACAGGCGCAGGAAGGACGGGGTCATGTAGTCGAGTACCTGCCGCAACTGCTCGTCGGTGAGGTCATCCAAGGTGGTCGTGCCGTCGATCAGAGCGTCGGCAGTGGAACTCACCCATTCGGTGTGCTCCTGGGTTCGCCGCATACGCTCGGCGAACTGCTCGTCGCTTTCCAGCAGCCCGTCGTCCGCGTCGGCCTCAGCGGCTGCCTCGCGCTCGGGCGGCAGCCGCACGAACTCGCTCATCACCTCGTACTCGGCTCGCGCCTTGAGCATGCCAAGCCGTCCGACGCGCTGCTCGTGCGTCTCGTCCGCCGGCGGCCAGTCGTTGGCCACCAGCTGGTCCCACAGGTCGCCAACCTGCTGCTCGACCTGCTCGCCCAGGTTGGTGAAGAAGGCCACGGGGTCGGGGATGGCGGCGTAGCGCTTGGGCAGCCACCGCCGCCAGTACGCCCGAGCCTCCACGCCGTACCGGTTCATTGCCATCGCGATCTCTCCTTGCTGTCACTCGCCGTCAGGGGGTGTGTCATGGTCTTCAGCGTTTGCGCCCGGTGAGACAGCGGAGCTTTCCCGCTTCCCACCGGCCTCTGCCCGGGTGCCGCCGTCGGCGGGTGTGGGTGCGGCTGCGAGAATCCCGGCGAGGTACTCCTCATCACCGCCCCACTTCTCACGGTGCCGGTCGCGGTGGTGGCCGTTGCGGCAGGCACCGACCCACAGGCGGCCGATCCGCTCGATCGCCCGGGCGAGGGCGTCCTGCCACAGGTACGGGGCAGAGCCGGCGTCCTCGCCGGGGGCATAGGCAGACTGGTGGGAGGTCCACAGAGCGGTCAGCTCCTCGACCACGGCACCGTGCCGCCACCAGCACTGCCGGGGGAGCTGGTCGTTGGTCACCTCGTACCGGTCGGCCACCCAGATGACCCAGGCCACGAACTCCGGCCACAGCGCTGCTCGCTCGGCCGGTTTGAGCTCAGCCCAGCGCACCGGGGCACCGACGACACGTTCCTCCTCGGCGCCCTCGCCGCCGGAGTGGCCCCCACTGCCAGCGGCGCGGTGTTCCTCCAGCACCGCTACGCGTTCGCCGAGCAGAACCAGCTCCGCGTTCATGGAGACGACCTCCTCGTTCACCGAGGCCATCGCCTTGAACAGGTCGTCAAATCCGTTAGCCATCGGCGCGGCCCGCCTTGTCCAACGTCAGACGTCGGCCCGCGACGATCTCGCGTGCCTCGCGAGTGGCGGCCTTGATTTCCTCGGCCCGCGGTCCTTCGTGGGCACGGGTGAAGCTGACCAGAGTCGCCGGGGTGCGACGGTGGAAAACCAGGCCGCCTCGTTCGGGGATCATGCGAATCTCGGCCGGCTCCAGCACCGCGCGGCGTCGCAGCGAAGTGGAGACCGACACGCGGTCTCCGTCGTCAGAGATCGAGGCGACGTCCTCGTCGAACTCTCCCGCCAGCGCGGAGTACGCCTTGAGCTCTTCGGGGTCCGAGATACCACCGAGGAAGATCTTCACGGTGCCGGCCGCCATCATCTTGCGCACGCCGAGCTGTCCCCACCGCTCCTCCGCCTGGGCGTAGGACTGCAGGACCGCCATGACGAAGATGTTCTGGGAGCCGGAGACGCTCATCAGGCTCGGGATTTCCGGCAGCGGGGCGACGTTGGCCAGTTCGTCCAGGAAGCACCCCAGAGGGATGGGCAACCGCCCGTTGGGGGCGCGCCCCGCGATCGCCTTGGCCGTGTCGAACAACGCCTTGGCGAATGCGGCGTTCAGTGGCGCGAGCGCCGAGCCTTCTTCATCCTCGCCGATCACAAACAGTGTGCCGCCCTCGGTGAGGTACTTCTCGATGTCGAAGACCTCCGCGTCGCCCTCGGGAGCGAAGATGGCGGCGACATTGTCGTCATACAGGGCGATGAAAGACTGCTGGGCTGTTCGCCAGGTCGCGCTGCGCTCCTCTTCCGCGGCGGCGTGCTGGCCGGCCAGGGCCTCAGCCAAGGCATGCTTGCCCTGGAGCGCGAGCAGGTCGACGGCCTCCCGGTTGTCCGGATCGGCCGCCCAGCTCAGCACATCGGACACCGGTCGCTTGTTCAGCGCGGCGGCGTGCAACCAGCAGGTGATCAATGTCTTGGCGTTGAGAGAGAAGTAGCCCCCATTGGAGGTGCCCTCCTCGCTCTTGGTCGTGGCGACGAGCGTCTCGGCCCGCTTGCGGGCGACCTGATAGCGCTCACACCCGGCGGTCAGCGGCCACCGCAACTGGTTCGGCCAACCAGACAGCCCCGTCGGGTCGAGAACCCACACCGGGCCGTGTTCCTTGCGCAGCACCGCCGTGTTGTACAGCACGTCGGTCTTGGAGCTGGTGGCCAACACCGTGCCCTGGAAGTCGAGGATGCCCGGGAGGATGATCTGGCTCGTCTTGCCCTCCCGAGGAGGCGCAACCAGGACCACGCTCTCCTCGATCGTGATCCACAACGGGATGCTTGAGGGGTCGGCGTTGCCGATATGCACGGCGACGTGCCGGATGGTGATCGAGCTCGGGTCCTTCTCGTACATGGTGGGTAGCAGGGAGGAAGCCCGGGCCAAGGCCTGCTTCTCCCCCATGGCCTTTTCCAGCTGTGCCACAGTGGCCATGCCGTCGGCACCGCCGACACCGCGCCGCTTCCACCACGAGTAGCCTTTCCACGCCCCGCAGCCGGAGGCGACCAGCAGAAAGGTGAAGGAGCTCCAGAAAGCGATCGGCCCGCCGACGCCGGCGTGGGGCCAGACGGTGGCCGGTTCGCCGGGGTGCGAAAGGATCGCCAGAATGCCGTTCCCGGCGGCGTTCCAGCCGACCGCCGCGGGCCGGCCGTGCTGCAGCAGCCCGGAGAGCACCGCCGAGGCCCACAGCAGCGCGGTCAGCGTGAAGGCGACGATCAGAGGGATGACCCAGATGGCGTCGCGGCCCATCCGCAGCCGTACGGCGGTCTTCGGGACGGCGGCCTTGGGCATCATGCAGCGGCCCCCTTGCGCAGACGGATCATCGGCGCCGTCGGCGGCGTCACCTTGGTTCCGGAACGCTCGGTCATGCGCCTGTTGGTGTCGGTCAGCCGGACCTCGGTCGCCGTTCGGATGTGCTCAACGAGGTTGATCCGAGAGCCGACCTGCCAGATCGCCCGCCCGGGGGCGCAGATGTTCGCCCCATCCGGCAGCGACTTACGAGCCCAGGAGGTCAGCCCCAGG
This sequence comes from Streptomyces sp. NPDC037054, assembly GCF_055606745.1. Lineage (NCBI taxonomy): Bacteria > Bacillati > Actinomycetota > Actinomycetes > Kitasatosporales > Streptomycetaceae > Streptomyces > Streptomyces sp. NPDC037054. The sequence continues at coordinate 56,936 of NZ_JBVJSJ010000016.1, read as the reverse complement.
TAGTCAGCGGTCTTCTCGGCTTCCTCCCGATCCAGGTGGTACACCACCCGCGTCGCCGTGAGCTTGAGGATCGCGGCGGCTTCGGGGGCCTCTTCGAGGACCAAGTCCGCCAGATGGTGCAGGATCGCCCAGAAGGACAGGCCGAGCCGGCGGCCGTAGCGGACCAGCTCTTCGAACAGGCGGGCTACGGGGCGGTGGCTCAGGATGTGCCAGGCCTCTTCGACGATCAAGGTTCTTTTGATGTCGTCGCCGGGCTTGATCCACCCGAACCGGATCCAGGGCCCGATGACCGCCATCAGCAGCGGCATGGCCTCGCCCTCGCGTGGCAGCCGCGTCAGGTCGAAGATGATCAGCCGGGCGTCCAAGTCGATACCCTCGCTGGTCGGTCCATCGAACAGACCCGCCAGGTCCCGGTCGGGGTTGCACAGCTCGTCAAGCGCCAGCGCGGCGGGCTGACCCCACTCGCTCAGCTCCTCTGGGCCGACCGCTTGCTGACCCAGCAGGGCCTCGCGCGGGGCGGTGAGTGCGTTCAGGACGTCCGACAACACAGCAACGCGGCCGTGCGCGCGAGCGCTCGCCGAGGCGGCCTTGTGCGCTTCGGCGAGGGCAAACTTGGTCTGCGAGGACAGCGGCCCGCCGACGAGGATCTCCATCATGGAGACCAGCACCTTGAACTGGTGCTCGCTGGGGATGCGTGGGTCGAGCGGATTGATGCGTATGCCCTCGCCGGCCTCGGCATCCCCATAGATCAGACGGATCGGCTTGATGCCCAGCTCACGGGCGATGCCGTCCCATTCCCCCGTACCATCCTCACCCTGAGCGTCCAGGACGCAGAAGTTTCGGTCGCGGAACCGAAGCTGACGCAACACGTACGTCTTCTCCAGAGCCGACTTGCCGTGCCCGGACTTACCCAGAACCAACACGTGCGGACTGGGCAGGCGCACGCGCGCCTTTGGGTCATAGAGGATGAACGGGTCGAAAATGTACGCCTTGCCGCTGTAGGCCTCCCGCCCAATGATCACCCCGCGCGGATCCATGCTGGCAGCGCCCACGGCCGGGTACAGGCCGCAGGCATTGGCGGAGGTCGAGCGGATTGCCCGCCGCCTGGTCTGCGTCTGGGTGCGCAACATCTCCAGCACGTCTGATCAGCGTCCCTCCTTGATCAGGCCACTGGTGAACGGCAACGTGTTGGCGAAGGCCCGGTGGTGCTCCTTGTCGCACCACTCCAGGCGCAGCCCGCTGCGGGTGGCGGCGTTGCGGATGGTGTCGGCGTCGCGGCGCAATGCCTCGCTGCTGGGAGAGGTGACGGTCAGCCACCCGGCCAGGCGGATACCTGCCGCGCCGTTGGCGATCTCCTGCATGGTGGACAGGGAGGCCTTCTGCGCCTTCTGCTCGCGGGGGTCCTCGATTTTCCCGGCCCGCTTGTCGGCCTGCCCCAGCTCGTTGGTGGCGTCAGCCATCGCCTCAGTAATGGCCTGGTCGGTGGAAACGAGGTCCATGGTCACCGACATCGACACGATGACGTCCTGTACGTACAGCAGCAGCGGCGCGAGGAAGTTGATCCCGACAGGCAGGACGGGCCACTCCTTGATCCATGCGGTGCGCGAGAACCAGGAGTCCGGGGAGGCCTCCCAGCTGCGGGAGACCATGTGGTCGGATGGGCGTGCATCGAGCTCGGCGGGCCAGGCGGTGACCCGGTCCATACCGGTGGTGTCGTCGATCCAGTGGCTGGGGTCGTAGGCGTGGTGCAGGTAGGAGGCGAGCCCTGCCTCGTCCAGGTTGCGCACGTGTCGCAGCTGACCGCGTGCCAGCGAGCGGATGAACGACTCGACCTCCTTGCCCAAGGTGACCGCGTAGCCCTCGTGAAGGGTGTTGTAGCGGCGGGCTTCGGCAACGAGTTCGGAGGTGTAGGGGATGCCGAGCGCGAGGATGAGCCGGCGGTCTTCGGCGGTGACGGCGACCTGACGTATCAGCTCGCCGTAGGAGTGGTCGAGCCAGGCCGGGGCGTACGGGTCGCGGCGCGCGGCGGCGTCCCGGACGTGCGCATTGGGGTCGGTGGGGATGATCCGGGCGATCCACTGCAGGCGGCGGATCCGGCCGCCGCCGTCCGCCGTCGACTTCAGCAGGAACTCGTACGCCCGGATCAGGGCCTCTTTGTCGTCGGTGTCCAGGCTGCCGAAATCCCGCATCGCCTCGACCTCGACCGCCGCGGTGAACATCAGCTCGTGTGGCTGGAGGAGGATAGCGATCTGCCCGAACGCGGTGCGCGCCGAGATCCACTCCATGTCCTGCGGCACACCAGGGGGCACGTCGATGGGCACACGGCGCCCGTCGGCCATCCGGCCCGCGTGCGCGGCCTTGGAGCGGTACAGCAGCGAACCGTCACGCAACAGCCGTTTGTACGTCCGGTTGATCTCGAACCACTTGAGATAGGTGCGCCCCTTGTACGGGGCAAGCGTCGCCCAGGCACAGCTTCCTGCGATCACCGAGAACGCGATGAGCTTGAGAACGACGCCGCTCAGCAGCCAGACCAGGCTCAGGCCGCCGACGAACCCGACGCCTAGGACGAGTTGTTCGTCGGCCTCCAGCTTCCGACCGAGCAAGCCGCGTGGCCGCGGCCTCGGGAACGTGAATGTACGCATCGAACAAAATTCCGATCATGGAGTCGATCATCGCGGCTGATCATCGTCAGGTTCCTGGGCTAGCTCATCGGCCGTCGGCTCGGAGCGCGACCATGACGGCGGAGCAGCCTCCGGAGCGCCGACCCCATCGCCGGCTACAGCGGTGTGGTCCTGTGCGGGCGCGGCCGGAGGCGGCATGTGCTCCGAGGAGATGCCCGCCGGGCCACCAGGGCCGGACACAACCGTTCCTGATTCACTCCCAACGGCTTCGCCGACACCAGTGTCCGAACCGGGCGATGGCGTGTCCGGGGCAGCGGGGGCGTCGTCTCCGGTGCCTGCGGTGGCGCCGTCCACGGCCCGATCGACCGTCTTTTCGGCCTGTTCTTTGGCCATGTCGACGCCCTTCTTGCCTGCCACGGCAGCCGCGCCGACTCCGGTGGACGCCGCTGCGGCCTCCGCTCCCGCAGCTTCCTCCCCGGCGCCGGCCTCTCCCTCAGCGCCACCGCCGTCACCGCCGCCAGCGGCACCCCCACCACCGACTTCGGCAGAGCCGTCGCCTCCGCCGTCCGATGCGCCACCAAACCGGCTTCTGAGCTCACCGAAGGTGTCACCAACCTGGCTGCCGAGGTTCTGCGCCCGGCCTTTGAGGTCGTCGCGGGCCTGGTACATGTGCTGCAACTCGTCCCCGACCAGCGGCAGGAACTTAGCCAAGGAGAACGGCAGGAACAGCGCCAAGAAGAGCAAGGCGAGCGCGGTAAAGACCGTTGCGAATGCCTGGACGACCGACACGTCCCCGTCGCCGCTGGTGGACAGCATGCCGGTGGCCAGGGCGATCGTGGTCAAGGTGACGTACTTGCTGGCGATGATGGCGCCCATGACACCGATCCACCGCTTGGTGTGGTTCCACAGGCTCTTGTCCACCAGCCCGCTGAACACCGACGTACCGAACACCAATCCGGCCAGAATCAGCGCGTTGCGAACGATCAACTCCAGCCACACCCCGGCGACAGCGGTGAGCATGCACATCGCCAGGAAGATGACGATGACCGCGCCGCCTGGAATCGCCATCAGCGCGGCCATACCCGAGGTGACGGTGACCACCATGCTCGCCGCGTCCCCAGCGACCGGCGCGAACATCGCCTCGGCGGCCTCGTCGAACAGCTCCGTGACGTAAGCGACGGCGGCTGGTGCCAGAGCCGAGACCACCACCGAGATCAGAAGAAAGCCGATCGACTCACCCAACGCCTGCAACGGCGGGACTCCTTGCAAAGCACGCTTGGCCGCGGCGATCAGCCAGAGGATCACGGTAAGCACGGCGGAAGCAGCGAACGCCATGCTGTACGTGCGCAGGAACCCCGAGCTGCCCCAGTCGATCCGGGTGGTCGACAGCAGGGCCTTGATCATCTGCGTGAACAGCGAGGTCACCGCGTTGTTGAAGAACTGCGCGATGTACCCCAGCGGGTCACTCATGAAGTCGACGGCTTTGTTGGTGGCCTCGACCGTGTGGCAGATCTTGTCCGCGAACGGGATGTTCTTACACGACCAGTCGCTGAACTCGTTGGCGTGCGCCTGCCTTGCTGCGAAGAGCACCTGGAAGGTGGTCGTCAGCCCCATCAGTACAAGGAGTCGCGTACACAGTCGCTGCCTCGTCTCAGCCGATGTAGGGAGGCGCATCGAACTCCTCATCAGCCGTGCGGAAGTCGTTGACCGAGCTCGGTTCGCTGCCGGTGGATACCGGCGTCGGACCGTTCACCGATGTGACTGACGAGAGCTTCCAATCCCCCTCCTGCCACTGGAGGGTGAGTGTGTAGGTGGTCCAGGACGCCGAGACGGGAAGCGGCGCCTTCTCGCTGGTCGTACCGATCAGCCCGGCCATCCAGACCTCGACAGTGGCGACCTGGTCGGTGTAGCTGACGGTCTTGGTGCCCATGGCCGCAGCCCGTGCCACGAGGCTGTCGGCGTTGACGTCGCTGATGCCGAGCGAGGAGAGCACCTGCTTCATGCCGGTGTCGTCGTTGTCGGTCAGCCTGTCGCGCGCCTCCGATGTCGCCATCGCGGCGATGATCTTGTGTCGCGTAGTCGCGTCGGTGAAGTACTTCGCCGAAGACCGGGCGATCTGATAGTTGACCGCGGCCTCCACCGCGCCGGCCTGGGAGCGGGGATAGCCAACCGGAACGCCGTCGACCGTCTTCAAGGCGGAAGTCTGCGGATTCCCGCCTGCACCGCCAGGGTTTTTCCCCGGCGCCGCGCCGTGCGTCGGGCCGAGGCTGGAAGTGCCGCTCGGGTCAGTGGTACTACCGCTCCCCCGACCGAGGTTGACCACGACGGCCAGGACGAGCAGGACCACGAACAGCCCGCCGGCGACCGCCGCGCCACGCCACAACGGCTTCCTGCCCTGTACCGACTCGCTGCTGTCTCCGCCGAGCGTCTTGGTACCACGGCGCGGGGGTGGGGAGTTGCGTGTCATCTCAGATCCCCATGCCGTAGACGATCGTGAAGATCGTGCCGAGTGACCCGACGACGAACGCGCCGATCAGGGAACCGCCGACCTCCTTCTTGCCCTTGGAGACCTGCGCCACGTCGTGCTGGCCCTCGCCCACCTTGATGTGGAAAGCGCCGAGAGCCGCCCGGCCCAGCAGCGCGAGTACCACCCCAGCCATGATCGCCTGAATCACAGTGCGCGCCGTATTGCCCAGAGCGGCGAACGGCCCCCAGTCCGGGGCTATCCCATTGACCAGATTCCCGATGCTGCCGTTGGCGGCCAGCGTCACCACGTGGTGCGCGACAGACATCGTCACTCCTTCCACGTCCTCGCGTCGCGGAACTGGGTCCAGTACGGGCCGAATCGGCCTCAACGTACAGAGACCCAAGCTTGACAACAACTGTTTATGAGCCTGACGACGGGCTAGGGTACGCCTACGATCACCCGTTCGGTAGCCGAGGCCCGTCGGCGACGCCTTGGCCGAGCTCTGCGCGAGGTAGGTGCATGCCAGAGAAGCCCACCGCCGAAGACTCCCTAGCAAGACTTAACGGATGGCCAAATGCCCAGTTCAGCGCTCGTCTGATGCCCGACTTCCTGACAGTTGAGGAAGCTGCTGGCTGGCTGCGGACGACGAAGGTGCGGTGATGGCCGGCCTCCAACGCGGCGAGCTCCCCGGCCGCAAGGTCGGCGGTGAGTGGCGCATCAGCACCGCCGCTGTCCTCGCCCTCTTTCGCGGGGCGGTGCCGGAGGTCGGCACATCTTGATAGCCGACGGGAGGGAGGTAATGCTCTACTTGGCCTTGTGATTCACGTGCGTTTATGACGGGGGGTCGGGTGAAGGCCGTTCGCAACGTCGCCATCGCGGTATTCGCGGCGTTCATGTCGGTGATGGCGCTGAGCACCTTGGTCGTGGCCGGGGCGACCGGCGAGGCCAACGCCCAGACCTGCAACAGCGGTCTGCAGCCCGTCGGCAACGGACAGAGCGGCCCTGGTTCGGCCGGCGACCCGGTGAAATTCGACGGATCGACCCAACCCACCGACTCCCAGGTCATCGTCCCGCTCGACCCACAGGGCCCGCAGACCCATGCGACGTGGAGCGCTGCCCGGAGACGCAACGCCGCCACGATCACCAACGTCGCCCGAACCCGGGGTCTCGCCCCGCGCGCCGCGGTCATAGCAGTGGCCACGGCAATGCAGGAATCAAGTCTCGACAACCTCGACAATGGCGACCGGGACAGCGTCGGCCTTTTCCAGCAACGCCCGAGTCAGGGATGGGGAACGGTCGCCCAGCTGACTGACCCGGTCTACGCATCCGGCAAGTTCTACGACGCTTTGGTCAAGGTCGCTGACTGGCAGACCAGGCCCCTGACCAAAGTCGCCCAGGCCGTCCAGAGAAGCGGAACCCCTGACGCATACGCCAAGTGGGAGCAGGACGCCGGCGCTCTCGTCGCCAAAACGTGGGGCACCCATGCTGTGACCTCGGTGTCCACCGGATGCGACAGCGACGGCAGCGATGACCCGGCCGCCCACTTCACGGCGAAGAACCCCCGCACCCCGGCCCAGGCGATCAGCGCGGCTCGCCGGGCCGCCGGAAGCGCCGGCTGGTATCGGCGATGCGACAACTTCGTCGCCCAGGCCTACGGTTGGCGAAACAGCGGATCAGTGACCGCCAATGCGCATTGGGACCGCCTGGTCGACATGGGCCTCGCCCACCCCGGCGACAACAACCCGCCGGCCGGCGCGCTGCTGTTCTACGACACCGGCGAGTCGGCTGGCCACGTCGCGCTGTACCTGGGCGACGACATGGTCGCCAGCAACGACATCTTGAGGGCCGGGAGCATCGGCATCGTTCACCGCAAGGACATCACCGACGGCACCTGGCGCCTGCGCTATCGAGGCTGGGCCGAACCCGCCTTCCCCGGCGCCGGCGGCACCAGCACGATCTGACCCCTCTCTCGGCCAGGAAGGAGTAGACGTTATGAACGCCACCGACGCGATGGTCCAGGTTCGCATCACCACCGACGGAACGTGCTTCATCGATGACGAGTTCTTCGCCCCGCCTCCGGGCGCCTCGCTCAACGAAGCCGTCCTCTCCCACCTTCAGCTGGAGGCCGCAGCTCTCGATGCCCCCGTCCGCGCCGTCATCCATGATGAGCAGGCTCATTACACCCTGGCCATCCAGGTCAACAGGGACGGCACCAGCGAACCGCTCTCGGACGACTCGACCAAGGCACAGGGGGCTGCACAGGTGGACACCCAGGTGACCCCACCACCGGGCCCGTCCAGCACCCAACCCCCCGTCGCATTGCCGTGGGACGAACCTCTCGCTCCGGACCGTCCGTACGAGCCGCTACCCGAGCCGTACCGGGCACGGCTTGAAGAAATCTGCGTCACCGCCAGAGAGGGGCGCTTCCCAGAGGCCGCCACAAGCGCAGATGCACTGATAAGCGAACTGACCACGAAATACGGCCCAACTCACCTCTACACGCTGGCAGCCGGAAGCGTTCGCGGCGACATCGCTTGGCTCATGCGCGATGACCGTTACGCTCTGCAGATTTGGATCTTCATCGCTAGGGCGTGGCACAACCTCCTCGGCCCGACGCACAAAACCACCGTGCGTGCCGTCAGCAACGCAGTTGGCTGCTGGCGGCGCCTGCCATCTACACATGCCCTGGCCGCGGGGGACGAAGTCATTTCACTCCTGCAAGAGATTCCCATCCCTCGTGCAGAACCCAACCTCAGAGCAATCAGGCAGCGTCTCCGGCGGTTGGCCGCTACCAAGTAAAGGGAGAGGAAATCATGAACCCGATCCGCACCGGTCGCACCATCCTGTTCGTCCTTCCGTACGTCCTGATCACCACAGGCGTGCTGGTTGCCGGTGAGAAGGCAAGCACACCTGGGGGTGCCATCGGCGCTCTTCAGGCCCTCGCCGTCGCCGCCATCGGTGCGCTCTGGGCATGCGTTCGCGCACGCCGATAGGCGTTTGACGGCGACCGACCACGTTGGCAGTGGGTGGCGTTCGGCAGTCAGGTAGGGGCAGGGCATCGCCGACTGGCTTCGCCCCTTGCACTAAACGATAGATCACCTGCGCAGTCTCGAATCTGCGCAGAAGGCGTCCGACAAGAGACGTCGCAGGCGTTGGCGCGACAGCCGGCGCAAGAGATGCCGACGGACGGCTCCCTCGGTGAGCCCCGGAGTCACAGCGCTACGGCTTGCTCCGCCTACGCGGCAAGCTCTCCGGGTTCTGTTGACTCAGCGGAAATGCCACCGATTGTGAGTCCCAACATGAGCGCTCCTTCAAGCGCTGATAGGACCGCCATGAGCTGTTCGCGTTCTTCGGGTGTACCGCCGTCTGCGTGCTTGAGTTTCTGCAACTTGTTTCGCGCCGAAACCAGGACGAGTGCCAGTACGTCGTGAAGGAAGCTGGGACCCTGTCCATCATCGTACTTATTGGCCTCGCGGGCTCCTATAGGCTCGCCGCCGTAGATGAGACACAAGGCCTCAGCTCGCTTGGTCGGCTTTCTTTGGCCTTCGTCAAGGTACGTGAGGTCCGGCTCATCAGGCAGATTTTTGTCCACCCACAGCAGCACGTCCTTCGGGGGGAAGGACTCGCGCATGATTCGGTCAAGTAGCTCGATGAGGGAGTTCGCGGCCTGTGAGATGCCGTCCTCCGAGTACTTGAGGGCATCCCGCGCGCCGCGGATCTTCCTCACAAGCGGCGAGTTGGCTCGCTCGACGCGTCGCGCAGCAGCTTCTGTGACGAGGGTGCGGCACTGGGCGGCGAGAATGTCCGGTCCATCCGGGGCCCAGGGGGCAAGGTCGGGGCTCGTCGCAGCTGTGGCTTCCATCGGCAGAGAGGCAAGGACCTTGTTGCCCAAAAAATCGTCCAGGCTGATGACCAGCTGGACAGCATTTACTGCGAGAACCTCTCCTCTGCTAGCGGCTTTCAGTTGGCTTTTCGACATGAGGCTGAGGGCATCGTTCCACGCCACGGCGAAGGGAGCTAGTGCGCGGATGCCGCGACGGACGGCCAAGGCAACCACGGCAGCGTCCTCTTTCAGTGCATTCACGAGTAGCCGGTACCGTGCGGCACCCAGAAGCCGCTCCACGAAGCTCTTGTAGCTCTCATTCTTGAACTTGTCTACCCAGTGCTTCGGATTGTCGTTCCGGAACTGCTCCTCGAACGCCGTCAGAATTTCTCGAAGTCTTTCCTCATCGACGTTTTCGAAGCAGGCCTCAATCCGTTCCTGCCACGGCCGAGAGTCGCCAGAGTTAGTGAGTGCCTTGCACGCTGATACAAGCACTTCCGTTACGAGAACAACGGAATCGTCAATCCTAAGAGCCATCAAGAGGGAAGGCTCAAGGCTTTGGATGTACACGGCGAAGCTCGACTGGTAGGTGTCGACGGATCTTGAACTCTGCACTGTGCTTCGCCTCGCTTCACCACGTACGCGCGCTCACTGTAAAGGTACCGGGACAACTGTGGCTCGTGACAGGGGTTTTGTGTGCCGTGGCATCGTTCCAGCACGACAGCGACTTCCCCGAGAGAATGGTAGAGGTCGGCACTGACAACGACGCCTGTGTCCGAGGTCTGCGCCCCGGGCAACCCCGCAGGCGGCTCAATACCCGACGATGATCACGGCATATCAGCGTCGCTCGGCGAAGGCCTCGCTGCGGAGGCAGGCAGTCGCCAGGCGGGCGTAAGCGGTCACGATCGCCAACGGGGCCATCAGGGAGGCACCTTCAGCAGCTCGGTGTCGAGTATGGGGAAGGGGAGGGGCGGCATGTCGAGGGGCAGGCAAACGTTGCGCGAGCTCGGCCACGCGGTACGGGAGGCGGCCAAGGAGGGAGTCGAGGAGAGCGCGCGCGGCTACTACATCAGTGTGTACGATCGCGGCTTCAACGAGGCGGCCCAGACCTGCCTGGGTGTCCTGTCCGATGCCAAGGAGGAGTTGTTGGCGAGGATGAAGTCCGGAAACCTGTCCAAGCAAGAACAGGCGCTGTACGCGCGGCTGACTGAACTGACGGCTGAAATGGACGAGCGTCTCCGGAACGCCTGCCAACAAGAGTCGGCAGGAGCCGCCCTGCCAAAGCTGTCCGGCACCCGACCCAGCTAGCCAACAGGACGTCCCTGCAGCCTACTTCTGAGGATCGGCTCCGTACGTCACGACGTCCGGCACACCGAGAGCCATGCCGGTGATGCAACCCTTGTGCCACGCGTCGCGCTCGTCGCCGTCCAAGCCCCTAGGGAGCGCTTCTGCGCACTCCCGCTGTCCCACGGAGGCGGGGTACCGGGTGTCGGGACCGCCGGGGCGGGTGCACATGTCCTGCCGGGCGGCCACCTCCCCGCCGGTCGTGCAGTACGTGAAGGTGGTGTCGAGGACACGCTTCGCGTAGGCCGTCGCCGTCTGCTCGCCGAACCGGTAGCCGTCCCAGTACCTCGTGGCCTTGTCCTCCTCGGTGGTGCAGCCGGCCAGCGCGAGAGTGGCGAGGACGAGCGGTATGAAGGTGTGTCGCATGCGCTGGAGCTCCTCGGTCCACAGGTCGTCGCAGTGGTACAGGCCGGTCAATGCGTCCCAGGGACGTCTTTAGTGATCTCGCCACGCACATCATCGGCATGCTTAGGCCATGACAGCGCCGCGGCAGTTACATGATCCCCGTCCACTTCCAGGGACGCGGGCCACGCCGGCCGCGAAGGCAGTCCACGCGATACTGCGCTTCCTTCATCCACTCCGGTCGGGTGCCAGCGTGCTGGGCCGCATAGGTGGCCATACGCAACTCGCGGGCACCGGAGAGCAGTTCGTACCCCTCCCACTCCGTCACATCTACGCCGTACAAGTCGCAGAACTCTGCGTACTCGGGGGCGCTCACGGCACCGGTCGTGGTGAGCTTCACCGCGGTGGAGACCAGGTCCCACTCCGGTGGGCCCACGGCCACTCGCTCGAAGTCCAACAGGATCGGACCGCCGGCCGTCCGGGCGACGTTGCCCACCCACGCGTCACCATGCACGACACAGTCGGGCAGCCCGGAAGGACGCTGCACCCACTGGCGTTGTAGCTCCTCATGCCGTTGCCGGAGCCACGACCGGTCGTCCTCGGTCAAGGACGTCGCGGCGTCGATCCTCTCCGATACACGGACGAACGGGTCAAGCTCGCCCAGTGGGAAGCGGGGAACCGGCAGCGGATGAAGCCTTTTGAGGAGCTGCACCACGTCGTGGACGGTGCCGTTTGTGTGCGCGGGTAGTTCCTCCCAGAACGTCACCGGGCGCCCGCTGACCTCGACCGGCTGGTCGATGGGCAGCGCGCGCACTGCTGACACGTCATTGTCGGCCAGCCACTGTGAGACGTTCACCTCTCGGATGGCTGCCACCAACTGACCGGGGCGCGCGATGCGTACGATGGCGCGCTGACCCGGCAGACGCCATATCTCGTTCTCGGCGATGCGGATCGGCTCGGCGGCAGACGAATCGAGTCCGGCCGCCGAGCAGGCTGCGACCAGGACCGCGGAGGAGGCATGGGCCGAGATCGTCATGCCTGCAACGTAGCGCCGATTCGCTCGCGAAGGTACGCCACTTCGGGGATGCGCCGGTGCCGGGCGGCGAACCGGTTGAGTTCCTTCAGGTCATCCGCAGCTCGCCGGGAGGTCAGGTGGCCGGCGTCCGTGAGAGCTTGGTGACCGATGGTCATGGCCTGGTGCGGGTCGCCCTTGGCCATCAGAAGGCTCGCCAGCTTCGTACCAGAGATTGCGCGCGAGCGGGCGTATGCGTCGTCGTGGCCTTCGATGGCGATTTCGAAGCGCCGGCTGGCCTGTCCGGGGTCCTGGTCCTTCAACAGGACCAGGTCGTACAACGCGTGTGCGGTGTCCCCGTGATGCTGGGCTCCGTTGTAGTACGCCATCCACGGCGGATCATCCTGCGGGTTTGACCTCGCGAAGGCGTCGTCGGCGGCCCCGACGGCGGACATCGCACCGCCGATGTCGCCCATCTTTCCGAAGGCGCGAGCACGTGCGGTGTGCAGCATGGCCTGGATGGTTGGTGTCAGCCGGTCGGCCCGGACGAGCCCCTTCTCCGCGTAGGTCAGGCCTGTGTCTGGGTCGCCGATCCAGATGGCCTGCCGTGCGAGGAAGGAGAAGACCTTGGCACGCAAGTGCCAGTCGTTGGCCTCCTCGGCACAGTCTGCGGCGATCTTGAAGGCGATGCGGGCGTCGTCGTGTGCGTAGGCGTCGAAGTGGGATGCGCCGACCACGACGCCCAGGCGTGCGACAGCGGTGTAGAGAGGGGCACGGAGCTGTTCGGGGCAAGGGACGGTGAGCAGACGGACTGCCCACTCCATGGCTCGGCTGGCGAGAACGCCGACGACCCCTCCGCCGCCATGAGCGTTGTCCCGCCGGTAGATGTCTTCCGCCACGTTCAGGACTGCCGTGATGTCCTTGAGGCGAATCCTGGCGGGTGGCTCGTGCGGGGTGGTGGGGGCGACGAGCGCGGCAAGGTCTATCGATGCGATGGCGGCCAGACTGCTGTTGGCCAGGAAGGCGCGACGGTCCACAGGCTCAGTGCTCCCCAGCGGCGAAGAGGTCTCTCTGCCCAGGATGCGCCCTTGGTGTACCTGAACGGTGCCCTCCATCGCAGGGCCGGCATTCTTTTCCGTTTCACGACGGCGCTTTTCCGCTTCGCCGTACACCATCCCCCAGGCGCGGGTGAGCACGCCGCCGGTCCCCAACACCTCGTCCAAACGCTCCGCCAGGTCGCGGCGGCAGGAAGCCTGGCCCTTCTCCACCTTCTCGATGAGGGAGGGGCTGGCCTGCACCAATGGGCCTAACGAGGACGCCGAGTGGCCGCGCCTCTTCCTCCAGTACCGCACCTCGTGCCCGAACCAGTCTCGCGGCGAGGCGTCGGGAGTGAGCTGCTTTTCGGGTCGTGGCATGACGGGGGTCCCCTGGGTCCTGAAACGGAAAGTCGAGCTTTCCGTTTCCGCATCTGCAGGTTTGGGCTTCGGCCTGACTCAATGGTTGCTGACCGATCACGCACCAGTACACACCGCAGTCGGGCCTCTCGCGTGAGGTTCGCCAGAACGAAGTGGATCTGGAATGGCCAGTCTCCTTGCTCACCCCACCGCTGCAACCGGCGTGCGCGGAACGACGCGCGCTACCGCGGGCATGCTGGAGATGGACTACGACGTGACGCCGCTGTCTGTGCGGATCGCACGGGTCATAGTGAGCGCGCACTTGCGCCTGTGGGGCATGGAGAAGCTGGTCGACACGGGGGCTCTCGTCGTCTCCGAGCTGCTGACCAACGTCCTGAACCACACTCGGCCGGACCGCGATGGGCGCCGCAGCGCTCTCATCACCGTCACCCGCACCCCCGATGGAGTGGCGCTCTGCGTGCACGACGAAGACCCATCGCTGCCGCAGCGTCGATGCGCCGGCGATGAGGACGAGGACGGCCGCGGTCTCCAACTCGTCAGCGTCATCGCTGACCAGTTCGGCGTGTCCCGCACTCCCAGCGGCGGCAAGGACGTCTGGCTCACCCTGCTGAGCCCTGGTGAGCCGAAGGCCACCCCGTGATCATGCCGACGGCACTCTGCCGCAACTCCATTCTCAACCACACGACAGCCCACGCCGGGCGGAGGTAGCACCGAATGACCAGCAGAGCGATACAGGCCGGACAGCCGGCGGTGCCTGCAGGCACGGCCCTTGTGTTGTACGCCTGCGTCCCCGCGTCGCTCGGTGTCCTGGCAGACGGGGCTGTCGACGCAGCCCGCCGCCACGCGAAGGAAGCGCACTGCTTGGTCGTCGCCGAGTTCGTCGACCACGCGGACCCCTTGGGTGACCGTGACGGATGCCCGGGATGGCACAACGCCCTGACCGCGGTGGAAGAGGGCAAGGCCATGGGCATCATCACGCCGCTGATGGTGATGCTGAGCCGGGGAAAGGTCGAGCACCTGGCCGCCTGGCAGCGGCACACCGGCGCCTATCTGCTGACCTCGTCCGTCATCGACACGCCGGAGGCGAACGGCTTACTCACGCAGGGGGCAGCGTGAACCCGGAGAAACTGGCGGCTGCCTCACTGACCACGCTGGCCCGCCTCTGGTATGTGCTGCGTCACCCCCGCTGGTACGCCCGCCGGTGCGGCTTCGGCACGTTCCAGATCCTCTTTCTGCCCGCGGTGACGACCGGGAGCCTGCTCACGGCTCTGTATCTCGGCCGCCCGCGGTAGCCCGCGCGGCGGGCATCAAGCCCCCCTCCTCGGCCATCGATCCGACTCGTTCCCCCACGGGCCCAGGTCGGCCGGGGAGGGGTTCCAGGCCGGCCATCCGGCCGGCGTAAACGATCATCCAGAAGGGATGAAGGCATGGCTTCTGCTGCTGTTCTGACCAAGCCGATCACGGAGACCACCACGGCTCCGGCGGAGGACCCCTTCGACGTCCAGGTGGAGGTCGTCACCGAGATCGACGCCGAGCAACTGCCGCAGGCCTGCGGCACCGGCGACGGCTGCAAGTCCACCTGCGCGTCCTCGTGCACCAGCGCGGTGTGACGTACGACCGCTGACGTGGGGCCGGGGGACTCCCCCGGCCCCACACCCTTCCGAACACAACGGCGGAGGCACCGATGGGCAAGCACACCAGGGTCTACCAACACACAGGGGCAGCGCTGTTGCGCGCCGCTGCGGCACCGCTGACGGCGCTCCCCACGTCATGGCCGGACCCGCACGACACAGACGCGGTGAGCGATTGGCTGCGAGACGTCTGCCGTCAACGGGTGTTCGCCGACGCGATCCGGCAAGCGAGCGGTGATCTGGCCGCGCGGCTGAACGACATTTGCAGCGGACGCCCCGTACACCCGAGGCAGATTCGGCGTGCCTACCTCGCTACCGTCTCCTACGTTCTGCGCGCCACCGGGCGCCCGACGCCCTTCGGTCTCTTCGCTGGGGTGGCGGCTGCCGGGATCGACAGGGAGCCGCACGTGCGGTGGGGCGACGCTCACCGCGCCGTCATCCGGGCAGACACCGAATGGCTGGACGACGTCTGTACCCGCCTGGAGTCCATCCCGGAACTACTGGACCGCCTGAGCGTCGTCCTGAACTCGCTGGCCATGCCCCGCGGTGACCGACTGCATGTCCAACACGGCGGCCCGAGGGGCGCCTCTGTCCGGCGCAGCCGCGTCGTACGACTCATCGAGAAGCACACCACTCGCCCTGTTCGCGTCACCGCGTTGCTCGCCGAGCTCGACAGGGCGTTTCCGGAAGCCGATCCCGTTCGTGCGCGTGCGCTGATCGCCTCCCTCATGGGGCAGAAGTTCCTCCTGACGAACCTGCGGGCCCCGATGACCGAGACGGATCCGCTGGGCCACCTCGTCGGCGAGCTCAACGCGATCGACGCGGACAGTGTGCCCTCCGCTGCTGGCATGCTCGTTGGTCTCCTGGCCGTGCAAGAAGCCTTCCGGGAGCACAACACGGCCCCCGCCCACGACCAGGACATCCTGCGCGAGGCAGCCGTGAGGGACTGCCGCAACGTATCCGCGGCGGCACGCAGTCCGATCGCCGTCGATCTGGTCCTGGACGCCGACGTCCAGATCCCCCTCAGCGTCGTACGGCAGATGGAACGTGCTGCCGACGCGCTGCTGCGACTCACGCGACAGCCGGCCGGACAAGGCGTGTGGCGGGATTATCACGCCGCGTTCTGGGAGCGTTACGGCAGCGGCACCCTCGTGCCGGTCAAGGACGTCATCGACCCGGTGGCCGGGCTCGGCTACCCGGCCGAGTACCCGGGCAGCCGTCGACTCGCCGCGAGGCTGATGGTGTCCGAGCGGGACGGGCGCCTGCTCGCCGTGGCATGGGAGGCAGCTACTGCCGGCAGCCGCGAGATCATGCTCACCGACGAGCTGGTCGACCAGATCGCGGGGGCGCCTGCCGTGAGCGAAGCAACACCCCCGTCCGTCGAGATGTGCGCCCGCATTCACGCCCGCGACCTGCAGGCCCTGCGGGATGGCCACTTCACGGTCACGGTCACACCGGCAAGAAGCGCAGGGACGCTCACGTCCCGGTTCACCCCGGTAGCCACCGGCTCCGGCCTCGAAGGGGTGTACCGCAAGGTCCCGCCCAGCATCGAAGGCGCGCTCACCGCCCAGCTCTCCTTCCCGGGCCTGTACGCCCACATCGAGAACGTGGCCCGTATCCCTGCCTACCTTCCCCATGTGATCTCTCTGGGAGAGCATCGCCCCGCCGGTGAGAAGGTCGAGGTCATCGACGTCGACGACCTCGCCGTCACCGCCACTGCCAACCGCCTGTACCTCGTCAGTCGTTCGCGTCGCCAGGTCATCGACCCGCAGGTCTTTCACGCGATGGCGCTGGAGAAGCAGCCGCCGCTCCTTGCCCGCTTCCTCGCCCACCTGAACCGGGCCTTCGGCCCCGCCTGGACCGGGTTCGACTGGGGCCCGCAAGCAGAGCGTCTACCGTTCTTGCCGCGCGTGCGCTACGACAAGACCATCCTGTCACCGGCCCGCTGGTACCTTTCCGCCGACAGCCTTCCCCCTGCCAAGGAGGACAGGAGCCAGTGGATGGATGCCCTCACCTCCTGGCGGAAGATGTGGCAGTGCCAAGGGCCCGTAGAGCTACGCGACGACGACCGTGCCCTGCGACTGATGCTCGACGTGCCCGCACATGCCGCAATCCTGCGGGAGCACCTGAACCGTAACGGGCAGGCCGTACTCACCGAGGCACCGCCGGAGGACGGATTCGGCTGGATCGGCGGCCGTGTCCACGAGGTGGCCGTGCCGATGACCAGCACCCGGTCACCCTTGCCCAATCCCCTCACCGGTCGCCTGCCCGTGCAGCGCAACCGCACGCTCGGCCCCCTCCCCGCCGCACCCGCCGCGCCCTGGGTGAACGTGCAGCTCTACGCCCACCCCGATCTCCATGACGAGCTGATCGCCCAGGGCGTGGCCACCTTCGCCCCGCGTCTGCAGGATCACCCTGACTGGTGGTTCATCCGATATCGGACGCCACACGGTGCGGACCACATCCGCCTCCGCGTTCGCGCTGCGAGCGCCGGCCAGCGCAGCGCCTACACCGAGGCCATCGGCACTTGGGCGGCGATACTGCACAACTGCGGCATGATCAGTGACCTCGCGTTCACCACCTACACTCCCGAAATCGGCCGTTACGGCAGCGGTCGCACCCTCGCGCGCGCCGAAGCCGTGTTCGTCGCCGATTCGTACGTCGCAGCCACGGCCCTCGCAGGCACCACAGCTCCGGGCACCCACGGTCACGCCCTCACAGCCGTGGGCATGGTCGACATCGCTTGCGGCCTGCTCGGTGCTGACAAGGGCCTGCGCTGGCTGGCCGAACGCCCGGTATCAGCCGCCGCTGGACGCGATGCGACCGACCAGGCCATCGATCTCATCCGGGCCGGAAACCCAGCCGCACGCGGCTGGTCCGCGGCCCTCGCCGACGCGTGGCACCGCCGCGGTGAGGCCCTCGCTCGCTACCGCGAGCTTCTGGACGACGGTATGGACGTTGATGCGGTGCTGGAGTCGCTGCTGCACATGCACCACAACCGGATGCGCGGCGTCAACCGCGACGACGAGAAGACCTGCCGCCGCATCGCGCGCCAGACTGCCATCGCATGCCTCGCATGGTCGGAGGCACGCCGGTGAACCCTACGGCCCAGGCAGCGCCCGGCTGGCCGCAGTCCCTCTACTCGGGAGCCGCCGGCATCGCCCTTTTACAAGCGGTTAAAGAGCTTGTGGGCGTGGGCGATATGGAAGCGATGCGAGCGTGCGCCGAGTCCATGTTTCGTATGCCGATCATGGCGGGTCCCGAGGGATTCGGCCTGTACGAGGGCGCCCCAGCAGTCGCCTATGTCCTCACCTTCACGGACACCCCCTCCACCGAGCGGCTCCTGTCTGCCCTCGACGGCCATGTACGGCGCATGACGACCTCGCGGCTGGAAGCCGCCCGCGCCCGGCAGGAGAGCGGGCAGCCCGCGAAGACGGCCGAGTTCGACTTGATCAGCGGACTGGCTGGCTTCGGCGTCTACCACCTGCGCCGGGGCAACATCGGTGAGCTGCAGGGCATCCTGTCCTACCTCGTTCAGCTCTGCGAGCCCATCACCGTCGGCGGGCAAACGCTGCCCGGCTGGTGGAGCATTAGCGAGGCCGGTACCGCGTGGCCGGCCGACGGGCACGGCAACTTCGGTCTCGCCCACGGCATCACCGGGCCCCTGGCGCTTCTCGCCACCTCCTCGTTGCGCGGTTACACCGTGCCCGGCCAGGAACGCGCCATGACTCGCATCTGCCAGTGGCTGGACGACTGGAGGACCGGCGACGGGCGCTCCGCCCACTGGCCGGAGTGGATCGACTTGCAGGAGCAGCGACGCGGCAGTACCGCGAGCATGGGCCCGAAGCGACCGTCGTGGTGCTACGGCACTCCAGGGATCGCCCGTGCGTTGCAGCTCGCCGGACGCGCGCTCGGCGACGCTGCGCTCCAGGAGCATGCCGAGCAGGCACTCGCCGGATGTCTGCTGGACCCGCAGCAGCTCGCCCTGCTGACCGATGCTTCCTTGTGTCACGGGTGGTCGGGGCTCATACAGGCGGCCCGACGTGCTGCCGAGGACGAGAAGGGCGGACAGCTCTCCGACCTGCTCCCAAGGCTCCGGGGCGGGCTCACGACCCACCTCGAAGAGCACGGGCCACCGGCCCGCTCCACCCTCATGGAAGGCACAGCGGGACTGGACCTGGTCCGCCTCGACGACTCCAAGTGCGCCACGCCCGAGACGAATTGGGATCTCTGCCTGTTGTTGAGCGGCTGACCCGATTCACCACCATTTCCCACCACCACGACGTAGCTAGGCTCTGCCCGCACTCCGCCCAGGACGAGCCGGGCGCTCCCGGAAGGACATGTATGACTGAGCACAGCACTCCGCAGGAACTGCGCAACCGCCTGGTCGACCGGATCGTGAAGGCCAGCCTCCCCGGCCTCTACGACGCGCGGGTCGAGGACGCGATGCGCACGGTCCCCCGGCACGACTTCATTCCCCAGGCATCTCTGGAACTGGCCTACGCCAACCAGGCCGTAACGATCAAGGACAACCCGGACCCCGACGCCCTGCCCCTCAGCTGCGCCTCACAGCCCGACGTGGTGTTCTTCATGCTCGCCCAGCTGGGCATCCAGCCGGGCAACAACATCCTGGAGGCCGGCGCGGGTACCGGGTACAACGCCGCGCTCATGCGACACCTCACCGGCCCGACCGGGACCGTCACCACGCTGGACTACCACGAGGACGTCGCTGCCCACGCGCGGCAGCGGCTCGACGCGACCGGCTTCAGCGACGTGCGGGTCCTCACGCGCGACGGCGCCCTGGGAGCCCCCGAATATGCGCCGTTCGACCGGCTGATCGCCACCGTCGGTGTATGGGACCTGCCCGCATCTTGGTGGGATCAGTTGGCCGTCGGTGGCCGCCTGGTGCTTCCGCTGCGCTGGCGCGGCCTGACCCGCAGCATCGCCTTCGTCCGCGAGGCCGACTGCCTGCGCTCGGAGTCTCTGGCCACCTGCGGCTTCCTGCCGATGATCGGCCAGGACGGCGAACGTGAGGGCTACGTCGACGAGGACCACCTGGTCAAGCTGTACTGGGATGCCGACCAGCCCATCCACGCGCTCAGCCTGCGCAAAAGCCTGGCCGAGGCGAAGGAACACCTCCTGTGGACCAACGTAGCCGTCGCACCGGACGAACCCCTCGACGGAATCTGGCTCCGCCTCAGCGCAGTGGATCCGGCGACCTGCCGCATCACCGTCCGCCCCGAGGCCTTCGCCAGCGCCGCCGGCCTCCATCGCCCGACCATCCCCGCTCTGAGCCCTGCCCTGGTTGAAGGCGACTCCCTGGCCTACCTGGTTCTCGAACCGGTGGACGTTCAGGGCAGCAAGCGGTATCGGCTGGGCGCCGCCGGGTACGGACCGGCCGGCCAGGAACTGGCCGAGCGACTGGGTGTGCAGCTGCGTGCCTGGGACGACGACCGCACCCTGCCACCGTCGATCATCGCCTACCCGGCGGGGACTCCGGACGAGAAGATGGCCAGCGGACACATCATCGACAAGCCATCCGTCCGCCTGGTCATCACGTACTGATTCTCCCCCTCGACCTGGCGCGGCAGCTGGCGCAACGGATGCGTCCGCTGCCGCGTCATGGCTGCGAACTTCACTCTCACCCGGTCGCTGCCCACGAACCTGAACCGAGGCACCGAAGTCGACGGCCTCGCCGTCGGTCCTGATCCACGGGTTGGTGCCGCTGGCGTCGTTGTCCCGCTTGCGTTGGAGAACCCGAGTCCCAGCAGCCGCAGCCACTGACATGTACCGGACAGTGAATGTCGTCGGTGAACAAGCCGCCGGCTCCCCTGCCATCGCGCCCGGGCGTGCGTGCTCAGACGCTGAACCCCGATAATCAGCAAAGTACGAGCGATCACCGCATCCGGACATACGAGGCATACGCCTGTTTCCGCCGCCGCCTTCGCCGCCCCGTAAGGAGTGAGTGCGTCCGGAAGGCAGGACGCGTCGTAGGGTCGCCGAACTGGTATGACACTCGTACGACCACGATCAGTAAGTAGTCTGTAGCGGTCGTACAGTCGTTGCGGAAGTCCCGGGGGGTGTGGTGAAAGGCGCGACTCTGCCGCCGCGAATCGGTCCGTATCTCGTCGAGCGGCGGCTCGGCGCCGGTGGGATGGGGGAGGTATACCTCGCCTACTCCATCGCTGGTGAACCGGTCGCCGTCAAGGTGATCCGGCCCGACCGCACGGATCCGCACACGCGCGCCCGTTTCGAGCGCGAGGCAACCATCGCGCGTACGATCTCGGGAACGGGCCGTGTGGCCCGTTTCATCGAGGCGGATCCCTTCGCCGAGCAGCCCTGGCTGGCCATGGACTACGTCCCCGGACGCCCGCTCTCCGACGTCGTGGATGATCAGGGTCCACTATCCGCGCCACTCGTGGCGAGCCTCGGCGCACTCCTGGCAGAGGGGCTCGCCGCCGTACACGCTGCAGGTCTGGTGCACCGCGACCTGAAGGCGCAGAACGTCATCCTCGGCGACTTCGGACCCGTGATCATTGACTTTGGCCTCGGCGCCTTCGTCGGGGCGTCCAAGGGGTCGCTGACGCAAGCCGGCTCGGTCATCGGCACGGTGCGCTGTATGCCGCCCGAGCAGGCCATGGGCGAGCTGGACGTGACGCAGGCCGCCGATGTGTACGGCCTGGGCACCGTACTTCTGTACGCGGCGACCGGGCACTACCCGTACGACGGCGCCCGATGGGAGGCTGTCGCCGCGCAGGTGGTCAACCCGGAGGTCGGCCCAAATCTGTCCGGGCTGCCCGATGAACTGCTCCCCGTCGTGACGGGCATGCTGGCGCACAAGGCGGACGACCGGCCCTCCCTGGAGGAGGTGACCCGGCAGTGTACCGATCTCCTGCGTCTGCTGGGAACGAGTCCAGCCCGTGCCCGGCGCGCTCTGATCCAGGAGACGACGGCGACGGACCATCCCACGATGGTGTTGCCGCAACCTGATGCGCCGATGCTGGACCGGCTCGACTCGCTGGAGCGGCAGCTGCGCGCAGAGTCGGAAGCTCCGGCGGAGAACGTTCCTGCCCCGGCGCCGGACCTGGAATCGGCTCCGGACGCGGCATCCGAGCACGAGCCGGAGTCCAGGAGGGGGAGCCCGGACAAGCCCGCACCCCGAAGGGGCCGTCCTCCCGTTTCCCGCAGGGTCGCCGAGGAGCTGCGCGAGCGCTACGCGGCCAAGCCGACGCTCGCCTGGTCGAAGCGCTGATCCGCTCCCCCGTCTGTCAGCGGTGGGGGCCGGTTCAGGGCGTTGACCACCTCGCGCCCCATATGTGCACACTGCACATCACCGATCACAGTCCACAGAGGAGCACCACGTGACCACGGCGATGCAGCCCGAGGTTCCTGAGGCGCGCGACGCCGACGCGAGGGAGTGTGCGTATCCGGCCGGCGCGAGGCCGGCCTTCGCCCCTGGTGCCCAGGTGCGCATCCGGGAGGAGCAGTGGCTCGTGAAGTCCGTCGCGGAGTCCCGTGACGGACTCATGGTCGAGGTCAGCGGAGTGTCCCCGTTCGTCCGCGGTACGGACGCGGTCTTCTACTCCGGCCTGGACCAGATCGACGTACTCGATCCGCGCAAGACCAAGCTTCGGCCCGACGACACCTCCAGGCACGCCAAGGCCCGCCTCTACCTGGAGGCGGTGATCCGCAAAACCGCGCTGCCGCAGACCGAGCACGGCATCGCGCTCGCCGACTCCTTCCTCATGGACCGGCAGGAGCATCAGCTTCGTCCCGCCGAGCTGGCGCTGTCGATGCGGAACCCGCAGCCGCGGCTGCTGATCGCCGACGTGGTCGGTCTGGGCAAGACCCTGGAGATCGGCATCACGCTCGCCGAGCTGATCCGGCGCGGGCGCGGCGAGCGCATCCTCGTGGTCACGCCTGCCCATGTGCTGGAGCAGTTCCAGCGCGAGCTGTGGACCCGCTTCTCCCTGCCGCTGGTGCGCCTGGACTCCACCGGCATCCAGCGCATCCAGCAGGAGATCCCGGCGGGCCGGAACCCCTTCGCCCACTTCAAGCGAGTCATCGTCTCCGTCGACACCCTCAGGTCGGCGACGTACGCCCACCACCTGGAGAACATCACCTGGGACGCGGTGGTCATCGACGAGTCGCACAACCTCGTGAACAAGGGCACCCGGAACAACGCCCTGGCCCGCCGCCTCGCCGAGCAGACCGATGCGCTGATCCTGGCCTCCGCCACCCCGCACAACGGCGACGCCGAATCCTTCGCCGAGCTGATCCGGATGCTCGACCCGGCGGCGATCGCAGACCCCAGGAACTACAAGGTCGCCGACCTCGACCACCTCTACATCAGGCGCACCAAGACCGACCGCGAGGTACGCGACGGCCTCAAGGGCAAGCCGTGGGCCGAACGCGGTCCCTCCCTGCCGGTGCCCGCACCTGCGACGCCGAAGGAGATCGCCGTCCTGGAGAAGCTCGCGAGCGAGTGGACCCCGGGTGACCCGAACCGTTCGTCGGTCTGCGCCGACCCGCTGGTCGGCTACAACTTCCTGAAGGCATTCCTCTCCTCCCACGTCGCCCTGCGGGAGTCCCTCGCCAGGCGCCGTGAGCACCTGAACAACCCGAAGAGCGGCACGACGAAGGGCCGCAAGGCCAAGACCGCGGCGGACGCCGCCGCCCGCCGCGCAGCTCTCGCCGCCGAGAGCAAGGCCCTCGCCGAACTGGAGACGCTGGTCGCGGACTTCACCGACCAGGACTCCGCGAAGCTCGACGTGCTCGTACGCACACTCAAGGACGACCTCGGTGTCGGACCGGCCTCCCAGCGCCGCGTCGTGATCTTCTCCGAGCGGGTCGACACGCTGAACTGGCTGGCCCAGGTGGTTCCGGCCCGCCTCGGCTTCAAGAAGAAGCACCAGGCCAAGCCCGATCAGACACGTCCGTGGAAGGCGTACGACGGCGCCGTTGAGGTCATGCACGGCGACACCACCAACGACCAGCAGCAGCAGGAGATCGTCGACCGCTTCGGCCGACTCGAGGAACCGGTTCGGCTGCTCTTCACCGGAGACATCGCCTCCGAGGGCGTCAACCTCCACCATCAGTGCCACGACCTCATCCACTACGACCTGCCCTGGTCCCTCATCCGGATCGAGCAGCGCAACGGACGCATCGACCGCTACGGACAGGCGGTCAGCCCGGAGTTCCGTGCGCTCATCCTGACCGCCGACGTGCCCTGGCGGCGCGACGAGGAGAGCGGCGAGATGCTCACGCTCGACGACCGGCTCGTCGGCACCCGTCTGCTGCGGCGTGAGGCCCAGGCTCACGAGATCGAGACCGGCGAGGGCAGCGCCGAGGCTGTCACCGGGCTCTACAACGACAAGAAGGAAGAGGACCGCCTCACCCGCGACCTGATCAAGGGCGGCACCGTCGAACGCTCTCTCAAGCAGTCCCGGCAGGAGTCCGGTGGTGTCCTCGCCGGGCTGCTCGCCGGCGCCAACGCCAGGCTGGCCGACCCGACTGCTGCCCCGGCCACCGTCGGGAAGGCCCCGGTCCCCGAGGCGGACGTTCCCCATGTGTTCGCGAACACCAAGGCATACTTTCAGGCCGCGGTGGAGCTCATCTACCCGCCGGCCGAGCGCGAGGACCTGGGCTGGAAGCCCGAGACGGCGGGTGGGCGCATCGAGTTCACCCCGCCCGACGACCTCCAGTACCGCTTCCGGGAACTGCCGAAGTCGTACCTGGAGCAGGAGAAGATCCTCACCACCCCCAAGCACGAGGGCACGCTGCGCATCACCTTTGACAAGAAGTACGCCGCCGACCGGCTGGAAGCCGCCCGCAACGCCAAGCAGGGCAAGACCGGCCAGCCCACCTCCCAGTGGCCCAATGTCTCCTATGTCTCCGACATCCACCCGGTGCTCGACTGGGTGACGGACAAGGTCCTCGCCAAACTCCGCTACGACGAAGCGTTCGTCCTCGCCTACCGGCCCGACGTCGACAAAGCCAAACGGATCGACGCCGCCCTGCCCGCGGCGCTCACCGGCCCGGTCTACCTCCTCCAGGGCGTCTACTCCAACGCCGCGGGCAAGCCGACGGTCGTCGAGTGGATGGCCGTCACGGGCCTCGCGGAGGCCGCACCTCGCGTATGGCGCATGGACTCGGCGTTCCTCGCCGCCTGCGGCGTCGGCCCCGACATGCCCGGCCGTGGCCGGCCCGTCGATCCCGACCTCCTCCAGGCACTCGTCCCCGCGGCCGTCGACGCGGCCGAGACCCACCTGCGCGAGCGCCGCGCCGACTACGACAAGCAGGTCGACTCCTACCTGGCCCCCTACGAGGAGCGGGTGCAGGCCTGGGAGCAGGGCGCGCTGATCGCCGTAGGCAACCAGGAGCGCCGACGTCGGCACGTGTACGACACGGCCGCCCGCCGCCGCGACCTCGTACGCCGCCTGCGAACCGACGGCGACCCGATGCTGCGGGTCCTCGCCGTCCTCGAACCCCTCCACATCACCGCGTCCGCCGCGCAGGCCGAGGAGCCCGCACGATGAGCTACACCTACGACTCCTTCGCCAACCGCGGCGAATACCTCTCCGCCCACTACTTCAGTGAAGAGCTGGAGAACACCCTCAAGAAGAGCAAGGCGGGCGACGAGGGTCTGTTCACCCTCTGGACCAACCGCGAGACCGACCCGCACGACCCGCGCGCCACCCCGCGCGAACTGCTCCCCCGGCTACGCGGTGACTACCAAGCCACCGTGCGCCCCTTCCTGGCCTCCCGCGCCCAGCAGGAGGAACCCGGCAGCACCTACGACGACCCGACGGGCGAGTGGGCCGAGCACCTCACCACCTGGCACACCGCCTTGCTAAAGGCCCTCGGCTACGGCGGTGACCGGCCCGAGCCGATCACCGTGCACAACGCTGGCCGGGACTACGAGCTCCAGGCCGCCTGGCACGGAGACGGCATCGTGGCCGTCGACTGCGGGTGGACCGCCACACTCGACCACGCTCTCGACCCCGAGAAGGCAGGACTGCTCCTCCACCCCCTCAAGACCGCCGACGGTCTCATCGAAGTAGGCGAGAAGCTGGCGGGCTGGCTCTTCCAGAGCGAGCTGCACGAGCCCGGCGGCGAGGCTCCTCGCTTCGTGCTTCTGCTCTGCGGCGGCGTGCTCGTCCTCGCCGACCGGGGTGCCTGGGCCGAGGGCCGCTACCTCGCCGTCAGCCTCGACGCGGCCCTCGCCCGCAACGACACGGCAAAGGCAGGGGAACTCGCCCTGCTCGCCGCCCTCTTCTCCCACGACATGCTCGCGCCCCGTCCCGACGGCAAGGGCCGGCGCATCGACGACCTGCTCAAGGCGTCCCGGGACAACGCCGTCGGAGTGAACTCCGAGTTGCGCAAGGGCCTCCAGCGCTCGGTCGAGATCATCGCCAACGAGGTGCTGGCCCGTCTGCGCGAGGCGGAGGTCGAGCCACGGGACATCGAGGACCCCAAGCAGGGACCGTTCGCCAAGCAGCTCACCCGCGAATCGCTGCGCTACCTCTACCGCATCCTCTTCCTCCTGTACGCGGAGGCCCGTCCCGAGCTGGGCATCCTGCCCGCCGAGGACTCCACGTACGAGGCCGGCTACTCGATCGCCCGCCTGCGTGAGTTGGTGGCGCGAGAGAGAAAGCTGGTCGACGAGGAGAGCCGCATGGGCTTTCACCTGTACGCATCCCTCGACGTCCTGTTCAACAAGGTCAACTACGGCCACCGACCGCACGGCACCGAACCGGACGACCACAAGCCCGCCGCCGAGCGCAGCGAGCAACGCGGCCTGCGTTTCGAGGCGCTGCGCAGCGAGCTGTTCGACCCGAAGGCGATCACCCTTATCGGTCGCCGCGTCCTCGATCCGCGCTGGGACGAGGACGGGGACGAGCAGCCGCGGTGGCTGGACCTGCGGCTGCGCAACGAGGCCCTGCACCAGGTGCTGCGTCTGCTGACCATGAAGGAGGCCAGTCAGAGGGGAAGGCAAGGCGGCTTCATCTCCTACCGCAACCTCGGGATCAACCAACTCGGCGCGGTCTACGAGGGCCTGATGTCCTACACCGGCATCATCGCAGAGGAGGAACTGGCGGAGGTCGCCAAGCCCGGCGCGAAGAGGGGCGACAAGCAGTACGGCGACCCGGAGAAGGGCTCCTGGCTCATCCCCGCGGACCGGCTGAGGGACTACCCCGAGAACACGCATGTCGTGTACTCCGCCCAGGACGCGGAACAGTACGGTCTGCGCGGCCCGAAGAAGTACGCCCCGGGCACGTTCGTCTACCGCCTGGCCGGCCGCGACCGGGAGACCTCCGCCTCCTACTACACCCCCGAGTCCCTCACGAAGGTCACCGTCGAGCTGGCGCTCAAGCACCGCCTCGACCAGGAGAAGGACGCAGAGGGAAACACAGTCCGGACGCGGGCGAGCGATCTGCTGCGCTACACGATCTGCGAACCCGCCCTGGGCTCCGGCGCGTTCCTGAATGAGGCGATTAACCAGGTCGCCGAGGAGTACCTCAAGCGTCGCCAGGAGGAGCTGGGCGTCAGTCTTGACACGTCGAAGACGCTGGACGCCAAGCAGAAGGTGAAGGCGTACATCGCGCTCCACAACGCGTACGGGATCGACCTGAACGCGACGGGCGTGGAGCTGGCCGAGGTGTCGCTCTGGCTGAACACCATGCACCCGGGCATGCGGGCGCCGTGGTTCGGCCTGCACCTTCGACGAGGCAACTCCCTTATCGGAACTCGTCGTTGGGTGTATGAGGCGGAGCGCATCAAGAAGGAGCGGACGATCGGCGCCCAGACGCCGACCAAGCTGCCTTTCCGAGCTCCGGAGGACGGTGCGGAGCAGCCCCTGCCGGAAGGGGCTGTGCATCAGTTCCTGCTGCCCACGCCCGGGTGGGGTGCGGTCGCGGGGGCGAGCGGCGATGCGAAGAAGCTGGTCGAGCAGCTCGCCGGGCCGCAGGTGGAGAAGCTGAAAGCGTGGAAGAAGAGCGTCCAGACCAAGCCCAAGCCGACGGGCGGCAAGAGCAGCCAGCTCGCCCGGTTGCAGGCCGCGGCCCGTCGGGTCGAGTTCCTGTGGCAGCTGGTGGCCAAGCGCATGGAGCTGAGCGAACGGGAGATCGCCCGAACGATCGATGTGTGGGGTACCGACCGTGCGGAGGACGCGGAGGAGTACGCCTTCCTCCGCCGCGACAAGCAGAACGCGGACCGAAGCCTGCCGCTGACCAAGGAGCAGGTCTTCAAGGACCTCTTCGACGCGGAGGGTTCCCCATACTGGCGGCTCAAGCAGGTCATGGACGCGTGGTGCGCGCTGTGGTTCTGGCCGCTGGACAAGGTGGGGCTGCTGGACGGGTCGGACGCGGAGTACGCCACAGCTCCGGTGGTGACGGCACAGGCGGGCGCCGACCTGGACGCGCTGCTGTCGTCGGTGGCCGGGCAGACCGTCGAGGCCGCCGGGCAGCCGCCTGAGCCGACGCCCGCGCCTCAGTTCGTCGAGAACGGGCTGCTGTTCAGCATGGACGGTGACCAGATGTCCTTCGGCGAAAGCGGGGACGACGACGCGCTCGTGGTGAAGAAGGAGGTCAAGAAGGGGCGTGGCTCCTCCGGACCGAGGAAGCCCGCAGGCGCGGCGCGCCGCCGGGACGTCATCCCACTCGCGAGCCTGGACGACTGGATCGCCTTCCTGGAGTCCATGGTGGGCACGGGACCGATCCCCGAGAACACCTTTGCCACGACCGTCGGCTCTCTCAAGGAACTGAAGGCTTTCGAAGACCTGATCCAGGCTGAGATGGGCATGGATGACGCCCGGAAGGCGGTGGAGACGCGGTATCCGTGGATGCGGGTCGTCCGTGACATCGCCGAGGAACAGGCGTTTCTACATTGGGAGTTGGACTTCGCTGGCGTCTTTGTCAGCGAGGCCGGGGGCTTCGACCTTCAGGTGGGCAACCCGCCGTGGGTGCGGCCGGAGTGGAAGGAGAACCCGGTCCTTGCGGAGTACGAGCCGTGGTTCATGCTCACGGAGAAGCCGAAGGCGGAGGACAGGAATCGGCGGCGGGAGGCCGAGCTCGCGCGCAAGGAGGTGCAGGAGTACCTGGTCGGTGAGGTGACGAATACGGTGACGATGGCGAGCTATCTGTCTGCGTCGCCTGTCTACCCGCTGATCTCGGGTAGCCAGCCGGATCTGTACCGGGCGTTCATGTGCGAGGTCTGGGACCACGCCGGGCGCGGTGGTACGGCCGGAATGGTGCACCCCGACACCCACTTCGCGGGTGACAACGAAGCCAAGCTGCGGGCTGCGGCGTACCAGCGGCTACGCGTGCACGGTGACTTTGTCAATGCGGGAAACCGCTTCTTTCCGCCGCCGGTGGGTCGGTCCAGTCACTTCGGCGTGCACGTCTACGGGCCCGAAGGGGAGATCTCCTTCGACTCTCTGTCGTGGCTCTTCACCGTCGACTCGCTTCGGCTGTCCGCCTCCGCCGAGAACGCCGGCGCCGATCCCGGCGTCAAGTACGACGGCGACTGGGACGAACGCCCCCACCCGAAGCGTGTCGTCCGCGTCACGCGCGACACCCTCAAGCGGTGGCGTCGGCTGGCGGGTGACGAAGGGCCGCTGGAGCACACGCGTCTGCTCACGCCGGTGAGCACGGCGGAGGACCCGGCGATCGACGCGCTGGGCATGTATCCCTTGCGCCTGGGTGCGCTGCGCCCGGAGATCACCCGCGGATACGACGAAAGCGGAGCCAAGAAGGCGAGGTTCGGTCCGGACAAGAATCAGCGGCTCATCGACTACAACACCGGCGTCGACCGCCAGGAGGACTACCACGCGAAGGCGTGGAGCGACGTCATCCTCAAGGGTCCGCAGATCGGCGTTGCGAACCCTATGTTCAAGCAGCCCAGCCAGGGCGGTGGCGAGGTTCGCGGCCTCGACCCCAGGGTGCTCGCGGACGACGCGGTGCCGGAGTCGGAGTACCGGTGCGTGGCTCCTCGCGAAGTATTCCTGGGCGAGCAGGACAGGTGGCCCGACTGGGAGAAGTACGAGTCGCTGCTCGCTTCGGAGGAGGAGCGGGCGCAGGCGCGGCTCCGGATCGCGGAGAAGCGGGACGTGGAGCCGGAGGCGGTCGAGGACGAGCAGGTGGAGAAGTTTCTGCTTGCTAAAGCCAGCAGGCCATACAGTGAGCGATTCCGTTGGGCGTGGCGGAACCAGATCGCTCCGGACACTGAACGCGCCTTGTATACAGCCTTGTTGCCTCGCGAGGTCACTCATGTAGGTGGAATCCGCAGTGCCTTCGTTTCATCGATGCGGCATTCGGCCTTGATCGGAGGATTCTGGTCGGGCCTGCCGATCGACTACTTCTTGCGGACGCTTGCCTGGTCGCATCTTCACGAGAACCCAGCCAAGCTGCTGCCGGCCCCCCAGGAAAACCACCCCCTAGCCCCCGCCCTCCTCCTCCGTACCCTCCGCCTGAACGCCCTCACCACCGCTTACGCCGACCTCTGGGCCGATCTGTACGACTCCAAGTGGCCCGGCTACGAGCCCTGGGCCGTCGAATGGCCTCACCTCAAGACCGAGCTGCACAGGGTCACCCCTACCTGGCAGCGCGACACACCCCTCCGTACGGAGTACGCCCGCCGCGCCGCACTCGTGGAGATCGACGCGCTCGTGGCCGTATGGCTCGGTATCGACGCGGACACGCTCATCGCCATGTACCGGGCTCGTTTCCCGATCATGCAGGACTTCGACCGGGTGACGTGGTTCGACGCCGAGGAGCGGAAGATCGCCGGGGACCGGTACACGTACGGATTCGACCAGACCAAGGACCACTGGACCCAGTTCGAGGCCTACCTGAAGGACCCCGAAGCCGCCCCCGTCCCCGACGGATACACCGCCCCCTTCTACAAAGCCGACCGCGAGCGCGAGATGCGGGAAGCGCATGCCTATTTCAAGAAGCGCCTCGACGAAGCCGTGGCGAAGGGTCTCTGGGACCCGGAGAAGATGGAGGTCCCGGGTAAGTGAGACCGACCCTCGAAGCACAGGGACTGAAGGAAAGCCTGCTCCAGTACCTGTCCACGACGTACGGCCTCGCGGACGAGGGCGCTCGCAAGGCCCTGCACGCCTTCCTCGGAGACGAGACGACGGGCATGTTCCGCGGCCCGTACCTGCGGCTGCGTACGCCCTTCACCCCGGCCGAGGACGGCTGGCAGCAGCACCTGGACTGGGTGCGTACCGACGGCTGGAGGCCGTACGCGCACCAGGCCCGCGCCTTCGCCCGGCTCACCTCGAAGGACGGCCACACGCCTCAGCCCACCCTGGTCACCACGGGCACCGGGTCCGGTAAGACCGAGTCGTTCCTCTACCCCGTACTCGACCACTGCGCCCGCGAGCGCGCCGCCGGGAACGACGGGGTCAAGGCGGTCTTCCTCTACCCGATGAACGCCCTCGCCACCGACCAGGCGGCCCGCATCAACGGACTGCTCACCGAGTACGACGAGCTGGGCGGCGTACGCGCCGGCCTGTACATCGGGGACAAGGCGGCCACGCACTACGACAAGGTCTACACCCGCCGCCAGGACATGCAGCTGTCCCCGCCGGACATCCTGATCACCAACTACAAGATGCTCGACCTGCTGCTCCAGCGTGCCGCCGACGCACCGCTGTGGGACAGCAGCGACATCCGCTATGTGGTCGTCGACGAGTTCCACACGTACGACGGCGCGCAGGGCACCGACGTGGCCATGCTGCTGCGCCGCCTCGCCATCGCCGTCGGCGCCACGAGGCCCGGCAGTCCGCTCGGCACGATCACTCCCGTCGCCACGTCCGCGACCCTGGCCTCCGGCACCGACGAGGACGGAGTACGTCGGCTCCTCTCCGTGGCCACCAACGTCTTCGGCGCCGAGTTCACCGCGGACGCGATCATCGGCGAGGACCGGCTGACCGTCGACGAGTTCATGCTCGACGAGTCGATCCCGGACGCGAAGTTCTTGCCCGGCCAGGCCACGCCTCCCGAAACGCTGACCGCACTGCCTGATCCCGCCTCCGGTCCCGAAGCGCTCGCGGACCTCGCCGAGGCCGTCACCGGAACCCGTACGACCGATCCGGTCACCCTCGGTGCCGCGCTCAAGCGCAACCGGCTCACGTACGCGGTGCTGAACGCCTTCGACGGGACTGTGCGCACCTACGACGAGGTGCTCGACGTGATGCGCCGCAGTGGGGCGAAGAGCTGGGACGAGGCGATCACAACACGGCCGCAGATCGCCGCCCTGGCGCTCGCCCGCTTCGTCGCCCTGCTGTCCGTGGCGCGTGACCCGGACGCAGCGGCCGCGCTCAGCCGTCCCCTCGTGCAGGTGGAGGTGCACCAGTGGGCGCGGTCCGTCACGCGCGTGCTGCGTGGCCTACTGCCGTGGCCGAAGGCCGAGTTCGCCTGGGACACCGCCGGGGCTCAGAGCCGGCTGCGTACCACGCCGGACACGACCACCTCACGCGACACCAAGATCTTCCTGCCCGCCGTCTACTGCCGCGAGTGCGGGCGATCCGGATGGTCGGTCCTCGCTCCGGAGTCGGACCTGGAGGAGCTGGAGTTCGAGGCACACAAGATCCGCCGCGCCACCGTCACCGCCGAGAAAGCCAAGGTACGCACCTTGGTGGCGGCCACCGACAACGAGGCCCGTGAAGGCAATGGCCGTACCGCCATGGACCCGGCGGCGCAGAGGTCGCTGACCACCGGCGGCGCAGGTGTGCTGATGGTCCTCGACGGGCCCTCCCGGCGTCTACGTCTGCCCGACCCCCAGGCCGACTACGACGACGAAGGCAACCCGCAGCCCGCCGGCCCCGATTCGGCTTTCGTCCTCGTCCAGCTCGGCGACACCGCGGAACGTGCCGCCAAGGACGACTGGTGCCCAGCGTGCGGCACGCACAACGCGATCCGCTTCCTCGGTACCGGAGCCGCCGCACTCGCGGCCGCGTCCGTCACCCAGCTGTTCACCGGCGGGGAGATGGACAAGGAGCAGCGCGAGACGAAGACGCTGATGTTCAACGACTCGGTGCAGGACGCCGCGCACCGGGCCGGATTCGTCGCCTCCCGCTCGTACACATTCTCCCTGCGGGCACTGTTCACCAAGCACTTGAGCGAGGAGCAGCCCAGCGCGCTCAACGATCTCGTCGCCGACGTCGTCGCGGCCACCACCGACCGCGAGACGCTCGCCGCGGTCGTCCCGCCGGACCTGCACGACGACACGGGTGTGGCGCGTCTGTTGTCGGGCAAGGGCCGGGGCGGAGACAAGAAAACCTGGGACCTGATCGGTGAACGGTTCGCCTTCGAGGCCGTGATGGAGTTCGGCCACCGGTCCCGCAACGGCCGTACCCTCGAACTGACCCGCACCGCGGCCGCCTGGGTGGACCTCCCCGAAGAGCAGGCGGCTGTGGCGCTCGTACGGGCCGTGCATGAAGAGGCCGCCCAGCGCGGGCTGGCGCTCACCGAGCACGACGACGCCCGCTATCTCGCGTTCCTGCGCGGCCTGTTGGAGCGGCTGCGGACCCGGGGAGCTGTCGGACACCGGTGGCTGGAGAAGTTCCTCGACGAGGCGGGTACCAGCCGTTACTACATCTGGGGCGGCCGCCCGCGCGGCATGAAGGCCTTCCCCAAGGGCGTCTCCGCGCCGATTTTCCTGCTCGCGCGGCCCAAGCAGGGCAGCGAGTTCGACTTCGCCGCCGGGCGCCTGTCCTGGTACCAGACCTGGGCGCAGCGCTGCTTCGACATGACCCGTGAGCAGGCCGACGAGTTCTGGGTGCGACTGCTGCCCCGGCTCACCGATGCGGGACTGCTCGCGGCACGTACCCCCGGCGATACAACTGCCCGGATGTACGGCCTCCAACCCGGCGCCGTCCGACTTCAGTTGCTGTCGGACTCTCAGGTCAACGAGGCGTACGTGCGCTGCCCGAAGTGCTTCTGGGAGCAGACCGTCCACCCCTCGCTGCTGGCGCAATATCACGGTCAGCCCTGTCAGGCGTACCGCTGCACGAACGGGCGGCTGGTCGCCGGTGACCGGTGGCTGGAGACCGTCGACCGGCACGACCGGAACCGCGACTACCGCGACGACTACTACCGCAGCCTGTATCGGCGAGCGGGTACCTACCAGGTCATCACCGCCGAGCACACCGGCCTGCTCTCCCGCGGCAAGCGCGAACGCGTCGAGGAGGCCTTCCGCAGCGGTAGGGGCTTCAACGACCCCAACGTGCTGTCTTGCACGCCCACCCTGGAGATGGGCATCGACATCGGCGACCTCTCCGCCGTCGTCCTCGGTGCCCTGCCACGGCGGCCGGCCAACTACGCCCAGCAGGCGGGCCGGGCCGGACGCCGTACCGGCAACGCCTTCCTGCTGACCATCCCCGACCGCTCCCGCCGCGACCTGTACTTCCTCGACCGGCCACGCGACATGATCGACGGCCGGATCGTGCCGCCCGGTTCGTACCTGTCGGCCATCGAGATCCTGCGCCGCCAGTACACCGCGCACCTCCTCGACCTCGCGGCGCGCGGCCGGCTGCTGCGCGAGGACGGCAGGCCACTCGCCGCACTGCCGCGCCGCGTCGACGAACTGTTCGGTCCCTCCGGTTACCTCGCCGACTTCAGCGAGGCCGCCCTCGCCCACGGCGAGGAACTCGTCGCGGGCTTCCTCGCGCTCTTCCCGACCGGCGTGAGCGACACCGCCAAGGAGGAGCTGAAGAAGTACGCGGTGCGCCGCATCCGCAGCACGATCGAGAAGGCCGAACGCGAGTGGGAGCGTGAGAACCAGAAGCTGCGCACCCGTATCCGTACCATCCGATCCGCGATCGACGAGCTCAAGGAAGGCGACGACGATCAGGCGCGTACGAAGGCGGAGTTGGAGGCCGAGCTGGGAGCCCTCTCCCGGCAGGGCGCCGCACGTCAGCGCCAGCCGGCCCAGACCGTGCTCTGCGATCTCGGCCTGCTGCCCAACTACGCCCTGATCGACGCCGCGACCACCCTGCACTCCACGGTCTTCTGGCCCGAGGGCCCCACACCGGAGGGCAGCGTCCGCTACAAGTCGAAGCCGTTCTCCTACCAGCGTCCGCGTGGCTACGCTCTGTCGGAGCTGGCCCCCGGCAACACCTTCTACGCGGAGGGTTACAAGCACCGCATCACCGGTATCGACATCGTCACCGGCCGGGACCAGGACTGGCGCCACTGGCGCTTCTGCCCCTCGTGCGGCTATGTCCGCACCGAAGACGCCGAGACCGACATGACGCCCTGCCCGCGCTGTGGGGAGGCAGGCATCGCCGACTCCGGCTGTCTGTGGCAGATCGTCCAGCCCAGTGTCGTCACAGCCCGCGACAAGCGTGAGGACGCCAGGATCGGCGACGAGAGCGACGACCGTGATCACCGCTTCTACTCGGTCGTCGACATGGTCGACATCGATCCCCAAGACTTCGCGGTGGGCAAGTCCTGGCGGCACACCAAGGAGATCTTCGGCGTCGACTACACCCGCAGGGCTGTCATCCGCCGCGTCAACACAGGACCGCTCAGCGTCGGCGCCCAGGACAACGACCAGCTCGCCGGGCGGGCCGTGCGGATCGCGCCGTTCCATGTGTGTACCGCCTGCGGGGCCGCGAGCGCCGACGGCCGTCCGGTTTTCGACGACGACCGCGATGCCGTGGACAACTCCGCCAACCGCCAGCGCGAACTCAAGCACCACACCCCGTGGTGCCCGCTGCGGCGCGGCAAGAAGGGCGTACCCCAGGAACCGGTCCTGCTCGCCCACGAGCTGGAGACCGAAGCGCTGCGCATCCTGCTGCCCGCGGCGACCGTGCTCGTCGACGAGAAAGTCCACTCCTTCCAGGCGGCCTTGCGCCTTGGCGTGGACGATGCCTTCGGTGGTGACCCACAGCACCTCGACACCACCCTCGCCACCATGCCGGACCGTGACACCGCGGAGAAGCGGCACTTCCTCGTCCTGTACGACCGCCTTCCGCACGGCACCGGCTACCTCGACCGGCTCACCGACCCCGCGAACTTCCGGGAGGTGCTCGAAGGGGCGCGCCGGCTCCTCGTGGAGTGCCCCTGCGAAGGGGAAGGCGGGCCGGCCTGCCACCGCTGCCTGTACCGCTACGCGGACGAACAGCACATCGAGCGCGTTTCCCGCCAGGCCGCCCTGGAGATCCTCGACGAGCTCCTCGGCACCGAGACCGACGCCTGGGACACCGAGCCGGTCGGCAACACCGACCAGATCGGGCTGGACGGACAGGTCGAGTCCGACCTCGAAGCACGCTTCCTGAAGGCCCTGCGCGGGTGGGCGGGACAGCGCGCCGACGCCGTGCTGGAGGAGAGCGGCGACAACAGTGCCTATCTGCGGCTGGACGAGGTCGGCACCGTGCACGGATGGCGACTGACCGCTCAGCGCAACGAGGGTTTCACCCGTACCGACTTCACCTTCGAACGCGTCGACGGGCCCAAGCAGAAGATCACCGTC
Source organism: Streptomyces sp. NPDC037054 (assembly GCF_055606745.1). Taxonomy (NCBI): domain Bacteria; kingdom Bacillati; phylum Actinomycetota; class Actinomycetes; order Kitasatosporales; family Streptomycetaceae; genus Streptomyces; species Streptomyces sp. NPDC037054. The sequence goes on along the minus strand of NZ_JBVJSJ010000016.1, from coordinate 20,795 downwards.
TATCTCGACGGTCACCGCTTCCACGCCACCCGGCGTCACAACCGGCTCGCTGGAGATGCCGACAAACGCAATCGGCTCCGGGCCGAGGGGCGTACCGTCTTCCAGCTCACCTGGGACGACCTCGACGCCTTCGAACGGCTCACGAACACGTCCGAGTCGGCGGTGGACCGGGAGCCAGCCGAGCCGGTCTGGCCGCCCTACCCGGCCAGTGCGCAGGACGTGGCCAAGCAGCTCTACGCCGACCGTGGTGGTGACGACCTCGCCTCCACCGCCTTCACCGACCCGATGAGCATGCTCCTCGCCTACCTGCGCAGCCCCGACGATGCCGCCTGGGGCAAGCGGGCGGCGGCCGTGGTGGGCGGACTCCTCGGAACCGGCCAGGAGATTCTCATCGGCAACGGCACCCCCAGCCAGACTCGCCAGATGCTCGACCTGCTTCTCGGCGCCTGGGGACGCGCCGACGGCATCGCCCCGGCACCCGTCCAGGACACGGGCACGCTCAACCTGTTCCAGACCTGCGACCAGTCCGGTCTGCCCGTCGCCTTCCTGGTCGACGGGGCCACCGGCTACTGGACCGCCCTGGCCTGCCTGGACGACACCGAGCCCGACCAGCTTGGCACACCCGAGCACAAGACGCGCTGGCGCGCCTGGCTCCAGTGGTCCAACATCCTGCAGTTCCTCGCTCACGACGGCGGTGACGGCGTCCAGCTGACCACCGCAACCGCGGGCCGCTTCGACACCGCGATACTCAAGGCCTTCGGCGGAGTCGGCGAACTCGAATCCCTGATTGTGCAGTACGGCACCGGCGCACCCGCGCCACAGCCCGTGGCCGCGGAGATGTCCCCCGTGGAGGCGTCCAACGACACACCCCTCGAAGCGGCGCTGCGGGATCTGCTGTGGGACCGGGAAATTCTCGTTTACCTCGACGAGGACGAACCCGACGCCCCCCTCACCCGCCTCGCCCATGCCTTGGCCGACGGCGGCAAGAAGGCCCCCGCATACGGCTACGAGCTCGGCGAACGCGGTTGGCTCGCCGACTTCGCCTGGGACCACGGCGACCTGCGGATCGCCGTCATGGCCGAGCCGTACGACCAGGATGACGACGAGGGCGAGAAGACCTGGCGTGCCTACCGCGACGCTGGGTTCACCATCCGCTCGGCCGACGAGTGGCTCGCCGATCTCGACGCCCTCCTCGCCGCTCTCCCCGACGCTGCCGCCCGCCCCGACTCCGAAGAACAGAGTGCCGCCCGATGACCGCACGCCTGAGCCTCTACCAGAAGGCCGAAAACGAGCTCTACAAAATGGACTCGTCGGTCAAAACGAAGTTCTACGACTTCTGTCACCAGTTCCGTCTCGACCCCGATCACCCAAGCCTCGATCTCAAGCCGCTCAAGGGCGACGGCCGGATCTTCCGCGCCAAGATCGACCGGTCGTACCGGGCGCTTCTAGCCCGGGCCGGGGTCGGCGCCGACGGGGTGCAGCAGTGGCTGATCGTCGCCGTTCGCCACCGCAAGGACGTCTATGAAGAGCTCAGCGTCGCCATCAACCGGATCACCGGTGAAATCGAGTTCGTCGACCTCGGTGTAGTCGGCCAAAGTGTCCTCCAGCGGGCGGGACTCCAGCTCACTCCGGCCCCGGACGAGCAAGCCGCACCCGCGGCGGAGCCCACGCCCGCGCCGGTCGTAGCAGATCAACCGCCCACCCCTGCCGAACCACTTCTCGTCGGCTGCACCCCTGAGGACCTGCGCCGGCTGGGTGTCGCCGACGCCCTCATCGACCTCGCCCTCACCGTCACGACCGACGAGGAGCTCGACCAACTCATCGCCGGCGCCCCGCGCCTGACCGCCGAGGTCCTCACCGGGCTCGGCTCAGGCATGTCCGTCGAGGAAGTCGAACGCGAGATCACCCAGCCTGCTTCCACCGAACTCGAACCTGGCTTCGAGAACGACATGGCGGCAGCCCTGACCCGCACCGCGGTCACCACAGTCGACGACGACATCCGCAACGTCCTCGCCGAGGGCGACTTCCGCGCATGGAAGGTCTATCTCCACCCCACCCAGCGCAAGATCGTCGAGCGGAACTACAGCGGTCCCGCCCGCGTCAGCGGTGGCCCCGGCACCGGTAAGACCATCGTCGCCCTGCACCGCGTCGCCCGTCTGGCCGCCGCTCTGCCACCCGGCCACGGCAAGCCGATCCTGCTGACGACCTACACCAAGAACCTCACCGCCGACCTGCGCTCCCGGCTCACCTCGCTCATGGATCCGGCGCTGCTGAGCCGGGTCGACATCAAGCACATCGACCAACTCGCCCAGAGCGTCCTCAACGAGAACTCGGCACCTGGCTCTCAGCGCAGCCTGATCACCGATGACGCGGCCCTGGACGTGCTGCGTGAAGTCCTCTTCGAACACGACGAACAGCGCTGGGACGCCGAGTTCCTCTTCGACGAATGGGAACAGATCGTCCTCGGCCAGTCCCTTGCCACCCGCCAGGACTACTTCAAGGCCCGCCGCGCCGGTATGGGGCGCGCCCTCAGCCGTCCCGAACGCGCTGTCATTTGGAAGCTGCTCGACCAGTTCACCCTGCGCCTGAACGGACTGGGCCGTGAAACCTGGGCGCAGGCCGCCGAGCGGGCGGCCCGCTACGAGATGGAACGCGCCCGCAAGATCCAGCTCCGGGCCGAACGCAAGGGAGACATCGGCGGTGGCGACCTGACCCACCTTGACGACAACAGCTCCGCGATGCGCTACCTGCGTCACCGCTACCGGCACATCGTCGTCGACGAGGCTCAGGACCTCAGCCCCGCCCACTGGAAGATGCTGCGCGCCATGGTCGCCCCCGGCTCGAACGACCTGTTCATCGCCAGCGACACCCACCAGCGGATCTATGACCGGCAGGTCACCCTGTCCACAGTCGGCATCAACATCCGCGGTCGTTCCTCGAAACTGTCCCTCAGCTACCGCACCACCCAAGAGATCCTCGACCAGGCCGCCAAGGTCGTCCGCGGAGTCACCTACGACGACCTCGACGACGGCACCGAGACCCTCAACGGCTACCACTCCCTGCTGCACGGCCCGGCCCCCGAGTACGTTGCATGCGACGACTGGACCGACGAGATCACGCAGCTCGCCGAGGCCCTCAAGAGGTGGCGCGAGGAAATCACGCACCCCGCTGAGGACGGCACCGTACGTGACCCCAGCGGCACCATGGCGGTCTGCGTCGCCGATGGCGACATGGCCGGCCGCGTCGCCGCCGACCTGGAGCTCAAGCACGGCATCACCACGGCCACCCTCACCAAGGACGGCCCACAGGGAAGCGGCGAGGTCCACATCGGCACGATGCACCGCTTCAAGGGGCTCGAATACCAGAAACTCGCGGTCGTCGGCGCGAGCGCCGGCATCCTCCCGCGCACTGCAGTTGTCGAGAAGTACGAGACAAGCGACCCCAAGCGGTACGAACGCGAACTCAAGAAGAGCCGTAACCAGCTCTTCGTTGCCACCACGCGAGCCCGCGACGCGCTGCGCATCTCGTGGCACGGCAGGCCCAGTCCCTTCCTGCCTTTGCAGGGAGCGGGCAGGCTCTGACCTTTGCAAACAGGGAGCGGCAGACGAATCGGCCTGTATGCGGGCGCCGGAAAACACCGCATCGCTGGACACATGGACCAGGCGGCTACCGTACTTCACGGCAGCCATCGAAGAGTACGGCCTGGACCGCCGGCGCACCCGGGCCAGCGTGCTCGGACACCTCGGCGAGATTCGCTTTCGGCAGGGCGACCTCGACGGCGCGCTGAGCGCCTGGTCGGAGTTCGTTGTATTGGAGTACGCGCGGGTTGCTTTGACAGCTCTGGCAGGAGAATCGGTGCATCTCAGCAGGTCAACGGCCTAGCTGGCGGCCCTTTCGCGATCTCCAGGAATCTGCGAGCAACTTTCTCGACTATGCCGGCAACCCGTTCGAGAGGTTCATCATCGTCCTGGTCGCCGTCCATGCCCTTGCCGGCACCACGATCCCGACCCCCTTGCACGAGGATCTCGACCTCGCCGCCGGACGGCTGACTGTTCGGCGCGGGAGCTGGCGGCACACCGTCTTCCTCGACGATCTCTCCCACCAAGTGGCCGCCGACTGGATTGCCGAACGACATCGGCGCTGGCCCGGAACCACCAACCCGCACCTGCTGGTCAGCCAGCAGTCCGCCATGCACACCGGCCACCCGCCGATCAGCACCAGCATGTTTGACCACGTCTTTCGCAGGGCCGGGCTGACGATGCAGCAGGTGCGAGAGGACCGCATCCTCTTCGAGGCCCGGGAGACCACTGACCCCCTCCACCTGCGCGTGTTCGGCATCAGCGACGGCACTGCCATGCGTTACATCACCGCCGCCCACCCCGAGCGCACCACCAAACTTCCTCGCTGAAGGAACAAAGCGCCTGCCATGATCTCTCGCATGACGGAACAGTGGACATCCGCGCTCAGCTTCGCCAGCTTCGCTGCCCCTCGGAGGGCCGATGGCACGCCAGCAACTTCTGACCCGCGCCGTGATGTTGAAGAGACCGCGATGCGCTGGCAGAGCCACAGCAGCCGGGGAGGAGCTGCGGGATGGTCATCGCTGCACTCCCTGGAAGCCGCAGGAGTGCAGGGACGCGGAATCCTGATAGACCGGGTGGTGGAGATACACGGCCTTGCTGGCAGCATCGGCGAGCAGTTGACACTCGCTTGGGCCGCCGAACAAGATGCCCAGCGTTTCCAGGATCCTGAAATCGAACGCGATCCGGGCCACCTTGAGGAGGTACAGACAGTCCAGCGCATGGCAGTGAGAGCCTTGTGCGAAATGAGCACCCACTTCCTGCTGGGAGCCGCGCACAGTCTTGCCAACCTCGTGCTGCGCGTTACGCTATGCAATTCCCTGGCGGCTGACGTAGTCAACGCACCAAAGAGGAATCGCAAGGCTCAAGGCTTCGAGCCGGGAACCGGTCTTCCGTTCGCATGGCCTACCTTCTCTTCATCCCTCGCGGTAGAACTATGGGCGCAAGTACTACCTGACGCTGCTGAAGCAAGCGGCATCGATAGCATTAGAAAGCTTGTCTCCCGCCTGCTGTTGCTTCAGCGAGACCATCGATTCCGGGCACTTGACGAACGTCGTGGCTTGGATTATCACCGTCGACGCCCCCAGTCGGTCAAGCACACCTCGCCCCGCACCGGCATCTGGTCCTACGACCAGGAGAAGAAACTTTCGACCACCAGAATGGTGGCCTCTGCCGAGGACGCTCAGCGAGACGAAGTCCTCATCCACCAGATCTGCGTTGACGCCTTGACTTGTATCACCGAAGCCATGGTCGACATCGAACCGCTGATCGCTGAGAGCCTTGCGGCCTGCCACCTGGCATGGCGGCTGGATGAGCCTCGTACGATCCAGTGAGCATCACCCACAGGGCGAGCGCGCCGGGGCCCTTCTCAAAGTAGTGGAACGCGGTCCGATCTCTCATAGACAATGAGACATGCAGATTCGCCTTCCAGGAACCGAAGAGCTGCCGGCCCCGGCGACCCCCGAGCAGCAAGAGCTGCTCCAGACCGTATGGAACGCCTTCGCGTCAACCTCAGAGTGGCCTACCTTCGACTGGGTAGACCGGAAGCTCGACCGTAAAGGGATCGACACTGTTGCGGCGCTCGCCCAGCTTCCTGACGGGCTGATGCGCGGCCTGCCCGACCCGAGCCGACCCATTCCCCAGGATGACTCGGTCCTGGCATTGACAATCGCTGGCGCGGCGCGGTGCAACGGATCCTCAGACGTGGTGCTGCTCTTCCTCGCCCTCATACGCGTCCTTGCCGAGACCGAACAGAAGTGGCAGGCAGGGCCAGGTGGAGAAAAACCGAACCTTTCTGAGCACACTGCTATCCGTCGTCTGAATCTAATGCCTATCGAGGACCATACGACGTTGCTCCTGCAGGCGCGCATGCTTGCGCAGTTCGAACCCGGCATCGAGGGTCATCACATTGCCAATGACGGCCGCGCGTGGACGCTAAAGATCGGGCGGTCCATTCGCCCTTTCCGCGAAGTTGGCGACATCGGCGCGTACTGGCGCACGCGCGAGGCTCTGAGAGCTCCAAACCCTGTCTCCCCGGCGAACCGCGGCGGCGGGTCACCTGACGTGCAGCATGTTGTGCAGAGTGGATCGCCGTACATTAGTGATGAACTCATCGCGGCTTTGGAAACCACGACCACGAAGTACAAGCTCGACAAGCTCAGCGCTCTTGCTCGTGAGCTCAATGAGAACTACAGCGCTGGGCACCCGTATGCCAGCCAGATGCTCTTGCGAGCAATCCTGGACCATGTGCCACCTGCCTTCGGACAGAAGACGTTCGACAATGTAGTGGCTAACGTTTCATGGAGTCGTACAGACAAGGCCCATGTGAAGAAATTGCGAGACACTCGCGCCTCTGCTGATGATGTGCTCCACCGTCAGATCCGTCAGTCGCCAAGTCACTTCAACATGAATGACATGCCACCCCGTGCGGCAATCAATGCCCTTCTCCAAGCGCTGATAGATCGCCTTGCGAATGTCGAGCAGTGATTACAGAATCGGAGTCCGAAGAAACTGGCATTCAAATTCGCACTACAACCATTCCTGCCAACCGGTCGGACAGATCACTCGGTGGCAGGGCACCGTTCATGACAGGCTCTACGTATTCCGGAAGTCGCCTCCGCAACCCATTCAAAATGTGAGGGTAGTAGGGGGCGCGAAAATGCCCGATATCGCGTGGAGTCGCCGGAAAGACAAAGGTTCCCTCGTTGCTGATCGCCGGACGCTCAGGGGCCACCGCCGAGAACTGTCCCCTACGCATCCTCGAAACTACTTCAAACATCATCTTCGCGATTTCGCGCGGCCCGTGTTGAGGGGTGACGAGGAACTCGCGAAGGGGAGGGTCAAGTGACCTGATGTTAAGGTCTTGAATGAGGGGTTTCGTCGAGACGTTTCGGTCGACGGCGTCTTCGAGTGGAAACCCGTCACGGAAGGCATCCTCTGCCGCGATCGACGGCGTGTGAGACCGCAGGTGATCGGCGGCCAACGCAGGCAGCAGGAGGGTTCCAGCCCGCTCGCACCGCCGGCAGTGAGGGTCCTTACCTGAGCAGGCGGGGCACCACGAGTTAGAGTCCCGCCTGTATTGCATGTCCCCGCAGTAGAGCATATAGGCGGCAGGGAGATTGAACTCGCGGGCAGTCGCGAAGAGGTCATTCATCTGCTGCCCCGTGTTTTTGGGATACTTGAAATCGACGGTTAATCCCGTTTTGGTCTGCTTCATTTTCTTGGCTTGAACGACAATCCCGAAGCACTCTCCGGTAAGGTCCACGAACCACCACAGCCAGTCTGCCCCGATCGCTTTTTCCTGTTGACGGTTAAATGGCACATACGGGACGTCGGGCCAGACAGCCATTAAAAGTCGCTCGGTTGCAGATTCCTCGCCCCAGTTGTGCTCTCGTCGGGCGCTTTCCGATGCATAGGAGTCAACGGCCTGCCGACCCCGCGTAAAGGCGGTGAGGAGGATGTCGGATTTCGACATATTTGTCTCGTCTCCGGGGGATGTGCAAGGAGCCGCCCTTCTATGGGCTCCCGTGCTGGCGGATCGATCGAGCAACCCTAGCCGGACAGCAGGCGATAGGCCGCCCTCGATCTGCTGCTAGTGACCTGAGTCGGAGATTTTTTGGTAGTTCTCGCGAGCTACTCGAAGTGCCGAAGACCGGATTCCAGCAGGCCGGGCCTAACCTGGCGGCCGCGCGGCTTCCGGCTGACGGCCGCCGATCTGACGAATAATCTTTGACTCAGGTCACTAGGTGCCGGGCGCAAGGCCGTCAGGAACCCGCTCCCGCAGTGGCCGCAACGGCGATCCGAGGCGCGGGTTGAGACTCCAGGGGGCTCAGGCAGCCACGGGCAACAGACCGCTCGCGCCCGCCCGGAACGATACGCCACCATCCATGCTGCGACGCCTCTTCGGCCGCAGTCACTGAGCCTCAGCGCCGCTCGCACGCTGTGTACCCCAGTCGCGCCGCCCGCTCCGGTACCCATGGCCGCACTCGGCGACTCCCGGACAGCCCGACGGTCCTCCGCCAGGCACCAAGCAGGGCGTCACCTGGCGTGAGCAGCCGAAAGTCCGGACGTACATTCGACGCATGGATGGGATGCCAAGACGCATCGACCCCAGCACAGACCGGACAACCGCTGCAGTCATGCTGGGCTGCTCGCCAGACGAAGTCGGATACTGCCCCAGGTGCCAAGGGCTGACGCGCAGATACGGCCGCAACGCTCAGGTCATCTGCCGGGCATGCCGGGCAGCTGAAACAGCGAAAGACGCATCAAGCTGACTGGCCGATCAATCACCAGCCGGCACCGCGCCCTCACCGAACGCCGCGACATCTTCGGGCGCCATGTCCTCGCGAAGGCGGACGAACCGGGCCGGGTGACGCCATACCCCTCGGTCCTGTGCACGATCCACATCGATCTCGGCGACCAGCTCTGGCGCCACGAGGACGACCTCCAGCGGGGTTCGGGATCCCCACGACGTGGTGAACCGTACGCCTACCCAGGGATGACTTGTCCCCGCTTGAGTGAGCAGGTCGGCGAAGCGCCGGGCATGGTCGGGATGCAGCTGGGTACTACGCGCGACCGGCCTCAGCACCCCATCGTGGTCGTAGCGGCCCAGCAGAAGACTCTGCGGGCGGCGGAGCGTGCCGGTGATCGCCCCAACGATGCCCTCCGTCGTGTCCCGCCGGCGGATCTTGTACCAGCCTCGGACACCCGGGATGTACCGCTGCTTCCGCCCGCGAATCACCAGTCCTTCAACGCCAGGAACCTCCGTCCAGGAGGTCAGCCAGTCCTGCGCCGCCCGGACGTCGTCGGTTTCAGGGCACAGCGTCCACGGCGGCGCGAGCGCGTACTCGGTGAACAACTCCTCCAACTTCGCGCGTCGACGTTCGTACGGTTCCTGGAGAAGCTCTTGTCCCTCAACCTGAAGAATGTCGAAAGCGACGAAGTGGGCGGGCAGCACCTCAGCCAACCGCGCAGCCGTCCGTCCGTCGGACGCCGCGCGACGTTGCAATGCCTCAAATGAGAGCTGTCCCCCCTCCCACACCAGAAGCTCCCCATCGAGAACCAGGCCGTCGGGGAGGCGCGTAGCCGCAAGGACCAGGTCAGGGAACCGGCTCTGCACCAGGGCGCCCCTACGCGACTGGAGCAGGACTGGACCCGGTCGAGGCTTCGGGGTGAATAGGAGGGCACGATAGCCGTCCAGTTTCGGTTGGAAGATCAGTCCTCCAGGCAACGCTCCGGGCGGGGGAAGTTGGTCGCGAGCCTGCGCCAGCATCGGTTCCACCGGCGGTCGGAGCACCATAAGTCCTGTCTACGGCTCCGGCGCCTTGACCGCACGCTGTGCACCGACGACCTGCCGCGCAGCCAGTTCCAAAACCTCGACTCGCGAACGGGTCACCACCGAGATCCGCAACAGAGCGCACCCAGCGGCGAGGCACACAGAGCGTCTCCGTGCGACCGCTGACGTTCCCCCAACAGGGCCAGCCTACGGAACTCCTAGCAACAAGTGTTTACGACAGAGTATCTCAAATGCGCCTATAACACCCTTACCGTGCTGCCATCCAGGGGTTGCGTGGGCTAATCTGGCGGCAGGTCATAAACACCTGTAGATGACTGGCTCTGGTGCGCTCTTCGCTCGCGCGCGAAGCTCCGCCTGCCGTCATCCACGGGTCGGCTGCACGCACATTGGGGGAGGCTCGGCCTTGCTGGAGACAGGGCACGCGCATGCGGAATATTCGACTCCGATTCAGCGCGACATACAGGTTTCGGTGCCTCGATGACCAGAAAAGAAAAGGCGCTGGAAACCGGTTCTTCTGTTTTCGATGACCGCTATATGATGCCCCGCGAGGTGGAACACCGCCTGGGTATTTCACCTTCAACTCGGCGCAGGTGGACTAATCGGGGTCTGCTGCGCGCCTACCCTCTTGGCCCGTATTACCAACCCGGACCAGGTGACAACCGGAGAGGAAACAGGAATGGCAGCAGGGTGCGCTACAGCGAGAGGCAGGTGAACGACCTTTTCGAGCGCATCAAGAGGGGAGAGCTTGCACGCCCCCCGAAGCCGGCTGAACTGTAGGACCGCGGGCCGAGGAGAGCTGTACTCACCACATGGAAGGGGCACATGGCCGAGTCCGACGCGCCATTCGACCGATGGCACAAGAAGTACCCGAAACCAGGAGACAAACCGTGCAAGTGCGGCACAAAGAAGAATCCACTGTACCCATCGGCCGACCACGGTCGGGGACAGCAGTGGCAGGCTCGTTACACCGACCCGAACGGCAAGCCTCGACGGCCCATGTTCGACACGTGGCAGGAAGCCCGAGACCACCTCGACGAGGTGCGGGTTAGCATCCGCGGCGGCACGTGGGTGGACCCGGACGTCGGCAGCCAGAGGGTCAAAGCGTTCGCAGACGAGTTCATCGAGCGCAAGAAAAAGAAGAACAAGAACGAGAACACGACCGGCACCTACGAGACACATCTCCGGGTCCACATCGTTCCATTCCTTGGCTCGCGCGTCGCCAAGACGCTGAAGCGCCGGGACACCATGGCGCTCGTGGATCACCTCATCGGCAAGCCCGGCATCGAGTCCGCGTACTACGTCCACCAGATTTATAAGACGTGGCGCATCCTCGTGAACTACATGATCGATGAGGATGTGCCCCTGCCGGCGAATATCGTTTCCCGCATCGAGCTTCCGGAGATCGAAGAGCGGGAAAAGGTTGCGCTGTCCCCTGAGCAGGTCGCGGGACTGGCTCTCGCCATGCGGCAGGTCGAACCTCGTTACGAAATCCTCGTATGGATCGCAGCTTGCGCTGGACTCCGCGAGGGCGAGGCTTTTGGCCTCAAGGAGACCTCAGTCGTGTGGGAGCATGACCTGCTCTATGTCGAGGAGCAGCGGCAGCGGGGCAAGAAGGCGAAGCTGAAGACCAAGGCGAGCTACGCCACGCTGCCCGTCGACCACTTCCTTATCGAGCGCCTTTCGGAGCACTTGTCTCAGTTCAGAGGTCCGGCTCCGGTTTCCAAGGCAGCGCTGCAGAAGCGGAAACAGCGCGGCTACGTACCGCCGCCTGACGAAGGGCTGATCGTCACGACCCGGACCGGCCGGCCGCTGTCGCGCAGCCACTTCAACGACAAGTGGCGCGCGGCCGTCGAGCTGGCCGGGCTGCCCGAGGGCACACGGTTCCACGACCTCAAGCACTTCTACACGAGCCGCTTGGGGGCAGATGGCAAGTACGACCCGAAGACGGTCCAGGCGCTCTCCCGTCACGCCGAGTTCTCCGAGACGTGGGACACCTACGCACACCCGCCCGTGGCTGTGCAGGGCGTGAAGGTGGACACCTTCAGCGGTCTCTTCGGCGCAGGCGGACCCGGCATCACGCAAGCGCAGCTCGGCACCCAGCAGCGGGCCGACGGCGTCGACCGCGCGGCCGCATGACGTGGATGCGGGACTTGACACCGACCGCACCGCAAGTGCAAGACTCTTCGACGCAACGAGGCGAACCATCGTGGCGCGAGGGTGAGTTGACCCGTGGAACGGTCTGCCCACCCAATTCGACCCCGATTCGACCCCGGAGCCGAATGGCAGAGTGGACACCCCCTCTGACCTGGGCCGGAGGGGTGCGACAGGACGAGCCGGGCTGTACGCCGGGTTCTGTTCCCGGGGTTCCTCGCGGAGCCCCGGGCGACGGCCATCCATCTAGGGCCAGCGTTGCCGTCGGCCTCGTGCGGTCTACCCGCGGACTCGGGCGGGCAGCCCTCGAACGTCCGCGCAGGAACCCCGAGGGGTTCCCTCTTGACCTTGCTCCGGGTGGGGTTTACCGAGCCGCCTGAGTCACCTCAGGCGCTGGTGGTCTCTTACACCACCGTTTCACCCTTACCCGGCGCCGAAGCGCCGGGCGGTTTGCTTTCTGTGGCACTGTCCCGCGGGTCACCCCGGGTGGCTGTTGGCCACCACCCTGCCCTGTGGAGCCCGGACGTTCCTCGGGAAGCTCCCCCGAAGGGTCACTCCACGCGGCCGTCCGCCCGGCTCGTCTGCCGTGTGGACCATGCTACCGGGCTCGGGCTCAGAGAAAGTCCGCCGTCTCCAGGTCGAAGGCGAAGGGGGCGGGGAGGGGCAGCGGCTTGCCGAACGCGACCGTGATGTGTTCTCGGTAGTCGTCGTTCCGGGGATCGCTGAAGAGCGTGACCTGGGAGGTGTCCCGGTCCACGATGAGGTAACGGGGGATGCCCGCGCGGGCGTAGCAGCGCCGTTTGGCCTCGCGGTCGGCAGTGGGCTTCGTGGACGTCACCTCCAACACCAGGGCGACGCCCTCGGAGGGCATCCAGGGGTCGGAGTTCCCGAAGAGGTCGAGGTCGAGGGCCGCGAACGTGGCATCCGGGACCACGTGATTCTTGGGGCAGGCACCTCCGCTCCTCAGCTTCAGGCCCTTGTTCCCGGAGACGTCCATCTCCGTCCGCGACCGCTTGATCACCTGCCGCACGATCCGGCTGATGTACTTCTCGTGATCCCCGTCCGGCGGCGGCGTCACAACGATCTCCCCCTCGATCAGCTCGGCCCGGAAACCCTCCGGTGTCTCCAGGTCGAGGAAGCCCTCCAGCAGGACTTCCGCCTGCGTGAGCGACTCGTGAGCCGTGGCAGTCATGTCACGCCCCTCCTTCTGTCGCCCGCCAGACTGGGACATCGAGTGATCACCTGCCCGAGAGATCGGGAACCGTTCCCTCGATCGTGGCACAACGGCACCGCAGGCGGCAGGCGGCAGGCGGTGAGCCGGGCGCTTGACCCTGCCGTTGCGTCAACGTCTCTACTGGACCCATGCGGATCGGAGAGCTTGCTGCTGCCGTCGGTGTCACCACGCGGACCGTGCGGCACTACCACCACCTGGGGCTGTTGCCCGAGCCGGAGAGGCTCGGCAACGGGTACCGGCAGTACACGCTGCGGCACGCCGTCGTGCTGGCGCGGATCCGGCGGCTGACGGAGCTGGGGCTCGGGCTCGGCGAGGTGCGGGACGTCCTCGCGGACGACGCCGGGAAGGACCTGGCGGAGGTACTGGAGGAACTGGACGCCGATCTGGCCCGGCAGGAAGTCGCCCTCCGGGAGCGGCGGGCCCGGCTGCGCGCGCTGCTGGAGAGCGAGGGCGGGCTCACCGACGAGGGGCCGGTCTCGCCGGAGCTCGCGGCGCTGTTCGCCGAGATGCACCCGGACCTCGCCGACTCGCCCATGGCCACCAAGGACCGCGAGATGCTCGCCCTGCTGGACGCCACCGTGCCCGCGGAGGAGCGGGAGCGGCTGATGGGGCTGCTCAACGCGACGGTCGCCGTGCCCGGCGGGGTCGAGCGTGCCACGCAGGCCTACGCGCTGCTCGACGCCCTCGCCGACGCCCGCCCCGACGATCCCCGCGTGGACGAGGCCGCCCGCGCCCTCGCCGCGTGCGTGCCCGCCGGGCTGCTGCCGGAGGGAGCCGGCGTGGACGAACGGCACGGCTTCCTGCGTGCCTTCTACGCCGACTTCCCCGCCGCCCAGGCCGAGGCGATCCGCCGGGCCCTGCGCATCGTCACCGAGGAGCGGTCGTGAAGGCCGCGGTGCATGCCTCCGTGAAGGCCGCCGTGAAGGCCGCCGTGACGGTCGCCCGCGCGCTCGTCCGCCACGAGCTGCGGCTGTTCGTCTGTCTCGCGCTGTGGACGGTCCGGCGGCGGCAGGGGGCCGGGCTCGCATTCGGGTACGCGCGGGGGCAGGGCGCCATGACCGCCGGGTTCGCGTTCGTGTGCGTGGTCGAGACCGTCGCCCTGGCCGTGCTGCTGCGCGACTGGCCGACCCTGCACCACGTCGTGCTCTTCCTGGACGTCTACACCGTCGTCTTCGTCGTCGCCCTGCACGCCTCGTCCGTCGTACGGCCGCACCTGATGGACGGCGGCACGCTGCGGGTCCGGCGGGCCGTGCACGTCGACGTGCCGATACCGCTGGAGCGGATCGTCTCCGTACGGCGAGAGCTGCGGGCCAGTCACGATCCGGCCGACGGGGTGCTCGACGTCGCCGTCGGGTCCCGGACCTCCGTCACCATCGAGCTGGCCGAGCCCGTCACCCACGTCTCGTTCTTCGGCCGCCGCCGCGAGGTGAGCGTCGTCCGCTGTCACGCCGACGACGCCGACGAACTCGTACGGGCCGTCAGGGCCCTCACGCGGGCGCGAAGCGCACACGCCGTGTCTGAGGGTCCGCCTGCGTGAGGCGGGCCCTCAGGCGCCGGCCGAGCATGGCCTCGTCCACGCCCTCGATACGGCCGATCACGGCCGGCGAGGTCACCTGGATCGTGCCGGTGGTCGGGCGGTCCTCGTCGATGTCGACCAGGACCGCCTCGAAGACCTCGCCCACCCGGTCCTTCAGGAGGGCCGCCTCGACGATGTCGACGCAGGCCCGTTCGGCGGCGTTCGCGCGGCGGCCGCCGTCGGCCATCCGGGCGGGCAGCACGTCGAGGGCGGCCCGCACCCAGTCGGGCGGGGCCTCGCCCGCCACGGCGGCGAGGCACAGTTCGTTCGCGTAGCGGTCGGCCAGGCGGCGCAGGGGCGCGGTGCAGTGGGTGTACGGGGCGGCCACGGCGGCGTGGGTGGTGATGTCGGGCAGTTCGCCGTCGCGGAAGACGGTGTAGCCGGCGCCGCGCAGCAGGGTCGTGCACTCCTGGAGGAACGCCGCGTGCCGCGGTTCGCGCGGGTCGAGGGAGCGGATCAGCGCCGCGTACGAGACGTGGTGCGGCCAGTCGACGCGCAGCGCCTCGGCGGTGCGGCGCAGTCTGCCGACCGCTCCGTCGGGGGCGGCGGGCAGCGTGCGCAGCACGCCGGTGCCGGACGCGAGCATCAGGTCGGCCGCCGCCATCCCGGTCAGCAGGGAGATCTGGGCGTTCCAGCCCTCGGCGGGGAGCGGGGCGCGGTAGGCGAGTTCGTACGTGTGGTCGCGGGGGACGATCTCCTGCTCGGGGACGCCGAGGGAGATGCCGCCGCGTTCCGCCTCCTGGCGTTCGCGCAGCCGGCCGATCTCCGCGAGCAGGGCGAGGGGTTCCTCGGCGGTGCCGGCGTCGATGAGGCGCTGCGCGGTCTCGTAGTCGTAGCGGGCCCGGCTGCGGACCAGCGCCCGGCGTACGTCCACGGCGAGTGTGCGGCCCTCCGCGTCCAGGTCGATCGTCCACAGGGCCGCCGGGCGCACCTGGTCCGGCAGCAGGCTGGCCGCGCCCTCCGACAGCACCGGCGGGTGCAGCGGGACCCGGGTGTCCGGGAAGTAGAGGGTGGTCACGCGGCGGTGCGCCTCCGCGTCCACCGCGCCGCCGGGCCGGACGAAGGCGGCGACGTCGGCGATGGCGTAGCGAACGCGGTAGCCGGTGCCCTGCCGGGACAGGTGCATCGCCTGGTCGAGGTCGGTGGAGGTGGGCGGGTCGATGGTGAGGAAGGGGATGGCGGTGGCGTCCGCGTGCGCGAGCCGTGCCGGGTTCTGTGCCGCGGGCCACCGGAGATCCTCCGTCGCGTTCCGTGGCGCGTTTGTCGCGTCCTGTGGCGCGTTCCGTGCCGACTCCTCCGCCTCTGCCAGGACCTCCGGCGGGAAATCCGTCGAGTGCTCCGGGATGTCCAGTTCGGCGCGCAGTGCGGTGAGGGCGGCTCGCAGCGGGGCCGCGGGGGTTCCGGTCACGCGGATGTGGCGGCGGGGCATAGGGCGAGCGTAGGGCGGGGGCGGCCGGGCGGCACGCCGTACGCTGTCCGGAGTTCAAGAGAAGGAGATCCTCGGTGCTTGTCCTGCTGCCTCCCTCGGAAGGAAAGGCGTCCTCCGGCCGCGGCGCCCCGCTGAAGCCGGAGTCCCTGTCGCTGCCGGAGCTCGCCGCGGCCCGCGAGGCCGTGCTGGAGGAGCTGGTCGAGCTGTGCGCGGCCGACGAGGAGAAGGCCCGCGAGGTGCTGGGGCTGAGCGAGGGTCTGCGGGGCGAGGTCGCGAAGAACGCCGAGCTGAGGACGGCCGGGACGCGGCCCGCCGGGGAGATCTACACGGGCGTGCTGTACGACGCCCTGGACCTGGCCTCGCTGGACAGCGCGGCCAAGCGGCGGGCCGGGCGTTCGCTGCTCGTCTTCTCGGGGCTGTGGGGCGCGGTGCGGGTGACGGACCGGATTCCGTCCTACCGCTGCTCGATGGGCGTGAAGCTGCCCGGCCTCGGCGCGCTGGGCGCGCACTGGCGTACGCCGATGGCGCGGGCGCTGCCCGAGGTGGCCGGGGGCGGTCTCGTGCTGGACCTGAGGTCGGCCGCGTACGCCGCCGCCTGGAAGCCGAAGGGCGAGGTCGCGGAGCGGACGGCGACGGTACGGGTGCTGCACGCGCCGACCCGGAAGGTGGTCAGCCACTTCAACAAGGCGACCAAGGGGCGGATCGTACGGAGTCTGCTCACGGCCGGGGCCGCGCCCAGGAGGCCGGCCGAGCTGGTGGAGGCCCTGCGGGACCTCGGCCACGAGGTGGAGGCGCAGGCGCCCGCGCGGGCGGGGCAGGCGTGGTCGCTGGACGTGCTGGTGGACGAGGTCCACTGACCGAGCCGGGACTGAAGCTCACGGCAGTCATTGCACCCTGCGCAACGACCTTTGCGCAGGGTGCGCGAGCTGGGCAGGATGAGGTCATGACCTCCTCCTCCCCTGCCCCTGCGTCCTCCGCCCTGCCCGGCTCCGTGCTGGACCTCGCCCCCGTCGTGCCCGTCGTCGTCATCGAGGACGCGGCCGACGCCGTGCCGCTCGCGCGGGCGCTCGTGGCGGGCGGGCTGCCCGCGATCGAGGTGACGCTGCGGACGCCCGCCGCGCTCGACGCGATCCGCGCGATCGCCGGCGCGGTGCCGGGGGCGGTGGTCGGAGCGGGCACCGTGATCACACCCGGTCAGGTCTCCGACGCGGTGGCGGCGGGGGCGCGGTTCCTGGTGAGCCCGGGCTGGACGGACGTACTGCTGGAGGCGATGCGGGCGTCCGGGGTGCCGTTCCTGCCGGGGGTGTCGACCACGTCCGAGGTGGTGGCGCTGCTGGAACGCGGGGTGCGGGAGATGAAGTTCTTCCCGGCCGAGGCCGCCGGCGGCACCGCCTACCTCACGTCGCTCGCCGGTCCGCTGCCGCAGGCCCGCTTCTGTCCGACCGGCGGCATCGGTCCCGGTTCCGCGCCCGCGTATCTGGCGCTGCCCAACGTCGGTTGTGTGGGCGGCAGTTGGATGCTTCCGGCGGACGCGGTGGCCGCGCGGGACTGGGGGCGCGTGGAGTCGCTGGCCCGCGAGGCGGCGGGGCTCGGGGCGGGGGCGGACGCGCGGACGGGCACGAATGCGGACGCGGGCACGAATGCGGACGCGGGGGCGGGTGCGGACGCGGGGACGCGGGGCCGGTGAGTCAGCGCAGGTGTGAGGTGTCGTTGAAGAGGCGGACGCTGGCGTTGCCGTCCGCGTAGTAGGCCACCGCCGACAGGGACGCCGCGGACAGCTCCAGGCGGAACAGCGCCTCGGGCGGGGCGCCCAGGGCGAGGCGTACGAGCGTCTTGATCGGCGTGACGTGCGAGACGAGCAGTACCGTGCGGCCCGCGTACGCGGCGACGAGCTTGTCGCGGGCGGCGGCGACCCGGGTCGCGGTCGCCGCGAAGCTCTCGCCGCCGCCGGTCGGTTCGGCGTCGGGGTCGGCCAGCCAGGCGTTCAGGTCGTCCGGGTGGCGCTCGCGGACCTCGGCGAAGGTGAGCCCTTCCCAGGCGCCGAAGTCGGTCTCGCGCAGGCCCTCCTCGACGGCGACGTCCAGACCGAGGCGGGCGGCGACGATGCCGGCGGTCTCGCGGGTGCGGGCGAGGGGTGAGGAGACGACGGCCTGGATCGTGCCGCGCCGGGCCAGCGCGGCGGCGACTTTCTCGGCCTGCTCCCGGCCGACGTCGGACAGGGCCGGATCGCTGCCGCCGCTGCCCGAGAACCGCTTCTGCGGGGTGAGCGGGGTCTCGCCGTGCCGCAGCAGGACGAAGGTGGCGGGGGCGCCCATGTCCGGGGGTCCCCAGCCGGGCGTGGCAACGACTTTCGCGGCCCGCACGTCGGCCTCGGCCTTCCCGTCCACTTCTCCACCGCTCCCGCTGTCGTCGGTCACGGCGCCGTCAGCGCCCTCGCCGGTACCGCCGGCCTGGCCGCCGATGCCGGCAACGCCGTCGCCCTCGCCGCCGGTCCCGGCGCCGCCTTCCGGGGCGCCGCCGTTCCGGCCCCCGGCCTCCGCAGTGCCAGTGACACGCGCCCCGGCGCCCCGCACCGCGCCCTCGCCGACACCGCCGCCCTCGCCGTCACGGCCCTCGGCAGCGCGGTCGGCATCACGACCCCCGGCGTCGCGGCCCGCGCCGTCGCCGCCGTCCTCCCCAACGCCGTCCCCCAGCAGCTCCGCCCCGGCGCGACGCGCCACGTACGTGCCCGCCAACGCCCCCGCGTCCATCGCCTCGTTGGCCAAACGGTCCGCGTGCTTGTTCTGTTCTCGGGGGATCCACTCGTAGGTGACGCGCCCGGGCGGGAAGATCCGGGCCGCCTCCGTCGCGAGGGGCTTCATGCCGGGGTGTTTGATCTTCCAGCGCCCCGACATCTGTTCGACGACCAGCTTGGAGTCCATGCGGACGTGGACCGACGCGGCCGGGTCCAGGTCACGGGCGGCGCGCAGGCCGGCCAGCAGCCCCTGGTACTCGGCGACGTTGTTCGTCACGACGCCGAGGTACTCGGCCGCCTCGACCAGCGTCTGCCCCGTCGCCGCGTCGACGACCACGCAGCCGTAGCCCGCGGGCCCCGGGTTGCCCCGTGACCCGCCGTCGGCCTCGACGATGAACTCCCGCACGCCGTACGCCCCTTACCGCTCCGCCGGCCCCGCGGGCTACAGGCCCGACTCGGCCGTGCGCACCAGGATGCGGCGGCAGTTCTCGCAGCGCACCACCGTGTCGGGCGCCGCCGCGCGGATCTCGCTGAGCTCGGTGATGGCGAGTTCCTGGCGGCAGCCCTGGCAGGTGCGGGCGTAGAGCTTCGCCGCGCCGACGCCGCCCTGCTGCTGGCGGAGCTTGTCGTAGAGCCCCAGGAGGTCGGCCGGGACGGAGGCCGCGACGACCTCGCGCTCCTTGGTCACGGTGGCGACCTCGCCGTCGATCTCCTCGAACGCGGCGTCGCGGCGCGCGGTCGCGTCGTCGATCTTCGACTGGACGGAGGAAACCCGCTCGGTCAGCTCGGCCACCCGCTCCTGTGCGGACTCGCGGCGCTCCATGACCTCCAGGACGACGTCCTCGAGGTCGCCCTGCCGCTTGGCGAGGGACGTGAGCTCGCGCTGGAGGTTCTCCAGGTCCTTCGGGGAGCTGACCGCGCCCGAGTCGAGGCGCTTCTGGTCGCGGGCGGCGCGCTGGCGCACCTGGTCCACGTCCTGCTCGGCCTTGGTCTGTTCGCGGGCGCAGTCGCTCTCCTCGGTCTGCGCGGCGACGAGCAGGTCGCGCAGCTGCGTCAGGTCCTTGGTCAGCGACTCCAGTTCGGCGTGCTCGGGCAGGGACCGGCGCCGGTGGGCGAGCTGCTGCAGGCGGACGTCGAGGTCCTGGACGTCGAGGAGTCGGATCTGGTCGGCGGGCGCGGCGTTCAGTTGGGGGCTCCCAGTGGGTCAGGTGTGGTGGTGGAGGCCGCGTGGGCGGTCCAGGGGTCGGTGACCGTCTTCGAGACGTGGACGCGGAGATCCCATCCGTGCCGGTCGGAGATCTCGTCGAGCTGGCTCGCGGCCAGCTCGCACCAGGGCCATTCGGTGGCCCAGTGCGCCGCGTCGAGCAGCGCGAGGGGACTGTGGGCGCGGGCCTCGGACGCCGGGTGGTGGCGCAGGTCCGCGGTGAGGAAGGCGTCGACGCCGGCCGCCCGTACGTGGTCGAAGAGGCTGTCGCCGGAGCCGCCGCTGACGGCGACCGTGCGGACGGTGGCCCCGGGGTCGCCGGCGACGCGGATGCCCTGCGCGGTGGCGGGCAGCCGCTCGGCGGCGCGGGCGGCGAACTCGCGGACCGTGACCGGGTGGTCCAGCTCGCAGACGCGGCCGAGGCCGCGGCGGCCCTCGGGGTCGGTGGGGTCCGGCACGAGGGGGCGTACGACGCGGAGGCCGAGCGCGCCGGCGAGGGCGTCGGAGACGCCGGGGTCGGCGGTGTCGGCGTTGGTGTGGGCGACGTGCAGCGCGATGTCGTTCTTGATGAGGGTGTGCACGACGCGGCCCTTGAAGGTGGAGGCCGCGACCGTCGTCGTTCCGCGCAGATAGAGCGGGTGGTGGGTGACGAGCAGGTCGGCGCCCAGCGTTACGGCCTCGTCGACGATCTCCTGCACCGGGTCGACGGCGAACAGCACCCGGGACACGTCCTGGCCGGGATCGCCCACGACGGTCCCGACCGCGTCCCAGGACTCGGCCCGCTCGGCGGGCCACAGGTCTTCCAGCGCGGCGATGACTTCAGACAGACGGGGCACGTGGGAAAGGCTACCTGCCTGCTCCACACGGCTGAACCGTCACCGCCCCCGCCCGGCCGACGGCACGCCACCCCCGCCCCTCTACTGGGCCCACCCTCGCCCCTCCGCCGAACCGTCCGCGCCCCTCCCTGTCCGTCCGCGCCTTTCCTGAGCCCGAGCACGCCCCCCCGTTATGTTCTTCGCGGTCCTGCAATGGGGCTGCTGGCCTCCGGGCCCGGTATGACTGTGTCCCCTCTGTCGAAGGCATGACCTGGGGGGT
>NZ_JBVJSJ010000015.1:0-205134 GCF_055606745.1 Streptomyces sp. NPDC037054 | reverse complement strand
TGGTCACCGGGTTGGTTGTCTGTTTCATAGTGTTTCGGTGGTCATAGCGTAGGGGAAACGCCCGGTTACATTCCGAACCCGGAAGCTAAGCCTTATAGCGCCGATGGTACTGCAGGGGGGACCCTGTGGGAGAGTAGGACACCGCCGAACAATCATTGGAGCTCTGGCTCTTGGGTATCTGGCCCAAGAGCCAGAGCTTTTTTGCGTTGAGGTAAGGTCAGGGAGCATCGTTGGCTCGTTTCCCACAGGAGGCCCCCGGGTGGAGGTCCAGGAGACCCGCGTCCAGACAGACCGGGTGCTCACCATCCCGAACATCCTCAGCATGGCGAGGCTCGTCGGCGTACCACTCTTCCTGTGGCTGATCCTCAGGCCCGAGTTCGGCGGTCCGAAGAGCGACGGCTGGGCGCTTCTGGTGCTCATGCTGAGCGGGATCAGTGACTACCTGGACGGCAAGCTCGCACGGCGCTGGAACCAGATCAGCAGCCTCGGTCGGCTTCTGGATCCGGCCGCCGACCGGCTCTACATTCTCTCGACTTTGGTCGGCCTCACCTGGCGCGAGATTCTGCCGCTCTGGCTGACCGCCGTACTGCTGGCGCGGGAGCTGGTTCTGCTCGTCATGGTGGGCATCCTCCGGCGGCACGGCTATCCGCCGCCGCAGGTGAACTTCCTGGGCAAGGCCGCCACCTTCAACCTGATGTACGCCTTCCCGCTCCTGCTGCTCAGTGACGCAAGTGGATGGATCGCGTCACTCGCTGCTATTTTCGGATGGGCGTTCGCCGGATGGGGTACAACTCTGTACTGGTGGGCAGGAGTTCTCTACGTGGTACAAGTCCGCCGGCTGGTCCGGGCGGACGCCATGGCCGATTGAACCCGTTCATTGGTGAGGCCGTTACGGCCGGATGGCCCGCGGCGGAAAAGTGCGGGACAATTTTGGCGGGTGAAGTCGGCCAGACCGTCGTCTCTTCAAGGAGGACGCTTCCGACATGAAGGCCGTCGTGATGGCCGGAGGCGAAGGCACGCGCCTTCGTCCCATGACCTCAAGCATGCCCAAGCCGCTCCTGCCGGTGGCAAACCGGCCGATCATGGAGCACGTTCTGCGGCTGCTCAAAAGGCATGGTCTCAATGAAACCGTCGTCACCGTTCAGTTCCTGGCCTCGCTGGTCAAGAACTACTTCGGTGACGGTGAAGAGCTCGGTATGGAGCTCAGCTATGCCAACGAGGAGAAGCCACTCGGTACCGCCGGAAGCGTCAAGAACGCCGAAGAGGCGTTGAAGGACGATGCTTTCCTTGTCATCTCCGGTGATGCCCTGACCGACTTCGACCTCACGGACCTCATCAGTTTCCACAAGGAAAAGGGCGCGCTCGTCACGGTCTGCCTGACGCGTGTTCCGAATCCGCTGGAATTCGGCATCACCATCGTGGACGAGGAAGGCAAGGTCGAGCGCTTCCTGGAGAAGCCGACCTGGGGCCAGGTCTTCTCGGACACGGTGAACACCGGTATCTACGTCATGGAGCCCGAGGTCTTCGACTACGTCGACCCCGACGTGCCCGTCGACTGGTCCGGTGACGTCTTCCCCCAGCTGATGAAGGAAGGCAAGCCGATTTACGGCTATGTCGCCGAGGGCTACTGGGAAGACGTCGGCACGCACGAGAGCTACGTCAAGGCGCAGGCCGACGTGCTCGAGGGCAAGGTCGACGTCGACATCGACGGCTTCGAGATCTCGCCCGGCGTATGGGTGGCGGAAGGCGCCGAGGTGCATCCCGATGCCGTGCTCCGCGGTCCGCTCTACATCGGCGACTACGCCAAGGTGGAAGCCGGCGCCGAAATCAGGGAGCACACCGTCGTGGGCTCCAACGTCGTCGTGAAGAGCGGTGCCTTCCTGCACAAGGCCGTCGTGCACGACAACGTGTACGTCGGACCGCACAGCAACCTGCGTGGCTGCGTCGTCGGCAAGAACACCGACATCATGCGCGCGGCCCGCATCGAGGACGGCGCCGTCATCGGTGACGAGTGCCTGATCGGTGAAGAATCGATCGTCCAGGGCAATGTGCGCGTCTACCCCTTCAAGACGATCGAGGCCGGTGCCTTCGTCAACACCTCGGTGATCTGGGAGTCCAGGGGCCAGGCGCACCTCTTCGGCGCCCGTGGCGTCTCCGGCATCCTGAACGTCGAGATCACGCCGGAACTGGCCGTCCGCCTGGCCGGTGCCTACGCGACCACCCTCAAGAAGGGCTCCACGGTCACGACCGCCCGCGACCACTCCCGTGGTGCCCGTGCGCTGAAGCGGGCGGTGATCTCCGCTCTCCAGGCCAGCGCCATCGACGTACGGGACCTGGAGAATGTGCCGCTGCCCGTGGCGCGGCAGCAGACCGCGCGGGGCAGCGCCGGCGGGATCATGATCCGGACCACGCCCGGCGTTCCCGACTCCGTGGACATCATGTTCTTCGACGGGCAGGGCGCGGACCTGTCGCAGGGCAGTCAGCGCAAGCTGGACCGGGTGTTCGCGCGTCAGGAGTACCGGCGTGCGTTCCCGGGCGAGATC
The DNA here is from genome assembly GCF_055606745.1 of Streptomyces sp. NPDC037054. Lineage (NCBI taxonomy): Bacteria > Bacillati > Actinomycetota > Actinomycetes > Kitasatosporales > Streptomycetaceae > Streptomyces > Streptomyces sp. NPDC037054. The sequence continues at coordinate 202,591 of NZ_JBVJSJ010000015.1, read as the reverse complement.
GGTGACCTGCACTTCCCGGCGAGTGTCTTCGACTCGTACACCGGGTCCCTCTTGCGGAACGTGGACATCACCGGGATCGCCGAGTCCGGGCTGAAGGTCGTGGTCGACGCGTCCAACGGCAGTTCCGGTCTCGTACTGCCCAGCCTGCTCGGCAAGCTGGGCGTCGACTCGCTGACGATCAACCCGGGTCTCGACGAGTCCCGGCCCACCGAGTCGGCCGACATGCGCCGGTCGGGGCTGGTGCGGCTCGGCGAGATAGTGGCGTCGTCCCGCGCCGCGTTCGGTGTGCGGTTCGACCCGGTGGGTGAGCGGCTGTCCCTCGTGGACGAGAAGGGCCGGATCATCGAGGACGACCGGGCGCTGCTGGTGATGCTCGACCTGATCGCCGCCGAGCGGCGCAGCGGCCGGGTGGCGCTGCCCGTGACCACCACCCGGATCGCCGAGCAGGTGGCCGCGTACCACGGCACCCAGGTCGAGTGGACCACGACCTCGCCCGACGACCTGACGCGCGTCGGACGCGAGGAAGGGACCATCTTCGGCGGTGACGGCAAGGGCGGCTTCATCGTCCCCGAGTTCAGCGGCGTCTACGACGGCACGGCGGCCTTCGTACGGCTCATCGGCCTGGTGGCCAGGACGCAGCTCACGCTGAGCCAGATCGACGCGCGCATTCCGCGGGCGCACGTCCTCAAGCGGGACCTGGCGACGCCGTGGGCCGTGAAGGGACTGGTGATGCGCCGGGTCGTCGAGGCGGCCGGGGAGCGGTTCGTGGACACCACGGACGGTGTGCGCGTCGTGGAGACCGACGGGCGTTGGGTGATGGTGCTTCCGGACCCGGCGGAGGCCGTCACGCACCTGTGGGCGGAGGGCCCCGACGACGCCTCCGCGCAGGCCCTGCTGGACGAGTGGTCGGCCGTCGTGGACAGCGCGGGACGGTAAATCGGCCTGCACGTGTGCGTGCCGGACAAGCGTCCCCAAGGGGGCCTGTCCGGCACGCCGGTGGGGCCATTCGGAGGTAGTGGCCGCCACGTGCGACGATGTGCGGCATGCCGCAGCAACCCCCCGTTCGGAGCACTCCCACGCGGCCCCCGCGCCCGGACGCGTCCATGTCGTTGCTCACCAATGTCATGGACCACAGCCTCGACGACGGGTATGCCGAGGCCGCGGAGCGCAAGAAGGCCGCCGGCGACGGAGGCATGCCGAAGACCCTCCGGGCGAAGCTCGGCCTCGCGGCCGGTCTGGTGCTCGCGGCGCTCGTCGTGACCGTGGGGGCAGCGCAGGCGCGCGTGGCGGCGCCCGCGGTGGCCAAGGAGCGCGAGGAACTGATCGACCGCATCGACCGGGAGACCGCGACGGCCGACGAGCTCGAGGAGAGCATCGACGAGCTGCGCGACGAGGTCGGCGCACGCCAGCGCGAGGCGCTGCGGAACAGCGGCGGCGACCGGTCGACGCTGGTGGGCATCCTGTCGGGGGCCGTGGCCGTGCACGGTCCCGGCGTGAAGCTCGTGGTGAACGACGCGAAGGACACGTCCACGGGCGGTGACGGCGACCCGCGCGGCACCTCGGGCTTCTCCGACACGGGCCGGGTGCGCGACCGTGACCTCCAGCGCGTGGTCAACGGGCTGTGGGAGTCGGGAGCGGAGGCCGTGTCCATCAATGGGCAGCGGCTGACGGCACTGTCGGCGATCAGGGCGGCGGGCGACGCCATACTGGTCGACAACCGCCCGCTGGTGCCGCCGTACACGGTGCTGGCGGTGGGGGACGGCAAGCGGCTCAGCACCCGGTTCCAGGACAGTGCCGACGGGTTGTACCTGCACGCCTTGCAGGAGAACTACGGCATTCGGACCGCCATCTCCGTGGAGGACGACCTCCGCCTGCCCGCCGCGCCGCGGGTGATCGTACGTACAGCACAGCCGATAACCGAGACTGAGAAGGGCACATCGTGATCGCCGTACTGGGCCTCGTCCTGGGAGTGGTGGCCGGCCTGTTGGTCCGGCCCGAGGTTCCGGCGGTCGTCGAGCCTTATCTGCCGATCGCTGTCGTCGCGGCGCTCGACGCCGTCTTCGGCGGTCTGCGGGCCATGCTCGACGGCATCTTCGACGACAAGGTCTTCGTCGTGTCGTTCCTGTCGAACGTCGTCGTGGCCGCGCTGATCGTGTTCCTGGGCGACAAGTTGGGCGTGGGTGCCCAGCTGTCCACGGGAGTCGTGGTCGTCCTCGGCATCCGGATCTTCTCCAACGCCGCGGCGATCCGCCGGCACGTGTTCCGGGCGTGAGACCGATGAGCGACAAGGACGAGGCGAACGAGAACAGACTGCGCAAGGAGCTGCCGCAGGAGGTGCCCGCGGCCGACGCGCCCGAGGCCGCCGACCCGCCGGCCGAGGAGGAGCCCGCGCTGACCGGGCGGCAGCGGCTGGTCGCCGCGGTGTGGCCGCCGCGCGCGTCGCGGGCGCAACTCATCGTCGCCCTGCTGCTGTTCGGCCTCGGCTTCGGCCTGGCCGTGCAGGTGGCCTCCAACAGCGAGGGCGACGGCGCGCTGCGCGGCGCGCGTCAGGCGGATCTCGTGCGCATCCTCGATGAACTCGACGACCGCACACAGCGTCTTGAGGACGAGAAGCGGGGACTCGAGAGGCAGCGCGACGAGCTGGAGAACAGCTCGGACCAGGCCGAGGAGGCCCGCAGGCAGACGATCGAGAAGGAACGGCAACTCGGCGTGCTGGCGGGCACGGTGGCCGCGCAGGGCCCCGGCATCACCATGACCATCACGGACACGAAGGGGACGGTCGAGGCGAACATGCTGCTCGACGCGGTCCAGGAGCTGCGCGCGGCCGGTGCCGAGGCGATCCAGGTGAACGGCGTGCGCGTGGTGGCCGGGACTTTTCTGGTGGATTCAGGGAACGGGGTGAGCGTCGACGGGAACAAGATCAACGCGCCCTATCGTTTCAAGGTCATCGGCAAGCCGCAGGACCTCGAACCGGCGCTCAACATCCCTGGAGGCGTGGTGCAGACACTGGAGAAGGAACAGGCCACCGTCGCGGTCGAGCGGTCCGACAAGATCGTCGTGGACGCCTTGCGAGCGGCGAAGCGGCCTGACTACGCTCGGTCGTCCTCCCAGTGAACCGGGGGTGCATGGCGACAGTCCGGCGGGGGCATGAGGTTGCGGGGGGTCGGCGCACCGAACGGGTGGTGCGTGGTGGAAACTGTCTGGTGGATACGGACGTTGTGAAGATGTCCGGGTCGGCCGGTGTAGGCAATCAGGGTTCGTCCTGCCCCACGGGCGGGTCTGTTTCGGTCAAGGGGAATCGCCCGTGAAGTTGTTTGCGAAGTTGTTCGGCAAGAGCGCGCGAGAGGGCGGCGACAACGCCACCGCTCGGCACCGCGCACAGCCCGACGCGGAAGGGCAGCGTCCGCTGTTCCGGGACCAGGTGGCTGGGCCGGGCGGTGGCCCTTCCGGTGGTCAGGGCGCGCCGTCTGTTGACCCTGCGCAGTCCGGCGGCATAGGTTTCGGGCAACCGTCAACCTCAAGTACGGGTGGAGGGTTTTCCGGAGACCCGTACGCGTCCCATGCCCCCGAGGGGCAGCCGCGGCAGGAGGATCCGTCCATGTCGGCCCTGGTGTGTACGAGGTGCGGTAACCGCAACGCGGAGAACAGCCGCTTCTGCTCCAACTGCGGCGCCCCGCTGAGGGCCGGTGCGGCCGCGGAGCGTCCGTCGGAGACGACGTCCACGATCTCGATCTCCGGTCTCGAGGCCTACGACTCCGAGACCACCGGTCAGACGGCGATGCCGGCGCTCTCTCCCGAGGCGCAGGCCGCTGTCGACGCGCTTCCGCAGGGTTCCGCGCTGCTGGTGGTGCGCCGCGGCCCGAACTCGGGCAGCCGCTTCCTCCTGGACAGCGACCTGACCACGGCGGGCCGGCACCCGCAGAGCGACATCTTCCTGGACGACGTCACGGTCTCCCGCCGCCACGTGGAGTTCCGCCGCGGTCCGGACGGCTCGTTCACTGTCGCGGACGTCGGCAGCCTGAACGGCACGTACGTCAACCGCGAGCGGATCGACCAGGTCGCCCTGTCGAACGGCGACGAGGTGCAGATCGGAAAGTACCGGCTGGTGTTCTACGCGAGCCAGCAGGGCTACTGACCCGCCCCGGACCGCGGTCCGGGGAACCCCCAGGGAAGGTCCATGCGGCAATCACGGAGCGGTGGCGCCGGACCCGGCGCCGCCGCCACGGACAGTGGACTGATGAGCATCGGCACGGTGCTGAACGTGCTGCGTGACGAGTTTCCCGAAGTGACCATCTCCAAGATCCGTTTCCTGGAGTCGGAAGGGCTCGTCGAACCGCAGCGGACCCCTTCGGGGTACCGCAAGTTCAGCGCCGCCGACGTCGAGCGCCTCGGTCATGTCCTGAGGATGCAGCGGGACCACTACCTGCCGCTCAAGGTGATCCGCGAGCACCTGGACGCCATGGAGCGCGGCGAGGCCGTGGAACTGCCGGCGCTGGGGCGTCAGCGGGACGGCGAGGCCGAGCCGGAACCCCTGACGGGACAGGCGCCCACCGCGGCCCGCATCGGGCGGGACGAGCTGCTCGCCGCCGCCGGGATCGGCGAGGAGGAGCTGGCGGAGTGGGAGTCCTACGGGCTCGTGACGCCGCTGCCGGACGGGTCGTACGACGCGGAGTCGGCGACCGTCGCCTCCCTGGTCGTGGAGCTCGGGCGGTTCGGGATCGAACCGCGCCACCTGCGGGCGATGAAGGCCGCCGCCGACCGGGAGGCCGGGCTGGTGGACCAGGTGGTCGCGCCGCTGAGACGCCACCGCAATCCGCAGACCAGGGCGCACGCCGAGGCCCGGGCGAAGGAGCTCGCGGGGCTGACGGTGCGCCTGCACGCCGCGCTGGTCCAGACGGCGCTCGGGGTGCGGCTGCCCTGAGGTTCGGCGGGCCCCGGATCGGCCAACCGTTCCCGGCCCGACTACCCAAACGTCCCGGGCACGGCCTAGGGTTGCTGTGTGAACGAGCTCGATGTCGTAGGTGTCCGGGTCGAAATGCCCTCCAACCAACCGATCGTGCTGCTGCGGGAAGTGGGAGGCGACCGCTTCCTGCCCATCTGGATCGGTCCGGGGGAGGCGACGGCGATCGCCTTCGCCCAGCAGGGCATGGCCCCTGCCCGCCCGCTGACCCACGACCTTTTCAAGGACGTGCTGGAAGCCGTCGGCCAGGAGCTCACCGAAGTGCGCATCACCGACCTGCGTGAGGGCGTCTTCTACGCGGAGCTGGTGTTCGCCAGCGGAGTCGAGGTCAGTGCCCGCCCGTCCGACGCCATAGCGCTGGCGCTGCGCACCGGCACGCCGATCTACGGCAGTGACTCGGTGCTCGACGACGCGGGGATCGCGATCCCTGACGAGCAGGAGGACGAGGTGGAGAAGTTCCGCGAGTTCCTCGACCAGATCTCGCCGGAGGACTTCGGCTCCAGCAACCAGTGATGCGGCATGGCATGTGCCGGTGGCGACCGCGGGCGTCCTGCGCCCCGTTCTGAGCGCATTCGGCTAGCCTTTCCCCGCGGTGGGACACGGGAAACCACTCTTAGGGTGATTATCACTCGGCGTGCCGAGTGTGGCGATCGTTGACGCACCCCTGGTGACTGCCTACCGTCGAGAAGGCAGGTCAAGGACGGAGGTCGGCGTGAGAAGCAGCGGCGACGGTACGGTTGGGGGCGCCCCCGGACACAGTCTCGGGGCCGGCGGTCCGTACCCTCCCCCGAGCTCTCGGCTTCTCTCGAGCAGGGGGTATCCCCATCACAGCAGCGCCGCCGATCACGCTCCGCAGCGACCGACGGCCGTGCCGAGCAGCGGAGGGGCGACGTCCATGACGTCCGAGCAGATCGGCTATCGCGGCCCGACGGCCTGCGCGGCCGCCGGCATCACCTACCGGCAGCTCGACTACTGGGCCCGCACCGGCCTGGTCGAGCCCAGCGTGCGGCCCGCGCACGGGTCGGGGACGCAGCGGCTGTACAGCTTCCGGGACGTCGTCGTCCTGAAGATCGTCAAGCGGTTCCTGGACACCGGGGTGTCCCTGCAGAACATCCGCACCACCGTCCACCATCTGCGTGAGAGCGGCTTTCGCGACCTCGAGCGCATGACGCTGATGAGCGACGGCGCCACGGTCTACGAGTGCACCTCGCCCGACGAGGTGCACGCCCTGCTCCAGGGCGGCCAGGGCATCTTCGGCATCGCCGTCGGCGTGGTCTGGCGGGACGTCGAGAGCGCGCTGTCGCAGCTGCACGGGGAGCGGATCGACACCGGCGAGACCCTCGTCGGGCACAACCCCGCGGACGAGCTGGCCCGGCGCCGCAACCGCGCGGTGTGAGCCGGCGCCCCGTCGGAGCGGGGCGTTGTCAGTGGCGTAGGGCAGCATCGGAACTGTGAGAGCCGCGCCCACGATCCTGCATCTCGACATGGATGCCTTCTTCGCCTCGGTGGAGCAGGCGTCCAAGCCGAGCCTGCGGGGGAAGGCCGTGATCGTGGGCGGTCTCGGCCCGCGCGGAGTGGTCGCCACCTGCTCCTACGAGGCGCGTGTCTTCGGGGTGCACTCGGCGATGCCCATGGCGCAGGCCCGGCGGCTCGCGCCCAACGCCGCGTATCTGGTGCCCCGCTTCGGTCTGTACCGGACGATCAGCGAGCAGGTCATGGAACTGCTGCGGGCACTGTCGCCGCTGGTGGAGCCGCTGAGCCTGGACGAGGCGTTCGTGGACCTGGAGGCCGGGGGAGCGGCCTGGGACGAGCGGTCGGCGCGACTGGTCGGCGAGCGGCTGCGGGCGGACATCAGGGCCGTCACCGGCGTCACCGGGTCGGTGGGCCTCGCCGCCTCCAAGATGCTCGCGAAGATCGCGTCCGAGCAGGCCAAGCCGGACGGGCTGGTGCTGATCGAGCCGGGCACCGAGCGGGCCCTGCTCGCCCCGCTGTCGGTGCGGACGCTGCCCGGCGTGGGGCCGGCGACCGGCGACCACCTGCGGCGGGCCGGCATCCACACCGTGGACGAACTCGCCGAGGCGGGCGAGGACGAGCTCGTACGGCTGCTGGGCAAGGCGCACGGGCACGCGCTGTACGCGATGGCGCTGGCGCACGACGAGCGGCCCGTGGTGGCCGAGCGGGAGACCAAGTCGGTGTCGGTGGAGGACACCTACGACGTGGACATCCACGACCGGACGCGGGTCGGTCTCGAGGTGCAGCGGCTGGCCGACCGGTGCGTGCGGCGGCTGCGCGGGGCGGGGCTGTCGGGGCGGACGATCGTGCTGAAGGTGCGGCGGTACGACTTCTCGACGCTGACGCGCTCGGAGACGCTGCGCGGGCCCACCGACGACCCGGCGGTGGTGCGGGAGGCCGCCGCCCGGCTGCTGGAGTCCGTGGACACCACGGGCGGCGTCAGGCTGCTCGGCGTCGGGGTCAGCGGCCTCGCCGACTACACGCAGGAGGACCTGTTCGCGCAGGCGGCCGGGGAGCACGCCGAGCTGCCCGACGAGGACCGCGACGACGAAGGGCCCGCCGAGGAGCGGCGGGCACCCGCCGAGCGGCGCTGGCCCGCCGGACACGACGTGCGGCACGCGGCGTACGGGCACGGGTGGGTGCAGGGCAGCGGGCTCGGGCGGGTCACCGTGCGGTTCGAGACGCCCGACTCGGAGCCCGGGCGGGTGCGTACCTTCCGCACCGACGACCCCGACCTGGAACCGGCCGAGCCGCTCCCTTTGGTCGCGCGAAGACCCGGCGACGCCGCGACCGCCGGGGGCGCGTCGGGGTCCGCGGGGAGCGAGGCCGGGAGCGCCGGGGGCGCGGAGGCCGGGACCGTCGGGGGCGACGCCGGGACCGCGGGGGCCGGGACCGTCGGGGGCGCGTCCGGGGTCGACACCGCCGCCGCCGAGGGCACGGCCGGGAGCGGGGGCACGGGCTGAAGGGCGCCTCGCCGGGTGTCAGGCGTCGTCGGTGCCGGCCAGCTTGCCGAAGTCGCGGTCCGGGACGGGCGGCGGGGCGGCGGCGTCGAGGCCGTAGTGGTGGTAGAGCTGGAGTTCCTGCTCGGGCGAGAGGTGGCGGCCGACGCCGAAGTCCGGGGCGTCCTTGATCAGGGCACGGTCGAACGGCACGCGCAGGGTGCCCTCGACCAGCTCGCTGGGCTCCAGCGGAACGAACGCGTCCCTGCCGAACAGGCCCGTGCGTATGGCCGCCCACTCGGGTTCACCGGTCGCGTCGTCCAGGTAGATCTCGTCGACGGTGCCGATCTTGGTGCCGTTGCGGTCGAACGCCTTGCGGCCGATCAGATTGCGCGGATCGATGTCGGTCTGCACGGGCCCTCCACTTTGGTCGCAACTCCTCCGTCAGCACTACAAAAGAGCACATTCAGGTCAGCGGCCACTCGAAGGCCCGACCGTTGACCTCGCTGGTAGGCTGACAAAGGCTGCTGACCCCGTGCGGGAGAGTCCTCCGAGCTCCACAGGAGGCGCCGAAGGAGCAAATCCTCCCCGGAATCTCTCAGGCCCACGTACCGCACGGACGAGGTCACTCTGGAAAGCAGGGCGGGTGTCGACGGCTTCCGCTCTCACCGACGGTGAAAGCCGGGCGCTCTCGGGCCGCCCGGTGAAGCTCTCAGGTTGAGATGACAGAGGGGGAGGCCGTCCGGGTACCCGCGCCGTGGTGCCCCTCGAAGGTCGCGTCAGACCAGGAGGCCTCCGCAATGACCGCCCATCGCATTCCGCTCTCCGAGCTCGAACAGGCACACCCCTTCGAGCAGCGTCACATCGGCCCCGACCACGAGGCGCGGGCCAAGATGCTCGCCCAGGTCGGCTACGGCTCGCTCGACGAGCTGACCGCCGCCGCCGTGCCGGACGTGATCAAGAACGCCGACGCGCTGGACCTGCCGGGCGCCCGCTCCGAGGCCGAGGTGCTCGCCGAGCTGCGCACGCTCGCCGACCGCAACCAGGTCCTCGGCTCCATGATCGGGCTCGGCTACTACGGCACGTTCACCCCGCCGGTGATCCTGCGGAACGTGATGGAGAACCCCGCCTGGTACACGGCGTACACGCCCTACCAGCCAGAGATCTCGCAGGGCCGCCTTGAGGCCCTGCTGAACTTCCAGACCGTGGTCGCCGACCTCACCGGCCTGCCGACGTCCGGTGCCTCCCTGCTCGACGAGGGCACCGCCGCCGCCGAGGCGATGGCGCTGTCCCGGCGCCTGGGCAAGAACAAGAAGGGCCTGTTCCTGGTCGACGCGGACGCCCTGCCGCAGACCGTCGCCGTGATCCGGACCCGCGCCGAACCGACCGGCGTCGAGGTCGTCGTCGCCGACCTCAGCGACGGCATCCCCGCCGAGGTCGCCGAGCGCGAGATCAACGGCGTCCTGATCCAGTACCCCGGCGCCTCCGGAGCCGTACGCGACATCAAGCCCCTCATCGACCAGGCGCACGAGCTCGGCGCGCTCGTCACCGTCGCCGCCGACCTGCTCGCGCTGACGCTGCTGAAGTCTCCGGGCGAACTCGGCGCGGACATCGCCGTCGGCACCACGCAGCGCTTCGGCGTGCCGATGGGCTTCGGCGGACCGCACGCCGGCTACATGGCGGTGCAGGAGAAGATGGCGCGCAGCCTGCCCGGCCGCCTCGTGGGCGTCTCCGTCGACGCCGACGGCAACAGGGCCTACCGCCTGGCGCTGCAGACCCGTGAGCAGCACATCCGCCGCGAGAAGGCCACCAGCAACATCTGCACCGCCCAGGTGCTGCTCGCGGTCATGGCCGGCATGTACGCCGTCTACCACGGCCCCGAGGGCCTGCGGGCCATCGCCCGGCGCACCCACCGGTACGCCACGATCCTCGCCGCGGGGCTCGCGGCGGGCGGCGCCGAGGTCGTGCACGGCGCCTACTTCGACACGGTCACCGTGCGCGTCGAGGGCCGGGCCGCCCAGGTCGTCGCCGCCGCCCGCGACAACGGCGTGAACCTCCACCTCGTCGACGCCGACCACGTCTCCCTGGCCTGCGACGAGACCACCACGCGCGCGCAGCTCGCCGCCGTGTGGGCCGCGTTCGGTGTCGACGGCGACGTCGAGGCGCTCGACGCGAGTGCCGAGGACACGCTGCCCGAGGCGCTGCTGCGCACCGACGACTTCCTCACGCACCCGGTGTTCCACCAGCACCGCTCCGAGACCGCGATGCTGCGCTACCTGCGTCGGCTCGCCGACCGCGACTACGCGCTCGACCGCGGCATGATCCCGCTGGGCTCCTGCACGATGAAGCTCAACGCGACCACGGAGATGGAGCCGGTCACCTGGCCGGAGTTCGGTCAGCTGCACCCCTTCGCCCCCGCCGAGCAGGCGCAGGGCTACCTCACGCTCATCCACGAGCTGGAGGAGCGCCTCGCCGAGGTCACCGGCTACGACAAGGTCTCCCTCCAGCCGAACGCCGGCTCCCAGGGCGAGCTGGCCGGTCTCCTCGCCGTCCGCGGCTACCACCGCGCCAACGGCGACGAGCAGCGCACGGTCTGCCTCATCCCGTCCTCCGCGCACGGCACCAACGCCGCGAGCGCCGTCATGGCCGGCATGAAGGTCGTCGTCGTCAAGACCGCCGAGGACGGCGAGATCGACGTCGAGGACCTGCGGGCCAAGATCGAGCAGTACCGCGACGAACTCGCCGTGCTGATGATCACGTACCCCTCCACGCACGGCGTCTTCGAGGAGCACGTCGCCGACATCTGCGCCCAGGTGCACGACGCGGGCGGCCAGGTGTACGTGGACGGCGCCAACCTCAACGCCCTGGTGGGACTCGCCAAGCCCGGCCACTTCGGCGGCGACGTCTCCCACCTGAACCTGCACAAGACGTTCTGCATCCCGCACGGCGGCGGCGGTCCCGGCGTCGGCCCGGTCGGCGTGCGCTCGCACCTCGCGCCGTACCTGCCGAACCACCCGCTGCAGCCCGAGGCCGGTCCCGCCACCGGCGTCGGCCCGATCTCGGCGGCGCCCTGGGGCTCGGCGGGCATCCTGCCGATCTCGTGGGCGTACGTCCGGCTCATGGGCGGCGAGGGCCTCAAGCGGGCCACGCAGGTCGCCGTGCTGTCCGCCAACTACATCGCCAAGCGCCTTGAGCCGCACTATCCGGTGCTCTACACCGGCCCCGGCGGGCTGGTCGCGCACGAGTGCATCATCGACCTGCGCCCGCTGACCAAGGCGACCGGCGTCAGCGTCGACGACGTCGCCAAGCGGCTCATCGACTACGGCTTCCACGCGCCGACGATGTCCTTCCCGGTCGCCGGGACGCTCATGATCGAGCCGACCGAGTCCGAGGACCTGACCGAGCTGGACCGGTTCTGCGACGCGATGATCGCCATCCGGGCCGAGATCGAGAAGGTCGGCTCCGGCGAGTGGCCCGCCGAGGACAACCCGCTGCGCGGGGCCCCGCACACCGCGGCCGCGCTCGGCGGGGACTGGGACCACGCCTACAGCCGCGAGGACGCCGTCTTCCCGGCTGGCGTGACGGCCGCGGACAAGTACTGGCCGCCGGTGCGCCGCATCGACCAGGCCTTCGGCGACCGGAACCTGGTCTGTTCCTGCCCGCCGCTCGACGCGTACGAGGACTGACCCGACCGACGTGTCAGGGGCGCCGCCCGGCAGGGTGGCGCCCCTTCGCCGTCCCTCACGCGGGGTAGGCGTGCGTCTGCGTCGCCTTCACCGTGGCCCACACCGGCGCGCCCGGACGCAGGTCCAGCTCGGCCGCGGCCACCGTCGTCAGGTCGGCGGCGAGAGGCAGTTCGCCGGTGAGGCCCGCGCGGACCTGGTCGCCGTGGGAATCGAGCCCCGCGACCTCGCAGCGCCACAGGTTGCGGGCGCTGGAGCCGGCCGGCCGCTCCCGGTACAGGGTCACGGCACTCGGCGGGAACGCCACGAACACCGGGCCCGACAGGATGTCCGTGGTGGTGATGGACGGGCCCGCGTCCAGCCGGACGGTGTGCCCGTCGGCCTGCCCGCGGTACAGATTCAGGCCGACCAGCTGGGCGATGTAGTCGGTGCGGGGATGCCGCGCGATGTCCGCCGGGGTGCCCTGCTGGACGACGTGGCCGTCCTCGACGACGACGAGCCGGTCGGCCAGCACCATGGCGTCCAGCGGGTCGTGCGTGACGAGCAGGGCGACCGCCTCGAACTCGGCGAGATGGCGGCGCAACTGGGCGCGCACCTCCAGGCGGGTCCGCGCGTCCAGGGCCGCCAGCGGCTCGTCCAGGAGCAGCAGCCGGGGCCCGGTGGCCAGGGCGCGGGCGAGCGCGACCCGCTGCGCCTGCCCGCCGGACAGCCGGCGGGGCTTGGCGCCGGCGTGCTCGGCGAGGCCCATGCGGTCCAGCCATCCGGCGGCCTGTCGGCGGGCCTCCACTTTGCTCGCGCCCCGGCAGCGCGGGCCGAACGCCACGTTGTCCAGGGCGGTGAGGTGCGGGAAGAGCAGGTAGTCCTGGAAGACGACGCCGACGGGCCGGGACTCCGGGGGCGTACGGTCCAGCTCGACGCCGTCCAGGCGCAGGTGGCCGCCGCTGAGCGGGGCGAGACCGGCGAGGGCGCGCAGCGCGGTGGACTTGCCGGCGCCGTTCGGGCCGAGCAGGGCGACGACCTCGCCGGGGGCCGCGGTCAGCGTCACGTCGAGCCGGAAGGCGCCGCGGTCGACGACGAGGCGGGCGTCGAGCCCTTCCTCGGGGGCCGGGGTGCCGGTCATGAGGGTGTCATCCATCGGTCGCGCAGGCCGGCGAGGACGGCGATCGACACCGCCAGCAGCACCAGGCTGAGGGCGACGGCCGCCGCCGGGTCGCTCTGGAGGGCCAGGTACACCGCGAGGGGCATCGTCTGAGTGCGGCCGGGGAAGTTGCCCGCGAACGTGATCGTCGCCCCGAACTCGCCCAGGGCCCGCGCCCACGCGAGGACGGCGCCCGCGGCGACACCCGGCGCGATCAGCGGCAGTGTGACGCGGCAGAACGCGGTGAACCGGGACGCGCCGAGCGTGGTGGCGGCCTCCTCGTAGCGTGGGTCGGCGGCGCGCAGGGTGCCCTCCACACTGATGACGAGGAACGGCAGCGCCACGAACGTCTCCGCGACGACGACGCCGGCCGTCGTGAACGGCAGCGAGATGCCGAACCACGCGTCCAGCCACTGCCCGACGACACCGCCCCGCCCGAGCGCGAGCAGCAGCGCGACACCGCCCACCACCGGCGGCAGCACCAGCGGCAGTGTCACCAGGGCCCGCACGAGGCCGCGGCCGGGGAACTCGGTGCGGGCCAGCAGCCAGGCCAGCGGCACCCCGACGACGAGGCTGAGCGCGGTCGCCGCCGTCGCGCACAGCAGGGACAGCCGCAGCGCCTCCCAGACCGCCGCGCTGGTCAGCTGGTCCGGGAGACTGCGCCAGGGGGTGCGTACGAGGAGCGCGATCAGGGGCAGCAGCAGGAACGCCAGGCCCGCGAGCGCCGGCAGCAGGATGGGGAGCGGCACGCCGCGCCGCACCGGCCGGCGTGCGCGGGCCGCGGGCGGGCCGGTGCGGCCTCCGGGGGTCTTGGCGGCGCGGGTCACGGGCGGCGGAACCCGGCCCCGGTGAGCACCTTCCGGCCCTCGGCGGACTTCACGAGGGTGATGAAGGCCTTCGCCGCCGCGGGGTTGGGCGCGTTCTTGAGCAGGGCGATCGGGTAGTCGTTGACGGCTTCGGCGGATTCGGGGAACTCCACGCCGTCCACCCTGTCACCCGCGGCCCGGACGTCCGTCCTGTACACGACGGCGGCGTCGGCCTCCTTCAGCTCGACCTTGGTCAGGGCGCTCTTGACGTCCTGCTCGTACGACACCGGGGTGACCTTCAGGCCGCTCGCGTCCAGGGCGCTCTGCGCGGCGGAGCCGCACGGCACGGACCTGTCGCACAGGACGACCTTGAGGCCGGGGCGGGTGAGGTCCTCCAGGGAGGAGATCCGCTCGGGGTTGCCGGGGAGGGTGGCGATCTGGAGCTGGTTGCGGGCGAAGGTGGCCGGGGTGCCCACCACGTTCTCGTCGTCCTCGACGATCTTCATCGTGGAGGTGCCGGCCGCGGCGAAGACGTCCGCCGGTGCGCCGCCGCTGATGCCGGCGGCCAGGGAGTCGCTGCCGCCGAAACTGAAGGTGACCTCCGTGCCGGGGTGGTCCTTCTCGAAGCGCTCGCCCAGCGTCGTGAAGCTCTCCTTCAGCGAGGCCGCGGCGAAGACGGTGACCGTGCCGGAGATCTTCCCGTCGGCGGAGGCGGAGCCCGGCGACCCGGTGGTGGAGCAGGCGCCGAGGACCAGCAGGGCGGCGGTCACCGTGCCGCCCGTACGCAGGGCCCGGCGGCGGTGCGCGGAACTGGTCGTCACGGTCCACTCCCTCTCGTCGCGGGGAGGGCGTGGGCCGAACGCCGGGGGACACCCCTCCCTCCGCGACGATGATACTTCCGCAGATGCGAGGCAGAAGTCATCTGTCGTATCGCATGAGCGAGGTTGCGCGCGGTGGACGGTCGCATGTGCGTTTCTACGGGAGGGGTCGTCCGGTCAGGTGCGGTCGATGTGTACGTTTGTCGACTTCACGCGGGCCGTGGCCTCCATGCCGACCTCCAGGCCGAGTTCCTCGACGGCCTCGCGGGTGAGCAGGGAGACGAGCCGGTGCGGTCCCGCCTGGATCTCGACCTGGGCGGCGACGTCCCCGAGCTTGATCGCGGTGACGATGCCGGGGAACGCGTTGCGGACGGAGGTGTACGGGGTGTCCTCCTCGGCGCCGCCCGCCTTGGCCAGTTCGACCGAGAACGCGGCCAGGTCCCGGCCGTCGATGAGGCGGCGCCCGCTGTCGTCGCGGTGGGTGGTCATCCGGCCGGCGTCCGCCCAGCGGCGCGCGGTGTCGGGGCTGACGCCGAGCAGCCGCGCCGCCTGGCCGATCGTGTAGGACTGCATGCGGTCACGATAGAGCGGTCACGGCAGCGGAGAGGGCCCGGCCGGCCGGGCCGGGGGGAGGGGTGCCGTGCTGGCGCGGACGATCAGTTCCGTGCCGAGTTCGACGCGCGGCGCGTCGGGCTGTTCGCCGCGGGCCAGCCCCAGCACCGTACGGACGGCGAGCCGGCCCATGTCGGCGAGCGGCTGGCGCACCGTGGTCAGCGGCGGGGCCGACCACCGGACCTCCGGCAGGTCGTCGAAGCCGACCACGCTCATGTCCTCCGGCACCCTGAGGCCCCGTCGGCGCAGGGCCTCGATCGCGCCGAGCGCCATCTGGTCGCTGGCCGCGAACAGGGCGGTGGGCGGTTCGGGCAGGTCCAGCAGGGTCGCGCAGCCGGTGAAGCCGGACTCGGGCCGGAAGTCGCCGGACACGACGAGGGACTCGTCCACGGCGATGCCGGCGCCCTCCAGTGCCGCGCGGTAGCCGTCGAGACGGGCGCGGGAGCACAGCAGCCGTGACGGCCCGGCGACGAGGCCGATCCTGCGGTGGCCCAGGGAAAGCAGGTGGCTGGTGGCGGCGAGTCCGCCGGACCAGTTGGCGGCGCCGATGGCCGGCACGTCCAGGGAGGGGGAGCCCGCCGGATCGACGGCCACGACCGGTACGCCGAGCACCCGCAGCTCTTCGTGCAGGCCCGGTTCCAGCGCGGAGGTGACGAGGACGACGCCGTCGGAGGCGCGGGCGCGCAGGTTGCGCAGCCATTCGCGGGCGGCGCCGGAGCGGCCGCGGATCGTCGAGACGACGGTGCCGGCGCCGGACGCGTGCGCGGCCTCCTCGACGCCGCGCAGGATCTCCACGGCCCAGGGGTTGTCGAGGTCGTAGAAGACCAGGTCGAGCAGGGCGGCGCGGGCGCCCGTGGCGGCGGGGCGTCTGCGGTAGCCGTGCCTGCGGAGCAGGTCCTCCACGCGCGCGCGGGTCTGGGGCGAGACGTCGGACCGGCCGTTGACGACCCGGGAGACGGTAGGGACGGAGACCCCGGCGCGGCGGGCGATCTCCGTGATGGTGACCTTGCGGCGGTCGTCCGCGGTGTCCTCGGCGCCGGCCTCGTGTGCTGCCACTTCCCACCTCCGTCGACGGCTTTCGCGGCCTGCGCGCGCCGGGCGTGCGGGGCGGCTGGCGGCGAAACTTCCAGGAGTCTTCCGGAAGACGGGCGCGCGTGGGAAGCGGGGGTCGAAGGCGGGTGGCCGGGCGGGAGGACCGGGTGTGCCGGGCGGTGGGGCCGGGTGCGCCGGGCGGGAGGGCCGGGTGCGGATTCCGCACGGGGCGCTACGGTCGGTGACCGGGCCCGGACATGCGTCAGGGCCGGTTCGCAGGAGGTTCACGGACCGGCCCCTCGTGTCTGCGGACGGTGTCGTGCGCCGCCCGTGGTGCTCTCAGGCGGCGGTCACGACCGGACGGACGTCCGGGCGGTGCGGCGCGATGACCTGGCCGTCGGGCAGGAGCTCACCGGTGTCCTCGAAGAGGACGACGCCGTTGCACAGCAGGCTCCATCCCTGTTCCGGGTGGTGCGCCACGAGGCGGGCGGACTCCCGGTCGGCGGAGCCGGCTGACGGACACGGTGGCTGGTGCTGGCACATGGGTTGGTTCTCTCGTCGTGTGTCGGTGGAGTGTGCTGTCGTTTCAGTCCTGCGGCGTGAAGAGTCGTTCATGGCCGCCCCCCGTCGTGACAAGTCGGTCGGATCCCAGTGTTGCCCCACGGAGGCCATTCCGCAGGGATTTCGCGGCACCGCTTCTCACAGGTTCATGACGCGTCACCCGCGCGGACGGTTCAGTCCAACTGGGCTGTCACTTCGGGTGGTTCGTCGTGGCCGATTGGGACTAGTCCTCACGGGACCGGCCGGACGGCGGAAAAGAGCGACGTACCCCGCCGCCAGGAATCCGGCGACGGGGTACGCGGTGCCTTCCGGGTCACACGGCACTCAGGCCGTCGGCCTCAGCAGCCGGGACGGCGTGGCGCGGCTGGTCAGCACCGGGAGCAGGTCGGCGACCCGGTGCGGGCGGTGGGCGGCGATGCCGGGCGGCGCGGGGGCCAGCGGCACGAGCAGGTCGCCCGGGGCCGGATGGCCGCCGGCCGCGTCCGCGGTGCAGTCGCCGTGCAGCCACAGCGTGAGCATGTAGAGGCTCGGCAGCGACAGCAGGCGCGGCTGGTAGGGCCCCGGCACGGTCTCGGCCTGCCGCAGCGCCAGCTCGGTGGAGCTGACGTACGGGCCTTCGAAGAAGTGGGAGAAGGCCCAGCCGTCGGGGGTCAGCATGGTCTCCGCGGCGGCCACGGCATGGTCGCCGCAGCGGATGAGGAAGCGCCACCCGGTCAGCCTCGTGGCGGTGACGCCCTCGGGGGTGATCCGGTCGAGGACGTGCACCGGCAGTGGCAGTTCGGGGGTGGCCGGACCCTGGGCGTTGCGCAGGGACGGGGTGCGGGCCTCGCTGAGCGCGGTCGGCGAGCCGAGCGCGGTCAGGACGGTGCGCAGGGCGGGCGCGGGAGCCGGGGGCACATGCAGCGGCATGATGGGTCGCCTCTCATGAGAAGGCACGGTGGCGCGAGGGCGGGGGCGGACGACGCTGTCAGCACAAGGAAGTCAGAGAGGCAGGGGCCGGGTCTGTGCGTGCGGACCTTTGGTGGGTGGGGCCTGTCGCACATCATCTCGGCGGCAGGATCCCGCGACCGTGGGCGCCAACCTTCTGCCTTGTGCGCGGAGTTTATACGACGCCTGTTCAGACAGTGTTTCGGCTAGCCGTTTTGAGGTCCCCCGACAAGGGTACATTCGGACGACGATACGCGAGAAAAATCCCGATTCCCGGGCGGTCGCGCGGCGATGACCTCGGGAAATGACCGCCGCGCGGTCGGCCAATTGTCGTCGGCGTTTTTCACGAGTTCGTGGGGCACCGAAAGGGTACTCGTCATGCCCCGTGAATGTGCCGCAGGCCATCGTCGTCCAGAGTAGCGGTCGCCGGGGCCACGCGGGACGTTATCGATCGCCTCGTCTGGGCATCATCCCACCTGACCCGGGACGCCGGCGGCCGATCTGCGGCCCGCCCATCCGAGGAGGGACGGTTCGATGGGGGAGAAGGTCGCGGCAGGCCAGTTCGACCTGTCCGATCGCCAGCGCTACCGCGACAAGCTGCGGCAGTGTCTGACGGGCCTCGGGCGGCTGCTGGAGGAGAAGCGGTTCGACCGCCCCAAGAACCTCATGGGGCTGGAGATCGAGCTGAATCTCGTGGGCGCCGACGGCATGCCGAAAATGTTGAATGCGCAAGTCCTGGAGCGGATCGCCAGCCGCGATTTCCAAACAGAACTCGCCATGTTCAACCTGGAAGTCAACATCGCCCCGCACCGGCTCGGCGGCCGCGTATTCGACCGGCTCGCCGAGGAACTCCGCACGTCGCTGGCATATGCCCACCGAAAGGCCGGGGAGGTGGACGCGGGAATCGTGATGATCGGCATCCTGCCGACGCTCGACCGCGACGACCTGGTCTCCTCCAACCTTTCCGACGTGGACCGCTACGCACTGCTCAACGACCAGATCGTGGCCGCCCGCGGCGAGGACTTCACCCTCGACATAGCCGGGGTCGAACACCTCTCGTGCACCTCGCGGTCCATCGCGCCCGAGGCCGCCTGCACCTCCGTGCAACTGCACCTCCAGGTCACGCCGAACCGGTTCCCCGACGTGTGGAACGCGGCCCAGGCCGTCGCCGCCGCGCAGATCGCCGTCGGTGCCAATTCGCCGTTCCTGTTCGGGCACGAGCTGTGGCGGGAGTCCAGGCCGCCGCTGTTCCAGCAGTCCACCGACACCCGGCCGCCCGAACTCCAGGCGCAGGGCGTCCGTCCGCGCACCTGGTTCGGGGAGCGCTGGATCTCCTCCGCCCACGACCTCTTCGAGGAGAACCTGCGCTATTTCCCTGCGCTGCTCCCCATCTGCGACGACGAGGAACCCCTGGAGGTCCTCGACGCGGGCGGCGTCCCCAAGCTCGCCGAACTCGTCCTGCACAACGGCACCGTCTACCGCTGGAACCGTCCGGTCTACGGCATCGCCGACGGCGTCCCCCACCTGCGCGTCGAGAACCGCGTCCTGCCGGCGGGCCCCACCATCACCGACGTCATCGCCAACGCGGCCTTCTACTACGGCGTCGTCCGCGCCCTCGCCGAGGACAGCCGCCCGGTGTGGACCCGGCTGCCGTTCGAGGCCGCCGCCGCCAACTTCGACGCCGCGTGCCGGCACGGCATCGACGCGCGGCTGACCTGGCCCCGGCGCGGCCGGTACGCCGGCACGCACGAGGTCGAGGCCGTCAGCTTGGTCCGTGACGAACTGCTGCCGCTCGCCGAGGCCGGCCTGGACGCGTGGGGCGTCGAGCCCGCCGACCGCGACCTGTACCTCGGCGTGATCGAGGAGCGCTGCCGGCGCCGGGTCAACGGGGCGACCTGGCAGACGGCCACCTTCCACAAGGCCCTGGCCTCGGGCCTGCCTCGGGAGGCCGCGCTCGCCGCCACGACGCGGCGCTACTACGAGCTGATGCACCAGGGCGATCCCGTGCACACCTGGCCCGTGGGACTGCCGGAGCCGGTGCCGACGGGCTGAGCGCGCCGGGGCGCCGACAGCGTTCGTCAGCGTTCGTCAGGGTGCCGACGGGGGCCGCCGACGCCCGCCTCACGCTGATCCGGCAAGCTGATCCTGCAAGCCGGGACGTCTCCGCACGGCGGTGTCCCAGGACGGCGGCTCCCCCTGTGCCGAGGGGCCGGAGGAGCGGGGTCGGCGAGTGGAGGCAGGTGTGCAGGCGCAGGACGGCCGGAAGGCCGCATCGCAACCCGGGGAGCGCCCCGGCGAGCTGTCCCGGCGGACGCTCCGCAACGAGACGCTGCTCGTGCTGGCCCTGTCGCTCGGCGCGAGCGGCGTGTCCGCGCTGATCAGCTTCGTCGGATCGGTGACCAAGCCGGGCGGGCTGAAGGACCAGGCGGCCACGCTCAACGCCTCGGCCGCGCCGGGCCGCCCGTGGCTCGACCTCGCCTGGCAGCTGTTCGGCATCACCACCGCGCTGGTGCCCGTCGCGCTCGTCGCGCACTTCCTGCTGCGCGAGGGCCGGAGCCTGCGCGTCATCGGCTTCGACCGCACGCGTCCCTGGCCCGACCTGGGCCGCGGCGCCGCGATCGCGGCGGTGATCGGGAGCACCGGCATCGCCTTCTACCTCCTCGCGCGCGGCATGGGCTTCAACCTCACCGTGGTGCCCGAGGCGCTGCCCGAGGTGTGGTGGAAGTACCCGGTGCTGATCCTGTCCGCGATCCAGAACTCGGTCCTGGAGGAAGTGATCGTCGTCGGCTATCTGCTGCGCCGGCTCGGACAGCTGGGCTGGACGCCGACGGCCGCGCTGGCGGCGAGCTCCGTGCTGCGCGGCTCGTACCACCTCTACCAGGGCATCGGCGGCTTCATCGGCAACATGGTCATGGGCGTGGTCTTCGTGTACCTGTACCGGCGCTGGGGCCGCGTGGGTCCGCTGGTGGTGGCGCACGCGCTGCTCGACATCGGGGCGTTCGTCGGTTACGCGCTGCTGGCGGACAAGGTGGACTGGCTTCCCACGGCGTGAGCCTGTCCGTGGGGGGCGTACGGCACTGTCGTACGCCCCCGCGGTGTGACGTGCCGGGTCAGGGGCGGGTGAGCAGCTCGCCCTCGATGACGGTGACGGCGTGCCCGGTCAGCAGCGTGCGGTCGCCGCGCAGCTCCGTGCGGACGCGGCCGGCGCGGGGCGAGGCCTGAAGACCGGTGAGGGCGGGCCGGCCGAGGCGCTCGGACCAGAACGGGGCCAGGGCGGTGTGGGCGCTGCCGGTGACCGGGTCCTCGTCGATGCCGACGTTCGGGAAGAAGCAGCGCGAGACGAAGTCGTAGCCCCGGGACGGGTCCTCCGCGCGGGCGGTGGCGATGATGCCGCGCTCCGAGAAGGCGCCGAGGGCCCGGTGGTCCGGGGTCAGGGCGCGGACCGTCTTCTCGTCGGCGAGCTCGACGAGGAGGTCGCCCACGTTCGGGCCGGTGTCGAGGGCGGCGCGCGGCTCGGCGCCCAGGGCCTCGGCGACCCCGGCCGGGACGTCGACCGGGGTGAGCGGGGCGGTCGGGAAGTCCAGGGTGATCGCGCCGTCCCCGGTGGGCGTCGCGACGAGCACGCCACTGCGGGTGGCGAACCGCACCGGTCCCTCGTGGGCGCCCGTGGCGCGCAGGACGTGGGCGGTCGCGAGCGTGGCGTGCCCGCACATCGCGACCTCGGCGGCGGGCGTGAACCAGCGCAGCGCCCAGTCGGCCTCGCCGCCCTCCGGCAGCCGGTGGGCGAACGCCGTCTCGGCGTGGTTGACCTCCAGGGCCACCATCTGCAGCCAGTCGTCGGCCGGGAAGGCGTCGAGCAGCAGGACGCCGGCGGGGTTGCCGGCGAAGGGACGGTCGGTGAAGGCGTCGACGATTCGGATGCGCATGCCCCGACGGTAGGCGCTCCGCGAAGCCGCGGGCCAAGGCCAATTTCGGGAACGCGGACCGGTTCCGGGGGCGTGGCGGGCGGCCGGTCGTCCAGGGACGGTTCTCGGCGGCCCTCGGGCCCGGGCCCTGGGGTGGTCGAGGACGTGACGGGCCGAGGGGGAGGGCGCGGCGCGACGTGACGGCGCGGGGTGGACGCGCGTGGTGAAAGCGCGGGCGGTGATCGCCGGGCCGGTTCAGCCGACCCGGCGTATCTCCGCCGCGTCGAACACGTCCCACGCGCGCGGGAGCGGGCTCTCGTCGTGGCAGTGCCACGCCTCCCAGAACAGGTCGGCCGGCAGCGCGTCCTCCGGTGCGTACACCCGGTACACGTACTGCCTGCCGTCGACGGCCGGTAACGCCACCAGCCAGCCAGTGCTGTCCATCGCTGTGTGGGACGTCGGGCGCGCGGCGAAGGTTGCCTCCGGGGCGCGGCGCAAGGCGGCGCGCGCCCCCGGGGGAAAAATGACGTGATCTCCTCCGTAGGGAGGAGATTCGGCCACGCGGTGTCCACTTCCTGTGGGACGCGAAGATGCTTCCCGCCGGGGATGCCCCCGGTCCGGACGGGCTGATGGGGTGGGAACGTGCAACCTCGTATCCCCCGGCAGCCCGCTCACGAGCAGGGCGTACCGCGTTCCGACAACGATGCCGGGCTCAGCGACGAGCTGGCCGCGGTGGTCGCCGGCGCGCGCCGCAGGGCGGTGCGGGACGGCGACCGTCAGATCGACACGGCCCATCTGCTGCACTCGCTCCTGGAGTACGGCGTCGACGTGCGGGCCGTCTTCGGCGAGGGACCGCACATAGCGCGGCTGCTCGGCTACCTCGTGCAGCGCAGCATCGGCTACGGCCTGCGCTGGCAGAGCGGGGTGGAGGAGTCCGGCCCCGTGCCGGTCGCCCTGGACGCCGAGGGCTTCTCGCCGCTCGCGGCCGGCGCCATGGAGTACGCCCGGGACCGCGCCGTGCAACGGGGTGCCGCACGGGCCCGCGGCGTCGACCTGCTCGCCGCGATCGTCGTGGACCCGCAGTCGCGTGCCGTGGAGGTGCTGGAGCGCGCCGGGATCGACCCGGTGCGGGTGCTCGCGCGGATCGACAAGTGCGCCGAGGGGCCCGTCGGGAACGGCGACACCACTCACTGAAACCACCCGCACCGGTACGAGGCGTGGAGGCGCCGGCCTCGCGCGACCGGCAGCGTCGCGTCCAGCCGTTGAGACAGGTGTCTGGAGGGATGACGCTCCTGTCGGCGCCTGTCATCATGTGCCGGTGCATACGTCTGAGAGCAGTCAGGGCCACCGCGGCAGGGGCATGGGGCTCGGCCTCGCGCTCGCGTCCGCCGTCGCCTTCGGGGGATCCGGTGTCGCGGCCAAGCCGCTGATCGAGGCGGGCCTGGACCCGCTGCACGTGGTGTGGCTGCGCGTCGCGGGCGCGGCCCTGGTGATGCTGCCGCTCGCCGTGCGCCACCGCGCGCTGCTGCGCCGCCGGCCCGGACTGCTCGCCGGATTCGGGCTGTTGGCCGTGGCCGGTGTCCAGGCCTGCTACTTCGCGGCGATATCCCGCATTCCCGTCGGCGTCGCCCTGCTCGTGGAGTACCTCGCACCCGCCCTCGTGCTCGGCTGGGTGCGGTTCGTGCAGCGCCGTCCGGTGACGCGCGCCGCCGCCCTCGGCGTGGTCCTCGCGGTCGGCGGACTCGCCTGCGTCGTGGAGGTCTGGGCAGGTCTGAGCTTCGACGCCCTCGGTCTGCTGCTCGCGCTCGGGGCGGCCTGCTGCCAGGTCGGCTACTTCGTCCTGTCCGACCAGGGCAGCGACGCCGGCGACGAGGCGCCCGACCCGCTCGGCGTCATCGCGTACGGCCTGCTCGTCGGCGCCGCCGTCCTCACCGTCGTCGCCCGGCCCTGGACCATGGACTGGGCGGTGCTCGCGGACACAGCCGACATGGACGGCACGCCGGTCGCGGCGGCGCTGCTGCTGTCCTGGATCGTCCTCGTCGCCACGGTGCTCGCGTACGTCACCGGCGTCGTCTCGGTGCGCAGGCTCTCGCCGCAGGTCGCGGGCGTCGTCGCCTGTCTGGAGGCGGTCATCGCGACCGTCCTCGCCTGGGTGCTGCTCGGCGAGCACCTGTCGGCGCCGCAACTCGTCGGCGGGGCGGTCGTGCTGGCCGGCGCGTTCATCGCCCAGTCCTCGACGCCCGCCAAGGGCTCCGGCGGCCCGGTCGCGAGCGGCGGCGCGGAAAGGGAGTTGTCCGCGCGAGGGACGGCGACCTAGTGCTGCGGCCGGGAAGGTTTGCCGGACGCCGCGAGCCGGTGAACCTTTCCGGTCGCAGCACTAGGATGCGGATCATGCATTCGCGCGCACTCGTCCTCCCGCCTCCGGCCGCCTGAGGCGGGCCCTCCGGCAACCGAGCCCGGCGTGTCGCCGGGCCGGACGGTGCTGCCCGCAGACGAAGTCCGCGGACCCCGCACAGCGGTGGTCCCTTCCGAACTTCCGCGCCTCCCGCGACTTCCCCGCGGCGCGCGCCTCTGCGGAGAGAGAACTGTGTCGAACGCCGTTTCCGGCCTGCCCGTCGGGCGAGGCCTGCTGTACCTGATCGTCGCCGGTGCCGCCTGGGGCACCGCCGGCGCCGCCGCCTCCCTGGTCTACCGCACCGGCGACATGGGCCCCGTCGCCCTGTCGTTCTGGCGCTGCGCCGCCGGGCTCGTCCTGCTGCTGGCCGCCCGGCTGCCGCGCCGCCGCGCCCGCACCGCCCCGAGCGAGCCGCTCGGCCACAGGGTGCGGCGGGCCGGCGTCATGGGGGTCGGGCTCGCCGTGTTCCAGACGGCCTACTTCGCGGCCGTCGAGGCGACCGGTCTCGCCGTCGCCACCGTCGTCACCCTCGGCGCGGGCCCCGTGCTCATCGCGCTCGGTGCGCGGCTGACCCTGGGGGAGCGGCTCGGCCGCGGCGGGTTCGCCGCCGTCGCCGGAGCGCTCGCCGGGCTCGCCGTGCTCGTCCTCGGCCCAGGCGGGACCACCGTCCGGCCGTGGGGCGTGCTGCTCGCGCTGGTGTCGGCGGCCGGGTACAGCGCGATGACGCTGGTCACGCGACGGTGGGGGCGCGACGGCGGGGCGGACGCCGCCGCCGTGTCGGTCGGGGCCTTCGCGGTGACGAGCCTGTGCCTGCTGCCGTTCGCCCTCGCCGAGGGACTGCTCCCGTACACCGCCGAACCGGCCCGGCTGGTGTGGCTGCTGGCGTACATCGCCGCCGTGCCCACGGCGCTGGCCTACGGCCTGTACTTCGCGGGCGCGGCCGTCGTACGGTCGGCCACCGTGTCCGTGATCATGCTGCTGGAGCCGGTGAGCGCGGCCGTGCTGGCCGTCGTGCTCCTCGGGGAGCACCTCACGGCGGCCACCCTGGCCGGCACGCTTCTGCTGCTCGCCTCGGTCACCGGGCGCGCGGTGGCGGAGGCGAGGGGCGCCCGCACGCGCGGCGAGCCCTTGCCGGCGTGACCGCCGGGCCGCGGGATCCGTCCCCGGCGCGGATCCCGCGACCCAGTCCTGTCACGGGGTCGTCAGGTACTCGGGCAGGTCGGTGCCGGGCGCCAGGCCCGGGTCGGCGACGGGGGCCTCGTAGCCCTTGCGGAGCGGGACGATCCCGGCCCAGTGGGGGAGGGAGAGATCCTCGGGCTCGTCGTTCACGCCGCCGGTGCGGAGCTTGGCGGAGACCTCGTCGAGGTCCAGGCGGATCACGGCGGTGGCGGCCAGCTCCTTCTTGTTGGCCGGCCGCGAGTCGGCGGCGCGGCCCGGCACGACGTGGTCGACCAGCGCGTCCAGGGCCTGCCGCTTCTCCTCCGGGTCCGTGACGTCGCGGGCGACGCCGTGCACCACCACGGAGCGGTAGTTGATCGAGTGGTGGAAGGCCGAGCGGGCGAGGACCAGCGCGTCGACGTGCGTCACCGTCAGGCAGACCGGCAGGCCCGGGTCGGCCTGGCCGGCCGCCCGCAGCGGGCGCGAGCCCGTCGAGCCGTGCACGTACAGCCGCTCGCCGACCCGGGCGTACAGCGTGGGCAGCACGACCGGCGCGCCGTCCCGGACGAAGCCCAGGTGGCAGACGTAGCCCTCGTCGAGTATCGCGTGCACCAAGTCCTTGTCGTACCTGGCCCGTTCGGCGGAACGGGTGGGGACGGTGCGGTCGGTCGGCGAGTAGGCGGCGGGCTGCGACGGCGTCCGCGTGGTCCCCTGCATGGCGCTCTCCATTGCACTAGTGCATAATTGGGTTTGTGCTAGGAGAGTATCGGATCAGTGGGCGGCGCGCAGCGGACATTTCCGCGAGCATCGAGCGGGCGGTGGGGGCCGGGGAGTTGCGGCCCGGACAACTGCTGCCGCCCATGCGGGAGTTGGCGGCGCAGCTGGGTGTGAACCCCAACACGGTCGCGGCCGCGTACCGCACCCTGCGCGAGCGCGGGGTCATCGAGACGGCCGGCCGGCGCGGCAGCAGGGTCCGGCCCGCGCCGGCCACGACCGGGCGGGACCACATCCGGGTGGACGTGCCGGAGGGCGTGCGCGACGTGTCGAGCGGCAACCCGGACCCCGCGCTGCTGCCGCCCCTGGAGCGGGCGTTCGCGGCAGCGGCGGCCGACGCCGACCGTGCGCCCGTCCTGTACGGGGACGACGCCGTGGACCCGGAGCTGGCGCGGATCGCGCGGGCCGAACTCGCCGCCGACGGGATGCCCGACGGGCCGCTCGCCGTCGTCTCGGGCTCCCTCGACGCCGTCGAGCGGGTCCTCGTCGCCCACCTCAAGGCGGGCGACACCGTCGCCGTCGAGGACCCCGGGTGGGGCCGGACCCTGGACCTCGTCCCGGCGCTCGGGCTGCGCACCGTGCCGGTCGGCGTCGACGACGAGGGACCGCGCACCGACGACGTACGGCGTGCCCTCGAAGCCGGGGCACGCGCCCTGATCGTCACCGACCGGGCGCAGAACCCGACCGGCGCCGCGGTGAGCGCCACGCGCGCGCGTGCCCTGCGGGACGTCCTCGCCGAGCACCCCGAGACGCTGCTGATCGAGGACGACCACGGACACGGCATCGTCGACGTGCCGCTGCACCCCCTCGCCGGCACCACCCGGCACTGGGCCTTCGTGCGTTCGGTGGCCAAGGCCCACGGGCCCGACCTGCGGCTCGCCGTCCTCACCGGCGACGCCGTCACCGTCGACCGTGTCCGGGGACGGCAGCGGCTCGGCCCCGGCTGGGTCAGCAGGCTGCTCCAGCGCGCCGTCGTACGGCTGTGGGCCGACGGGGCGGTGGACACGCCGGCGGTGGCGGCGGCGTACGGGCGGCGCCGGGACGCGCTGATCGAGGCGCTCGCCCGGCGCGGGATCACGGCGCACGGGCGCAGCGGCATGAACGTGTGGATCCCCGTGCCGGACGAGACGGGCGCCGTCGCCCGTCTCCTGCACGCCGGCTGGGCCGTGTCCCCCGGCGCCCGCTTCCGCATGAGCGCCCCGCCCGGCATCCGCGTCACCGTCTCGACGCTGCGGGAGGACGAGGTGGGCACCCTGGCGGACGCGATCGCCGCGGCGCTGGGGCCGGCGCCGGTGCGGGGTTACGTGTAGGGGAGGGGGTGAGTGCGCCGGGGTCCCCCGGTGTGCGGCATGCTGTGGCGCCGGTCGGCACTACGCGTCCGCCGGGCGGCCCTCCCTGGGGCCGGGCGAGGTGGCCGCCGGGCCGCCCTCCGAGGGCCGGGGCGGGGTCGTTGCCGGGTGGGCCTTCGTCGGCCGGGGCGTCGGCAGGGGGCGTCGGTTCTTCGTCCCGTCGGCGCGGGACGCCGGGCCCCGGCTCTGGGTCAGTGCCGCGCCCGCCAGGACGATCAGGGCGCCCACCGGAGTCGACCACGTCAGCGACTCGCCCAGGATGGCGACGCCCGCCGCCGTGGCGATGACCGGGATGAAGTACGTGACCATCTGGCCCGTGGTCGGGCCGACCTCGGCGACGAGGCCGTACTGGAGGAGTACGGCGAAGCCCGTGCCCAGTGTGCCCAGAGCGGCGACCGCCAGCAGGGGTATGACCGGGAAGTGGTCCGGCGCCTTCGTGAACAGCGGGGTGACCACCGCCAGTTGGACGGTCGCCAGCGCCAACTGCGCGCCCGTCAGCGAGAGGTGGGAGTGGCCGGACCCCGCGAGCGTGCGGCGGACGTAGATCCAGCCGATCGGGTAGCTGAGCGAGGCCAGCAGGGCCATCGCCGTCCCCCCGGCGTCCAGGCCCGCGAAGCCCTGCCAGGCGCCGAGCACCGTCAGGACACCGAGGAACCCGATGCCGAGCCCGGCGACCCGCATCCGTGTCGGCCGGTCCTCCGACAGCGCGACCAGGGACAGCGCCATGCCCCACAGCGGTGACGTCGCGTTGCAGATCCCCGCAAGAGTCGACGGGATCGTCAGCTCCGCGTACGCGAACAGCGAGAACGGCAGCGCGTTGAGCAGGAAACCGGCGACCGCCAGATGACCCCACGTGCGGGCCCCGCGCGGCAGCCGCTCCCGCTTCACGGCCATCGCCGCGGCCAGCACCGCGGTGCCGAACACCAGACGGCCGAGCGTGACCTGGAACGGGGCGAACCCTTCCGTCCCCACCTTGATCAGGAGGAAGCTGAAGCCCCAGATCAGCGACAGGACGCCGAAGCGCAGCCGCCAGTCGAGAGTGCGGCGGGGCGGGGCGGTGACCGGGGTCGGGGAAGCGGTGACGCTGCTCATGCGGGCAACGATGCCGCCGAGAACCTCGTAGCACAATCGAGATTTCGCACCCGGTATCTCGTAGCATCGCTTACATGTTGAACCTGGAGCGCCTGCGCACCCTGGACGCCCTCGCCCGGCACGGCTCGGTGAGCGGCGCCGCCGAAGGGCTGCACATCACGACGTCGGCCGTCTCGCAGCAGATGTCCAAGCTGGAGCGCGAGGTCGGACAGCGGCTCCTCGCCAAGAACGGCCGCGGCGTGCGCCTCACCGACGCGGGCCGGCTGCTCGCCGAACACGCGGCCCGCATCCTGTCCCAGGTAGAGCTGGCGCAGTCCGACCTGGAGGCGCACCGCGGCCAGGTCGCCGGGGAACTGCGGCTCTCGGCGTTCCCGACGGCCGCGCGCGGCCTGTTCCCGTCCGCGCTCGCCGCCCTGCGCCGCGACCATCCGGACCTGCGGGTGCGGTCCCGCGAGCTGGAACCGGAGCACGGCATCCGCGGCGTCGTGCGGGGCGACCTCGACCTGGCGGTGGTGCTCGACTGGTACAACAAGCCGATGCCGGTCCCGGACGGCCTGGTGAAGGCGCAGCTCCTGGACGACCCCGCCGACGTGGCGATGCCGGCCGGGCACCGGCTCGCGGACCGTGCCGAGGTGGACCTCGCCGAGTTCGCCGACGACGAGTGGATCACCTGGGGCGAGGGCGAGTTCTGCCACGAGTGGCTGCTGTTCACGCTCCGCTCGAAGGGCATCGAGCCGATCGTCGGCCACCGCGCGGCCGAGGCCCACACCCAGCTCGGGCTGGTCGCCGCCGGGCTCGGCGTGTGCATCGCCCCGCTGCTCGGCCGCCGTCCCGTCCCGCCCGGCGTCGTCACGGTCCCGCTCAAGCAGCGGGTGACGCGGCACGTCTACGTCGTGTGGCGCGCGGACGCCGACCGCCGCCCGTCGATCCGCGCGGCGGTCGCGGCACTGCGGGCGGCGGCGGAACGGCTGGACTGAGACCGTCCGCGCCGGCGCGCGGGCGTCCTTACAGCGCGGCCAGCTTGCGGAAGTCCCACGACACGACCTTCTCCGGCGTGAGCCGCAGCCAGGCGTGCCGGCCGTCGTGCGGCATCTCGTCGATGCCGAAGTTCTTCCTGGCGAACAGCGCCTCCGGGCCGTCCAGTTCGGCGCACGGCCCGCCGGTGCGCGGCACCTCGCCGACGAACTCCACCCGGCCCGACAGCTCCGCGCCGCGCAACTCGCCGTACTCCTCGCCCGTGTCGACGACGACCGCGACCCGCGGATCCCGGCGCAGATCGGCCCAACGCCTGCTGCGCACCACGGAGTACAGCCACATCGAGGTGCCGTCCCAGGCGAACCACAGGGTGCTCACGTGCGGCGCGCCGTCGGCCGACACCGTGGCCACCCGGCAGGTGCGCTGCGTCGTGAGGAACTCGTCCAGTTCCCCGGGCGTCATCATGATCTTCCGGCCCCGGCGCTGCGTGGCGGTCATCCGCACCCCTCGTGTCCCAAGGTCGTGCGGAGGGTTCCCGCACGTCGGGCCAGGATGAGCCGTCGCCCGTCGGCGCGCAACGGCCGACGGGCCCGTCGTGGGTCAGGCCAGTGTGATCGCGTCGCCGTCGACGGTGATCCGCGCAGCCGGGAGCGGCTTCGTCGCGGGCCCCTTGCGCACACTGCCGTCGCTGACGGAGAACGCGCTGTTGTGGCACGGACAGGTGATCACCCCGTCGGTCACGCCCGCCACCGCGCAGCCCTGATGCGTGCACTTCGCCGAGAAGGCCTTGAACGTGCCCGCGGTCGGCTGCGTGACCACCACGCCCTGCTCCTTGAAGATCTTGCCGCCGCCCTCCGGGATGTCGGAGGTCTTCGCCAGCACGGAGCCGGTGCCGCCCGACGGCTCGACGCCCGTGTCGCCCGAGCCCGCGTCGCCCGAGCCCGGACCGCCCGACCCCGAACCGCCCGACGACGCCCCGCCGTTCGAGGAGACCGAGGACGCGTCGTCCTCCGAGCCGCACGCGGTCAGCGCGGCGGCCAGCCCGGCCGCCCCCACCGCCCCGACGGCCGCCACGACGGTCCGACGGGCCGGTCCCGGCGCGGGACGGGCCTGAGCGGGCTGAGACGATGCGCTGGTCATGGTGGGTTTCCCTTCGCCGCCTTCTGGGTCTGCCTCTCGATCCGCCCACTCATACGGTCCGCGCTCCCCGGCCGTTCAGCCGTAACCTGGGGCGATGCTCAAGGAAGTCATCGCGACCCGCTACATCACGCCCCTGCGGGAGGGCGGTTCGCTGCCGGGGCTCGTCGAGGCCGACGACCTCGGGACGTACGTCCTGAAGTTCACCGGCGCCGGGCAGGGCCGCAAGACCCTCGTCGCCGAGGTCCTGTGCGGCGAACTCGCCCGCAGGCTCGGCTTCCGCATGCCGCGCCTCGTGACGGTCCACGTCGATCCCGTGCTGGGGCTCGGCGAGCCCGAGCAGCAGGTGCAGGACCTCATCAGGGCCAGCGGCGGCACCAACCTCGGCATGGACTTCCTGTCCGGCGCGCTCGGCTTCGACCCGCTCGCGTTCCGCGTGAGCCCCGAGGAGGCCGGGCGGCTCGTCTGGTTCGACGCGCTCGTGAACAACGTCGACCGCTCCTGGCGCAACCCCAACCTCCTCGTCCACCGGGGCGAGCTGTGGCTGATCGACCACGGCGCCACCGTGATCTGGCACCACAACTGGCCCGGCGCCGAGGCCTCGGCGGCCCGCCCCTACGACGCCTCCGAGCACGCCCTCGCGCCCTTCCGCCCCGACGTCGCCGCGGCCGCCGCCGACCTCGCGCCCCTCGTCACCGAGGACCTCCTCGCCGAGGTCACCGCCGAGATCCCGGACGCCTGGCTGACCGGCGAGCCGGGCTTCGACACCCCGGACGACCTCCGCCGGGCCCACGCGCGGCCCCTGATCGCCCGCGCGGCCGTCATCCACCAGCGCATCAAGGGGGACAAGTGACCGAGCGCCACATCATCAGGGCGGGCCAGGGCGGCGGCCGGGACGTCTTCGAGTACGCCGTGCTGCGGGCCGTGCCGCGCGTCGAACGGGGCGAGTTCATCAACGCCGGAGTGCTCCTGTACTGCCGCGCCAAGGCCTTCGTCGTCGCGCGCACCCACCTCGACGAGGCCCGCCTGCTGGCCCTCGACCCGGGCGCGGACGTGGCCGGCGTCCGGGCCGCCCTGGGCGCCGTCGAGGGCGTCTGCGCGGGCGGCGAGGCCGCCGGACAGGCGGCACGGGACGACGCCGGACGGCGCTTCCGCTGGCTCGTCGCGCCCCGCTCCACGGTCGTCCAGCCCGGCCCCGTGCACACCGGGCTCACCACCGATCCGGCCGCCGAGGCGGAGCGGCTGCTCGACCTGCTGGTGAGGTAATGGATCACACGCGCGCGATGTGCCGTTGACACCGCGTGCCAGGGCTTCTAGCGTCACGTCTGCTGAAGGTACTAAGCGGTCGCTCACCCATTCGTGGCGTGCCGCACGAGAGCCGCATCCCTAGGGCGAGGAGAAGCAGCAATGTCCACCACTGAGCAGCGGGTCGCGATCGTCACCGGCGCCGCGCGCGGAATCGGCGCCGCCACCGCCGTACGACTGGCCGAAGAGGGCCGCGCGGTCGCGGTGCTCGACCTCGACGAGGCCGCCTGCAAGGACACCGTCGAGAAGATCACCGCCGCGGGCGGCAAGGCGATCGCCGTCGGCTGCGACGTCTCCGACGAGGCGCAGGTCGAGGCCGCCGTCGCACGCGTCGCCGAGGAGCTCGGCGCGCCGACGATCCTCGTCAACAACGCGGGCGTCCTGCGCGACAACCTGCTGTTCAAGATGAGCGCCTCCGACTGGGACACGGTCATGAACGTGCACCTGCGCGGCGCCTTCCTGATGTCGAAGGCCTGCCAGAAGCACATGGTCGACGCCGGCTTCGGCCGCATCGTCAACCTGTCCTCGTCCTCCGCGCTCGGCAACCGCGGCCAGGTCAACTACTCCGCCGCCAAGGCCGGTCTCCAGGGCTTCACCAAGACCCTCGCCAAGGAGCTCGGCAAGTTCGGCGTCACCGCGAACTCGGTCGCCCCCGGCTTCATCGTCACCGAGATGACCAAGTCCACCGCCGAGCGCGTCGGCATGGGCTTCGAGGAGTTCCAGGCCGCCGCCGCCACGCAGATCCCGGTGCAGCGCGTCGGACGTCCGGACGACATCGCCAACGCCATCGCCTTCTTCACGGGCGACGCGGCCGGCTTCGTCTCCGGCCAGGTGCTGTACGTCGCCGGCGGACCGCTCAACTAAGGGGCACTGAACATGACTTCCGTGGAGCTCTCGGGCAAGGTCGCCCTCATCACCGGCGGCAGCCGCGGCATCGGCTACGGCGTCGCCGAGGCGCTGATCGCGCGCGGGGACCGCGTCTGCATCACCGGACGCAACGAGGACAGCCTCAAGGAGGCCGTCGAGAAGCTCGGCGCCGACCGGGCCATCGGTGTCGCCGGCAAGGCGCACGACGAGGCCCACCAGGCCGCCGCCGTCGAGCGCACGATGGAGGCCTTCGGCCGCGTCGACCACCTGATCAACAACGCCGGTACCAACCCGGTGTTCGGGCCGATCGCCGACCTCGACCTGAACGTCGCCCGCAAGGTCTTCGAGACCAACGTGATCTCGGCGCTCGGCTTCGCCCAGCGCACCTGGCACGCCTGGCAGAAGGACAACGGCGGCGCGATCGTCAACATCGCCTCCGTCGCGGGCCTCGCCCCCTCGCCGTTCATCGGCGCGTACGGCGTCAGCAAGGCCGCGATGATCAACCTGACCGTGCAGCTGGCGCACGAGTTCGCGCCCAAGGTGCGGGTCAACGCGATCGCCCCGGCCGTCGTCAAGACCAAGTTCGCGCAGGCCCTGTACGAGGGCCGGGAGGCGGAGGCCGCGGCGGGCTACCCGCTCGGCCGGCTCGGCGTGCCCTCCGACATCGGCGGCGCCGCCGCCTTCCTCACCTCGGAGCAGTCGGACTGGGTCACCGGACAGACGCTCGTCGTCGACGGGGGCATCTTCCTGAACGCCGGCGTGGCCTGACCCGTACGGCAGCGGTACGGGCGCCCGTACGACGGATGACGGGCGCCCGTCCCGGCACGGCGGTGCCGCGGCGGTGGGTGACAACGTAGTCATCGGAGCGTCGATCAAGGTCACAGCGCCCGGGGAGGTCCGGTCGGCCCGGTGCTGCGGTATCGTCTGCCGACCCTTGGTACGGCAGATCGAGGAGCGTGCGCGTGTTCAACCGGAACCGAGGCCTGCGGCGGATGGCGGCCATCGCGTCCATATCATCGCTGGTGGCCGGGTGCGGTGTCCTGTCTTCCGATACCCCGGACGACGAGGGGCCAATCGTGCTGGGCACCACCAGTGCCCCCAGCACCCTGGATCCTGCCGCCTCGTGGGACAGCTCGTGGGAGCTTTTCCGCAACATCTACCAGACGCTGCTCGCCTATCCCGACGGTGCGACGACGCCCCAGCCCGACGCGGCCGAGGAGTGCGGCTTCACCGACAGCTCCAACCAGGTCTACCGCTGCGAACTGCGCCAGGGCCTGACGTTCTCCAACGGCGACCCGCTCGACGCGGCCGCGGTCAAGCACTCCATCGACCGGATCAGGACGATCGAGGTCAACGGCGGCCCCGCCGGTCTGCTCAGCAGCCTCGACCGGGTGCAGGCGCCGAGCGACCGCGAGGTGGTGTTCCACCTCAACAAGGCCGACGCCACCTTCCCGTTCGTGCTGGCCACGCCCGCCATGTCGATCGTCAGCCCCGAGGAGTACCCGCCCGACGCGCTGCGCAAGGACGGCGAGGTCCTCGGCTCCGGGCCGTACACCCTCAAGTCCTACGAGGACGGCAAGAAGGCCGAACTCGCCAGGAACGACCGCTACAAGGGCTTCGCGGAGCACAAGAACGACGCGGTGACCGTGCGCTACTTCGGCGACTCGGCCAGCATGGTGAAGGCCCTGCGGGACAAGAAGATCGACATCACCTACCGCGGTCTCGCCGCCGGTGACATCGTCGCCCTCCAGAGCAAGAACTCCCAGGAGGAGATCCAGATCGTCGAGGGCTCGGGCACCGACATCAACTACCTGGTGTTCAACCCGAACGACCCGATGGCGAACAAGAAGCCCGTCCGGCAGGCCGTCGCCCAGCTCGTCGACCGCGCCGCCATCGCGCACAAGGTCTACAAGGACACCGTCGTCCCGCTGTACTCGATGGTGCCCAAGGGCCTCACCGGCCACACCACCGCCTACTTCGACGACTTCGGCGAGCCGAACGCGGACAAGGCGCGCAAGATCCTCTCCGACGCCGGCATCACCACGCCCGTCCCGCTCACCTTCTGGTACACCACGGACCGCTACGGCTCCGAGACCGCCCTGGAGTTCAAGGAGCTCAAGCGCCAGCTGGAGGAGTCCGGCCTCTTCGAGATCACCCTCAAGAGCCGCCCGTGGAAGACCTACGTGACCGGCTACCAGAAGGGCGAGTACCCGGTGTTCGGCCGTGGCTGGTCCCCGGACTTCCCGGACCCCGACAACTTCATCGCCCCGTTCGTCGGCGAGCAGAACGCCCTCGGCACGCCGTACGAGGCGCCCAAGATCACCAGCGATCTGCTGCCCCGCTCGCGCCGGGAGAGCGACCGCGGCAACGTGGTGAAGCAGTTCGAGGAGGCCCAGGAGGTCCTCGTCAAGGACGCGCGTCTGCTGCCGCTGTGGCAGGGTCGGCAGTACGTGGGGGCCAGCGAGGACATCTCCGGCGCGGAGCGGGCCATGGACCCCTCGACGATCATGATGATGTGGGAGCTGCACCGCAAGACCAGCTGGTAGCGCACGGGCCGTGCGGTCACCGGCGCCCGTTGTCAGTGGGCGCCGGTAGGTTCTGAACCCGAAGTGACCGCACATCGTAAGGAAGTTGACGTGACCGACATCGCCATGCTGCCCGAGTCCTGGCGCGGGGTTCTGGGTGACGAACTGCAGCAGCCCTACTTCAAGGAGCTGACCGAGTTCGTGGAGGACGAGCGGGCGAAGGGTCCCGTCTACCCGCCGCGCGAGGAGGTCTTCGCGGCCCTGGACGCCACTCCGTACGACAAGGTGAAGGTCCTGATCCTCGGTCAGGACCCCTACCACGGTGAGGGCCAGGGCCACGGCCTGTGCTTCTCCGTCCGCCCCGGCGTGCGCGTCCCGCCGTCCCTGCGGAACATCTACAAGGAGATGCACGCGGAACTGGGCACGCCGGTCCCGGACAACGGCTACTTGATGCCGTGGGCCGAGCAGGGCGTCCTGCTGCTCAACGCGGTGCTCACGGTCCGCGCCGGCGAGGCCAACTCGCACAAGGGCAAGGGCTGGGAGAGGTTCACCGACGCGGTGATCCGCGCGGTGGCCGAGCGGCCCGACCCGGCCGTGTTCGTCCTGTGGGGCAACTACGCCCAGAAGAAGCTCCCGCTGATCGACGCCACGCGGCACGCGGTGGTGAAGGGCGCGCACCCCTCGCCCCTGTCGGCGAAGAAGTTCTTCGGCTCCCGCCCGTTCACGCAGATCAACGAGGCCATCGCCCAGCAGGGCCACGAGCCGGTCGACTGGCGCATCCCGAACCTCGGCTGACCCCCCGGCGCGGGGCCGGTCCTTCTCCGGGCCGCCCCCGCGCCGTACGGAGCGCCCTGACCGCGATTCCCGGTGCCTGCCGTTAGCGTCGGGACCGACCAGTCGGTGAGCGCGGAGGACACGGTGGCGGAGCGACAGGAGCAGGCGGCACCGGATGCCGTGATGACGCGGATCGGCCAGGTCGTGATGCTGCATCACGCCGGGGACCGCGAGGAGGCCAGGGAGCGTTACCTGGGCCTGTGGGCCGAGATCGGCGAGGACGGCGACCCGCTGCACCGGTGCACGCTGGCCCACTACATGGCCGACGCGCAGGACGACCCGGCGGACGAACTGGCCTGGGACCTGCGGGCCCTGTCGGCCGCCGAGGAACTCACCGACGACCGCCTCGCGGCCCACGAGGGCACCCTCGCCGTCAGAGCCCTGTACCCCTCCCTGCACCTGAACCTCGCCGCCGACTACGTCAAGCTCGGCCACCGCGACGCCGCCCGCACACACCTGCGACGCGCCCGCGTCGCCTCCGACTCCCTCGCCGACGACGGCTACGGCAACGGCGTACGGGCGGCGATCGGACGCCTGGAGACCCGGCTGCGGGAGGACGGCGCGGGGGACGGACGGGGAGAGGGACCGGAAAACGGACCGGAGAACGGACCGGGGGGCGGCTCGGGGGAGGGCCCGGGGTGGCGACCTCCGCGGCAGCGACCGTGACCGGGCACCACGGCTCTGCAGCGCGACCCCTGTCCGCTCGGCCTGCGCTCTCCCGCTCGGCTCGCACTCTCCCGCTCGGCTCGCACTCTCCCACCGGCCCGCGTCTTCCGCCCTGGCCGGCGCCGTCCCTCAACGCCCCTGCGCCCGGCGGCAGATGACCGCCTCGGGGCTGTCCGGGCGCCAGCCGCCGTACTTCCTGCCCAGGGCGCAGACGTCGGTGTCGCCGCGGACGTCCTTCTGGATGCGCTCCGGTACGGCGGGCAGGTCGCGCGGGCGGCGCGGCTCGGGGTGCGGCGGCCCGGGGCGCGGCTCCTGCGCCCACCGCTCGCTCCGCGGCGGGACCCGTGGCGGGGCCGGTGGCGCCGGGTGCCGCGCGGCCGGTGTCGCCTCGCGCGAGGGGGAGACGCGTTCCAGGGCCTCGCGCGCCGGGGCCTGCACGACCCGCGGCTCCGCCCGCCCGTCCGTGCGGGGGACCGGCGGCGGGGCGGGGGCCGCGGACGGCCCGGGTACGGGAGGGCGGGGGACCGTCACACAGCCGGCCAGGGCGGAGACCGCCACGGTCACCAGGAGCGTCGCGGTCGTCGTCGTTCGATGCACGGGCGCAACTCTGCTGGTTCGACGGGCCCTTGGGGCACCGGACCGGGGCCGTATGCCCCGCACGGGTGATCTCCGGCCCCGTACGGAGGGGTGTGCGGCTTCGGCGGGTGACGTCAGTCGCCCGTGACGCCGTCGATGCGCTCGCGGAGCAGGTCGGCGTGGCCGTTGTGGCGGGCGTACTCCTCGATCATGTGGGTGTAGATCCAGCGCAGGCTGATGGGACCGTCGGTGAGGTGTCTGCGGCCCCGGGCGGTGTCGTCCAGGCCGAAGTCGGCGGCGTTGCGGCGGGCGGTGTCGATCTCCGCCTGCCAGGTGGTGCGGGCCTCCTCCCAGGTGTCCGCTTCGGTGAGGTGGAACTCACCGTCCGGGTCGGCGTCGCTGTAGTAGAGGGGACCCGGGTCGTCGGCCACGAGGACCTTGCGGAACCAGATGCGCTCCACCTCCGCCATGTGCCGGACCAGCCCCATCAGGGTCAGCTCCGAGGGCGCCGCCGAGGCGGTCCTGAGCTGGGCGTCGCTCAGCCCTTCGCACTTCAGGGCCAGCGTCTGCCGGTGGAAGTCGAGCCAGCCCTCCAGCATGGCGCGTTCGTCGGCGGTGGTGGAGGGGGTGCGGCGCTCGGTCGTCATGCCCGCATCCTCACTCAGGGGCGTCGCGCGTCTCCAGTGGGTTTTCCGTTCCGAGCATCCCGGCCAGCAACTCCCGCAGGCCCGCGCGCAAGTCGTCCGGTGTCGGCACCTCGCCGCTGAACGACCCAGCCACGCAGGAGAACATCAGCCCGTCCGCCCAGGCCACCAGCGACAGCACGTGCCGCTCCGGGCAGGGCGAGCCCGCCGCGCTCACCACGGCGGCCAGCCGGGTGCGGAAACGGGCGCCCGCCGCGTCGTAGTACGCCCGCAGTTCGGGGCGGCGCGTGGCCTCCAGGGCCAGTTCGTAGCGGGCCAGCGTCAGGTCCCGGTTGTGGGTGAGTGCGCGGTGCGCGGTCAGGGCCAGGGCGTCCACCAGGCCGGGCAGTCCGGCGCGCGGATCGGGCAGTTCCTCCAGCGCCAGGACGCGCGCCTCCCGGTCCGCGAGGCGCCGCACCGCCAGTTCCAGCAGCGCCTGGCGGGTGCGCGCCACGTTCGACGTGGCGCCCCGGGGGAGTCCGGCGGCCTCGTCGACGGCCCGGTGAGTGAGGCCGCGCATACCGCGCTCGGCGAGCAGGGCGAGGGCGGCGTCGGCGACGAGGTCGGCGCGCGAGGTGCCGGTGGTGCGTTCGGACATGGAGGTCAACCTACCCGCTCGACTACAGGTGTAGTACCGTCGGAACCTGGGCGCACTACAGATGTAGTCGCGATCCGAGGTGGCGGCGGCACGAGGAGGAAGTCATGGCACAGTCCGGAAGGGTCGTGGTGATCGGTGGCGGAATCGGAGGCCTGACCGCTGCGGTCGCCCTGCACCGGAGCGGCCGGCAGGTCACCGTCCTGGAGCGGGCCCCGTCGCTGGAGCCGGTCGGCGCGGCCATCTCCCTGGCCCCCAACTCGCTGCGCGCCCTCGACGTCGTCGGCCTCGGCGACGAGATCCGGGAACTCGCCGCCTGGCAGGGCGACGGCGGACTGCGCACCCCGGGCGGACGCTGGCTCGCCCGCGCCCGCGCGGCCGACGCCGAGGCACGCTTCGGCGGTCCGCTCGTCCTGCTGCACCGGGCCACCCTCGTCGACCGGCTCGCCGCCTGCCTCCCGGCGGGCACCGTCCGCACCGGCACCCCCGCCGGCGTCGCCGACCCCGGCGACGCGGGCCGCCCGGCCCGGGTGAGCCTGCCCGACGGCGCACTGGAGGCCGACCTCGTGGTGGCTGCCGACGGCGTCCGCTCCGCCGTGCGGCACGCCCTCTTCCCGGACCACCCCGGCGCCGTCTACGCCGGGTTCACCACCTGGCGGGTCGTGATCCCGCTGCCCGGCGTGGAGTTCGCCTCGCACGAGACCTGGGGCCGGGGGCGCATCTGGGGCACCCACCCGCTCCGCGACGGCCGGGTCTACGCCTACGCCGCCGCCGTCGGCCCCGCCGGGCAGCGCGCGTCCGACGACGAGAAGGCCGAACTGCTGCGCCGCTTCGGCGACTGGCACGAACCGATCCCCTCCGTGCTCGCCGCCGCCCGCCCCGAGGATGTCCTGCGGCACGACGTCCACCACATCGCCCGGCCCCTGCCCGCCTTCCACCGCGGCCGGGTCGCCCTCCTCGGCGACGCCGCGCACGCCATGCCGCCGACCCTCGGCCAGGGCGGCAACCAGGCGATCGAGGACGCGATCGTCCTCGCCCACCACCAGGACGACCTCGCCGCCTACACGGCCGCGCGGCTGCCCCGCACGACGGCTGTCGCGGGCCGGGCCGTCCGGGCCGCCCGGCTCAACATGATGACCAACCGCGTCGGCGCCGCCGTCCGCGACACCGCGCTGACCGCGCTGTCGGCCGCCGCACCGGCGCTGTTCCTGCGGGGCTTCGACGGGATCGCCGACTGGCGGCCACCAGGGCCGCCGTATGCTTCCGCCAGGACCACCCCGGCAGGCAACCGCTAGAGGAGTACACCCCGTGAAGGTCGGCTGCATCGGACTCGGCGACATCGCGCAGAAGGCCTACCTTCCCGTCCTCGCCTTCCTGCCCGGCGTCGAACTGCACCTGCAGACCCGCACGCCCGCGACGCTCGCCCGGGTCGCCGACGGCCTCCACCTGCCGCCCGAGCGGCGGCACGCGGACCTCGACGCCCTGCTCGCCCAGGGCCTCGACGCGGCGTTCGTGCACGCCCCGACCGCGGTCCACCCCGAGATCGTCACGCGGCTGCTGGAGGCGGGCGTCCCGACCTACGTCGACAAGCCGCTCGCCTACGAACTCGCCGAGTCCGCCCGGCTGGTGGGGCTCGCCGAGGAGCGGGAGGTGAGCCTGGCCGTCGGCTTCAACCGGCGCTTCGCCCCCGGCTACGCCCAGTGCGCCGACCATCCGCGCGAGCTGATCCTCCTGCAGAAGAACCGGATCGGGCTGCCCGAGGAACCCCGCACGATGATCCTCGACGACTTCGTCCACGTCGTCGACACGCTCCGCTTCCTCGCCCCGGGACCCGTCGACGACGTGACCGTCCGCGCCCGCGTCCGGGACGGACTGCTGCACCACGTCGTGCTCCAGCTCGCCGGGGACGGCTTCACCGCGCTCGGGGTGATGAACCGGCTCAGCGGCTCCGCCGAGGAGGTCCTGGAGGTCTCCGGGCAGGACACCAAGCGCCAGGTCGTCAACCTCGCCGAGGTGATCGACCACAAGGGCCAGCCGAGCGTGCGACGGCGCGGCGACTGGGTGCCGGTGGCCCGCCAGCGCGGCATCGAACAGGCCGTGCTCGCCTTCCTGGACGCGGTGCGCGCGGGGAAGGTGCTCAGCGCCCGGGACGCGCTGGAGACTCACGAACTGTGCGAGCGGGTGGTGCGGGCGGTCCAGGAGCGGGCCGCCTGAACCGCACGGCCCGCACGCCCTCCGCCGCGCACCAGGCGGCGAGGATCAGCAGCGCGGCGTGCGCCGGCCAGTCGCCGAGGCGGACGTACGGCGTCGTCCCGTGCGCCAGCGGAACGTCGTACACCCGCGCGCCGTCGGTGTCCGTACCGAGCCAGGGGCCGACGCGGGTGCCGTCCGGGCCGTACACCGCGGAGACGCCCGTCAGGGTCGCGTGCACCATCGGGCGGCCCGTCTCGGCGGCCCGCAGCGCCGCCAGCGAGGCGTGCTGCCCCGGGGCCCAGCTCTGCTGGAACGTCGACGTGGACGACTGGGCGAGCAGCACGTCGGCGCCGTCCCCCGCGAGGTGACGGCTCATGTCGGGGAACGCGCTCTCGAAGCACACCATCGGGCCGATCCGCAGCCCGTCCCCGACGTCCATCACGACCTGCTCGGTGCCGCGCCTGCGGTCCTCGCCCGCCGCCTCCCCGACGGACGTCGCCCAGCCCAGCAGGGAGCGGGCCGGGACGTACTCGCCGAACGGCACGAGACGCATCTTGTCGTAGCGGTCGCCGGTCGGGCCGTCCGGGCCGACCAGCACCGAACTCTTGTAGATGCCGGGCTTGTCGGAGCGCCGCGCGTCCACGTTCACCAGGATCTCGGCGCCCGTGGCACGGGACATCGACGCCAGCCGGTCCGCGAGGTCCGGCCGCTCGCGCAGGTCGAAGCCGACGCTGCTCTCGCCCCACACGACCAGGTCGACGCCCCGGCCCGCCAGTTGCCGCGTGAACCGCTCCTGGCGGTCGAAGCGCCGGTCACCGCTGTTCGGTCCGGCGACGACGCCCGCCTGCACGACGGCGATCCGCACCCGGTCGTCCACGTCGGGGCGCGGCGACCACACCCACGCGGCGGACGTGGCGGCGGCGGTGGCGACGAGGCCCGCCACGGCGGGCACCCGGGCCCGCCGCACCGCGACGAGGACGGCCACCGCGACGTTGACGGCGACCACCAGGAAGCTGAGCAGCCACACCCCGCCGACCGAGGCGAGCCGCAGCGCCTGCTCGACCTGCCACTGGCTCGCGCCCAGCATGCCCCAGGGCCCGCCGAGGCCCTCCCAGGACCGGACCAGTTCCGCCAGGAGCCAGGCCGACGGCAGCACGAGAAGGGCCGCGCCGACCCGCCGCCCGGACGGCAGCCCGCCGAGCAGACGGCGTGCCAGGAGGCCCCACGGCGCCCACAGCGTGCCGAGCAGCGCGGCGAGCACGAACGTGAACACGTGCAGGTTCGGCAGCAGCCAGTGGTGCATCGCCAGCATGAAGCCGAACCCGCCCCACCAGCCGTCGTACGCGGCCCGCCGCCCCGTCGGCGCGCCGCGGGCCAGCAGCAGCCAGGGGACCAGGGCGACATACGCGAACCACCACAGCGACGGGGCGGGGAAGGCCAGGACGGGCAGGGCGCCCGCCAGTGCCGCGGCGGTCGAGCGCCGCCACGGGGAGGCGAGCCAGTGGCCGAGCGTCTTCATGCACGCCTCCTACCCCGCGGTGCCTCCAGTGTGCGCTCCGCGGAAGATCCGGAACAGCGGGCGCCGGGTCAGTTGATCACAGGTGCCGCGGAGGTCCCGGGAGCGCGGCGCCACAACTCCTCGGCGACCACGCCGCTCAGCCGCCAGCCCTCCGGCGTGCGCAGCAGCGCGAAGGCGTACCGGCCGCCGGAGGCGAGGGCGTCGGCGTCGTCCCCGGCCGGGACCACCGGCGTCACGTAGTCGGCGCGGACGTGGGCCGTGTCGCCGGCGTCCTGCTCCCACACCCCGAAGCGCACCCGGCGGTTGACGACGAGGTGCTGCCGCACCGGGAACTCCCGCAGGCGCTCGGCGAGCCAGGCGGCGACCTCCCCGGCGTCGCCCTCGATGCCGCCGGCCGACCGGTAGTCGGCACGGCCGTCCGGGGCGAACACGGACCGGTACGCCGTCCAGTCGCCCTCCCCGACGGCCATCGCGTAGTCGGTGATCAGGTCGTCCACGGCAAGCCGGTCCCGGACGGTGGCGAGTTCCACGCGCTGCGTCATCGGCACAGTCTTGGGCACGGGACGGCCCAGGCCAAGGGTCACGCGGCCGCCAGGCGCTTTCCACGACCGGAATATTCGGTGGCCGGCGGGGCGGCGCGCGCCCGACTCTGTGGGCATGAACGATCAACCGACCGATCAACGGACCGATCAACGGACCGATCAACCGACCGACCGACGGACCCGTCGACGGACCGAGCAACCGGCCGGCCCGGAACCGAGGTTCCGTGTCCGCGCCCGCCACACGGACACCACCGTCACCGTCTACCAGGCCTACCGCCCGGAGATCGGCCGCCCCGCCGCCCGCGCCGGCCGCTTCCCGGCGACCTGGAAGCGCGACCGCATGACGTGGATCAAGCCGTCGTTCCTGTGGATGATGTACCGCTGCGGCTGGGGTACTAAGCCGGACCAGGAGACCGTGCTGGCCGTGGAGATCAGCCGGGACGGCTTCGCATGGGCGCTGCGCCGTGCCTGCCTGTCGCACCACGTGCCCGCCCTGCACGGTGCCGCGGCCGACTGGAAGCGGCAGTTGAGGCAGGCACCCGCGCGGGTGCAGTGGGACCCGGAACGCGACCTGCGGCTCGCTCCGCTGCCCCACAGGTCCCTCCAGCTCGGGCTCGGGGGAGAGGCCGCGGCCCGCTACGCCGACGAGTGGATCGTCGGCATCGAGGACGTGACCCCGCTGGCCACGGAGATCCACGGGCTGGTGCGCGCGGGGCAACTCGACCGGGCCGCCGCGCTGTTGCCGCACGAGCGGCCGTATCCCCTGGACGACGAGGTGCTGGCGCGTCTGACAGGCTGAGGGCACGTGATCACCCGTACCTGTGGAGGTAACCCATGTCCCGTCCCGTGACGGTGGTGACCGGCGGCAGCCGCGGCATCGGCGCCGCGACGTGCCTGCGGCTCGCGGCGGACGGCCACGACGTCGTCGTGGGATACGTCCGGGACGCGGAGGCCGCCGAGGCGGTGGCGGCGGGCGCGCGCGAGGCGGGGGCGCGCGCACTGACCGTGCGGGCGGACACGGTGGACGAGGCCGACGTGGAGCGCCTCTTCGACACCGCCGAGCGGCACCTCGGGCCGGTGACGGGGCTGGTGAACAACGCCGGTGTGGCCAGCCGGCTGGGGCGGCTCGTCGACGCGGACACCGCCGACCTGCGCCGGGTCGTCGACGTCAACCTCGTGGGGGCGCTGCTGTGCGCGCGGCGGGCCGCGCAGCTGATGGTGCCGCGCGGCAGCGGCGCCATCGTGAACGTGTCGTCGGCCGCGGCGACGCTCGGCAGCCCGGACGAGTACGTCCACTACGCGGCGACGAAGGCCGCCGTGGACGCCCTGACCGTGGGCCTGGCCAAGGAACTCGGCCCGGACGGCGTCCGCGTCAACGCGGTGGCGCCGGGGACCGTCGAGACCGACATGCACGCGACGATGGGCGACCCGGGCCGTCCGTGGCGGCTGGCGCCCTCGGTGCCGATGCGCCGGCCGGGCCGCGTCGAGGAGATCGCGGCGGCCGTGTCCTGGCTGATGTCGCCGGACGCGTCGTACACGACGGGGGCGGTGCTGCGGGTGGCGGGCGGACGCTGAGCCGGGACGGGCGGGCGCCGGACCGGCACCGGCCGGCGAGGCCTCTCGCGGGGTCCGCGGGTCAGGCGGCCTCGATGACCGTGCTGCGGATCGCGGCCGCCCACTCGACCACCAACTGCTCGTACTCCGCGCGCTCCTGGGCCGACAGGTACCCGCCCGTGCGCAGCCACAGGGCGCGGATCTGCTCGTTCACGTCGGCGGCGGACCGCACGCGCTCCGGGGCCGACGAATCCGGGGTCACGGAATCGGGGGACATGCGCCCAAGCCTAGGGGCAAAAGCTGACGCTGCGCTACCGAATGGCTACGCAGGCCGCTCCGTCAGCCGGCCGACTCCGCCGCGTGCGGGCTGAGCACACCCATGGTGACCAGCACGATGATGACGATGCCCAGGGCGATGCGGTACCAGACGAACGGCATGAAGGACTTCGTGCTGATGAACTTCATGAACCAGGCGATGACGGCATAACCCACCGCGAAAGCGATGATCGTCGCGAAGATCGTC
The DNA here is from genome assembly GCF_055606745.1 of Streptomyces sp. NPDC037054. Classification (NCBI taxonomy): domain Bacteria; kingdom Bacillati; phylum Actinomycetota; class Actinomycetes; order Kitasatosporales; family Streptomycetaceae; genus Streptomyces; species Streptomyces sp. NPDC037054. The sequence goes on along the minus strand of NZ_JBVJSJ010000015.1, from coordinate 157,936 downwards.
GGACCCCAGGAGACGTGGTCCTGTTCCAGCGCGTCCTTGAGTTCGTACCCGCCGGACGCGAGGACCGCCGGGATGGCGAGCAGGAACGAGTAACGGGCCGCCGCCTCGCGCGTGTAGCCCATGAACAGGCCGCCGCTGATCGTCGCGCCGGAGCGGGAGACACCGGGGATCAGGGCCATCGCCTGGCAGACGCCGAAGATCAGACCGTCCCGCACGCCGAGGTCCTTCAGGCCCTTGCGCTGCATCGGGGCGCGGTGCCGGCCGCCGGACTCGTCGCGCGCCGCGAGGCGGTCGGCGAAGCCGAGGACGATGCCCATGCCGATCAGCATGGTCGCCGTGAGCCGCAGATCGCGGAACGGCCCCTCGATCTGGTCCTTCAGCGTCACGCCGAGCACGCCGATCGGGATCGAGCCGACGATCACCAGCCAGCCCATGCGCGCGTCCTGGTCCCCGCGCATCGTCTTGTCGCCCAGCGAGCGGACCCAGGCCGAGATGATCCGCCCGATGTCCTTGCGGAAGTAGATCAGGACCGCGGTCTCCGTGCCGATCTGGGTGATCGCCGTGAAGGCCGCGCCCGGGTCCTCCCAGCCGGAGAAGGCCGCCGTCAGCCGCAGGTGCGCGCTGGAGGACACGGGGAGGAACTCGGTCAGCCCCTGGACGAGTCCGAGGATGAGGGATTCAAACCAAGACATGAGGTTACGGAGTCCAAGTGCCGATCGTGGAACGGGCGACGGGCACACCGAGCCGCCCGGAGTGGTGATCAAGGATCAGGTGCGTGCCGAGGGGCAGCGTAGCGCCCCTCGGTGACACTCCCGACACAGGGGTTTCGCTCGGGCACGCGGCCCGGGAACGCGGCGGACCCGCCGACGCCCCGCGCGTGGGTCAGCGGGCGCGCAGGTGGTGCCGCTTGCGCCAGGCCACCGCCACGCCCACCAGGGCCGGTACGGCGATGCAGGCCAGCGCGATCAGGAACACCGGGGACGTCGGAGTCGACGCGCGGGCGCCCGCGACGACGTACGCGGCGGTGTTCGGGATCGAGCCGAGGCCCGTCGCCAGCAGGAAGGGCAGCAGGCCCATGCGGGAGACGGCGGCGCAGTAGTTCGACGCCCAGAACGGCACACCGGGGAACAGCCGCGCCGCCAGCATCGACCGGAAGCCGTGCCGGCTGAGCTGCCCGTCGGCGGCCTGGAGCACCCGGCCGCGCAGCAGCGGACGCAGCGCCTCCTGACCCAGCAGCCGGCCCAGGCAGAACGCGATACCGGCACCCAGCACCGTGCCCACGAGAGCCGAGCCGAGCCCCAGTTCGGAGCCGAACAGCGCCCCCGCCGCGAGGTTCAGCAGCGGACGCGGCACGAACGCCACCGTGCACAGTCCGTACGCCACCGCGAACACCAGCGCCGCCGCCGCGCCGCCCAGCTGCGGCGGCCAGCCGTCCGCGAGCAGCTTGTGCGGCTCGAACACCAGCACCGCGGACGCGCCCGCCGCCAGCAGGGCGACGAGCAGCGCGAGCCGCGCCCACGGCGACAGCAGCGCTCTCGTGCAGCGCGCGGCGAAAGGCGCCGCCGCGACGGGCGAGACGGCTGTGACGAACGTGTCGGACGCGACCGCGGGGACGGCGGCGGCGAGCTCCGTGGTGGCGGCCCGGGGAGGAGCCGTGACGGTGCCCCCAGAGCGGATGGTGGCATCGGGCATCCGGCGACAGTAACCGACGAACGTGTGTGATCGCCGTATGGTCTGTCTCATGGGCGTCACAGCCGACGACACAGCCGGAACCGCACCGGAGATCCCCGCCGGCGGGCTCGCCGACGCCGTGCTGCGCCGGCTCACCGCCACCTACGGCGCCGCCGCCGACCCCGGGCGCGCCCCGGCCATGCGCGCGTACATGAAGGACGTCGCCCCCTTCCTGGGCCTCGCCACACCCGTCCGCCGCGCCCTGACCCGCACCGTCCTGGAAGGCACGCCGCGGCCGACCGAGCGCGACTGCGCCGCGATCGCCCTGCGCTGCTGGCTGCTGCCGGAACGCGAGTACCACTACTTCGCCGTCGACTACCTCCGCCGCCACGTCGGGCGCTGCTCCTCCGCCTTCCTGCCCGTCGTCCGGCACCTGCTCACCACCGTCCCCTGGTGGGACACCGTCGACCTGCTCGCCGTGCACGTGGTCGGCGGGCTCGTCGCCGCCGACCGGGACCTCGTCGCGGAGATGGACGCCTGGAGCGCGGACGAGGACCGCTGGCTCGTCCGCACCGCCCTGCTCCACCAACTGCGGTACAGGGAACGGACGGACACCGCGCGTCTCTTCGGCTACTGCCTGCGGCAGGCCGGGCACGAGGACTTCTTCGTCCGCAAGGCCATCGGCTGGAGCCTGCGCGAGTACGCCAAGACCGACCCGGACGCCGTGCGGGACTTCCTCGCGCGGGAGGGGGACCGGTTCGCTCCGCTGTCGGTGCGCGAGGCGCTGAAGAACGTCGGCGAGCGGCCTTGACCCCCCGGCCCGGGAAAATCGTTCGACGCGGCGCCCGCCCTCGGCGATGATCGACGGCATGTTCCGGTACGCCTTCCACCTCGCAGCATCCGCCGTCGCGGACGCCCCGAAGGCTGCCGTTCCCGCATTCCTGGCCGCCGTCGACGGCGCCCGAAGCTGACCCTCCCCGGATCGTCCGGCGGACCCCGCAGGGGGAGGGTCGGCGAGTTCCTCGGGGTCCCCGTCCCGGCCGCGCGCCCGTAGCGCCGCGCGCCGGGGCCGTCACTCTTCCTCACCTTCTCCACCGAGAGACTTCGAGGTGTCGCCATGCCCAAGACGGCGTACGTCCGCACCAAACCGCATCTGAACATCGGCACGATGGGTCACGTCGACCACGGCAAGACCACCCTGACCGCCGCCATCACCAAGGTCCTCGCCGACCGCGGCGCCGGCTCCTTCGTGCCGTTCGACCGCATCGACCGCGCCCCGGAGGAGGCGGCGCGCGGCATCACCATCAACATCGCGCACGTCGAGTACGAGACCGACACCCGGCACTACGCGCACGTCGACATGCCCGGCCACGCCGACTACGTGAAGAACATGGTCACCGGCGCCGCGCAGCTCGACGGGGCGATCCTCGTCGTCTCCGCGCTCGACGGGATCATGCCGCAGACCGCCGAGCACGTCCTGCTGGCCCGGCAGGTCGGCGTCGACCACATCGTGGTCGCCCTCAACAAGGCCGACGCGGGCGACGAGGAGCTGACCGACCTCGTGGAACTGGAGGTCCGCGACCTGCTCACCGCGCACGGCTACGGCGGTGACGCCGTGCCCGTCGTACGGGTCTCCGGGCTCCGGGCGCTGGAGGGCGACCCGCGCTGGACGGCGTCGATCGAGGCGCTGCTCGACGCGGTGGACACGTACGTCCCGATGCCGGAGCGGTATCTGGACGCGCCGTTCCTGCTGCCGGTGGAGAACGTGCTCACCATCACCGGCCGGGGCACGGTCGTCACCGGCGCCGTCGAGCGCGGCACGCTCCGGCTGGGCGACCGGGTCGAGGTGCTCGGCGCGGGCGTCGACACCGTCGTCACCGGCCTGGAGACCTTCGGCAAGCCCATGGAGGAGGCGCAGGCCGGGGACAACGTGGCGGTGCTGCTGCGCGGCGTGCCCCGGGACGCCGTACGACGCGGGCACGTGGTGGCCGCGCCCGGCAGCGTCGTGCCGCGACGGCGCTTCACGGCGCGGGTGTACGTGCTGTCGGCGCGCGAGGGCGGACGCACGACGCCGGTCGCCACCGGGTACCGGCCGCAGTTCTACATCAGGACCGCGGACGTGGTCGGCGACGTCGACCTCGGTGAGGCGGCCGTCGCGCGGCCGGGCGACACGGTGACGATGACCGTGGAGCTGGGCCGGGACGTGCCGTTGGAGCCCGGACTCGGGTTCGCCGTCCGCGAGGGCGGACGGACCGTGGGCGCGGGGACCGTGACCGGGGTTCAGTGACAATGGAGGCGTGACCGAGCCCATACCCGTGACCCGCGTCGTCGATCACGGCACCGCGAAGCTGATGCCGGACGTCGACCGGGCACGGGCCTGGCTGCTCACGGTCGACGGCGCGCCGCAGTCGTACGTCGACCTCGACGCGCCGACGCACCTGGAGTTCGAGTACGCCCGGCGGCTCGGGCACGTCCTGGACGTGGTGGCGGAACCGGGGCGTCCGCTGGACGTGCTGCATCTCGGCGGCGGCGCGCTCACGCTGCCCCGGTACGTGGCCGCGACCCGGCCCGGCTCCCGGCAGGACGTGGTCGACGCCGACCGGGGCCTGCTGGACCTGGTCGCGGAGCATCTGCCGCTGCCGGACGGCTCCGGCATCACGCCGCACCCGGCCGACGCCCGCGCCTGGCTGGCGTCCGCGCCCGCCGGCTCGGCGGACGTCCTCGTCGCCGACGTCTTCGGCGGCTCCCGTGTGCCCGCCCACCTCACGACCCTCGCCTACGCCGAGGAGGCGGCGCGGGTGCTGCGCGGCGACGGCGTCTACCTCGCGAACCTCGCCGACGCGGCGCCGTTCGCCTTCCTGCGCTCCCAACTCGCCACCTTCGCCGCGGTGTTCGAGCATCTCGCGCTGATCGCGGAGCCGGGCGTGCTGCGCGGACGCCGCTTCGGCAACGCCGTGCTCGTCGCCGCGCACCGGCCCGTCGACACCGCCGCCGTGGCCCGCCGCACGGCCGCCGACGTGTTCCCGGCGCGCGTCGAACACGGGCCCGCGCTGAGAAAGTTCACCGGCGACGCTCAGCCCGTCCGGGACGAGGACGCCGTGCCGTCGCCCGAACCGCCCGACGGGTCGTTCGGCATCGGCTGACCACCGTCGGCGGCCCCCGTGACCTCCTCGGCAGCCTTCGCGCCCCGCTCGGCGGCCCCCGTGACCTTCCGCGTGGTCCGTCGCAGGTTCCGCACGTCCGGCAGGCACAGCACCCCCGCCGTCATCACCACGACCAGCGCGGCGCAGCCCCACAGCGCCGCCGGCCGCCCGAACGCCGTCTCCGCGGGCCCGGCCAGCGCGGTCGCCAGCGGCACGAGCGCGACCGAGCCGAACCAGTCGTACGACGAGACGCGGGACAGCTTCTCCTCGGGTATCTCCTGGTGCAGCGCGGTCATCCACGAGACCCCGAACACCTCCAGGGTCACGCCCGTCACGAACATCACCGCGCACAGCGCCCCGGCCGGCACCGGCACCGCGAGCGCGGCGGACGGCAGGGCCAGCGGGAACACGCACAGGGTGCCCACGAACAGCAGACGGCGCGGTTTCCAGCGGGTCATCAGCAGCGCCCCGACGACCGTGCCCGCGCCGAAGAAGGCGAGTGCGAGACCCCAGGGCGCGGCGCCGCCCAGATGGTCCCGGGCGACGAGCGGGCCGTAGACCGCGTCGGCGGCCCCGACGACGGCGTTGGCGATGGAGAACTGGATGACGATGCCCCACAGCCAGGGCCGGCCCGCGACCTCCCGCCAGCCCTCGCGGAGATCGGCGAGCATCCCGCCGCCCGGGGCCCGCGCCGGGATGTGACTCACGTCGAGGAGCCCGCGCAGCGCCCCGGCCAGCGCGAACGCGACGGCGTCGGCGGCGAGCACCCAGCCCGGCCCGATCGCGGCGACCATCGCGCCGCCGAGCGCGGCACCGCCGACCGCGGCGCCCTGCATCGCCTTCCGGAACACGGCGAACGCGCGGCCCGCCTGCTCGCCCCGCACGGAGGACAGCAGCATGCCTTCCGCGGCCGGGCTGAAGAACGCCTGGCCGGTGCCGCCGAGGGCGCTCAGCAGCATCATCTGCCACAGCAGCGGCTGACCGGCCAGCACCAGCAACGCGAAGGCGCCCTGCGACACGCAGTTGAGGGCGTTGGCCGCGACCATGACCCGGTGGCGCGGCACGCGGTCCGCGACGGCCCCGCCGATCAGCAGGAACAGCACCAGCGGCAGGGTGCGCGCGGCGGCCACCAGGCCCACGTCGCCGCCGTCGCCGCCCGCTTCCAGGACGGCGAACGCGGCGGCGACGAGCGCGCCGTGGCTGCCGAGGTTCGTGACGAACGCGGCAGCGATCAGCAACGAGTAGTTGCGGCCCGCCCACTCGGGCATGCGGGAGCGGCGGGAGGAGTCGGCGGAGACGGAGGTCACCGGCCGACTATCGCCGCAGCCGCCCCGACTTGCCAAACCGGTACCGCGGGGCCGGTGCCGACGACCGTCCGGGAGCCGCCGCCCGCGGGTCAGCCGCCCGTCGGCTCCCCGTGCGTGCGCACCGTGCTGAGGATCTTCATGATCGTCGCGTCGGGCACCTCGTCCTTGACGCCCTTGGCGCCGTAGAAGTTCCACGAGACGAAGTCACCGGCGGAGTTCTTGAAGCCGAACGTGATCGCCTTGCCGTCGCTCGCGCACTTGCCCTTCTGTGGCGTGCCGTTCGACTTGGCCGTGGCGATGCTGCCCTTGATGCCGGCCTTCGTCGTGTAGGCCTTGGCCTTCTTGTCGAAGGTGATGCTCTTCCTGTCGGGCTGCGTGTAGCCGCCGTACACCCACCACGCGACCGTGTTCACGGCGACCTCGTCGGTGCTCTTGGCGCCGTTGGCGCCCTTGGTGCCGCTGGCGGCGAGCGAGGTGTCCTCGGTGTTGCCGTCCTTGTTCTCGTCGGTCGTGCACCACTTGGACTTGTAGATCGCCGGGGCCGACATCACGATGAGCGGCTTGCCGTCGTCGGACTTGTCGTCCTCGAAGCCGATGGTCAGACCCGGGGACTGGACCTCCCAGTCCGCGGGGACGTCGAAGGCCGTGCCCCACTTCGGGTTGATGACGACCTTCCAGCCCGGAATGGTCGGCTTCTCGGTCTCGGTGCCGCGCGGGTTGTCGTCGGAGCCCGGCGTGGACTCGGTCGGCTCGGCCGGCTTCGACGGCGTCGCGGACACGGACGCGCCGCCGCCGCCCTTGGTGCCGCCGCCCGCCGTGTCGTCCTCGTCGCCGCCGAGCACCAGGAATCCGGTGACACCGGCGGCCACGACGACGGCCGTGGCCGCCACGATCGCGATCAGCTTCGTCCGGTTGCCGCCCCCTCCGCCGGGCGGCTGCGGAGCCATTGGCACCGTGGGCTGCCCCCACTGGGGCTGGCCCTGGGGGCCGGTCTGCTGGTAACCGGGCTGCTGGTAGGGATTCGGCTGCTGGTATCCCGGCTGCTGGTACGGGTTGTTCGCCTGCGGGTTCTGCTCGCCCCCGGGCGGCTGCTGTCCTGGCCACATGGGCAGCCACCCTAGCGGCGCCCCGGACACGATTCGGTCACCGCCCTTTGACGGGCACGTAGCAAAAGGCCTCCCGGGGCCCCTCGCGCACCAGTGGCCGTCGCACGGACCTGGCCAGCCGTCGCTACTCGTGGGTAACATTCGGGCCATGACCGCAGACCAGATGTCGATCGGCGAGCTGCTCGCCGCCACGGTGCCGATGGTTCGGACGCTGAACCTGGAGTACCTGGAGACCACTCCGGAGAAGGCCGTGCTGGCCCTCCCGGACCAGAGCGAGTACCGCAACCACGTCGGCGGCCCGCACGCCGGCGCGATGTTCACGCTCGGCGAGTCCGCCAGCGGCGCGATCGTCCTGGCCGCCTTCGGGGACCAGCTCTCGCGCGCCGTGCCGCTCCCCGTCACCGCGGAGATCGCGTTCAAGAAGATCGCCCTCGGGCCGGTGAAGGCCACCGCGACGCTGGGCCGGCCGATCGCCGACGTCGTCGCCGAACTCGACGCGGGCAAGCGCCCCGAGTTCCCCGTCAGCGTCGCCATCCAGCGCGAGGACGGCGCCGTGACGAGCGAGATGACCGTCGTCTGGACGCTGCGGCCCAACGGCTGAACCGCGTGCCGGGCGCGGGCCGGACGTGTGCCCCGGCGGCGGCACACGTCCGTGCCGACGCGACGCTCAGTCCTCGTACGCCCCCCGGTGCTCCGTGGCGAGCGCCGCGTACATCGTGCCGTTGAGCGTGAGGCCCTCCCGCTCCTCCTGGGACAGCTCCCGCCTGACCTTGGCCGGTACGCCCGCCACCAGGACCCCCGGCGGGATCCGCATCCCCTGCGGCACCAGCGCCTGCGCCGCGACCAGCGTCCCCGCCCCGATCACCGCGCCGTTGAGCACTGTCGCGCCCATGCCGATCAGGCAGTCGTCCTCCACGGTCGCCCCGTGCACCACCGCGTTGTGACCGATGGAGACGCGCTCGCCCACCGTGACCGGGAAACCGGGGTCGGCGTGCAGCGTGCAGTTGTCCTGGACGTTGCTGTTCGCGCCGACGGTGATCCGCTCGACGTCGCCGCGCAGCACCGCCCCGTACCAGACACTCGCACCGGCGTGCAGCGTCACGTCCCCGATCACCGAGGCCGTCGGTGCCACGAACGCCTCCGGATCCACCTTCGGGTCCTTGCCGCCGATGCCCCGGATCAGTGCCTTGTGCGTCATCATCGCCTCCCGCTCTCCTGTTCACCGGCACCGTACGCCACCGGTTGGGGTGAAGATCACAGGCCTCCGGAGCCCGGCGGGGCGGGCCGCTGAGTACCGTGAGCGGGTGCCCAAGAGCAAGAACACGTTCTCGTCATGGCGGCGCCGCCTCGGGCAGCGCGCCGTCCACGCGGCCTGGGCCTGGGCGCAGCGCACGGGCTCCGTGACCGCCGAGCACCCCGGTCGGCTGCGCTTCGGCGCCATGGGAACCGGTACCAGACTGGCGTTCCCGCTCGGCACCGTCTTCGGCGAGCCGTGGATCCATCTGGGCTCCCACTGCATCGTGGGGGAGCAGGTCACCCTCACCGCCGGTCTGATGCCCGACCTCGACCTCGGCCCCGAGCCCATCCTGCGGATCGGCGACGGCGTCGTCCTCGGCCGCGGCAGCCACGTCATCGCCGACACCACGGTCACCATCGGCAGCGACTGCTACTTCGGTCCGTACGTCTACGTCACGTCCACGAACCACTCCTACGACGATCCGCACCAGCCCATCGGCAGGCAGTGGCCGCGGATGGAGCCCGTCGAGATCGGCCCCGGCTGCTGGGTCGGCACCGGCGCGGTGATCCTGCCGGGCGCGCGCATCGGACGGAACGTCGTCGTCGCGGCCGGCGCCGTGGTGCGCGGCACGGTGCCCGACCACGCCGTGGTGGCCGGGGCCCCGGCCCGGGTCGTACGGCGCTGGACGGCCGCCGAGGGCTGGCAGCCGCCGCTGCGGACACCCGCGCCCGTGCCGATACCCGACGGGGTCACGCCGGACCAGCTGCTCGCGCTGTCCGAGCTGGACGAGGAGTCGGCGGCCAGGCTCGCCGAACTGGAGCCCGGGGCCTGAGAACCAGGGCCGGCCGCCCGCCCTCCCCCGGGCCGTTCGGCCGCTCGCCGGGGGCCCAAGGCGCGGCGGTAACCTGCGCTCATGCACGCACCGATCGGTCACTTCGACAACGCCCGGCCCGCCCCCGACTGCCTGGACGAGCTGACCCGCCCGGTCGCCGACGCCGTACGCCACTGGAGCGGCGGTGTCCCGGCCGACCGGATCGTCTACGTGGACACCGACCCGGAGTGGGCCGACACCGCCGTCTTCGTGGAGCACTACGGCCGGGACCTGCTGGAGCGGTCCGCGAACTGCGTCGTCGTCGCCGGCAAGCGCGCCGGTGAGACGACGCTCGCCGCGTGCGTCGTGCTGTCCGCCACGCGGGTCGACGTGAACGGCGCGGTGCGCCGCCAACTCGGCGTGCGCAAGGCCTCCTTCGCCGCCATGGACGTCGCCACCGGGGAGACCGGCATGGAGTACGGCGGCATCACCCCGCTCGGCCTGCCCGAGGGCTGGCCGGTGCTGGTCGACCCGGCCGTCGTCGACCTGCCGTACGTCCTCGTCGGCAGCGGACGCAGGCGCGGCAAGCTGCTGGTGCCGGGCAAGGCGTTCGCCGAACTGCCGGGCGCCGTCGTCCTGGAGGGGCTCGGCCTCGCCTGACCGCCCTACGCCGCCGCGTGGTGCGCCAGCGGCAGATGCGGGTCCGTCTCGCCCGGTACGGGCTCGGGGTCGGCGTGCACCAGGGCGGCCGTCAGGCGCGGGACCGCGTGCAGCAGGGCGTGTTCGGCGTCGACGGCGATGCGGTGCGCCTCCCGCACCGTCGCGTCCCCGCAGACCACGACCGCCACCTCCGCGCGCAGCCGGTGCCCGATCCAGCGCAGCCGCAGCTCGCCCACACCGCGCACCCCCGGGACCGCTTCGAGCGCCCGCTCCGCCCGGTCCACCAGCGCCGGGTCCACCGCGTCCATCACCCGGCGGAACACCTCGCGCGCCGCGTCCCGCAGCACCAGCAGGATCGCGGCCGTGATCGCCAACCCCACGACCGGATCGGCGAGTTGCAGCCCCAGCGCGGAACCGCCGGCGCCCAGCAGCACGGCCAGCGAGGTGAAGCCGTCGGTGCGGGCGTGCAGGCCGTCCGCGACCAGCGCGGCCGAGCCGATCGCGCGCCCGACCCGGATCCGGTACCGGGCCACCCACTCGTTGCCCGCGAAACCGACGAGCGCCGCCACGGCCACCGCCGGTACGTGCTCGACCGGACGCGGGTCCAGCAGCCGGTCCACGGCCGTCCACCCCGCGAAGGCCGCCGACGCCGCGATCGTCAGCACGATCGCGATGCCCGCCAGGTCCTCGGCCCGCCCGTAGCCGTACGTGAACCGCCTCGTCGCCGCGCGCCGGCCCAGCAGGAAGGCGATGGCGAGCGGTACGGCCGTCAGCGCGTCCGCCGCGTTGTGCACCGTGTCGCCGAGCAGCGCCACCGAACCGGAGACGGCCACCACCGCCGCCTGCGCGAGCGCGGTGACGCCGAGCACCGCGAGCGACACCCACAGGGCACGCATGCCGCGGGCCGAGGACTCCAGGGCGGAGTCCAGCTTGTCGGCGGTCTCGTGGGAGTGCGGTGTGAGGAGGTGCGTCAGGCGGTGCGTCAGGCGGTGCGGACGCGGGCGCCGGCTCTTGGGGGAGTGCTGGTGCGGGTGGTCGTGCGCGTCGCTGTCGCGGTGCGGGTGGTCGTGTCCGGGGCCGTGCTCTCGGTGGCGGCGGTCGCTCACGGGGCTCCCCTTCCGGTGCGCGGAGGTGGACGCGGGCCGTCCACGACGCCATTATGTGCGTATGAGCGCACGCATGCACCTGTCACCTGCGCACGATGCGCACCCGCGCAGCCCCGGCGAGGAGCAGTTCGCCCTCGCCGCCGAGCTGCTCGCCCTGCTCGGTGACCGCACCCGCCTCACGCTGCTGCACGCGCTGACCGGGGGAGAGGCCGACGTCACGTCGCTCACCGAGGTGTGCGGCGCCGCACGCCCGGCCGTCAGCCAGCATCTGGCGCGGCTGCGGCTCGCGGGACTGGTGACCACACGCAAGGAGGGGCGGCGCGTCGTCTACGCGCTGCGGGACGGCCATCTGCGCCGACTGGTCGACGAGGCGCTGAACGTGGCGGACCACCGGCTCAGCGACCGTCCACCGCACGACTGACGGCGGTGGCCCGGACGCGGGGCGCTCAGCCCAGGCGGGGTATCTCGATCGCCGGGCAGCGGTCCATCACCATCTCCACATCGGCCTCGCGGGTCCGGGCGTACGCCGCCTCGTCGATCACGCCGAGCTGGAACCAGACCGCCTTCGCGCCTTTGGCGACCGCCTCGTCGGCGACCTGGCCCGCCAGGTCGCTGTTCACGAACACGTCGACCACGTCCACGTCGAAGGGGATGTCCGCCAGGGAGGCGTACCCCCGCTCGCCGTGCACCGCCTCCGCCTTCGGGTGGACCGGCACGACCCGCTTGCCGAACCGCCGCAGTACCTCGGCGATGCGGTACGCGGTGCGGGAGCGGTTGTTCGACAGGCCCACCACGGCCCAGGTGTCGCCGAGGTCGGTGAGGATCCTGCGGACCGTTGCGTCGTCGCCGTACACCGTCGGCCTCCCGGGCTGAGCTGCGCTGTCGCTGTCGTCCGGCACAACGGACCGCGCTCCCCGAAGATTCCCGGCCGCCGCCGGGCACCGGCCGGCCGCCGCCGGGCCCCGGCTGGTCACCTTCGGCCCCGGCCCCGACCGGCCGGGGCTTTCGGTAATCCGTGCGCCCGGACTGCGTTCCGGCGTCCGGGCGCCTACGCTCGCCTCGTGTTGCGCATCACCGACGCCCGTAGCGGCGAGCTCGTCGACGCCGCCCGGCCCCGCCGCGGCCTGACCCGGGTGGAGGCACACACCACCGGGTTCGACATCACGAACCTGCGTGTGCTGCTCGTCGCGGACACCTTGGTCCGCGCCCTGGAACTGGGCGGCACACCCGTGTGGGCGCTGCTGACCGGCGAACGGGAGCGCGCCGAGCTGCGGGCCGGGGCCGCCGCCCTCGGCATCCGGCCCTTCGAGGAGGGCCCGGACGCCGCGTCCGGACTCGGCGAGGCCCGCGTCCTCCACGTCGCCGCGGACGACGGCCGGGCGGCCGACGGCCCGGCCCGGGGTCCCGCCGACGGCCGGGCGTCTGGCGGTGCTGCTGGGGGTTCCGGTGGCGGCCAGGTGCCCGACGGTCCTGCTGGGGGTTCCGTCGGCGGCCGGGCGGCCGACGGTCCTGCTCGGGGTTCCGTCGGCGGCCGGGCGGCCGACGGTCCTGCTCGGGGTTCCGTCGGCGGCCGGGCGGCCGACGGTCCTGCTCGGGGTCCCGTCGGCGGTCAGGCGGCCGACGGCAGCGCCCAGGTCCCCGCCGCCCACGCCTCGCCCGGCGGCATTCGCGTCGCCGTCGGTCCGGTCGAGCAGGTGGCGCCCGAGGCGGCGCAGGAGCCCGATCCCGCGGCCCTGCGGCTGGCACTGCTCTCCCACCCCAGAAGCGCGCCCTGCCGGCTCGACCCGGACGCCCTGCACGCCGCCCACGACACCCTCGTCCGCTGGCGCCGCGCCGTCGCCGACTGGGCGCGGCTGCCCTCGCGGCCCGTCCCCGACGAGGTACGCGCACGCGTGCGGGCCGCCTGGGAGAACGACCTGGACGTGCCCGGCGTGCTGCGCGTCCTGCGGGACGTCGAGCGCGACCCGGAGCTGCCGGACGGCGCCCGGTTCGAGACGTACGCGCACGCCGACCGCATCCTCGGCATCGACCTCGCCGTCGACATCGGCGGACCGGCGTGATCGCGCGCTCCGAAGCGGGCCCGCTGCGCCGCCTCGTCGTCCTGCGGCACGCCAAGTCCGCCCGGCCCGAGGGCACCCCCGACCACGAACGCCCGCTCGCCCCGCGCGGCCGCCGCGACGCCCCCGCCGCCGGACACGCCCTCGCCGAGGCCGACCTGCTGCCGGACCTCGCCCTGTGCTCCACCGCCGTCCGCGCCCGCCAGACCTGGGACCTGGCCGCCGCCCAGTGGGGCACGCCGCCGCCCGTGCGCCACGACCCCCGGCTGTACGCCGCCGACGCCGGCGAACTGCTCGCCGTGGTGCGGGAAGCGCCCGCCGGGATCGCGACCCTGCTCCTCGTCGGACACAACCCGGGCCTGGAGGACCTCGTCCTCGGCCTCGCCGGCGACGGGCTCGGCGACACCCTGGATCAGGTCCGTACGAAGTTCCCCACCTCCGCCCTCGCCGTCCTCGCCTGGCACGGCACCGACTGGCGGACCCTCGCCCCCGGCACCGCCCTGCTGACCTCGGTGACCGTCCCGCGCGGCAGGAAGAAGTAGCCGGTCCGCCACCCGGCACGGCCTGCGCATAGGCTGACCGGATGCAGGACGAGTACCGCACAGTGGCCCACGCGGGCGTGCACGAGACCGAGGTCAACCGCTCCCGCTTCCTGTGCGCCCTCGCCCCGGCCGCCACCGAACAGCAGGCGCAGGAATTCATCGCCGCCGTGCGCAAGGAGCACGCCGACGCCAACCACAACTGCTGGGCGTACGTCGTCGGCGCCGACGCCGGGGTCCAGAAGGCGAGCGACGACGGCGAACCGGGCGGCACCGCCGGTGTCCCGATGCTCCAGATGCTGCTGCGCCGCGACATGCGGTACGTCGTCGCCGTCGTCACCCGCTACTTCGGCGGCGTCAAGCTCGGCGCGGGCGGACTGATCCGGGCCTACGGCGGCGCGGTCGGCGAGGCCCTCGACACGCTCGGCACCATCACCCGACGCCGCTTCCGGCTCGCCACCGTCACGGTCGACCACCAGCGCGCCGGCAAGCTGGAGAACGAGCTGCGCTCCACCGGCCGCGAGGTCCGCGACGTGCGCTACGGCGAGGCCGTCACGATCGAGATCGGACTGCCCGACGCGGACGTCACCGCCTTCGAGACCTGGCTCGCCGACGCGACCGCGGGCACGGCCCGGTTCGAACTCGGCGGAGAGGCGTACGGGGACGCCTGACGGAACGGACAAAGCTCGCCGATCGCCGTGCCGGCGGGCCGTCATGACGGGGCGATACGGGAGTAACCACCCGGCTGTCGGACCCGGCCGTTAGTCTCGGGGATCATGCGACTGCTGCACACTTCCGACTGGCACCTCGGCCGGGCGTTCCACCGGGTGAACATGCTCGGGGCCCAGGCCGAGTTCATCGGGCACCTCGTCACCACCGCGCGGGAGCGCGAGGCCGACGTGGTGGTCGTGTCGGGGGACGTGTACGACCGCGCGGTGCCGCCGCTCGCCGCCGTCGAGCTGTTCGACGACGCGCTGCACCGCCTCGCCGCCCTCGGCGTGCCCACGGTGATGATCTCCGGGAACCACGACTCGGCCCGGCGGCTCGGCGTCGGCGCCGGACTCATCGACCGCGCCGGCATCCACCTGCGGACCGAACCGGCGGCGTGCGGCACCCCCGTCGTGCTGTCCGACGCGCACGGCGACGTCGCCTTCTACGGCCTGCCCTACCTCGAACCCGCCCTGGTGAAGGACGAGTTCGGCGTCGACAAGGCGGGCCACGAGGCCGTCCTCGTCGCCGCCATGGACCGCGTCCGCGCCGACCTCGCCGCCCGCCCGCCCGGCACCCGCTCCGTGGTGCTCGCCCACGCCTTCGTCACCGGAGGCCGCGGCAGCGACAGCGAACGGGACATCACCGTCGGCGGCGTCGCCGCCGTGCCCGCGGGCGTCTTCGACGGCGTCGACTACGTGGCGCTCGGCCACCTGCACGGCTGCCAGACCATCACCGACCGCGTCCGCTACTCCGGCTCCCCGCTGCCGTACTCCTTCTCCGAGGCCGACCACCGCAAGAGCATGTGGCTCGTCGACCTGGCCGCCGACGGAGCCGTCACCGCCGAGCGCGTCGACTGCCCCGTGCCCCGCCCGCTGGCCCGCATCCGCGGCACCCTGGAAGACCTCCTCGCCGACCCGGCGCTCGCCCGGCACGAGGACGCGTGGGTCGAGGCCACCCTCACCGACGCGGTCCGCCCCGCCGACCCCATGGCCCGGCTCACCGAGCGCTTCCCGCACACGCTCAGCCTCGCCTTCGACCCCGAACGCCGGCCCGACGACCCCGACGTGACCTACGCCCGCCGCCTCGCGGGCCGCGACGACCAGGAGATCGCGGAGGACTTCGTCGCCCACGTCCGCGGCGCCGGCCCCGACGAGCACGAGCGCGCGGTGCTGCGCGACGCGCTCGACGCCGCCCGCGCCGACGACGCGGTACGGGAGGTGGCGCGGTGAGACTCCACCGGCTGGACATCACCGCCTTCGGTCCCTTCGGCGGCACGCAGACCGTCGACTTCGACGCCCTGTCCGCGGCCGGCCTCTTCCTGCTGCACGGCCCGACCGGCGCGGGCAAGACCTCCGTCCTCGACGCCGTCTGCTACGCCCTCTACGGCTCGGTGCCCGGCGCCCGCCAGAGCGGCGGACAGGGACTGAACCTCCGCAGCGACCACGCCGCGCCCGCCACCCGCACCGAGGTCGCCCTCGAACTCACCGTCGCCGGACGCCGGTTGGAGATCACCCGGCAGCCGCCCTGGCAGCGCCCCAAGAAACGCGGCTCGGGCACCACCCTCGACAAGGCCCAGACCTGGCTGCGCGAGTACGACGCCCCGGCCGGGACCTGGAAGGACCTCAGCCGCTCCCACCAGGAGATCGGCGAGGAGATCACCCAGCTGCTCGGCATGAGCCGCGAGCAGTTCTGCCAGGTCGTGCTGCTGCCCCAGGGCGACTTCGCGCGGTTCCTGCGCGCCGACGCCGAGGCCCGCGGCAAACTCCTCGGCCGCCTCTTCGACACCCGCCGGTTCGCCGAGGTGGAAAAACGCCTCGCCGAACGCCGCCGCGCCACCGAGGCCCGGGTCCGCGACGGCGACGCCGACCTGCTCGCCGACGCGCACCGCATGCAGCAGGCCGCCGGCGACGCCATGGAACTGCCGGACCTGACCCCCGGCGACCCCGGCCTCGCCGACGCCGTGCTGAGCGCCGCCGCCGTCGCCCGCAGCACCGCCCGCGAACAGCTCGCCGTCGCGCACAGCCGCCTCACCGCCGCCGAGACCGCCCGCGCCGCGACCGCCCGCGCCCTGGACGACGTACGCGAACTGGCCCGGCTGCAACGGCGGTTCGACGAGGCGCGGGCACGCGCCCGGCGGCTGGAGGAGCGCGCCGACGCCCACCGGCGGACGCAGCAGCGCATGGAGCGGGGCCGCAAGGCCGAGGCGGTGGCGCCCGCACTCGACCTGCGGGAGGGGGCCGAGGCCGCGCACCGGCGCGCCACCGCCGAGGAGACACACGCGCGTGCCCTGCTGCCGGACCACCTCGCCGACGCGGGCGCGGCCGGGCTGGCCGCCGCCGCGCGCCGGGCCGCCGAGGAACTGGGCGGCCTGGAGTCGGCACGCCGCGCCGAGCAGCGCCTCGCCCGGCTCGTCGCGGAACGCGCCGACCTGGACCGGCAGGAACGTGCCGACGAGGACGTCCGGCAGGACGCGGAGTCCTGGCTCGCCGGCTGGGAAGCGCTGCGCACCGACCTCCGAACCCGGATCGAGGCCGCCCAGGAAGCCGCGACCCGCGCCGAACAGCTCGCCGTCCAGCGCGATCCCGCCCGGCGGCGCCTGGCCGCGGCCCGGCAGCGCGACCGGCTCGCCCAGGACACCGACGCCGCCCAGCGGCAGGCCCTCGCCTCGGCCGAACGGGCCGTGGAGGCCCGCGCGCACTGGCTCGACCTCAAGGAACAGCGGCTCACCGGCATCGCCGCCGAACTCGCCGCCCACCTCACCGACGGCGAACCCTGCGCCGTCTGCGGAGCGACCGAACACCCCGCCCCCGCCCGCAAGGTCGCGGGCCACGTCGACCGGGACGCCGAGGAACGCGCCCTCGCCGCCCACCAACGCGCCGACGAGCGCCGCGCCGAGGACGAGCGGAGCCTCAACGACCTGCGGCAGGCGCTGGCCGCCGCCACCGCCGAGGCCGGTGACGCCCCGACCACGCGGCTCGCCGCCGAGGCCGAACAGCTCGAACGGGAGTACGCGCAAGCCCGCGAGGCCGCGTCCGGTCTGCACGCCGCGCAGGAGGAGCTGCGCCGCGCCGAACTGGAGCGGGAGCGACGCGTCGCCGTCCAGCAGGAAGCGGCCGTCCGCGCCGCCTCCCGGGTCGGCCACCGCGAGCGACTCGACCGCGAAAAGGCGGGCCTGGAAGAGGAGTTGGCGCGGGCACGTGGCTCCCTGGACAGCGTCGCCGCGCGCGCCGCGCAACTGGAGCGGCAGGTCGCCCTGCTCACCGACGCCGCCGACCGCGCCCGCGTCGCCGAGGACACCGCCCAGCGGCTCAAGGAGGCCGACTCCCGGCTCGCGGACGCCGCGTTCCGCGCCGGCTTCGACACCCCGGAGGCCGCCGCGCAGGCCCTTCTCGACGACGCCGCCCACCGCGAACTCCAGCACCGGCTCGACGCCTGGTACGCGGAGGAGGCCGCCGTACGCGCCGTCCTCGCCGAGGCCGACACCGCGGCCGCCGCCCAGGCTCCGCCCGCCGACGTCACCGCCGCCGAACAGGCCCTCGCCGAAGCCGACCGGCACCTGCGCGACGCGGTCTCCGCACGGGACGCCGCGGACCGCCGCTGCGCCGAGCTCGACCGGCTCTCGGCCCGCGCCGCGGCAGCCGTACGGCGCCTCGGGCCGCTGCGCGAGGAGCACGAGCGCATCGCCCGGATGGCCGGCCTGGCCGCCGGCACCTCCGCGGACAACGAGCGGAAGATGCGCCTGGAGTCCTACGTGCTCGCGGCCCGGCTGGAGCAGGTCGCCGCCGCGGCGACCGCGCGCCTGCAGCGCATGTCGTCCGGCCGCTACACCCTCGTCCACTCCGACGACCGCGCCGGCCGCGCCCGCAGCGGGCTCGGGCTGCACGTCGTCGACGCCTGGACGGGCCGTGAACGGGACACCTCGACCCTGTCGGGCGGCGAGACGTTCTTCGCGTCCCTCGCGCTCGCGCTCGGCCTCGCGGACGTCGTCACCGACGAGGCGGGCGGGGTGCGCCTGGACACCCTCTTCATCGACGAGGGCTTCGGCAGCCTCGACGACCAGACCCTCGACGAGGTCCTCGACGTCCTCGACTCCCTGCGCGAGCGGGACCGCAGCGTCGGCATCGTCAGCCACGTCGCCGACCTGCGGCGCCGCATCCACGCACAGCTGGAGGTCGTGAAGGGCCGCTCGGGCTCGGTGCTGCGGCAGCGCGGCGTGCGCTGACCCGAGCGGGCCCGTGGCTCAGCGGCCCAGCGGACGCCGGGGGAGCGGAGAGGAGTACACGATGCTCGTGGTCACCGAGCCGAGTGCGCCGATACGGCCCGCGACCTCCTCCAGGTGCCGCATCGAGCGGGCGGCGACCTTGATGACGAAGCAGTCGTCGCCGGTGACGTGGTGCGCCTCCAGGATCTCCGGCGTCGCCGCCACCAGGTCGTGGAACGGCTTGTAGTTGCCGGTCGGATAGCGCAGCCGGACGAACGCCAGGATCGGCAGCCCCAGCCGGTCGGGGTCGACCACGGCCGCGTACCCCTGGATGACCCCCGCCTCCTCCATGCGGCGCACCCGCTCGGTGACCGCGCTCGCGGACATCGAGACGGCACGGGCGAGCTCGGCGAAACTGGCCCGGCCCTCCCGCTGGAGGACGTCGAGGATGCGCCAGTCCGTGGCGTCCGGGGAATACGTGGTCATCACCGAGGGATAGCAGGGAAATCCACGGCGCCGCAAGGGATGCGCCGGGGATCGTCCCTTCTGGGCGGCGGTGCGCGGCCGTAGATTTCGAGTCGCCGGAATCCGCTCGGACCGCTCCAGGAAAGGCCCCGCCATGAGCTCCGCCACGACTGCCACCACCGTCGTCCCGACCGTCGCCAACCCCGTCCTGCGGGTCCCGCCCGCGGCGCCCGCCGAGGCCGCCGCCCACTTCCGCGCGAGCCTCGCCCTCCACGCCGACGTGTCCGACGTCGCCGCGGCGCTCGCGGCGGGCGGCGACCCCGGGTTCGTCGTCGTGGACTCCCGCTCCGCCGAGTCCTGGGGCCAGGGGCACGTCCCCGGCGCCGTCCACCTGCCCACCGCACTCGTCGCCGAGCGGGCCGGACAACTCCTCGACAGGTCCGTGCCGGTCGTCACCTACTGCTGGGGCCCCGGCTGCAACGGCGCCACCCGCGCCGCGCTGGCCCTCGCCGAACTGGGCTACCAGGTCAAGGAGATGCTCGGCGGCTTCGAGTACTGGGTGCGCGAGGGCTTCGAGTTCGAGACCCGGCACGGCCGCGAACGCCGCGCCGCCGACCCGCTCACCGCCCCCGTCGGCGCCGACTGCGGTTGCTGACAAGGGAGTTGGGTGGCGCTCGGGGCTCGCGCGGGCATGTAGGTTTTGCGCATGGTGCGTTACGCGGAGCCGCGCGCGGTGAAATGGGTCGACTCGAACGGCGGGCCCCTCGTGGCGGTGCCCGAGACGGTGCTGCCGTTCTGGACGGGCGCCGACGGCGAGGAGACCGCCTCGGACTACGACCGGGCCTGCGAGGTCGTCGGCGGGACGGGCCTGCTCCCGGTCGGTGACTGCACGGCCCTGGTGCTCGGCGACGAACCCGCCCCGACCTCCTTCCTGCCCGACCACGGCGTCTTCGTCCGCGGGCCCGCCGACGGCTTCGGGGCCGGGCCGGCGGCGGCCGTGTCCGAGGCCCTGGACCTGGCGGAGTGGTCACCGGAGACGCGGTGGAAGGTGCCGGGCCCGGTCCGCCTGTTCGACGCGGCCCGCCCCGGCACCACCGACGCGGCCGACTGCCTGCACATCGCCCTCACCCCCGGCCGCTACGCCGTCCGCGCCGCCCGGGTGCAGTGGGAGAGCGGGGCGTGGCTGGGGCTCGTACACCTGCGGCTGCTCACCTGAGCCGGACGCCCCACGAGGCAGCGCGGGAGTGCTGCGAGGCCGTGTCCGGAGGACTGGACGAGGCGGAATGCCGCCGCTGAGCACGCGTGACGCGTGACGAGGGACGGCGTGCCCGAGACGCGGGGGCGCGTGCCCGTGACGCGGGGCGGACGGCCGGTGCCGGGAGCGGCCGGCCGCCCCGCCGTGCTCACAGGCGGGACAACTCGTCCACCAGGTCGTCCAGGCCCAGCGAACCCTGAGACAGGGCCGCCATGTGCCAGGCCTTCAGGTCGAAGGCGTCGCCGTGCCGCTTGCGGGCGTTCTCCCGGCCCAGCAGCCAGGCCCGCTCACCCAGCTTGTAGCCGATCGCCTGGCCGGGAATGGTCAGGTAGCGGGTCAGCTCGCTCTCCACGAAGTCCGCCGGACGGCTGCTGTGCGCGCCGAAGAACTCCTCGGCCAGCTCCGGCGTCCACCGCTCACCCGGGTGGAACGGCGAGTCCGCCGGGATCTCCAGCTCCAGGTGCATGCCGATGTCCACGACGACCCGCGCGGCCCGCATCATCTGCGCGTCCAGGTAGCCGAGCCGCTGTTCCGCGTCCGTGAGGAAGCCCAGCTCGTCCATCAGGCGCTCGGCGTACAGCGCCCAGCCCTCCGCGTTGGCGCTGACCATGCCGGCCGTGGCCTGGTAGCGGGACAGGTTCTTCGCGACGTACGTCCACTGCGCGAGCTGCAGGTGGTGGCCCGGCACGCCCTCGTGGTACCACGTCGACACCAGGTCGTAGACGGGGAAGCGGGTCGCGCCCATCGTCGGCAGCCAGGTGCGGCCCGGCCGGGAGAAGTCCTCCGACGGGTTCGTGTAGTACGGGGCGGCGGCGCTGCCGGGCGGCGCGATGCACGACTCCACCTTCCGTACCGGCTCGGCCAGTTCGAAGTGCGTGCCGTCGAGCTTCTCGATCGCCTCGTCCATCAGCCCCTGGAGCCAGGCGCGGACCTCGTCGACGCCCTCGATGTGCCGGCCGTGCTCGTCCAGGTGCGCCAGCGCCTCCCACGGCGTCGCCGCGCCCGGCAGGATCTTCTCGGCCTCCTGCTTCATCTCGCCGAGGATGCGATGGAACTCGGCCCAGCCGTAGGCGTACGCCTCGTCCAGGTCGAGGTCCGTGCCGTTGTAGTAGCGCGCCCAGCGGGCGTACCGCTCGCGGCCCACCGTGTTCGGCGCGCCCTGCACGGCCGGCGCGTACACGTCCCGCATCCAGTCCCGCAGCTCCACCACGGCCGCGGTCGCGCCCCGGGCCGCCTCGTCCAGCTCGGCGCGCAGCGTCTCGGGGCCGTCCGCGGCGAAGTCCTCGAACCAGCCCCGGCCCTCACCCGTGTCGGCCCACTCGGTGAGCTGGCCGATGAACGTGGCCGTGGGCCGCGGAGCCGCGTACAGCTTGCGTTCCAGACCGAGCGCGAGCGACTCGCGGTGGCCCTGGAGCGCGGCGGGCACCGCGCGCAGCCGCTCCGCGATCGCCGCCCAGTCCTCCTCGGTGTCGTTCGGTGTCACCGAGAACACCTCGCGCACCGAGTGCGCCACCGTGCCCAGGTTGCCGACCGCGCGCAGGCCCTCCTCGGCCTCGTGCACGGCGAGTTCGGCGGTCAGCCGCTCGCGCAGCAGCCGGGCGCACCGGCGCTCGATGTCGCTGTCCGCACCGGGCCGGCGCTCCGCCTCGTCGAGCCGCGCCAGCGTGGCCCGCGCAAGGTCCGCGACGGCCTCCTGACCGGCGGGCGACAGGTCGGGCAGCCTGCGCGAACTCTCCTTCACGCCGAGGTAGGTACCGGTGACCGGGTCGAGGGCGATGAGGTCGTCGACATAACGGTCGGCGACCTCGCGGGGCAGCGGGCTGTTGGTGTCAGGCATGCCGCCCATCCTCATACGGCCGGCGCCGCACGTCACTCGGTTTGAGCCGAGGGCGAAGGCGGCAGCAGCGGCCCGCACTCCCACTGCTGGAAGATCAGCCGCGTCTCCACCCGGGCCACCTCGCGGCGCGAGGTGAACTCGTCCAGAACGAGCCGCTGAAGATCGGCCATGTCGGCGACCGCGACATGGACGAGATAGTCGTCGGGGCCGGTCAGGTGGTACACGGTCCGCGACTCCGCGAGGGCTCGGATCCGGTCCACGAACGGGCCGACCAGCTCCCGCCGATGCGGTCTGACCTGCACCGACAGCAGCGCCTCCAGGCCGCGCCCGAGCTTGGCCGGGTCCAGCCGCAGCCGGTGGCCGAGGATCACCCCGGCCCGCCGCAGCCGCGCCACCCGGTCCAGGCAGGTCGACGGCGCGACACCGACCTGGGTGGCGAGATCGCGGTAGGTGGTCCGGGCGTCGTTCTGCAACAGCCGCAGCAGATGAAGATCGACCGGATCCAGTACGACAGATTCGGACATTGGCCGAACGTAGCACGGAGTCTCACCCCGGTGACCCGGCCGTCGTTCACTCTTCCGCTCATGGACACGCCCACCGCATCGAGAGCACTGGCCACCGAGGCCGTGCACGCCGGCCGCGACGATCTCGCCCGGCAGGGACTGCACGCCCCGCCGATCGACCTGTCCACCACCTACCCCTCGTACGACAGCCGTGGCGAGGCCGCCCGCATCGACGCGTTCGCCGAGAGCGGCGCCGACCCGGACGGCCCGCCCGTCTACGCGCGGCTCGGCAACCCGACCGTCGCCCGCTTCGAGACCGCCCTCGCCCGGCTGGAGGGCACCGAGGCGGCGGTCGCCTTCGCCAGCGGGATGGCCGCGCTCAGCGCCGTACTCCTCGTGCGGAGCGCGATGGGGCTGCGGCACGTCGTCGCCGTACGGCCCCTGTACGGGTGCAGCGACCACCTGCTGACCGCCGGGCTGCTCGGCTCCGAGGTCACCTGGACCGACCCCGCGGGCATCGGGGACGCGCTGCGCCCCGACACCGGTCTGGTGCTGGTCGAGTCGCCGGCCAACCCGACGCTCGCCGAGGTCGACCTGCGGGCCGTCGCCCACGCGTGCGGCTCCGTGCCGCTGCTCGTGGACAACACGTTCGCCACGCCCGTCCTCCAGCGGCCCGCCGAGCAGGGCGCGCGGCTGGTGCTGCACAGCGCCACCAAGTACCTCGGCGGCCACGGCGACGTGATGGCCGGCGTGGTCGCCTGCGACGAGGAGTTCGCCGGGCGGCTGCGGCAGGTCCGGTTCGCGACCGGCGGCGTGCTGCACCCGCTGGCCGGCTACCTGCTGCTGCGCGGTCTGTCGACGCTGCCGGTCCGGGTGCGGGCCGCGTCCGCCAACGCCGCCGAACTCGCCGGGCGGCTCGCCGCCGACCCGCGCGTGGCCCGCGTGCACTATCCGCGGATCGGCGGCGCGATGGTCTCCTTCGAGGTGCACGGCGACCCGCACGAGGTCATCGCGGGCGTCCGGCTGATCACGCCGGCCGTCAGCCTGGGCAGCGTCGACACGCTGATCCAGCACCCGGCGTCCATCAGCCACCGCATCGTGGACGCCGACGACCGCCGCGGCGCCGGGGTCAGCGACCGGCTGCTGCGGATGTCGGTGGGCCTGGAGGACGTCGACGACCTGTGGGCCGACCTCGACGGGGCGCTGGGCGAGCCGGCCGGCCCGACGACGCTGCACGCGGCGCTGGCCAACGACTGAGCCGACGGAGCCGGGGGACGGGGCGGGGCGCCGGGACAGGCGCGCCGCCCCGAACGGGTGAGCGGCCCGACGGGAATCCCGCCGGGCCGCTCGATTCTCACGCCGTACGGCGGTTCGGCCGCGTCCCGTGCCGTGCGGCGGTGCAGTCGTGTCCTTCGCCGTGCGGCGGTTCAGTAGCGTCCCTCGCCCTACGGCGGTTCAGTCGCGGTGTGCGGTCCGCCGGCCCTGCTGCTCGTGCGGCAGCCGCGAGGCGAGCGGCGCCGCCTCCAGGCGGGCGGTGATGACGAGGGTGCCCTCCTCGATCTGGTAGTCGAGGGGCAGGCCGAGGCCGCGCATCGCGGCGACCATGCCGGTGTTGGACGACTGCGTGACGGCGTACACGCTCTCGCAGCCCGCCTCGGCGGCCATCGCCACCAGCCGGCCGAGGAGTTCGCCGCCGATGCCGCGCCGCTGCCAGCCGTCCTCGACGAGCAGCGCGACCTCCGTCTCGTCGCCGTCCCACAGCAGGTGCCCGAGGCCGACGATCCGCCCCGACGCGGTCTGCACGGCGAGCGTGCGCCCGAAGCGCGGGCTGAGCAGGTGGCCGAGGTAGCGGTCCGCGTCACCGACCGGCCCGTGGTAGCGCATCGACAGCGTCCGCGGGGAGCACCGCTCGTGCATCTCCTTCGCGGCCTCCAGATCGCCCTGGTCGGCGCGGCGCACCGTGATGTCGTTGCCCTCGGGCAGCGTCAGCACGTCCTGGCTGCCCGGCACCCGCGGACCGAGCCGGGAGTCCAGCTCCACCAGGGCGCGCGCCCGCGCGAA
Organism: Streptomyces sp. NPDC037054; assembly: GCF_055606745.1. Taxonomy (NCBI): domain Bacteria; kingdom Bacillati; phylum Actinomycetota; class Actinomycetes; order Kitasatosporales; family Streptomycetaceae; genus Streptomyces; species Streptomyces sp. NPDC037054. The sequence goes on along the minus strand of NZ_JBVJSJ010000015.1, from coordinate 133,266 downwards.
CTCGGTGGGAGTGAAGGGCAGATACGCCCGCTCCACGGTGATCGTGCCGCCCTCCGGGGCGCGCAGCCGCATCACGGTGTCCTCCAGGGCGCCCTCCACCGGCACGCCGTCCGGCGCCGGACCGCCGCCGACCGGCCTGGCGGGCAGTTGGCGGATGGTGCAACGGCCCAGCAACTGCCGCAAGGCGAGGGGAAGTTCGGCGGCGTCCAGTGCCGTGCGGGTAGCGAGGCCGAGGACGCGGGTCGGGGCGTCCACGAGGTCGTGCGCGTCGGCCCGCTCCAGCCAGGTGTCGGCGCCGCCCGCCGAGGACACCGCCCGCGCCATGTCGGCGGCCGCCAGCTCGGCCGGGGCGCGCAGCAGGAACTCGTCCACGGTGCCGTCGGCCAGCGGATGCGTCTGCAGGCTGAGGATGTCGACGCGGTGCTCCGCGAGGGCCCCGCACAGCGCGGCGAGCGATCCCGGCTCGTCCTTCACCGTCGTCCGCATCCGCCACAGCGTGGTCTCACCGGTGGCGGTGCCCGGCTCCTGCCGCGACGTCCCGGACGGCCCGGCCTGCTGCTCGGTGGGCAGCGGCCGGGCACCGGTATCGTGCGCCGGCGGTGCGTGACCGCGGCGGCGTGCCCACCACGTGTGGAACGCGGCCGTGGCGGCGAGGAGGACCAGGGGCATCAGCAGCAGAGCTGTGTCTCGATTCATGCAACCACTGTGAAGGAACGGTGTTGCGTGATCACGAACGCCCTGTGACCGACGGGTAAAGCCTGCTTCTGTCCCCTTTGCCGATCTTTTGCGGATCTTTGGCGGGAGTCACGGACGGGCGTTCACTGCCCGACCAGACCGGGCTGGAGCACCTTGGTGAACAGCACCGTGCCGTCCTGCTCGCGCAGCCGCACCGTCATCTCCCCGCTGTCGCCGTCGATGTCGACCTCGCCGAAGAACTGGTAGCCGCCCGAGGGCGACACGTTCGAGGCGGTCGGCGCCTTCACGAACACGCGCTCCGGACCGAACGTGCCGTCCAGCGCGCTCGCCGGGAAGGCACCCGCGTTCAGCGGCCCCGACACGAACTCCCAGAACGGCTCGAAGTCGGTGAACGCGGCCCGCGACGGCTGGTAGTGCTGCGCCGAGGTGTGGTGCACGTCGGCCGTCAGCCACACCGTGCCGGTGATCCGCCGGTGCTTGACGAACCGCAGCAGCTCCGCGATCTGCAGCTCACGGCCGAGCGGCGCGCCCGGGTCGCCCTGAGCGACCGCCTCGAAGTGCTTCCTGCCCTCGCCGCCGTCCGGCACCACCAGGCCGATCGGCATGTCGGCGGCGATCACCTTCCACACCGCCCGCGACCGCGCCAGCTCCCGCTTCAGCCACTCCAGTTGCTCGCGGCCGAGGATGCCCTGCGGGTCCACGGTCTGGTCGTCGGTCGAGTTGGCGTTGCGGTACGTCCGCATGTCCACCACGAACACGTCCAGCAGCGGACCCTGCCGCAGCACCCGGTACATCCGGCCCTCGTCGGAACCCGGCCGCAGCGTGGACACCGGGTAGTACTCGCTGAACGCCCGCAGCGCCCGCCCCGTCAGCACGTCCACGCTCCGCTCGGTGTAGCGTGCGTCGCTGTCGGGGACCGTCTGGCCCGGGTACCAGTTGTTGCGCACCTCGTGGTCGTCCCACTGGACGATCGTGGGGACGTGCGCGTTGAACCGCCGCAGGTGCTCGTCGAGCAGGTTGTAGCGGAAGTTGCCGCGGAACTCGGCGAGGGTCTCGGCGACCTTGGACTTCTCCTCGGTCGTGATGTTCCGCCAGGTGCCGCCGTCCGGCAGGGCCGCCGTGGCCGAGATCGGGCCGTCGGCGTAGATGGAGTCGCCGCTGAGCAGGAAGAAGTCCGGGTCGAGGCGGGACATCGCCTCGTAGATGCGGTAGCCGCCGAACTCCGGGTTGATGCCCCAGCCCTGCCCGGCCAGGTCGCCGGACCACAGGAAGCGCACGCCGTCGCGGCGGCGGACCGACGCGGTGCGGAACGTGCCGGTGACCGGCTCGCCGGTGCGGCGCGGGTCGTCCGGGTCCGAGAGCAGCACCCGGTAGTGGATCTGCTCGCCGGCCGGCAGCCCCTGGAGCCGGGTCGTGCCGGTGAAGTCGGTGCCGGCGTCCAGCAGCGGGCCGTGCCATCTGCGCGGGTTGCGGAACGACTCGGTCGCCGACGTCTCCACCACCATGCGGGCGGGGCGGTCCGAACGCACCCACACCAGACCGGAGTTGGCGGTCACGTCGCCCGTCTGCACGCCCCAGTCCGCCGAGGGCCGGCCGGACCGGGCGAACGCCGGGGCCGCGCCCAGCGCGGTGGGCAGGGTGAGGGCCGCCGACGCGGCGAGGGAGCCGCGCAGCAGGCTGCGGCGGCCGGGGAGCGGACGGTCTGACATGGCTGCGCCTCCAGGGACGTGATCCGGCCAGTGTGCAGTGCCACACCTACTGGTGCGCCGCGGCGCACACGCAAACCCCAAGTGAACAACTGACCGCAGCCGTCCGCCAGGAGGCGTGCAGGAAGGGACCTCCCTCTCTTAGGGACCCGGCCCGCGCCTCCGTAAAGACGAGTGGAAGACCCCAGCGACCGTACGCTGCAATCCTGGAGCGCCCGTGGACGCCAAGAACCGATTCGAGACGAAAACCACCTTCGCGCTCAGCCGACTGGAATGGCTCGCGTTTCTCGCCGTTTCCCTCGTCCTCGTCGTCCAGCACCGTTCCGAGATCCGCTGGTGGGTGTTCGCGGGCCTCTTCGCGGTGATCGACGTCGTCGGCTACATCCCCGGCGCCGTCGCCCACCGGCGCAGCCCGAGGCGGCGCGTGGCGCGCGGCTACTACGTCGCCTACAACGTGATGCACAGCCTGGTCACGGCCGGTGTCCTCGCCGGCGCCTGGGCGCTGTTCGTCGGACCCGAATGGGCCCTGCTCGCCCTGCCCGTCCATCTCATGGGAGACCGGGCCCTGTTCGGGAACTCCCTCAAACCCTTCGGAGTCGCGTTCGAGCCCGAGACGCACGCGGCGTACCGCGCTTTCGAGCGGCAATACCGCGAGGCGGCCGACGCGTCCGCCCGGACCTCACTGGAGGGCACGAATGCCGTCCGTGCTTGACACCCTCGCCGCGCACAGCGACAACCCGAGCGCGTTCCTGGCACTGAACAGCGGCAACGAGTTCTTCCGGGACGAACGGCTCGACGGCGCCTGCGCCTACCGCCGGGCGGGACGGCGGCACGTCCTGCAGTTCGGCGGCCCGTTCACCGCGCCCGAACACCGCGCCGAGCTGCTGACGTCCTTCGTCGCGCACGCGGGCCGGCATCTCGTCGCCGTACAACTCCAGCGCGACGACGCCGAGTTGTACGCGCGGCACGGATTCACCGTCAACCAGATCGGCGCCTCGTACGCCGTCGACCTGTCCCGATTCACCCTGCGCGGCTCACGGTTCGTCCGGCTGCGCAACAAGATCTCCCGGGCCCGGCGCGCCGGACTGGAGGTCGCCGAGGTCCGGCACGGCGACGACCCCGCCGAACTCGACGCCGTGGACGACCGCTGGCTGCGCGACAAGGGCCGGCACGTCAAGGAGCTGCGGTTCCTGGTCGGCCAGCGCACCGGCCCGCTGCAACGGCACCGCCGCCTCTTCGCCGGCCGCGTCGACGGCAGGACGGTCGGCTACATCAACTACTCGCCCGTCTACGGCAGCCGCCCAGGCTGGCTGCACGACCTCAGCCGCCGCCACCCCGACGCGCCGCCCGGCGTGATGGAGGCCCTCAACGCCACCGTCATGGAACGCTTCGCCGCCGACGGCGCGGGCTGGCTGCACTTCGGGTTCACGCCCTTCACCGGGCTCGGTGACGAGCACGAACTGCCGGGCGCCAGCCGCGCCTTCACCCGGTTCGTACGCCTGCTCGCCGAGCACGGCGACGCGATCTACCCGGCCGCCTCCCAGCTCGAGTACAAGCAGAAGTGGGCCCCGCACACGGTCCTCCCGGAGTACATCGCCTTCCTCGGACGGCCCCGCGCCGGCGCCGTCTGGCGGCTGCTGCGCGCCGCCAACGCCGTATGACCGGCGGGCCGCCGCCCGCGTCTCCCGCCCCCACCCCCACCCGGAGGACAGGACGTCCATGAGATTCCTCGAGCGTGACCGCACCACCCTCGCCAAGCTGCTGCCCGACCTCGACCCCGCACTGCGCGAGACGCCCCTGATGGACCTGGAGCGGCCCGGCGGCCCCGGCATCGGGTTCTTCCGGGACAGCGGCGGGCCCGGACTGCTCGTCCCCGGCAGCCACCAGGGGCGGGGCGCGACGGCCGTGGACGCGCTGCGCGTGCAGCGGGCCATCGGCAGCCGCTCCCCGTCGCTGGCCGTCGGGACCACCATGCACCACTTCTCCATGGCCACCCTGGTCGGTCTCGGCGCGCTCGGCGACGGCCTGGAGTGGATGCTGATCGAGGGCGTCGCCGAGTCGGGCCGCCTCATCGCCTCCGGCTTCGCCGAGGGCCGCAGCGGCGCCGGCATCCTCGAACCCACCATGACCGCCACCCCGGACGGCGACGGGGTGCGGCTCAACGGCGTCAAACGCCCGTGCAGCCTGGCCCGTTCCATGGACCTGCTCACCGCCAGCGTCCTGGTGCCGCGCGAGGACGGACAGGGCGAGGAACTCGCCGTCGCCCTCGTGCCCGCGGGCAGCGACGGCATGACCGTCAGCGGCTTCTGGTCCAGCGCCTTCCTCGCCGGGGCGGAGAGCGAACAGGTCACGCTCACCGACGTGTTCGTGCCGCCGGAGCTGCTGCTGCGCACGTCCGCGCCCGCCGGGCAGCGGCTCGACGAACTCCAGACGGCCGGGCTGATCTGGTTCCAGGTGCTCATGACCGGCAGCTACCTCGGGGCGGCGAGCGCCCTGGTGGAACGCGTCCTGCTCAACGACCGGATCCCCGACCACGACCGGGCCCGGCTCTACGTCGAGACCGAGGCCGCGGCCACCACGGCGGAGGCCGTCGCCCGCCGCATCGACGACGGCGACCTCGGCGAGGCCACCCTCGCCCAGTCGCTGTGCGCCCGCTACGCCGTCCAGGACACCATCGCCCGCGTCGTCCCGCGCGCGGTCGAACTGCTCGGCGGGCTCAACTTCATGGCGTCCGACGAGATCGGCCACCTCGCCGCCTGCGCCAACGGCCTCGCCCTGCACCCGCCGTCCCGGTCACGGATGACGGGACCGCTCGCGGCCTACGTGGCCGACGGCCCGCTGACGATCGCCTGACCGGCCGCACCGGCGGCCACGTCCTTCCTCCGCCCGCCCCGTATCCGTCCTACGTCCGCCCTGCGTCGGTCTCACGTCCGTCCTACGTCGGCCCTGTTTCCGTCCTACGTCCGCCCTGCATCGGTCCCACGTCCGCCCTGCATCCGTCCTACGTCCGTGCCACGCCGGCCCCGCGCCCGTCTCCCGCTGCCCACCGCGCCCGACGCCCCTGGGCCGTCCGCCACCTCGCCGGCGTGCGGCGCCCCGTCCCGAGGCGTCCCGCCGGCTCACCGTCCCGCGTCGCCAAGACCCGTTGGGGGAAGCACACCCATGCCGTCACACATGCCGCGAGCCACCACCGTCCTGCCCGTCCTGCCCGTCCGGCGCCCCGCCGCGTCGCCCGGTGCCCCGAAGGCCGGGCCGGGCGGCCGACGGCCCACCCTGCTGCTGACCGGCGGCTCCGGTGTCCTCGGCCGGGCCCTGATCGACGAGCTGTCGGCCGACTTCGACCTGCTCTGCCTGCGCCGCAACCGCCCGCTGCACGATCCGCGGGTGCGCGAGATCAAGGGCGACCTGCTCGCGCCCCGCCTCGGCCTGAGCCCGCTCGCCTGGTACGAACTGGCCCTCGACGTCGACGTCGTGCTGCACTCCGCCGCCGAGACCAACTGGCGGACCGCGCCCGGAACCATTCGGCGGACCAACACCGTCGGCACCGAGACCGTGCTCGACCTGGCGGCCCGCGCCGACGCGCCCGTCTACCTCGTCAGCACCGCCTTCGTGGCGAGCGTCCCGGGCGAGGAGGACCGCCGGCGCTTCCCCGGAGCCGCCGCCTACCTCGACTCCAAGATCCGGGCGGAGCAGATGTTCCGCGAGTCGGGGCTGCCCGGCGCCATCGTCCGCCCGTCGGTCGTGATGGGCGACTCCGTCACCGGGCGGATCGCCGGACAGCAGGGCCTGACCAAGACCATCGGCGCCATGGTGCTGGGGCAGGTCCCGGTGCTGCCCGGCGCCCCCGACGCCCGCATCGACATGGTCCCGCAGGACTACGTGTCCCGGGCCATCGGCGAACTCGTCCGCGGCGGAGTGGCCGGCGGCGAGTACTGGCTGACGGCCGGCGACCACGCGATCCGGCTGCGCGAGATCGCCGACACCTGCGCCGAGTTCGCCGTGCGCCACGGTCTGCCCGAGCCGCCCCGGCCCCGGCTGATCCCCGTGGAGGCCGTGCACCGGCTGCTGCTGCCCATGCTGGAGGGCACCGCACTGCCCGCGTCGGTGCGGCAGCGCTTCCAGCACTACGCCGAGCTGCTGCTGGTCTTCCAGCGCGAACTGCCGCTCGACTCCTCCCTGGGCGAGCCCGGCTGCGGAACCCGCCCGGACCACGCCGACATCCGCGCCGCGCTGCTGCGGAACCTGGAGAGCTGGGCCGAGGAGCGGGCCGGGGTCCTCAACCGGCACCGCGCCCGCCCGGCCACACCCTCGGCCGCCGCCTCCCCGTCCGGCCCCGCAGGCTCCCCGGCCCGCCCGGCCGCCTCCCCGGCCCGCTCGGAGGTGGCGTCGTGACCGTGTCCCCGCCCCTCGCAGGTGAGACCGACGTCGTCGACCTGTACCTCCGGCACATCGGCTCCGGCCGTGCCGTCATGGGCCGGGTGATGGGCGGCATGGCCGAGGTGCGCTCCGAGGGGCCCTGGATCCACACCGACGACGGCCGCCGCTTCCTGGACTTCGGCGGCTACGGCGTCTTCATCCTCGGCCACCGCCACCCCGCCGTCGTCGCGGCCGTCCACCGCCAGATCGACACCCACCCGCTGGCCAGCCGCGTCTTCCTGGAGCCGGTCGCCGCCCGCGCCGCGCACGCGCTGGCCGCCCACACCCCGCCCGGACTCGACTACGTCCACTTCGTCAACTCCGGCGCGGAGGCGACCGAGGCCGCCCTCAAACTCGCCCGCGCCCACGGCCGCAACGCGATCGTCACCACCCGACGCGGCTTCCACGGCAAGACCCTCGGCGCGCTCAGCGTCACCGCCAACGCCACCTACCAGACGCCGTTCCGGCCGCTGCTCCCCGACGTCACCCAGGTGGCCTTCGGCGACGCGGCGGACCTGGAACGGGCCCTGTCCACGCGCCGCGACCGCGCCTGCGTCGTGCTGGAACCGGTGCAGGGCGAGGCGGGCGTGCGCATCCCGGAGCCCGGTTACCTGCGTCAAGTGGCCGAGCTGTGCCGCGCGTTCGGCGCCCTGCTCGTCGTGGACGAGATCCAGACGGGCCTGGGACGGCTCGGCACCTGGTGGGGCGTCGACGCCGAGGACGTACGACCCGACGTCCTCCTCGTCGGCAAGGGCCTCAGCGGGGGAGTGGTGCCGGTCGCCGCGATGGTCGCGACCGAGGAGGCGTACGCGCCCTTCAGCCGCGACCCCTACCTGCACACGTCCACCTTCGGCGCCTCCCCGATCGCCTGCGCCGCCGCCCTCGCCACCGTCGAGACGATGGAACGGGAGGACACCGTCGCCCGCGCCGCTGCCCTCGGCCCCCGCCTCCTCGCCGGCGTCCGGGCCACCTGCGCGCCCCATCTCGGCGGGCTGGTCCGTGAGGTGCGCGGCCGGGGGCTGCTGATCGGCATCGAGTTCGCCGAGGAACGGGCCGTGGGCGAACTCCTCCTGGAGCTCATCGCGCACGACGTCCTCGTGAACCACTCCCTCAACTCCACGAAGGTGCTGCGGCTCACCCCGCCCGCCGTCCTGGAGGACAGCGCCCTCGACCTGTTCTTCACCACGCTCGCCGAGGCGCTGCTCACCGTCGCCGCCCGCATGGCCGGATGACGCCCGACCACCCGCCCACCCGCAACCCCCGTAACGCCCCTCAGCCACAAGGACCGGAAAGGAACCGGGACGACCATGCGCCACGTGGCCCTGCACGCGACCGTCCGAGGACAACAGCCCGCCGACGTCTACCGACGCATCACCGACTTCCGCCGCTACCCCGAACTCACCGACACCGTGCGCGAGGTCGTCGTCGAGACCCTGCCCGACGGCTCGGCCGTGTCCGACTGGACCGTCCTGTTCCGCGGCGGCCTCATGCGCTGGCGCGAGCGCGACACCTTCGCACCCGACACCCTCACCCTCACCTTCGAGCAGCTCAGCGGCGACTTCCAGACCTTCGAGGGCAGGTGGCGCTGCACGCCGCGCGACGACGGCGACACCCTCGTCGAGTTCACCGCCTCCTTCGACCTCGGCATCCCCACCCTCGCGGAGATCCTCGACCCCGTGGCCGAGTCCACGCTGCGGACCAACATCGCCCGCATCCTCGTCGGCCTGGTGGGCGCGGAGGTGATCGATGACCACGCCGCCGCCGCTCGCGGCTGAACCGGCCGTCCGCACCTCCCGCCGGTCCCGCCCGGCCGGTGAGCCGCTGGGCGACGAACCCGGCCCCGGCGCGGCCCGCTGCCTCGGCCTGTACGCCAAACTCGCCGCCGGGGTGACCGTCGTGACGGCCCGCGGCGCGACGGGCCCGCTCGGCATGACGGTGTCCGCCGTCACCTCCCTGTCGGCCCGCCCGCCCCTGCTGCTGGCCTGCCTGCGCGACGGCTCCCGCACCCTCGCCGCGATCCGCGCGCACGGCGCCTTCGGAGTGCACCTGCTTCGCGAGGAACAGCGCGACGTCGCCGCCCGGTTCGCGTCCCCGACGACCACCGCCGCCCAGCGCTTCGCCGGCACGCAACCGCGGGAGGTGCTCGGCGTGCCCGTGCTCGCCGGGGCGCTCGCCTGGTCCGTGTGCCTGCTGGAGGACGTCCGCCCGTACGGCGACCACCAGGTGGTCGTGGGACGCCTCGCCGCCGTGCACGTCGGCGGCGGCCGCCCCCTGCTGTGGCACGACCGCCGGTTCCGCTCCCTCACCGAACTCGCCCCGGACGGCACCGGATGACCAGGCCCCCGGCGGGGACGCCGTGCTGGGAACCGTCCGAACTGCCGCCCGTACCCCAGCTCCACGGCGTGGTCACTGCCGACGTCGCCGTGGTCGGCGCGGGCCTCGCCGGACTGTCCTGCGCCTACCACCTCACGGAGCGGGCGCCGGGCCTCGACGTCGCCGTCATCGACGCGCAGCGCCCCGCCGCCGGTGCCAGCGGGCGCGGCACCGGCCTGCTCGGCCCCCGCGCCGGACCCGCCGTCGACCGCGCCCTGCGCCGCCACGGGCCGCGTGACGCCCGCCGCATGCACCTGGCCAGCGAGCACGCCGTGCGGGCGGTCGTCGACCTGTGCGAGCGGCTCGACGCGCGGTGCGGACTGCGCACCGGCCCCCAGATCATGGCGACGCGCTCCCGGACCGGCCTCGTCGCCCTGTCCCGGCAGGCCCGCGCGTACCGCACGCTGGACCTGGACGTGCCCGCCCTGACCGGCCCCGCCGTCCGGGCCCGCGTCGGCGTGCCCTACGCGGCGGGCCTGCTGCACCGCACCGCCGCCACGCTGGACCCGGCCGCCCTCACCGGCGCCCTCGCCCGCGCCTGCGCCGCCAAGGGGGTGCGGTTCTACGGCGACAGCCCGCTGTGCACCGTCCGCCCCGGCGACCTGACGGGGCCCGAACTGGTCTTCCCGCACGGCCGGTTGTACGCCCGGCAGGCCGTCCTCGCCGTCAACTCCGCCGCGCGCCGGCTCGACCTGCCCGTCGGCACAGTGCTGCCGATCGAGGTGTACGCCCTGTCCACCGCGCCTCTGAGCGGCGAGGCCCACGAGGCGCTCGGCGGCGGCACGGGGCACGCCCTGGTCGACGTGATGCCGCTGGCGCCGTACTTCCGGGTGCTGCCCGACGGGGGACTGGTCGTGGGCGGCGGAACCGCCGTCGCCCCGGCCGGACTCGGCGCGCCCCGGCTCCAGGCCTCCCGCGAGCGGGCCTGGGCCTGGCTGGAGCGGTGGACGCGGTCGCTGCACCCGGGGCTGCTCGACGTGCCCGTCACACACCGCTGGTCCGGCCGCGTCGGTATGACCGCGGACGGCCTCCCGGTCGTCGGGCCGGTCCGCGGCCTGGCCGACGTCTGGTACATCGGCGGCTGCAACGGCCACGGGCTCGCGATGTCCGTGGCCCACGGCGAGTACGTCGCCGGCGCCCTGCTCGGGGAGCACACCGCCGACGCCCTCCCCTGGCACCGGTCGGCCGCACCACGCCTGCCGGTCCGGGGCCCGGCACTCCCGCCGTTCCAGGCGTATCTGGACATACTGGGGCGGTTCACTCGCAGGGTGTGCTGACGGCGTGGACGACGACTCACCGGGGCGCCGCGCACCGACGGGGGGTGCGCGGCGCCGCGCCTCTGTCGGACCGGCCCGGCTCCCCGCCCCCTCCGACTCCCCGCCCCCTCCGACTCCCTCCCTCGACAGGAAGGCTCCTCGATGCGACCCCACCTCGGTATCGGGCGCGGGATGCCGCCCGCCCTGCACATGGGTACCGCGGACCTCGCGTATCTGCTCGCCACCGGCGGCAGGCCGCTGCCGCTCGCGTTCGTCTTCCGCTTCGACGGCCGGGCGCCCACGCTGGACGCCGTGCGCGCGCGGGTCGCCGAACGGGCCCACCGCGTCCCGGCGTTGCGCTACCGCCTCGCGCGGGACCGCGGGGAGCTGCGGCGCACGGACCGGCTCGCGGTGGAGCGGCACGTCCACGAGGCATGGCTGCCCGAGGACGCCGACGGCGCCGAGGCGGCCCGGCTGATGCTGTCCCGGCCCATGGCCGGGGGCGACCGGCCGCCCTGGGAGGTGTGGCTGGTGCACGGCCCCGACGGCGGCCACAGCCTGTGCTACCGCACCGACCACACCTTCCAGGACGGCGTCGGCGCCGCCCACACCGCGCGTGCCCTCCTCGACGACCACGCGCGAGGCGGCCCGGCGGCGCGCCCCAGGACCCGGCCGACCGTCAGGGGCCTCGCCGACGCCCTCGGCGACGTGGCCGGAACGTTCGGCACGCCCCCCGCCAAGCCGGCCTTCGACGGTCCCGCGGGGGCCCGCACCGGCGCCTGCCAGGCGGAGGTCCCCCTCGCGCGGCTGCGGAGCGTCGGCCGGGCCAACGGCGCCACGGTCAACGACGTCTACCTCGCCGCCCTGTCGCACGCCGTGCACGTGTGGCACATGAAGGAGACCGGCACCGCGCACCCGCCGCTGCCGGTCGCGGTCCCCATGTCGGTGCGGGCGCCGGGGGAGGAGCACGCACCCGGCAACCGGATGGTGACCGCCCGCCTGCTGCTGCCCTGCGACGAGCCGACCCCGCGCGGCGCCCTGGCCCGCGTCACCGCGGCCACGGGCCGGCTGCGCCGCACCCGGCGGCGGGACGCCGTACGCCTGCTGCTGGCGGCCACGCCGAGGTCGCTCGGCGCCCGGCTCGGCACGCGGCTGGTGAACGGCGCGGTCGTCGCCGGTCCCGCCAGCAGCGTCGACTTCGGCACGGCCCTCGTCCACCAGGGCGCGGTGTCCCGGCGTGCGGCGGTCTTCTCGGGGCTCGCGGCGGGCATCCGGTTCCTGACGACGCTGACGAGCCAGCACGACGTGGCCTGCCTGACCGTCGTGCACGACGAGGCCCTCGCCACCGCCGACGAGATCCCGGAACTGTGGCTCGCGGCGCTGTGGGAGCTGGAGCGGGGATAGCGCGGGCGGAAGAGCCCCGGGCCGTGTTCGCGGCCCGGGGCTCTCTCCTGTGCCCGCCGCTCGTCAGCGGCCCCGGCTCTCGCGCACCGTCTCGCGCACCGTCCCCGTGGTCAGGAACACGCACCGCGCCGCGGCCTCCGTCAGCAGCGGCAGATACGGCGACAGCCGCTCGACGACGTACGGCAGGGTGAACAGGTCGGCCACGTCCGCGTCCCAGCCGTGCTGGAGCCACCAGCGCTGCGGCTCGGCGAGCTGCCAGTGCCAGTGGATGCCGGTCGACGCGAGGGCGTCGAGGAACGGCGTCACGAAGGAGGACGGCGCCGACCCGGCGTTGACGCATTCGGCGCCGATGGTGCTGCCGGGCGCGGAGAGCTTCGTCATGGTTGCGACGAGGGCCTCCACCGTGCGGGGCGGCAGATGGTAGAGGAGCGTCTCGGCGAGCCAGGCCGTCGGCCGCCGCACGTCGAAGCCCGCGGCGAGCAGCTCCGCGGCCCAGGAGCCGGCCGGGTCGGCCGGCACCGCGGTGCGCCGCCCGCACGTGGGCGGAGCCTCGTCCAGCACGCGCTCCTTGAACGCCAGCACGGCGGGCGTCTCGATCTCGAAGACGTGCACCCCCGTCGGCCAGTTCAGGCGGTACGCGCGTGTGTCGAGCCCGGCGCCGAGCAGCACCACCTGCCGGCAGCCCGACCGGGCCGCCGACAGCAGGTACTCGTCGAAGAAGCGGCTGCGCACCACCGCCCAGTCGGGCAGCAGCCGTCGCAGCGGACCGTCACCGGGCGGTCCGCCGGCGAACCGCGCCGCGTACAGGAAGTCGGCGGCCCACGGGTCGTCGACGTACGGCCCCGGCCGGCCGGACTCTGCGGCGTGCGCGGCGGCCGTCCACAGCGTGACCTTCGAGATGCCGTCCGGCAGGACGGGCCCGCCTTCCGGGCCAGGGCCGGGTGAGGGCGGCGGGTGGGCGGGATCGGACATGGTGAACCTCCGTACGGTGAGATGGAAGCGGCGCCCGTTCACCGGGAGCGGCGGCGCCCCAGCACCAGTGCGAGGGCGCCCAGCGCCAGCAGGCCGCCGGACGGCCGGGTGGGGCGCTGCCCGCCCAGCGCGGCCGAGGTGCGCGGCTCGTGCACGTGCAGGGCGAACTGGCGGTTGGCGACGTCCGCGAGGACGCCCCGGACCTGCTCGGGGCCGGACACGGCCGCGAGCAGCAGTTCCATGGAGTTGCGGGCGAACTGGTGGCGGCCGAGGAACTCGCGCCCCAGTGAGAACAGGATCTTCGGCACTTCCCCCTGGAAGACCTCCGGCAGTGTGATCTCGGGGGCGAGGTGCCGCACCGAACCGTCCACGTTGGCGAAGGACTTGCCGAGCAGGGACACCGCGGGCGGCGAGCCGATGCCCCGCTTGGTCGCCTTCGCCAGCACGGTCGTCAGGGAGACGCCGAAGTTCAGGTCCTCCAGCGACAGATGGGACACCTTCGGCACGAACGCCGCCATGTCGGCGGCGAACGCCGGCATGTTGGACCAGGACGTCATCCGGCCCATCTCCGCCCAGTGGTGGGCCAGCCCCGCGCCGTCGTTCTGCGCCAAGGTCATGAACAGCGGCAGCAGTTGGAGACTGGTGCGCCGGTCCAGGCGCCCGACCATGCCCCAGTCGATCAGCGTCGCGGGACCCCCGGGCCGCGCGAACACGTTGCCCGCGTGCGGGTCGGCGTGGAACATCCGGTGCACGAAGTACCCGTGGTACATGAAGCGCACCAGGTCCTTGCCGATCTCGATCCGCTCGTCGTCGGTGAAGTGGGCCCGGTCGATGTGCCGCACCGACGCGCCGGGCGCCAGCGACTGCACCAGCACCCGGGGACTCGCGTGCAGCACCCGGGGCACCTCCAGCGTGCGGAAGGGCCTGACGTGCTCGCGGGCCTCGTCCATGTTGCGGGCCTCGCCGTTGAAGTCGAGCTCCGGCTCCATCGCGTCGAAGACGGAGCCGAGCATCGCCTCCACGTCGATGACCTCGTTGAACCGGGGTGCCACCCGGGCCACGATCCGCGCGGCCCGCCGCATGAGCGCCATGTCGGCGAGCACGCCCTCGCGGATGCCGGGCCGCTGGACCTTGACGACCGCGGGCCGGCCGCCCGGCAGCGTCACCCGGTACACCTGGGCGAGGGACGCCGCCCCGAGCGGGGCGGCGGTCTCGACGTCGTCGAACCTGAGCTTCCAGTCCGGGCCCAGGTCGCGGGCCAGCACGGGCTCGAAGACCGAGAAGGGCTGGACGTCGACCTGGTCGTGCAGGTTCTGCAGCTCGTCGCGGATCGACTGGGGGACCATGTCGGGCCGCGTGGACAGGATCTGGCCGAGCTTCACGTAGAACGGGCCGAGGCTCTCCAGCGCCTGGCGCACCGCCTTGGCGCGCCGTGCCTCGGCCCCGGCGGAGGCCTCGGCGGCCTTTGCCGGGGAACCGTCCTCCCGTCGCGACCGGCGCCGCAGCCGCGCGGTCTGTCCCACCTCGTCGGCGACGAGGCTCCCCAGGACCCTGACCACGAGACGCAACCGGTCCCCGACCACAGACGCCACCGTGTTCCTCCTCGTGCCAGAACTGCGTACGACGGTGCGGTGCGGCGCCGGCGGCGGGTGTGCCCGGCGCGACCCGCCGAGCGGGGCGGACGCGGGACGGGTCAGTGCGGCGCGGCCTTCGGTGCCGCGGCGGACGCCACCTGCCCGCCCGCCGCCTGGAGCGCCTCGATGAGCTTCGGGATGATCTCCATCAGCTGGGTGAGCTGGTTCGGCAGCGCCGCCACCGACGACAGCACGTCGCCCACTCCCGCGGCGGCCTGCCCGGCGCCTCCGGCGAGCTGTCCGAGTCCGCCGAGCGCCCCGGCCGCGCCGCCGAGCGCCCCCAGCGGATTCGCGGCTCCGCTGAGCGCCGCGAGCGGGTTCCCGGCTCCGCCGAGCGCGGCGAGCGGGTTGGCGGCGCCCGCGGCACCGGTCAGTGCCGCGAGCGGGAGGCCCGCCGAGCCCGCCGCTCCGGTGAGGGCCGCCAGCGGGTTGACGGCCCCGGCGAGCGCCGTCGCCGGGTTGACGGCGCCCGCCAGCGTGCCCAGCGTGTTCGCGGGCAGCTCCGACAGGGCCTGGAACGGATTGCCGGACCCCGAGGAACGTGAATTGTCGGGCCGGTTGAGAATGTCGTCGAATGCTTCCTTCCCGCTGTCGGCCATATTGCCGACGAGGTCCTTGAGGATGTCCTGCATGTTCTTGTTGCTGCTCATGGGAGTGCCCCTTTCGTTTCCCTTGGGGTGAGAGTCCGCGTGGCTCATCCCACGCGATCCTCCAAAGCCTTCACGCAGGCCGATTTCAGCCTGGCGCGGCCTCTGGTGAAAGCGGCTTCCGCCGCTTTGACGGAGATATTGTTCAACCGGGCGAATTCCGCGGTGGAAATCCCGGCGGCGCGCGCGAGTATGACCTCCTGCTCGCGGCCCCGCAGTTGCCGCACCTGGTCCAGCAGCCACCTGCCGAAGTCCTCGTCGCAGACGTCCTCCTCCGTCGTACCGGGGTCGTCCAGGAGCGCGGCGCGCTGCAGGAGGCGTCGGCGCCGGTCCATGTCCCGGTAGAAGTCGATGCAGAGGCGGAGCGCCACGGACGTCAGGAAGGGACCGATCCGCTCCCTGTCCAGCGAGGTGTGGGCGGCAGCGCGCCATCGTCTCCTGGACGCAGTCCTCGGCGTCCTGATGGCTCGGAAGTCGTCGTCGTACCAACCGCATGAGGCGGTCCTGGTGCTGGAATATCTCTTCCCAGGAGCATGCAGCGGGCGATGGGCAGGTCGAGTTTTGCGCCATGGAATTGCAGCCCGTTGTCTCTCGTCCGAGCAGGGGGAATGGCGGCCGGATTCGGAATTCTCGGCGGCCATATTCCTTTCCTACCCGAGGTGGTGGGGCGGCAAACCGGAACACGATGCTCCTGAATTCGCAGGAATGATTTTTCGCTTGGTGTCACGGGCCTGCCGCCTTTTGTGGCGGCAGTCATTGCGGGGCAATCATTTCTGCATACGAATCTCTGAACGCGGAGCCGGCCGGCGCGTCCAGTCGCGGTTCCAGTTGACCCACATGTCCCGCGCCGTCTGGTGCACCGCCGAGGCCCCGCGCCGCAGTTCCGTGGCATACGCCTGAGCCGCCTCGCGGCCCACGAGACGCGCGCCGCCCGTGAAGTAGGCCCCGCGCACGTGCCGGGGCGAGCGGAATTTGCCCCACAGCAGGATCCGCATCAGCGGCCAGAGGGTGAACACCCCGGCCGGACAGCGGTCCTCGGGGTCGAGCGTGCCCCACACGGCCGGGCACAGCTCGCTCTCCCGCAGCAGCGCGTAGATCCGTTCGACCGCCTGGTTCTTCGTCGACCTGCCGTCCCGGTAGTCCAGGACGGCGTCCCGGGACCGCTCGAAGAGCCGCTCCACCCACGGGTTGTCCACCCCCTGGAGCCCTCGGTACGGCGGTGTCTCCAGGGCCTCGAAGCACGCCGGGTCGCCGGTCTTCTCGAAGGCGACGGCGACCTGGTTCTGGGCGTTCGTGCCGTACAGCGTCGTGATGGTCCACACCCGGTTCCAGGCGTTCCACAGCTCGAAGTCGTCGAACGACACGTAACTGCACGACACCAGGTCGTCGTAGAACCGGAACATGCGCTTGATCCAGTGCTCCAGGTACGCGAACCGGGCCGTGGCGAAGTCGTTCTGGCGCACGGCGTCGATGAGCCGGTGGCCGAGCGCGTTCAGGGCCATGACGGTGACCGCGAGCCCGCTGGAGAACAGCGGGTCGATGAAGTCACTGGCGTGCGGCAGCAGACACCACCGGTCGCCGACCACGGTCCGCGAGGAGAACTGCGTACGGTCGGTCGCCACGTACGGCCGCACCGCCCGCGCCTGCTCGAACTGCCGTGCCACGCTGGGGAATCTGCGGACGTGACTCCAGAACTCGTCCTGCGCCGTCACACCCTCCGGACGCGGGTACCGGTCCAGGTTCAGATTGACGCCCACACTGCACAACTCGCTCGTGCTCGTCGAGTGGTTGTCGAACGGGATGACCCAGAACCAGCCGCCCTGGAACAGGTGGTGGAGCGTCCCCTGGCTGAACGGGCTCGGCATGCCGTGCTGTTCCCGCGGCGGCGCGACCGTGTCGAAGGGGCGCACGTTGACCATGTGCGTGAAGATCGTGCGCGACCGCGTCCGGTACGGCGGGTCCTGCCGCAGCCCCAGCCGTTCCGGCAGCAGCGCCCGCATCCCGCCGGCGTCCACCACGTACGACGCCTGGAACGTGCCGCGCTCCCGGGTGACGACGGTGGCGCCGTCGTCCTCGAACTTCACGTCCTCCACGACGGTGTGGGTGTGCGCGGTGGCCCCGTAGGACACGGCGACGTGGAACATGTAGGCGTCCACGTCCTGCCGCAGGTAGTGCGAGTCCGGCCCCAGCGGCGGCCCCCACGTCGGGTACTGGGTGCACTCCTTCGCCCGCGTCGGCTCGCCCTCGCGGTGGTGGACGAAGCTGAAGTTGCGCTTGACGCCGCAGTTCGAGGAGACATGGCGGCGCAGCGCCCCGTTGGTCGCCAGGTGCTCGATCTCCGGTACGTCGTAGCGGCGGGCCAGCACCCGCAGCCCGAACGTGGTCTCCGGAACGGTCGACTCCCCGATGGCGAAACGGGGATGACCGCTTCCCTCCAGAAGCAGTACGCGCACGCCGTGGCGCGCGAGGACGGCCGCCAGCATCGTGCCGCCGATGCCGCCGCCGATCACGGCGACATCGAAAACCCGCTGGTCCTCTTGCATGGGTCGGTTCCTTTCACGACGGGAAGGGCGAGTGGTTGAGCCGGTGGTGCACACCCGTGCCGGGCGCCCGTGGCGCATGCCCGGGCTCAGCGGACGGGAGCCGGGGGGACGGGCAGCACGCCGCGCAGCCCGCGGGCCGCCACCCGGGCGGAGAACTCGACGGCGAACAGCGGCGTCGGCGCCAGCCGCGCCAGCCGGCGCCGCTCGCCCGGCACGTCGCTGGTGCCGCGGCCGGTGACGTCCAGCCACGCCCCGAAGTGCAGCAGCCGCGCCTCGGGAGCGGCGCCGCGCGCCGGGAACGGCCGCATGTGCTCGCGGACCGCGCGGGTCAGCACCCGCCGCCGGCCCTCGTCCACGCCGTGCCGGAGCAGGAAGCGGTCGAGCAACGCGGCGGAGCGGCACGGGAAACCGCCGCGCGCCGGCGCCGGGTGCCCGGTCAGTCCGGCGTCGTGGAATGCCGCCGCGACGAACAGCCCCGTCCGGTCGTAGCCCGTCCCGGCCGTCCTGGCCCGCGCGTCGGCGAGCAGGAAGGTGCGCAGCGAGTGCAGCGCGACGCGCCTCGGGAGCATCCGGCGCATCTCCAACAGCGCGTCCGCCACCAGCGGTTGGACGAGCAGGCCCGCCAGCGGCGGCTGGGCGAGCAGCGGCTGCCACGCGTCCGGCAGCACCTCCCGCGGTACCCCGCGTCTGCCCGCCCCACCGGTGCCGGGCCCCTGCGCGTCGGGCGGTCTCGCGGCCACTGCCCCACCCCCTCCCGCCTCGCCTCGTCGGCCGTGCCTGTCTCACCCCTCTTTACGCTCCGGTCCCCGTGTCCCCCTCTCCGTCACCAGGTGGCCGACCCACGTTGGCCGGACTTCGACCCGAGCGATCGAACGCCCCAATCGGGGCTCCGTACGCCGGACGGGCGCGGGCAGCATCTCGGGTGCCGGACCGCACGGCGAGGCGTTCGCCAACGTGACAAGGAGCACTCCGTGGAGGGCAGTCCGACCACCGCCCAGGAATCCGCCGTCCGTCTCTCCCCGCGCCGTGTCCTGGTGGGCTACGGCGCCCTCGTCGGCATACCCGTCGCCGTCACGGGCCTCGTGCTGGTCTCCGTCGGCCACGCCCCCGACGCCCACGGCGGCGTCCCGCTGTACCGGGTACTGGGCGCCCTCGCCCTGGTCACCGCGTGCGCGGGAGCCGGCGGGGTGCTCGCGCGCCGGCTCGGACAGCCCCGGGTCGTGGGCGAGATCGCGGCCGGAATCCTGCTGGGCCCCTCGGCGTTCGGTGCGGTCGCGCCGGGTGTCCAGGAGTGGGTGCTGCCGACCGAAGTCTTTCCGTTCCTGAACAACTTGGGCCAACTCGGCGTGACCCTGTTCATGTTCACCGTGGGACTGGAGTTGTCCCTGGCCACCCTGCGACGCAATGGTCTGCCCGTGTCGACGCTTATCGGCCATTCCGGCATCGCCCTGCCGTTCCTGGCCGGTGTGCTCATCGCCCTCGTCCTGCCCGCCGGCCACCGGCCCGACGGCGTGGCGACGCTGCCCTTCGTCCTGTTCCTCGGCCTGAGCCTGAGCATCACGGCGGTGCCGGTGCTGGCCCGGCTGCTGTCCGACGAGGGCATGCTGCACAGCAGGCTCGGCACGCTCGCGATGGCCTCCGCGAGCGTCGCCGACGTCACCGCCTGGTGTCTGCTCGCCCTCGTCCTCGCGGTGGCGAGCGGCGGCTCACTGGCGGCGGCGGCCACCACCGTCGGCTGGGTCGCCCTGTTCGGCGTCGTCGTGTGGTGGGGCGTGCGCCCGCTGCTGGCCCGGCTGCTCGCGCGCGAGCGGTCCGACGGCCCGCTCGCGGCGGCCCGCACCGCCACCGTCGTCCTCGTCACCGTGCTGCTGTGCGCGCTGGCCACAGAACAGGCCGGGGTGCACGCCCTGTTCGGGGCCGTCGCCGCGGGACTCGCCATGCCGCGCACGGCGGCCGTGCGGGACATCGCCTGGCGCGTGGAGGGCCTCACCAGCTGGCTGCTGCTGCCGTCGTTCTTCATGACCGTGGGGCTCGGCACTCACCTGGGCAGCGTGGACGGCGCCACCGGCTGGCTGCTCTGCCTGGCCGTGCTGACCGCCGCCGCGGTCAGCAAGTTCGCCGGCACGGTCGTACCGGCCCGCCTCGCGGACCTCTCCTGGCGGGACTCCGCACGGCTCGGCGCGATGATGAACTGCCGAGGGCTGACCGAGCTCATCATCCTCAACACCGGCCTGTCGGCGGGCCTGTTGTCGCCGTCGCTGTTCGCCATGCTGGTCCTCATGGCGCTCGCCACCACCGCCATGACGGGCCCGCTGCTGCGTCTGCTCAGCCGCGAACGGGAGAAGGAGCCCGCCTGACGCGACCCCACGACGGCGCGTGATCCGCCCACCGCGCGCCGGGCGCGCTCTCCGGTTCCCCGTTCGGGGGAGTGCCCGGCCACGGCGTTCCGGGCAGCCTCGGACCGTGATCGCGGTACTGAACACCCACGAACGCGCCCTGCCCGCCTCCCAGGAGACGGTCGGCGCCCTGATCGACTCCCTGGGCGGCGAGAACGACCGGCTCTGGCCCCCCGGCTGGCCACCGGTGCGCCTCGAACACCCCCTGGCCGTCGGCGTGTCCGGCGGCCACGGGCCGGTGCGTTACGTGGTCAGCCACTACGTCCCGGGACGGTGGGTGCGCTTCGCGTTCACGGCGCCCCGGGGATTCCACGGGTTCCACGAATTCACCGTCGAACGGCTCGGTGAGAACCGCTCCGTGCTGCGCAGCATTCTCGTGCTGCGCCCGCGGGGAATGCGCTGGCTCGCCTGGCCGCTGTTCTTCCGCCCCCTGCACGACGCCGTGTTCGGACACGCCCTCGACCGCGCCGAACAGGCCGTGACCGGGCACGTCGCCCGCCCCGTGACGTGGAGTCGGTACGTGCGCCTGCTGCGTGCCGTCGCCCGGCTGGCACCGGGGTTCGCCGCGAGTCCCACCCTCGAAGAATCCGAGTCGAAATGACGCGCCCTACACACACGATGGAAGGAATTCCTTCCCTCCATCGAGGGATCGTTGGCCGACCGCGGTGACGCGACACTCGAATGCGGAGCGGTCCGCGGGACCGCCCGCCACCGCGAAAGGGAGAAAGGCATGAGTTTCCTCAACCCTCGCATTCCCGGGATCAACACCGACGACGTCACCACGGACATCACCGAAGCCCCCCACCGGGCCGCCGCACTCGCCAAGTCGGGAGCCGCCGGCATCGTCGCCACCGTCGACGTGCGGGCCGGCGAGGACGACTGGGACCTCCCGCTCACCGAGGAGCACCCGCGCCCCGTCGTCCTCGTGCACGGCACGTTCGGCAACCGCGGCTACACCTGGACGTCGGCCACCCCGCTGCTGCGCCAGAACGGCTACCGCGTCTTCCGGCCCGACTACGGGCGGCACGTCAACCCCGTGCTGTTCGGGCTCGGCGACATCAAGGAATCCGCCCGGCAGCTCGGCGAGTTCGTCGACGAGGTGTTGCGCCGCACCGGCGCCGAGGAGGTCGACCTGGTCGGCTTCTCGCAGGGCGGCATGATGCCCCGCTACTACCTCAAGGCGCTCGGCGGCGCCGCGAAGGTGCACAACTTCGTCGGCATCGCGCCCAGCAACCACGGCATCACCGCGCAGGGCCTGATGAACCTCGCCCGCCAGATCCCCGGCGCCGTCGAACTGGTCGAGCAGGGCGCCGTCGAACTCGCCGTGCCCGCCTGGCCGCAGCTCCAGCACGACCACCCGTTCCAGCAGGAACTCGCCGCCCTCGGCGAGACCGCCGAGGGCGTCCGGCACACCGTTATCGCCACCGCGTTCGACGACGTCGTCACCCCGTACACCTCGTGCGCGCTGGCCGAGACCGACGGCGTCCACGTCCGCAACATCGTCCTCCAGGACCTCGACCCGGACGACCGCACCCCGCACGTGAGCATGCCCTACAACCCGACCGTCCTGAAGGAGGTCCTGGCGGCCCTGGCCGAGTGAACGGCGGGGCCGGTGCCCGGGGGAGCCCCCGGTGTGACCGGCCCGCGGCGGTAATGCCTGGACACCCGAGCGCCCGTCGGTTGGGATGGTGGGGTGACCACGGACATCGCGACCGACCTCTTCGAAGAACACCGACCCGTCCTCATGGGCGTCGCCTACCGCATGCTGGGCCGCGTCGCCGACGCCGAGGACGTCGTCCAGGAGGCCTGGCTGCGCTGGTCCGGCACGGACCGCTCGCAGGTGCGCGAGCCACGCGCCTATCTGGTGCGCGTCACCAGCCGCCTCGCGCTCGACCGGCTGCGCCGGATCAAGACGCGCGGCGAGACGTACGTCGGCCCGTGGCTGCCCGAGCCGTACGTCACCCGCTTCGCCGACACCGTCGAGGACGTCGAGGAGCGGGCCGTGCTCGCCGACTCCGTGTCCCTCGCGCTGCTCGTCGTCCTGGAGTCGCTGTCGCCGCTGGAGCGCGCGGTGTTCGTCCTGCGGGAGGCGTTCGGATACCCGCACGCCGAGGTCGCCGCCATCCTCGACCGCCGCGAGGACGCCGTGCGCACGCTCGCCACGCGGGCCCGCAAGCACGTCGAGGCCCGCCGCCCGCGCTACGAGGTCGACGACGAACGGCGCCGCGAACTCACCGAGCGGTTCCTCGCCGCGGCCGCCGGCGACGACCTCCAGGGCCTCCTGGCGGTGCTCGCGCCCGACGTCCGCCTCGTCGGCGACAGCGGCGGCAAGGCCAAGGCGCCGCTGCGCGTCCTGGAGAGCGCGGACAAGGTCGGACGCTTCCTCGTCGGCGCGGCCCGCAAGGCCGACCCCGGCCTGACCTACCGCTTCCTGGAGGTCAACGGCGCCCCCGCCGCCGTGGTCATGTCCGGCGACAAGCCCGACAGCGTCTTCCAGGTGGAGATCGCCGACGGACGCATCCAGTCGGTCTACGTGATCCGCAACCCGGACAAGCTGCGCTCTCTGGTCGCCTAGCGGTCATCCCGCGCCCACCCCCCGGACGCCCGGTCGGATCGAGGATTGGTCTTGACCAAGGGTGCGGGCCGCCCTATGGTCGCAGATAAGTGAAACAACCTTTAATAAACAAGGGCGCTGAAACGCCGCCGCTACACGGCGATCGCGGAGGACAGGGTGGGGACCACGCAGCTCGAATCGGTGCCGGAGCCGAAGTACTGGCACCTCAAGACCGTGCTCAGTGAGGCGCTGGACACGGAGTTCACGGTGGGCGAGATCCTGCCGAACGAGCGCGACCTCGCCGCCCGCTTCGGCGTCGCCCGCGCCACACTCCGCCAGGCCCTCGAACAGCTCGAGCTGGAAGGCCGCCTCCAGCGCCGCCGCGGCGTCGGCACGACCGTGGCCCCGCCCCGCGTGGGCGTGTCCGTCGGCACCGAACAGCACGCCTGGCCCGGCGCGGCAGGCGACGCCTGGCAGCCCGTCGACGCCGACCTGAGCGCGCCGCCCGCCGCCGTCGCCCGCATCCTGGGCACCGGCCGGGACGAGCGCGTGCACACCGTGCGCCGCTCCCGCACCACCCACGGCCAGCCGGTCGCCGCCGAACTGCTCTACATCCCGGCCGCCTCCGTGCCCGACCTGACCGCCATCGACGCGCCGTCCGGCCCGGCACGCGTGCGTGCCGTCCTGCGCGAGCTTCAGAGGCTGGACCTGGAACGCCAGGAGAACGCCGTCGAACTCGGCTCGGCCCGCGCGGACGACGCCAAGGAACTCGACCGCCTTCCCGGTGCCCCGGTCCTCGTCGTCACCACGCGCTACGTCACGGCCGACGGCGTCGCCGCCGTCTCCGTCGCGACGTACCGCGCCGACACCTGCCGCCTCACCTTCGGCGAGACCGGCGGAGTGCAGATCCACGAGGACCCGCAGCGCCGCGCGTCCTGACCGGCGGGGCACGGGCCACGCGCGGGCGTCCTCGCGTCAGCGGCCCGTGACCGTGCCCTCCACGGCGAACAACTGCTCCTCCACGTGATCCAGCGCGAGCCGCAGCGCCCCCGTGGCCACCGCGGCCTCACCGAGCAGGGACAGCGCCACCTTCGGCGGACGCAGGCAGTACCGCGCCAACTCCCGCCGCAGCGGCTCCAGCACACCGTCCAGGCCGGCCGCCCAGCCGCCGACGACCACCAACTCGGGATCCAGCGCCAGCACCAGCGCCGCCACGTCGTGCACGAGCCGCTGGATGAACCGGTCGACCGCCGCGCGCGCCCGCTGGTCGCCCTCCCGGGCCTGCGTGAACACCTCGGCGACCGCCTGCTCGTCCAGCGGATGCAGCGGCTCGTCCGTGGTCGACAGCAGCGTCTCCGGCGTCACCTCGCGCCCCAGCAGATGCAGCGCGCCGATCTCGCCCGCCGCGCCGCCGTACCCCCGGTGCAGCCGCCCGCCGATCAGCGAACCGGCGCCCGGGCTCAGCCCGGCCAGCACGAACACCACGTCGTCGGACTCGGTCGCCGACCCCTTCCAGTGCTCGGCGACCGCGGCGGCGTTGGCGTCGTTCTCCACCAGCACCGGACACTTGAAGGAGCGGCTCAGCCGCTCGCCCAGCCGCAGCCCCGTCCACTCCGGCAGGGCCGTGCTGAGCCGCACCGTGCCGTCCGCCTCCACGATCCCCGGCGTCGCCACCCCCACCGCCCGCAGCGAGCCGCGCGCCACACCCGCCCGGCGCAGCAGCTCGGCCACCGCCGTGCGCAGCCGCTCCAGCCGCTCGTCGGCGGAATCGGCCTCGCCGACCGTCTTGGCCTGCGCGCCGATCACCCGCCCGTCCAGGTCGGAGAGGAGCGCCGCGACCCGGTGCGGGCCGATCTCCAGCCCCAGCAGATGCCCGGCCTCGGCCCGGAACCGGAACCGGCGGGCGGGCCGCCCCTGCTTGCGGGCCGCGCCCTCCTCGGCCGCCTTCTCCACCACGAGACCGGCCTCGATCAGCCCTTCGACCACGCCCTCGACGGTCGGCCGGGACAGCCCCGTCACGCGGGTGATCTCGGTCAGCGTCGCGCAGTCCGTGGCACGCAGAGCGTGCAGCACCACCGCGGAATTGATCCTCCGCAACAGCGAGGGATCCCCGCCGGTCAGCCGACCCACCGTCCGTCCTCCCAGCTCGTGCGCACGTTGGCCGGATCGTACTCGGCACCGGACACCCCGGCGACCGGGGGCACCCACCGCCCCGACCCACGTGACCGGCTCACCCCGGCGCCACGAACCCCGACTCGTACGCCGTGATCACCGCCTGGGTCCGGTCCCGCGCCCCCAGCTTCGCCAGCACCGCGCTCACGTGCGACTTCACCGTCTCCGTCCCGACGACCAGCCGCGCGGCGATCTCCGCGTTGGACAGGCCGCGCGCCATCAGCCGCAGCACCTCTGCCTCCCGCTCGGTCAGCCGGGCCCGCTCCAGCACCGCCCGCGCGGCCCGGTTCCCGCCGCCGTCCCCGTACTCGGCGGCCAGCTGCCGCACCGAGGCGGGGAACAGCAGCGACTCGCCCTCCGCGATCAGCCGCACCGCGTGCACGATCTCCGCGGGCCGCGCCCGCTTCAGCAGGAACCCGTCGGCCCCCGCGCGCAGCGCCTCGTACACGTACTCGTCGTTCTCGAACGTCGTCACCACCAGGATCCGCGGCGGCTTCTCCACCGTCCGCAGCAGCGCCCGCGTCGCCTCGATGCCGTCCATCAGCGGCATCCGGACGTCCATGGCGACCACGTCCGGCCGCAGTTGCCGCACCAGCGGAATCACCGCGGCCCCGTCGGCCGCCTCCCCGACGACCTCGATGTCGGACTGCGCCTCCAGCACGGCCCGCAGACCCGCGCGCACGAGCGGTTCATCGTCGACGAGCAGCACAGTGACCGGCATCCGGTCAGCGTAGATCAACGCAACGGCAGCTCCACCCGCACCCGCCAGTCGCCCGCGTCCGGTCCGGTGCGCGCCCGGCCGCCGAGCAGCGCCGCGCGTTCCCGCATGCCGCGCAGCCCGCTGCCCCGGCCCGCGCCCGGCGCGTCGGTGCCGAGGGGATTGCGGACCTCCAGCGCCAGCAGCCCGCCGCCGACGCCGATCCGCACGCGCACGGGTACCGCGCCGGCGTGCCGCAGCACGTTCGTGAGGGCCTCCTGGAGGATGCGGTAACCCTCCCGCGACACGGGGCCCGGCACGGCGTCCAGCGGCCCCGTCACCTCCGCGTCCACCTTCGCCCCCGAGGCGCGCGCCGACTCCAGCAGCGCGTCCGCGTCCGCGAGCGTCGGCCGGGAGCCCACCGGACGCTCCGCCTCGCGCAGCACACCCAGCACCCGCTCCAGGTCCTCCAGTGCCGCCCGCCCCGTCTCCTCGATCGCGCTCAGCGCCCGGTCGGTGAACTCCGCGCTGCCCGCCGCCCGCGCGGCTCCCGCCTGCACGACGGCCACCGTCAGGGCGTGCCCGATGGAGTCGTGCAACTCGCGCGCGATGCGGTTGCGTTCGAGGAGCTGGTCGGTGCGCTCCTCCAGGGCGGCGAGCCGCTCCGCCACCGACGGACCGAGCAGCCTGCGCGCCAAGTAGGTGACGAGTCCGCCCAGTCCGACCACGGCCGCGTACAGCACGACGAGCGGCAACGGCACCATCAGCGCGTACGCCCAGTGCGGCTCCAGGTCGCGCACGACGGGGATGTCCCGGCCGGCGCCGCCGCTCGCGGCGAGGGCCAGTTCGTAGGCCGTGGAGGGCAGCCACACCGTCGCCAGCGCCGTCACGGCGCCGAGCGCCATCCGGGTCTCCAGCCACAGCACGGTCCGCGCGCGGTCCCGCCAGGTCGACGCCGCCGAGACCGCGATGCCCGGGTCGGGCTCACCCGGCGTCAGCAGCAGCCGGGCCTGCACGCCCTCGCCGAGGCGCACGGCCGGGATCAGCCCGATCGGGACCAGTACGAGCGCCGGCACCCACGGAGTCGACATGTCGATGAACATCCACACGGACACCGTGAGGACGGGAACCCACAGATGCAGCAGGCGCGTATAGGTGGCCCCCCGCACCAAGGGCCGCAGCAGGCGGAGCATGGCGTCATCGTGCCAGCCGGCACCCGCGGCCGGCCTCCCTCCCACGGGGGAGACGCTCTCCACCGGCGGGGGAGGCCGGCCGCCCGCCCCGGCGGCCACGCTGGTGCCATGACCAGCATCGACGTCCAGGACCTCACCAAGGAGTACGGCACGCGCCGGGCCGTGGACCGGCTCACCTTCCGCGTCCTGCCCGGCCGCGTCACCGGCTTCCTCGGCCCCAACGGCGCCGGGAAGTCCACCACCATGCGGCTCGTGCTCGGCCTCGACCGCCCCACCTCGGGCACCGCCACGCTCGGCGGGCAGCCGTACGTGGCACTCGGCGAACCCCTGCGCCGGGTGGGCGCCCTCCTCGACGCGCAGGCCGCGCACGGCTCCCGCACGGGACGGGACCACCTGCGCGTCCTCGCGGCGGCCAACCGCATCCCGGACCGCCGCGTCGAGGAGGTGCTGGAGGAGACCGGCATCGCCGCCGCGGCGCGCTGCCGCGTGAAGACCTACTCCCTCGGCATGCGGCAGCGCCTCGGCATCGCCGCCGCCCTCCTCGGCGATCCCGAAGTGGTCATGCTCGACGAGCCGTCCAACGGCCTCGACCCCGAGGGCATCGTGTGGATCCGCCGGCTGTTGCGCCGCCTCGCGGACGAGGGCCGTACGGTGCTGGTCTCCAGCCATCTGATGAACGAGACCGCGTCGTTCGCCGACCACCTCGTCGTCCTCGGCCGGGGCCGCCTGCTGGCCGACACCCCGATGCGGGAGTTCATCCACGCGCGCGTGCGGCCCGCCGTGCGCGTCCGCACCACCGACGCCGCCGCGCTGCACGGCGTCCTGGCCCGGCACGGACACCACGCCGTGCCGCACGAGGACGGCCACTTCACCGTGCCCGACGCGCGCGTGGCCGACATCGGCCGCCTGACCTCCGAGGCCGGCGTCCCCGTCCTCGAACTGGCCGCCGAGGAGGCCACCTTGGAGCAGGCCTACCTCGATCTGACCGCGTCCGAGACCGAGTTCACCGCCCAGGAGGCCCGACGATGACCTTCGCGCCCGTGCTGCACGCCGAGTGGCTCAAGATCCGCACCCTGCGTTCCCTGGCGGGCACGCTGCCCGCCCTGGTCGTGGTGACCGCCCTCTTCTCGGCCCTCGCCGCGTCCGCACCGCCCGAGCCGGAGTCCGACGCGCTGTTCACGGCCCTGTCCGGCGCGCTGCTCGGCCAGATCGCCGCCATGACCTTCGGCGCGCTCGCGGTCTCCTCGGAGTTCCCCGGCGGGCTGCGCCTGTCCCTCGCGGCGGTGCCCCGGCGCGGCCAGTGGTTCGCGGCGAAGGCGGTCGCCGTCGCCGTGCCCGCCCTGGTGGCTGGGCTGGTCGCGGCTGTCGCCGCGCTGGCGGCGGCCCGTTCGGTGTCCGGCTCCGCCGCCGACGGAGTCACCGTCGGCGAACAGGTGCGCGCGGTCGTCGGTTGCGGCGTCTACCTGATGCTGACGGCCCTGCTCGCGGCCGGCCTCACCGCGCTGCTGCGCAGCGGCCTGGCCGCCCTGGCGCTGCTCGTCCCGCTCGTCGTCATGGTCTCCTTCGTGATCGGCGACGCGGCGGGCACGGCCGCCGACTTCCTGCCCGACCGGGCCGGACAGGTCGTCATGCGGCAGACGTACGACGGCACGCTCGGACCCTGGACGGGGCTCGTGGTGACCGGGCTGTGGACGGCCGGCGCGCTGCTCGCCGGCGCGTGGAGCGTGCGCCGCAGGGACGCCTGACGCGGCCGCCCGTCCGCACGCCTCGGTGCGGTGGCTGACGCGGCGCCAATTGTCAGTGGTGGCGGGTTTACTGGGGCATATGGACATCGCACAGGCCCTGGCCAGGATCGAGCTGCTGTGCCGCGAACCCGGCGGACCCGGCGATGGCGTGGCCGAGTTGGTGACCAGCCGCGACTTCTGGGAGGCGGATCTGGCCGAGTGGGAGCGGACGGAGGAGCAGTTCGACGCGTACCGGGACGGGCTGAGCGAGCGGCTGGCCACCCGCTGGGGCCCGCCGGACCTCGTCGGGCTGGCCGGTGTGTTCGAGCGAGCCGAGCGCGGCGAGGACATACCCGAGCCGTGGAGCACGCTCAGCTCGCACGTGCCGGACCTGCACCTGTGGCGCATACCGGACCGGGACCGCTGGATGGCCCTCGGCGTCTCCCAATGGGACAGGGAACTGCCGTTCCAGCTCCTGGCCGTGGTCACGGACGTCGATCCACCGTGACCACGAGCGCGGCCCCTACGCCTCGGCGGCGGCCCTGAGCCGTGCGAACTCCTCGGCCATCGTCGCGGCCGTCCAGTGCGCGTTCAGACCGCTGGGGTTGGGCAGCACCCACACCCGCGTGTCCCCGATCGTCCGCTCCTGCGGCCCGACCCGCGCCTTGCGGTCGTCGAACGCCGCGCGGTACGCCGTCACACCGACCACGGCCAGCCACCGGGGCCGCAGCCGCGCCACCTTCAGCGCCAGCAGCCGCCCGCCCTCCCGGTACTCCTCGGCGGTCAGCTCGTCCGCCCGCGCGGTGGCCCGCGCGACGACGTTCGTGATGCCGAGCCCGTACGTCGGCAACTCGCCCTGCTCCGCGGGCTTCAGCAGCCGCGGAGTGAACCCCGACAGGTGCAGCACCGGCCAGAACCGGTTGCCCGGCCGCGCGAAGTGGTGGCCGGTGGCGGCGGTCATCAGGCCCGGGTTGATGCCGCAGAACAGCACCCGCAGGCCGTCCGCGACGACGTCCGGTACGAGACGGTCGCGGGCGGCCTCCAGCTCGGCGGCGGTGAAGCGCGGCATGCCCGGAAGGGTGTCAGAGGATCGCGCCGGGCGTGTAGCCCGCGGCCTCCGGGTGCTGCTTGACGATCTCCTCGACGCGGCCGACGACGGCGGCGACCTGGTCGCCCGCGGCGCCCGTGAAGGACAGCTTGTCCGCCATCAGCGCCTCGAGCCCGGCGCGGTCCAGCGGGATGCGCTCGTCGGCGGCGAGCTTGTCGAGCAGGTCGTTGCGCTCGGCGCCCCGCTCGCGCATCGCGAGGGCCGTCGCGACCGCGTTCTCCTTGATCGCCTCGTGCGCGACCTCCCGGCCGACGCCCGCGCGCACCGCGCCCATCAGCACCTTGGTGGTGGCGAGGAACGGCAGGTAGCGGTCCAGCTCACGGGCCACGACCGCCGGGAACGCGCCGAACTCGTCCAGCACCGTCAGGAACGTCTCCAGCAGGCCGTCCAGCGCGAAGAACGCGTCCGGCAGCGCGACCCGGCGCACCACCGAGCAGGACACGTCGCCCTCGTTCCACTGGTCGCCCGCCAGCTCGCCCGTCATCGACGCGTAGCCGCGCAGGACGACCATGAGGCCGTTGACGCGCTCGCAGGAGCGGGTGTTCATCTTGTGCGGCATCGCCGAGGAACCGACCTGGCCCGGCTTGAAGCCCTCGGTGACCAGCTCGTGCCCGGCCATCAGCCGGACCGTCTTCGCCAGCGACGACGGGGCCGCCGCCAGCTGCACCAGCGCGGTCACCACCTCGTAGTCCAGCGAGCGCGGGTAGACCTGGCCGACCGACGTGAACGCCTGCGAGAAGCCCAGGTGACCGGCGATCCGCCGCTCCAGTTCGGCGAGCTTCGACGCGTCGCCGCCGAGCAGGTCCAGCATGTCCTGCGCGGTGCCGACGGGGCCCTTGACGCCGCGCAGCGGGTAGCGGCCGAGCAGCTCCTCGACCCGGCCGTACGCCACGAGCAGCTCGTCGGCGGCGGTCGCGAAACGCTTGCCGAGGGTGGTGGCCTGCGCGGCGACGTTGTGGGAGCGGCCGGCCATGACCAGCTCGCCGTACTCGCCGGCCAGCTTGCCGAGGCGGGCCAGCACGGCCACGGTCCGGTCCCTCATCAGCTCCAGCGACAGGCGGACCTGGAGCTGCTCGACGTTCTCCGTGAGGTCGCGGGACGTCATGCCCTTGTGCACCTGCTCGTGCCCGGCGAGGGCGTTGAACTCCTCGATCCGCGCCTTCACGTCGTGCCGCGTGACCTGCTCGCGCTCCGCGATCGAGGCCAGGTCGACCTGGTCGAGGACCCGCTCGTAGGCGGCGAGCGCCTCGTCCGGCACCTCGATGCCGAGGTCCTTCTGGGCGCGCAGCACGGCGAGCCAGAGCCGACGCTCCAGCTTCACCTTCTGCTCGGGCGACCAGAGCGTGGCGAGCTCGGCGGAGGCGTAGCGTCCGGCGAGGACGTTCGGGATGCGGGGCTTGGCGGGAGCGGAAGTCACGTGGACGGATTCTACTGGCGATTCGTGCAGGTCGGCGCCACGGGTCGGTTGGTGGGAACCTATGAGAGCCGCACCGGCCGCCCGCCACGGACCGGCACCGGCCGGCGAGGACCGGCGCCCGGGCCGCGTGACCTACGCCGACGGCCCGTCGTACGGGAGGAGTTCGGGGCCCTCCAGGGGCAGCAGTTCGGGGCGCTTCGGCGGGCGGCCGTCACCGGAGGAGCGGCCCGTCAGGCGGCGGCCGATCCACGGCAGCAGGTGCCTGCGCGCGAACCGGACGTCCGCGACCCGCCGCGCCGCCCAGCCCGGCGGGGGCGTCAGCGCCATCGGCACGTGCCACTCGGCGTCCTCCGGCTCGTACCCGAGGCCCTGCCACACCGCCTCGGCGACCCGGCGGTGGCCCTCCGCCGTCAGGTGCAGCCGGTCCACGTCCCACAGCCGCGGGTCGCCCAGCGACGGCGCGCCGTACAGGTCCACGACCAGCGCGCCGTGCCGCGCCGCGAGGTCGTCCACGCAGGCGAACAGCGCCTCCATGCGCGGCCGGAACCGTTCGAGGACGGGGCCCTGCCGGCCGGGGCTGCGCATCAGCACCAACTGCTTGCAGTTCGGCGCGAGCCGCTCCACCGCCTCGGTCAGCAGATCCCGCACCCGCCCCATGTCGCACTTGGGGCGCAGCGTGTCGTTCAGCCCGCCGACCAGCGTCACGACGTCGGCCCGCATGGCCGCCGCCACGTCGACCTGCTCGTCGACGATCTGCTGGATGAGCTTGCCGCGCACGGCCAGGTTGGCGTACCGGAAACCGGGCGTCCGGGCGGCCATCCGGGCGGCGAGGAGGTCGGCCCAGCCCCGGTAGGTGCCGTCGGGCAGGAGGTCCGACATGCCCTCGGTGAAGGAGTCGCCGACCGCGACCAGGCTGGTGTGGGTGGGGTTCGTCTGCATGGCGACAGAAATGGTAGCGCGTGCACATACCCGACGGTCGGTCCCCTCCCGGGGTGCTCGCGCGCGGTTCCCGGGCCGCTCAGGTGCGCTGCCCGAACAGCTCCCGCAGCACGTCCTCCATCGTCACCAGCCCCGCCAGCCGCCGGTCCGCGCCCAGCACGGCCGCCAGATGCGTACGGCTGCGGCGCATCGCCGTCAGCACGTCGTCCAGCGGTGTGCCCTCCCGCACGCGCGCGATGGACCGCATGTCCGCCAGGCGGAACGGCACGTCGCGCGGCGAGGCGTCCAGCGCGTCCTTCACGTGCAGATAGCCGACGATCCGGCGCCCCTCGTCCACCACCGGGAAGCGGGAGAAGCCCGACTCCGCCGACAGGGCCTCCAACTGCTCGGGCGTGACGCCCACGCGCGCGTACACGACGCGTTCCAGCGGGAGCACCACGTCCCGCACCGGACGCCGGCCCAGCTCCAGGGCGTCGTGCAGCCGCTCCTGGGCACGGTCGTCGATGAGCCCGGCCTCGCTGGAGTCCTTCACGATCCGCGCCAGCTCGGCGTCCGAGAACGTCGCGGTGACCTCCTCCTTCACGTCCACCCGCAGCAGCGTCAGCAGCGCGTTGGCGAACGCGTTGATCGTGAAGATCACCGGCCGCAGCGCCCGGGACAGCGCCACCAGCGGCGGACCGAGCAGCAGCGCGCTGTGCACCGGCTCCGCGAGCGCGATGTTCTTCGGCACCATCTCGCCGAGCAGCATGTGCAGATACGTCGCCAGGGCCAGCGCGATCACGAAGGACGCCGCGTGCCCCGCGCCCGACGGCACGCCCGTCGCGTGGAACACCGGCTCCAGCAGGTGCTCGATGGCGGGCTCCGCGACGACACCGAGGACCAGGGTGCACAGCGTGATGCCGAGCTGCGCGGCGGCCATCAGCGCGGACACGTGCTCCAGTCCCCACAGCACGCTCTTCGCGCGCCGGTCGCCCTCCTCGGCGTACGGCTCGATCTGGCTGCGGCGCACGGAGATCAGCGCGAACTCGGCGCCCACGAAGAAGGCGTTGAGGACCAGCGTGGCCAGACCGATGAGCAGTTGTACGGCGGTCATCGTCCGTCCGCCCCCTTCTCGTGCGTCGCGCGCGTGCCGCGCACCCGGCGCGGTGTGCCCGTCTCGTCGGCGAGCGGCACGCGCATCAGCACGCGGGCCGCGCGGCGCCCCGTGGCGTCCACCACCGTCAGCCGCCAGCCGGCGACGTCCAGGGTGTCGCCGACGGCCGGGATGCGGCCCAGCTCGGCCGCGACGAGCCCGGCGAGCGTCTCGTACGGCCCCTCCGGCGGCCGCATGCCGACCCGGACGAGGTGGTCGACGCGGGCCGCGCCGTCCGCCGAGTACAGGGTGTGCCCGTCCTCGTCGGTGCCGGCCGCGGCGATGTCGGGCGTCTCGTGCGGATCGTGCTCGTCGCGCACCTCCCCGACGACCTCCTCGACGATGTCCTCCAGCGTGGCCACCCCGGCCGTGCCGCCGTACTCGTCGATGACGACGGCCATCGTGCGCCGGCCCGACAGCCGGTCCAGCAGGCGGTCGACGGTCAGCGACTCGGGCACCAGGAGGGGCTCGCGCATCAGCTCGGAGACCGGCACGCGCGGGCGGCGCTCCGCGGGCACCGTCAGCACGTCCTTGATGTGGGCGGTGCCCACGACCGCGTCGAGGCCGCCGCGGTACACCGGGAACCGGGACAGACCGGTGGCCCGCGTCGCGTTCGCCACGTCCTCGCAGGAGGCCTGCGCCTCCAGGGCGACGACCTGCACACGCGGCGTCATGACGTTCTCCGCGGTGAGGTCGGCGAGGTTCAGGGTCCGCACGAACAGCTCGGCGGTGTCGGCCTCCAGGGCGCCCTTGCGGGCGGAGTGCCGGGCAAGAGCGGCGAGTTCCTGCGGCGAGCGCGCGGAGGCCAGTTCCTCGGCGGGCTCCACGCCCAGGCGGCGCACCACGCGGTTCGCGGTGTTGTTGAGGTGCGTGATGAAGGGCCGGAAGACGGCGCTGAACCAGCGTTGCGCGCTGCCCACCCGCTTGGCCACGGCCAGCGGCGAGGAGATCGCCCAGTTCTTCGGCACCAGTTCGCCGACGACCATCAGGAACACGGTCGACAGGGCCGTGCCGATGACCAGCGCGAGCGAGGACGCCGTCGACCGGGAGACGCCCAGGTCCTCCAGGGGCCCCGCGATGAGTGCGGCGATGGACGGCTCGGCGAGCATGCCGACCACCAGGTTGGTGACCGTGATGCCGAGCTGCGCCCCGGAGAGCTGGAAGGTCAGGTTCCGTACGGCCTTCAGGGCGCCGGCCGCGCCGCGCTCGCCGCGTTCGGCCGCGGTCTCCAGCTCGCCGCGCTCGACGGTGGTGAGCGAGAACTCGGCCGCGACGAACGCGCCGCAGGCCAGCGACAGCAGGATCGCCACCAGGAGCAGGAGCAGTTCGGTCATCGGGTCACCTCCGTCCCATGATCGGGCAGGAGGGGGTGGTTCGCGCGGTGTCGTGCACCGGGAGGCTCGCCCATGGGCGGACGCTCACACCTTTCGTCGGGCTCGGGGGTGAAGCTGAAGGGTCGACGTGGTCCGGCAGCGGCGGACGGACCGGACGGAACCGGACCGGTCCTACTCGGTGAGGGGCTTCACCCAGCGCCGCCACTGTTCCTGGGGCGTGTACCCGGCGGCACGCCAGGCATGGTGCGCGGTCTCGTTGCGGGTGAGGACCATCGCGTCGGCCCGGCGCCCGCCGAGCCGTACGAAGCGGTCCTCGGCGGCGGCCAGCAGCGCCGACGCGATCCCCCGCCGACGCCGGCCGGGATGCACCGCGAGCCGGTACAGATGGCAGCGCCAGCCGTCGAAGCCCGCGATCACCGTGCCCACCAGCTCGCCGTCGGCCTCCGCGAGGATCAGCGCCC
Source organism: Streptomyces sp. NPDC037054 (assembly GCF_055606745.1). Classification (NCBI taxonomy): domain Bacteria; kingdom Bacillati; phylum Actinomycetota; class Actinomycetes; order Kitasatosporales; family Streptomycetaceae; genus Streptomyces; species Streptomyces sp. NPDC037054. The sequence continues at coordinate 98,492 of NZ_JBVJSJ010000015.1, read as the reverse complement.
CGGGGTCCCGGGCGACCAGCCGCTCCACGCCGGACCGGTCGTCGCTGATGCTCGTGCCCTCGGCGGCCGTCTTCCAGAAGGCCAGCACGGTGTCCAGGTCCTCGGGCCCGGCGGCCCGGATACACGGTTCACTCATACGCCGATCCCACCACGCACGTCCCACACCGCCCGCACATTTCCGCGATACGGACGCGAGCCCCACCCCGACCGGGCCGACCCGGCACGGGGCTGCCGCGCTGCCACGGGTGCCGGGGCGCCTGCCCGTCGCGCTGTTGGCCCGCTGGGCCGCCGGGCTGCCGGGCCGTCAGGGCAGCCGCCCCGCTGGGCAGCCGCCGCGCCACCGGGCCCCGCGCCGCCCTGACCACCGGGGCCGCCGTGGCCGCCGGACTGCCGCACCCGCGTTCGGGGCCGTCACTCGTGGGCGATGGCCGTCAGGACGTTCATGCGTGATGCCCGCAGGGCCGGTAGGAGGGCCGCTGCCACGCCGACCAGCGCCGAGCCGATCACCACCGCCACGATCGTCGGCCAGGGGATCGCCAGCGCCCCCATGCCCTGGAGCGCCAGCACCTGCTGCGTGCACACGCCCCACACCAGGCCCAGGGCGAGCCCCAGGACCGCGCCGAACACCGCGATCACGACCGACTCCAGCCGGATCATCCGGCGCAGCTGGCGCCGGGCGAGGCCGATGGCCCGCAGCAGACCGATCTCTCGGGTGCGCTCCACCACCGACAGCGCGAGCGTGTTGACCACGCCGAGCACCGCGATGACGATCGCGAGGCCGAGCAGCGCGTACACGAGGTACAGCAGGACGGCGATCTGGTCGTGCACCAGCTCCTTGTAGTCGGCCTGGTCACGGACCTGGACCTGGGGGTACGAGCCGAGCGTCCGCTCCAGCCGGTCGCGCAGCGCGTCCGCGCCCGTACCGGGGGCCGCGTTGACGTACAGCGCCGCCTCCTGCCCGCCCGGCAGGTACTTCTCGACGGTCGCCATGCCGAAGAACACCCCGCCCCGCATGCCGAAGGCCTCGGCGGAGTCCAGGTCGGTGAGGGCGCGCACGGTCAGATCGGCGCGCCGCCCGGCCGGGAACTCGACCGGCAGCACGCTGCCCACCCGCACGCCGTGCTGCCGCGCGAAGTCGACGTCCATCGCGATCGCGTCCTCGGACAGCGCGGCGGCCGTGTCACCGCTCGCATACGTCACGTGCGCGACGTCGTCCACGCCGTCGTCGTAGCCCGAGCCGGTCGTCTCGACCCGCCCGCCGTCCGGCAGCCGCAGCGCGACCGGCGCGAAGCGCTGCCTGACGACCTGTCCGACGCCCTCCGTGTCGCGGACCTTGCCGGTGATCTCCGGCGTGAAGGGGCGGAAGTTGCTGTTCTGGATCACGAAGTCCGCGCCCAGCGTCCGGTCGATCCGCTGGTCGAAGGACTCCGACATCGAGGCGCTCGCCACCGACATCCCGCCGACCAGCGCCAGACCCACCATCAGGGCCGCCGCCGTGGCACCCGTGCGGCGCGGGTTGCGCAGGGCGTTGCGCTGGCTCATGCGGCCGACCGCGCCGAACACGGCCGGGAAGGCGCCGCCCAGCACCCGGATCACCGGCCGCACCAGCAGCGGGCCCGCGACCACCGTCGCGACGAGGGTCAGGACGACACCGAGCCCCAGCAGCCAGGCCGCCGACGCCGTCTCGGTCGCGGCCACGCAGCCCACGAGTGCCGCCGCGCCGAGCACCCCGACCGCACCGCCCGCCACCCCGCGCGCCCGCAGTGGTCTGCCCACCCCGGCGACCTCGGCGTCCGCCAGCGCCGCCATCGGCGAGACCCCGGCCGCCCGCCGCGCGGGAAGGTAGGCCGCCACGAAGGTCACCCCGACCCCGACGACGTACGCCGTCACCGGGGTGACCCAGCCGACGACCATCTCCGTGGTCCTGAGGTTCATGCCGAACGCGCTCATCAGCCGGATCAGCCCCGCCGCGAGCCCGACGCCGGCCGCCAGGCCCAGTGTGGAGCCGGCCAGACCGAGCAGCACCGCCTCGGTGAGCACCGACCGCCGCACCTGCCGCCGGTCCGCGCCGAGCGCCCTGAGCAGGCCCAGCTCCCGCGTCCGCTGCGCGATCAGCATGGAGAACGTGTTGACGATCAGGAACACGCCGACCAGCACGGCGACCCCGGCGAAGCCCAGCATCACGTACTTGATCACGTCGAGGAACGTGCCGAGCTCGTCGGTGGCCGACGCGGCCTGCTCGGCCGCGGTGCGCACCTCGTAGCGGCCCGGGCCGAGTTCCGCCGCGATCCGGCGTGCCAGTCCGGCGTCGCTCACGCCGGGGGCGGCGTCCACGGAGACGCCCGTGGCCAGGCCGGCCGATCCGAGCAACCTGGTCTGCGCGGTCCGCCGGTCGAGGAAGACCAGGGAGGCGCCGGGGTTCGTGGTGGTGAAGGTGGCGATGCCGACGATCTCGGCCCGGAACGACCCCGGCGGGGCGAGCACGGTCAGGGTGTCGCCGATCCCAGGCGCCTCTTCTCGGCGGTGTCGGCGTCCAGCAGTGCCTCGCCGTCACCGCGCGGCGCACGGCCCGAGGTGAGCGCGACGGGGCTGCGGTCGGTGACGTACCAGTTCGTGACGATGGTGGGGGCGCCGGTCGTCGAACCCACCGGGTCGTTGTGCTCGTCGACGACCGTGACGTACTCGACGGACACGTCCAGGTGCGCCGCCCCGGCCCCGTCGACCCGGGCGACGCGTTCCGCGAGCGAGGCGGGCAGGGTCCGTACGGCACCGGCCGCCTCGGCCGAACCCAGGTCCTCCTTCGGCTCCACCGTCACGTCGGCGGCCGTGGACGCGAACAGCCGGTCGAAGGTGCGGGTCACCGTGTCGGAGAAGATCAGGCTGCCCGCGACGAACGCCACGGACAGCACGACGGCCAGCGCGGACAGCAGCAGCCGCCCCTTGTGCGCGAGGAAACTGCGCAGCGTCGCCTTCAGCACGGGCGTCAGTCCCTCGCGGAGCCGCCGCCGGCCGGCCCACCGGCGTCGACCGGCCCACCGGCGTCGACCGGCCCACCGGCGTCGACCGGCCCACCGTCATCAACCGGCCCATCGGTGTCGACCGGACCACCGTCGTCACCGTCGTCCGCCCGGCCGCGGATCACGTCGAACCGTTTCATCCGCTCCAGCACCGACTCCGCCGTCGGCCCGGTCGTCTCGTCCACGATCCGGCCGTCGGCCAGGAAGAGCACCAGGTCGGAGTGGGCCGCGGCACCGGGGTCGTGGGTGACCATCACGACCGTCTGGCCCAGGTCGTCGACGGCGCTCCGCAGGAAGCCGAGCACCTCCAGGCCGGCGCGCGAGTCCAGGTTGCCGGTCGGCTCGTCGGCGAAGATCAGCTCCGGGCGGGAGGCCAGCGCCCGCGCGCAGGCCACCCGCTGCTGCTGACCGCCGGACAGTTCGGCGGGCCGGTGCCGCAGCCGGTCGCGCAGCCCGAGCGTGTCGATGACCTGGTCGAGCCACGCGCCGTCGGGCTTCCGGCCCGCGATGTCCATGGGCAGGGTGATGTTCTCCAGCGCGTTCAGCGTCGGGATGAGGTTGAACGACTGGAACATGAAGCCGATCCGGTCCCGCCGCAGCCGCGTGAGCTCGCGCTCGCGCAACCCGGTGATCTCCGTGTCGCCGAGCCACACCTGCCCGGCCGAGACCGTGTCGAGGCCCGCCAGGCAGTGCATCAGCGTGGACTTCCCCGAGCCCGAGGGCCCCATCACGGCGGTGAACCGCCCGCGCGCGATGTCCACGTCGACGGAGTCCAGGGCGAGCACCGCGGTCTCGCCCGAGCCGTACGCCTTGGTCAGACCGCGGGCCCGGGCCGCCGTCCCGTCGGGCGACGCGAGGCCGGGCGCGTGCTGTGCGGCGGGTGTGGACAAGGCTGCCTCCTCGGTGGCTCCTCGTGCACGGGCCCACGGCACTCTGCCGAGGCCCAGAGCCCAGTGTGGCCCACCGCACGGCCGAAATCCGGCCTTGGAGCAGACGGCCATGGAGAGCCTGGGACGACCGGCCCGCGCGTCACTCCTCGGGCCCGGGGCGCCGGGCGGTGCCCAGCACGCAGTACGAGGTGGGCAGCGCCGGGCCCTTCTCCGGCATCATCATCCGCCGGTACGGGCCCAGTTCGAACCCGGCCTCGCGCAGCGCGCCCACCGGGTCCCGGGACAGGTGACAGCCGCCGTTCAGCCGGGGCCACAGCGTGCGGTCCAGCGCGCGCTGCGTGAAGGTCATCGCCCGCCCGCCGCCCGCGCCGTGCTCGAAGAACCGCACGACACCGCCCGGCCGCAGCACCCGCCGCACCTCCGCCAGCGCGCGCGGCAGGTCGCGCACGCTGCACAGCACCAGGGAGACGACCGCCGCGTCGAAGGCCTCGCTCTTGACGGGCAGGGCCTCGGCCGCGCCCGGCGCCACGTCGACCGGCACCTCGGCGCGCAGGGCCGCCTCGACCGCCAACTGCCGCAGCACGCGCTCCGGTTCGATCGCGACGACCTCGGAGACGGTGCCCGGATAGTGCGCGAAGTTCAGGCCGTTGCCCGCGCCGATCTCGATCACCCGGCCGGACAACCCGTCGAGCAGTCTGCGCCGCACGTCACCCATGCCCATCCGGGACTCGGCGGCGACGCTGACGCGCGCGTAGTACCGGGCGAACAGCGGATGGTGCACGGCATCACGCGCCCGCCTGCCGGAACCGTCTGACCGCAACGCCATGGGGACCTCCCTGGGGCCTGGCAGCACTGGCCTGGCAGCACTGGCCTCCCGTCGATTCTCCCCCGAACGGGCCGGGACACCCCCGTCGGCGGCGAAGCGACCCGACCGGGGCGGGCCCGGGACGCCGAGGCGCACGTCGGCGGCCCCGGCGCCCCCGTCACATCCTCCCCGGCGCCTCCCGTGTCCGGAACGCCTCCGCGTCCCACGTCCCGCACAGGCGGGGGGCCAGCCAGTCCGCGGCCGTGGTGCGGAACGTCGTCGGGGGCAGGGCCGACGCGGACTCCGGCAGCGCGCCCAGCAGGGGTGCGCCCGCCGCGTCCGGGAGGTCCGCGAGGTTGCAGCGGGACGCCAGGTCCGGTGCGGCGGGCCAGCTGCCGATCACCACGCCCAGCACCTCCAGCCGCCGCGCCCGCACCTCACGTGCCGTCAGCTCCGTCGCGTTCAGCGTGCCGAGCCCGGCCGTCGCCACGATCAGCACCGGCGCCGCCAGCAGCCGCGCCGCGTCGGCGAGCGTCCCGCCCGCCGCGTCGAAGCGCACGAGCAGCCCGCCCGCTCCCTCCACCAGCACCAGGTCGTGCTCGGTGGCCAGTTTGGCCGCCGCCTCGGCGACGTCCTGCGGATGCACGGGCGCCCGCCCGGCCCGCCGCGCCGCCGTCGCCGGCGCCAACGGCTCGGGATAGCGCGCGAGTTCGACCGCCGTGACGTCGCCCGCGAGCCGCGCGACCTCGTCGGCGTCCCCGCGCTCGTCCTCCCGCACGCCCGTCTGCGCCGCCTTGAGCACGGCCACCGAACGGCCCGCCGCCAGCGCCGCCGACGCGACGGCGGCCGTCGCGACCGTCTTGCCGACCTCCGTGCCCGTGCCCGTGATCACCAGTACCGGCATGTCATCCCTCCCGCGCCGCCGCGCACACCGCGCGCGCGATCCGTGCCACGTCCTCGTCGCCCGTGACATACGGCGGCATCGTGTACACCAGATCCCGGAACGGCCGCAACCACACGCCCTCGCGCACCGCGGCCCGGGTGGCCGCCCCCATGTCGACGGCGTGGTCCAGCTGGACCACCCCGATCGCGCCGAGCACGCGCACGTCCCGCACGCCCGGCAGCGCCGCGGCCGGCGCCAGGCCCTCGCGCAGCCCCGCCTCGATCCGCTTCACCCCGGCCCTCCAGTCCTGACCCAGCAGCAGCTCGATCGAGGCGCAGGCCACGGCCGCGGCCAGCGGATTGCCCATGAAGGTGGGGCCGTGCGCGAGCACCGGGACGTCGCCCCGCGAGATCCCGTCGGCCACCCGCGAGGTGCACAGCGTCGCCGCCAGCGTCAGATAGCCGCCGGTCAGCGCCTTGCCGACACACATCACGTCCGGCGTCACCGCCGCGTGCTCCGCCGCGAACAGCGCGCCCGTACGCCCGAACCCGGTCGCGATCTCGTCGAACACCAGGAGCACGTCGTGCGCGTCGCACGCCTCGCGCAGCACCCGCAGGTACGTGGGGGAGTGGAACCGCATCCCGCCCGCGCCCTGCACCACCGGCTCGACGATCACGGCGGCCAGTTCGTCGGCGTGCCGCCCGATCAGCGACCGCAGCTCCTCGGCGTAGTCCTCGTCGTACTCGGCGGGCGGCGCCCCGGCGAACACCTGGCGCGGCAGCACCCCGGTCCACAGGTCGTGCATCCCGCCCTCGGGGTCGCAGACCGACATCGGCTGCCAGGTGTCCCCGTGGTAGCCGCCGCGCCAGGTCAGCAGCCGCCGCTTCTCCGGCCGGCCCAGCGAACGCCAGTACTGCAGGCACATCTTGACCGCGACCTCGACCGACACCGACCCGGAGTCGGCGAGGAACACATGCTCGAGACCGTCCGGCGACAGGTCGACAAGGAGCTTCGCGAGCCGTACGGCGGGCTCGTGGGTGAGCCCGCCGAACATCACGTGACTCATCCGCCCCAACTGCTCGCGCGCGGCCTCGTTCAGCACCGGGTGGTTGTAGCCGTGAATGGCCGACCACCACGACGACATGCCGTCGACGAGTTCCCCGGAGCCGTCCGCGAGGCGCAGCCGCACCCCGCTCGCCGACTCCACCACGAGCGGCTCCTGCCGCCCGGGCATCGGGCCGTACGGATGCCACACGTGCCGCCGGTCGAGGTCGAGCAGCTCGGGCACGCCCAGGTCAGGCATTGGGCGCGAGGTCGGTCCCGGCACCCCGGCGGCGCACGGCGACGAGGTCGGGCCGGGGCTCGTCGGCCGCCGGCACAGCGGCGGGCGCGGACGCCGAACCGCAGGCCGGCGCGGACCCGTCGGCGGACGTGGAGGCGGACTCGGCGGCGGAGCCGCACACCCCGCCGCCGTCGTGGCAGCCGCCAGCGCGGTGCTCGGGCAGCGTCACCTCACCGGCGCCCTCCACCTCGAACCCGGCGTCCGCGATCATGTCGAGGTCGGCCTTGCCGGCCTGGCCCTCGCTCGTGAGGTAGTCGCCGAGGAAGATCGAGTTGGCCAGGTGCAGCGCGAGCGGCTGCATCGACCGCAGGTGGACCTCACGGCCGCCCGCGATGCGCACCTCGACGTCCGGGCACACGAACCGCACCATCGCCAGGATCCGGAGGCAGCGCTGCGGGGTGAGGTTCCACTCCTTGGCGAGCGGCGTGCCCTCGAACGGGATGAGGAAGTTGACCGGCACCGAGTCCGGGTCCAGCTCGCGCAGCGAGAAGACCACGTCCACGAGGTCCTCGTCGCTCTCGCCCATGCCCGCGATCAGACCGGAGCAGGCGGAAAGACCGGCCGCGTGCGCCTTGCGCACGGTGTCGACCCGGTCGGCGTAGGTGTGCGTGCTGGTGATGTCGCCGTACGTGGACTCGGAGGTGTTGAGGTTGTGGTTGTAGGCGTCGGCGCCCGCGTCGCGCAGCCGGTCCGCCTGTCCGTCGGAGAGCAGGCCGAGGCAGGCGCACACCTCGACGCCCTCGTTCTGCTCCTTGATGGTCTTGATGGTCTCGGAGACCCGGTCCACGTCACGGTCGGTCGGGCCCCGGCCGCTGGCCACCAGGCACACCCGCTTGGCGCCGCCGGCCACCCCGGCCGCCGCGGCCTGCGAGGCCTCGTCGGGCTTGAGCCACGTGTACTTGAGGATGTCCGCCTTCGAGCCGAGCCGCTGCGAACAGTAGGAGCAGTCCTCCGGGCACAGACCGGACTTGAGGTTGACGAGATAGTTGAGTTTCACTCGTCGGCCGAACCAGTGCCGGCGCACCTTTCCGGCCGCGGCCACCACATCCAGCAGGTCGTCGTCGGTCGTGGCGAGAACGGCCAGGGCCTCCTCGCGGGTCGGCAGCTCGCGCCGAAGCCCCTTGTCCACCAGCGTGTTCAGCAGGTCCATGAGAGTCGATCCTTACGTACGGAAGCGTGCCGGGCCAAGGAGAGTTCGCACAACCCTCCCCGTTCGGCGTGTGTGGATTGCCACACCGTGGGTGCCTGGTCGTCCGGCTAGTGTCTGTGCACTGCCTACAAAGGGCGGTGCCGTGCGGGGAGGCGTCGCGCGGGCACTGTCCACCACTTCACCGGAGGCGCCATGGGGTTCGGCTGGATCGACGAGCGGGCGGAGCAGCGCCGGCGCGCCGGACTCGTACGGAGCCTGCGGCCCCGGCCGGCCGAGTCGCCGCTGCTGGACCTGGCGAGCAACGACTACCTGGGCCTGGCCCGGCACCCCGAGGTCGTCGAGGGCGCGGCGCGGGCCGCGCGCACGTGGGGCGGCGGGGCGACCGGCTCCCGGCTGGTCACGGGCAGCACCGAGCTGCACGCCGAACTGGAGGGCGAACTGGCCGCCTTCTGCGGCTTCGAGTCGGCCCTCGTCTTCTCCTCGGGGTACGCGGCGAACCTGGCCGCGGTGACGGCGCTGGCGCCGCACGGCTCGCTGATCGTGTCCGACGCGGGCAACCACGCCTCCCTGATCGACGGCTGCCGGCTGGCGCGCGGCACGACCCAGGTCGTCGGGCACGCCGATCCGGACGCGGTCCGCAAGGCGCTCGGCACGCACGACGGCCCGGCCGTCGTGGTGTCCGACACGGTCTTCTCGGTGGACGGCGACGCCGCGCCGCTGGCCGCTCTCGCGGCGGCCGGCCGTGAGCACGGCGCGGGACTGGTCGTGGACGACGCGCACGGCCTGGGCGTCCTCGGGACCGGCGGGCGCGGGGCCGCCGAGGCGGCCGGGCTCGCCGGGGACGACGACGTCGTCGTGACGGTCACGCTGTCCAAGTCGCTCGGCAGCCAGGGCGGCGCCGTGCTCGGCCCCGCCCGGGTGATCGACCATCTGGTGAACGCGGCCCGGACGTTCATCTTCGACACCGGCCTCGCCCCCGCGGCGGCGGGCGCGGCCCTCGCCGCGCTGCGGCTGCTGCGCCGCGAGCCGGGGCGGGCCGGGCGGGCCCGCGAGGTCGCGGCGCACCTGCACGCGCGGCTGACGGCCGCGGGTCTGGAAGCGGTGCGTCCGGACGCCGCGGTCGTCTCCGTGCGCGCGCCGTCCCCGGAGGGGGCCGTGCGCTGGGCGGCCGACTGCCGGGCGGCGGGCCTGGCCGTGGGCTGTTTCCGCCCTCCTTCCGTGCCCGACGGTGTGTCACGGCTCAGGCTGACCGCCCGCGCGGACCTCTCCGGGGAGCAGCTCGAACACGCTGTGCGGGTCATCGGCGAAACGCGGCCATGAGTCGGCGTTGCACGGCCGTGCCTCGTCCGGTGGAACCCGGTCAGTCGCGCCGGGGTGCCCCGCGGCTCACCTGAACGCGACCGTGAACGCCGACCAGCTCTCGGGGGAGAAGAGCAGGGCGGGTCCGGCCGGGTCCTTGGAGTCGCGTACGGCCAGCAGCCCGGCCCGGGGACCGGAGCGCGGACGGGCCGTTTCGACGCAGTTGTTCGCTCCCGTGCTGTAACTGCTGCGCAGCCAGTGCACGTCGTGCAGGTCGTGGCTCGAAGGGACGTTCCGAGGCAGTGCGGACATGGTGCCTCCTTACGTGGCGCCGGTCATACCGGCGATGAATTCCAATGATTCCTCGGGTGAAAGAGCATGTCTTCGGAGGGAGTTGAAGGCCTCTGTGTAGGCCTCTAGGTCTTCTTTCCGTTCGAGATGGTGGCTACTCGTCAAGTGGTCGAGAACAACCACGTCGAGATCAGATGTGTGCGCGAATGAGAAAATAACGAAAGATCCCGTGACACCGATGTGCGCTCCGGCGGCAAACGGCAGTACTTGCAACCGCACTTGCGGCAGAACCGCCGCGGTCATCAGCTTCTCCAGCTGCCTCGACATGACGCCGGGCCCGCCCACTTCCCGGCGCAGCACGGCCTCGTCGAGCACGGCGCTCAGCGCCAGCGGCGGCCGCGCGTGCAGCACGTCCTGCCGGGCGAGGCGCACCTCGACCAGCGCGTCCAGACGTTCTTCGGACAGACCTTCGACCGCCGCGCTGGTGACCGCCCGGGCGTACTCCGGTGTCTGGAGCAGGCCGGGCACGACGGTCGTCTCCAGGGTGCGCATCGCGCTCGCCTGCGACTCCAGACTGATGAAGTCCCGGTAGGTGGGCGGCAGTTCACCGCGATAGGCGTGCCACCAGTGGTTGCGCCCGTCGCCGTCGTGCGAGCCGGCCAGGACGAGCAGCAGCTCCCGCAACTGGTCGTCCGCGACCCCGTAGGCGTCCAGGAGCAGTCGTACGTCGGCCGGTTTCGCGCCACTGGTGCCGGTCTCGATCCGGCTCACCTTCGACTGGTGCCAGCCCACCAGCCCGGCCGCCTCCCCACTGGTGAGGCCCGCCGAGGTGCGCAGCGCGCGCAGTTCGGCGCCCAGTTTGCGGCGGCGTACCGCGGGACCGTGCTGCATGGGCTTCCCCTTACTCCTTCCGAGCCGCCCAAATACGTTCTCGCGTCGCAGAGTTCACCGCTTCGAGCGACAGATATATGCAGATCTTGGTGGATCGCCGTCGTCGACGGTGTGGTGATGGCAGTCTGACGACGAAGCACCAGTCCGGGACCGTACTCCAACCATCCGCTCCGTGTCGGACTCGGTCCCGTGGGAAAGGGACGGCATCGCCATGGCAGACCATTTGGAAGCATCCGTCACTCTGCCGAGCGATCCCGCCTCGGTGTCCGCGTGCCGATCATTTGTCGTGGACACGCTGGCGGAATGGGGCCTGCCCGCGGACGCGGAGGCGTCCGAGACCGTGCGGCTCATCGTGTCCGAACTCGCCACCAACGCGGTACAGCACACCTTCGGCCAGTCACCGACCTTCACGGTGGACCTCGCGCTGCGTCGCGACGGCCACCTGCGCGTCGGGGTGACCGACAGTCACCCGAGGTTCCCGAAGAGGCTGCCCGCCGCCGTCCAGCAGGACAACGGGCGCGGCATGGTGATCGTCCGGTGGCTGGCAGCGGAGTGCGGCGGCAGACTGCGCGTCCGCCCCACGCGCGAGGGCGGCAAGACGGTCTCCATCGAGCTGCCGTGGACCGGCAGGTCCCCGGCCGAGGCGGTGACGGCGGCCGGGCAGCAGGAGCCGTAGAGGGACGACCTCGCGGGCGACGGCGGCCGGGTGCCGTCGCCCGCGCGAGGTCAGCGCACGCGTCCGTAGGTGACGCTGCGGGTCCAGATCCTCTCGAGCTTCACCACGTCGCCGGTCTTCGGGGCGTGCCAGATCCGGTTCCCGCCGGCGTAGATGCCGACGTGGTAGACGTAGCCGCCCGAACGGAAGAACACCAGGTCTCCGGCCTTGCGGCTGGCGGCCGGGATGTGCCGGGTCCTGTTGTACTGCTGGGCGGCCGTACGGGGCAGCTTCTTGCCGGCCTTCTTGTACGAGTACTGCGTCAGCCCCGAGCAGTCGAACCTGCGGGGGCCCGTGGCGCCCCAGCTGTACGGGGCGCCCTTCTTGGAGGCCGCTACCTGGAGCGCCTTCTTGGCCGGGGTGGCGGCGACGGCTTCGGAGCCGGCGCCCGGGATCACGAGGGAGCCGCCCACGGCGGCGATGGTGAGGACCGAGGCCGTGCCGGCCCGGGCCACGAGGGACGGGACACGATTGAGCGCGGTCATGCGCAACCCTTCGTCAGCCGCCTGTGAAGGATGACCTGTCGGATTCGGGCTGGCGAAGTTGCCCGGCCGCGGCTGCGGCTTCACCCCAAGGGCTGCTCGGAACGGCTGTTCGGGCCGGTCCGGCGACCCGTCGTGCTCGGGTCCTCCACTCCTGCCGATCCACTCCTGTCGACCGGACATCCGGGCGGCGGCAGGACTCGGCGTCCGCCCGGATCGCCCCGCCGCGGCGGCGGGGTCTTGTCGTCAGTCAGGGATCTTGACCGATCGATGTCCGAATATCCCAATGGAACAGGGTATTTGTGTTGTTACTCACCAATCGCCCGTTCGGGTGGACAGGGTTGTGTTCGAGGGGCCGTCCAGACCCCCAAGAGCCCCCGGACCAGCGGCGGAACGATCCGCTCCGGCCTCGCGCCGCGCGCCCTGCGCAACTTCGGCGGGCCCGAAAAAGGAGGTGTGTCTACGCCGACAGGGGGTACGTCGTTCGGGCCGTTTCAACTCGGGTCCGGACGCGCCGCCCCGACGCCACGGCGTCCGGACATCTGGGGCCGCGTCAACTCTCGGGCCGCGGCGGCAGGGTGACCCGGGACGTGCGCCGCTCGCCGTCCAGCACCCGCAACGCCCGCGCCAGCGTCGCGGCGTGCAGTTCGGTCTCGCCCCGCTGGTGCATGAGCGTCAGCGCGTCACGCAGGGCCGCGGCCTTGCCGACCAGCGCCTGTGCGGCACGCAGCCCGCGATAGGTGTCGCCGTCCTGCGCGGGGTTGATGCGGCCCAGCAGGTCCACGACGTCGAGGTAACGGTCGATCAGCTCGGCCTCGGCCCGCGTCAGGGCGGGCAGGGGCGGCAGTTCGGGCGGCAGCACCGGCGGATCACCTCGCGCCGGGTGCGGACGGCGTGGCCCCGCGGTTCGGGATGATCCGGTCCACCAGGCCGTACTCCAGCGCCTGCCGCGCGTCCAGGACCCGCTCCCGCTCGATGTCCTGCCGGACCTGCTCCGCCGTGCGGCCGGTGTGCAGCGCGAGGAGTTCCTCCATGCGCGTGCGAACGCGCGTCAGTTCGTCCGCCTGGACGGCGAGATCGCTCGCCTGGCCCTCCACCGGTTCCGGCAGGGCGGGCTGACGGAGCACCATGCGCGCGCCCGGCAGCACGTACCGCTTTCCGGGCGTGCCGGCGGCCAGCAGTACCGAGGCCGCCGAACCGGCCCGGCCGAGGCAGATCGTCTCCACGTCGCAGGTGACGAAGCGCAGCGTGTCGTAGATCGCCGACATCGCGCTGAAGGAGCCGCCGGGGGAGTTGACATAGAGCGAGACGTCCCGGTCCGGGTCGCGGTGCTCCAGGTACATGAGCTGCGCCATCACGTCGTTCGCCGACGTGTCGTCGATCGGCGTCCCGAGGAACACGATCCGCTCCTGGAGCAGCTTGGAGTACGGATCGAGGGTGCGCGTCCCCGCGCTCGTGCGTTCGGTGAACTCGGGCAGGACGTAGCGGGCGGATGGTCGGTTCATGGCACACCCCTCCTGAAGGCAACGCCGTCCGCGACGGAGCCGGTCCCGCCGCTTCTGTAAAAAATGTACAGGACGTACGTGCCGTTATGATGGGGGTATGGCCTACGAGATTCCGGTGACGCAAGCCAGGGCTGAGCTCGCCGACCTGATCAACCGCGTCGTGTACGGCGGTGAGCGCGTCGTCGTCACACGGCACGGAAAGCCCCTCGTCGCCCTCGTCTCCGCCGCCGACCTCGAACGACTCGAGCAGCTCCAGGACCCCGCCGACGACCAGGTGATCAGCGCGGTCTCCGCCGTCCGCGACGTCGCCTCCGCCCCCCGCGAACCCCGGCGCTTCGGCATCGCGGCCGAGCACCGGGGGCCCGGCGCCTCCTAGGACGCGCTCTCCGGCTCGCGCCGTACGGGAGGCGCGCTCTCCCGCTCGCGCTCCACGGGTGCCTCCTTCCCGGGCCGCGCCCGCAGCGCCGCGCCCAGCAGTACGGCGCCCAGGCCGAGCGCGGCCCACCAGGTCAGGGTGAGGGCCGGTCCCGTCGCCGCGGCGCCGTCGAAGTACGACACCGACCGCAGCAGCGTCGTCCCCGCGCCCGGCGGCAGCCACCCGCCGATCGCGCCCGCCGGCTCCGGCAGCATCTCCGGTGCCGAGGAAGCCCCCGAGAACGGGTTGCCGGCCAGCATCACCACCGCCGCCACGATCCCGGCCCCGGCGATGCCGACCAGGGCCGCGAGTCCGGCCACCGCCCCGCTCACCGCCAGCGTCGACAGGGCCAGCACCCCGGCCTCCGCCCACCAGTCGCCGGTGAGCAGGCCGAGCAGACTGTGCGCGATGCCCGCCCCGGCCAGGCCGACGAGCGCGGCGGAACCGGCCAGCGCGGCCACCGCGGACAGGCCCCGCAGCCCCAGCACGGTCACGGCCGAACCCGCCGCGATCCCGGCCAGCGCCAGCGGCAGCACGCTCGCGCCGAGTCCCGCGCCGCGCGGGTCGTTCTCCGGCGCCGCCACCACGTCCACCGTCCGCGCCCGCAGGCCCTGCGCAGCGGCCTGCTCGGTCACCGCCCGCTGGAGCAGCTGCGCCACGGCCGGCCCCGCCGCCGACGCCGTGGGGTTGCGCCCGGTGACGACGATCGCGCCGTACACCTGCCGTTCCTCGACCGCATCCCGGGCGGCGGCCTCGTCCGGATACCGGTGAATCTCGAACGCGCCCTCCTTTCGAGTGAGCCCCTGGGCCACCTGCTCCGCGGCGGCGGCCGGTCCCGCCACGCCGACGGGCAGTTCGCGCGGGGCGGTGCGGGCGGCCGGCCAGGCGAAGGCCCACAGCGCCAGTGCCGCGAGCAGCGGCACGAGGACGACGGCCGCGACGACGCGGCGCGCTTGCACGGGTGCGGACATGGGTTCCCTGCTTTCCCTCGGGACGGTTCTCTGGCGATCTCAAAAAGAAGGATCGTTCGTTTTACTGATGCCATCACCGTGCGCCCGCTGTCGCGGCTTGTCAAGAAAGAATGTTCGTTCTACGTTGTGGGCATGGCCCGCGTGACCCAGGAACACCTCGACGCCCGCCGCCGGCAGATCCTCGACGGCGCCGCGCTCTGCTTCGCCCGCAACGGCTTCCACGCCACCTCCATGCAGGACATCCTCAAAGAGGCCGACCTGTCGGCCGGCGCCGTCTACCGCTACTTCTCCGGCAAGGACGAGCTGATCACCGCGATCGTCGGCGAGGTCCTCGGCGAGGTCCGGGCCGCTTTCGAGGAGGCCGCCCGGCAGAGCCCGCCCCCGCCGCCGGACCGCCTCGTCGGCGAGCTGCTGGGCCGCACCCTCCAGGCCCGCGCCTCCCTCACCGTCGACGGGGAGCCCGCCTTCCCCCGCCTGGTCCTCCAGGTCTGGGCGGAGACGCTGCGCAACCCCGAGCTGGCCGCCGCCCTCCACGAGGGCTACGGCGCCGTCCTCGACACCTGGGCCCGGATCGTCGAGGGCTACCAGAAGGCCGGGATGATGGCGGTGGACGTGCCCGCGCAGGACGTGGCGCGCACGATGGTCGCCGTCGTGCAGGGCTTCCTCGCCCAGCAGCCGCTGTTCGGCTCCGCCCCGGTCGAGGTGCTCCAGAACGGGCTGCGCGGACTGATGAGCCATCGCCGACCGGATGCCGCCGAGTGAGTGGATCCCGGCGCGCGCTTAACGTGCCCGAAACGCCGTCCAACTAGCCTGCCCGTCCACGCCACCAGCCACTTTGCCGGTGGCCGCGGCACCCGGGCCCCGCACGGTCCCGGAGCGAGGACTGTGAGGTGGGACGTGCAACTGACCCCGCACGAGCAAGAGAGGCTGCTGATCCACGTGGCGGCCGACGTCGCCGAGAAGCGCCGGGCCCGCGGGCTCAAGCTCAATCACCCGGAGGCGGTCGCCCTCATCACCTCCCACGTCCTCGAAGGCGCGCGCGACGGCCGCACCGTCGCCGAACTCATGGCCTCGGGACGCGAGTTGCTCACCCGCGACGACGTCATGACGGGCGTGCCCGAGATGATCCACGACGTCCAGGTCGAGGCGACCTTCCCGGACGGCACCAAGCTCGTCACCGTCCACGACCCGATCGTCCGACGGGGGCGCGCGTGATTCCCGGAGAGATCCTGTTCGCCGACGACCCGATCGTCTGCAACGCAGGCCGTGAGGTCACCCGGCTGACCGTCCTCAACGCCGCCGACCGGCCCGTCCAGGTCGGCTCCCACTACCACTTCGCCGAGGCCAACCCCGGCCTCGACTTCGACCGCGCCGCCGCCCGCGGCAAGCGGCTCGACATCCCCGCCGGCACCGCCGTGCGCTTCGAGCCGGGCATCCCCGTCGACGTCGCCCTCGTCCCGCTGGCCGGCGCCCGCGTCGTGCCCGGCCTGCGCGGCGAGACCGGAGGTGCCCTCGATGCCTGAGATCTCCCGCGCCGCGTACGCCGACCTGTTCGGGCCGACCACCGGCGACCGGATCCGCCTCGCCGACACCGACCTGCTGATCGAGATCGAGGAGGACCGCTGTGGCGGGCCCGGACGCGCCGGTGACGAGGCGGTGTTCGGCGGCGGCAAAGTCATCCGGGAGTCCATGGGCCAGTCCCGCGCCACTCGCGCCGAAGGCACCCCGGACACCGTGATCACCGGTGCCGTCGTCGTCGACCACTGGGGCGTCGTCAAGGCCGACATCGGCATCCGCGACGGCCGGATCACCGGCATCGGCAAGGCCGGCAACCCCGACACCATGGACGGCGTCCACCCCGACCTGGTCATCGGCCCCGAGACCGAGATCATCGCCGGGAACGGGCGGATTCTGACCGCCGGCGCCATCGACGCGCACGTCCACTTCATCTGCCCGCAGATCGCCGACGAGGCGCTGTCCGCCGGGATCACCACCCTCGTCGGCGGCGGCACCGGACCGGCCGAGGGCTCGAAGGCCACCACCGTCACGCCCGGGCCCTGGCACCTCGCCCGGATGCTGGAGGCGATGGAGGCGTACCCCCTCAACATCGGCTTCCTCGGCAAGGGCAACACCGTCTCCCACGAGGCGATGCTGTCGCAGATCCGGGGCGGTGCCCTCGGCCTGAAGCTGCACGAGGACTGGGGCTCGACGCCCGCCGTCATCGACGCCGCCCTGACCGTCGCCGAGCGGACCGGCATCCAGGTCGCCATCCACACGGACACCCTCAACGAGGCCGGATTCGTGGGCGACACCCTGGCGGCGATCGCCGGGCGCGGCATCCACGCGTACCACACGGAGGGCGCGGGCGGCGGGCACGCCCCCGACATCATGACCGTCGTCTCGGAGCCGCACGTGCTGCCGAGCTCGACCAACCCGACGCGGCCGTTCACCGTCAACACCGCCGAGGAACACCTCGACATGCTGATGGTGTGCCACCACCTCAACCCGGCGGTGCCCGAGGACCTGGCCTTCGCCGAGTCGCGCATCCGGCCGTCCACGATCGGCGCCGAGGACATCCTGCACGACCTCGGCGCCATCTCGATCATCTCCTCCGACTCCCAGGCCATGGGCCGGGTCGGCGAGGTCGTCCTGCGGACCTGGCAGACGGCCCACGTGATGAAGAGGCGGCGCGGCGCGCTGCCGGGCGACGGCCGGGCCGACAACAGGCGGGTGCGGCGGTACGTGGCCAAGTACACGATCAACCCCGCCCTCGCGCAGGGTCTGGCCCGGGAGATCGGCTCCGTGGAGACCGGCAAGCTCGCCGACCTCGTGCTGTGGGAACCGGCGTTCTTCGGCGTCAAGCCCCACCTCGTCATCAAGGGCGGGCAGATCGCGTACGCGCAGATGGGCGACGCCAACGCCTCCATCCCGACGCCGCAGCCGATCCTGCCCCGGCCGATGTACGGGGCGATCGGACGGGCCCCGGCCGCCAACTCGGTCACCTTCGTCGCCCCGCTCGCGATCGAGGACGGGCTGCCGGAGCGGCTCGGGCTCGGCAAGCGGTTCGTCGCCATCGAGTCGACGCGCGGCGTCACCAAGGCCGACATGCGGGAGAACGACGCCCGGCCCGACGTGCGGATCGATCCGGACAGCTTCGCCGTGCACATCGACGGCGAACTCGTCGAGGCGACGCCGGCCGCCGAACTGCCCATGGCCCAGCGCTACTTCCTCTTCTGACGGCGAGGTTCCGATGTCTCCTGACGATGAGGTCCCGACGCCTGCCGTGCCGAAGGTGCGCCGCTGATGTCCCGCGCGGCGCTGCTCGTCCTCGCCGACGGCCGCTTCCCCGCGGGCGGTCACGCGCACTCCGGGGGCGCCGAGGCGGCCGTCAAGGCCGGCCGGGTGACCGGGGCCGCGAGCCTGGCCGACTTCTGCCGGGGGCGGCTGCACACGACCGGCCTCGTCTCGGCGGCGCTGGCCGCCGCGGCGGCGCTCGGCGTCGACCCCGGGGCCCTGGACTCGGCCGCGGACGCCCGGACGCCGTCGCCCGCCCTGCGGGGCGCCTCGCGGCGGCTCGGGCGACAGCTGACGCGGGCCGCTCGCGCGACCTGGCCGTGCGAGGAACTCGACGCGCTGGCACGGGAGTTCCCCAAGGGCGCCCACCAGCCGGTGGTGCTCGGGCTCGCGGCGCGGGCGGCGGGGCTGGAGGCCGTCGACGCGGCGTACTGCGCGGCGTACGAGTGCGTGAGCGGGCCCGCCGCGGCGACGGTGCGGCTGCTGAGTCTCGACCCCTTCGACGCGACGGGGGTGCTGGCGGGGCTGGCGCCGGAGATGGACCGCGTGGCCGGGCGGGCGGTGGGCGCCGCGGCGGAGGCGGTGTCGGGCGGCGTCGACGTGCTGCCCTCGGTGTCCGCGCCGTTGCTGGAGATCGGGGCGGAGGCGCATGCCGCTTGGGCTGTGCGGTTGTTCGCGTCCTAGAGGGTTTCCTCGCCCCCGCCGCCCCTTCCCGTCCCGTCCCCGGGGGCTCCGCCCCCGGACCCCCCTTCGGCCTGAACGGCCTCGTCCTCGAGCGCCGGACGGGCTGAAGAAGCCTTGCCGAGTTGAAAAGGAGCCCTTTGTGCATCTCGACCACGATCATCCCCAACCCCTCGCCGTGAGCGCCGACACCCGGCGGGCCGACGGGCGGCGGCGGGCGCTGCGGGTCGGGCTCGGGGGGCCCGTGGGGTCCGGGAAGACCGCGACCGTGGCCGCGCTGTGCCGGGCCCTGCGGGACGAGTTGTCGCTCGCCGTCGTCACCAACGACATCTACACCCGCGAGGACGCCGAGTTCCTGCTCCGCGAGGCCGTGCTGCCGCCCGAGCGGATCACCGCCGTGGAGACCGGCGCCTGTCCGCACACCGCCATCCGGGACGACATCTCCGCCAACCTCGAAGCGGTCGAGGACCTGGAGGACGAGGTCGGGCCGCTGGACCTGATCCTCGTGGAGTCCGGCGGGGACAATCTCACCGCGACGTTCTCCAAAGGGCTCGTGGACGCGCAGATCTTCGTGATCGACGTCGCCGGCGGGGACGACATCCCGCGCAAGGGAGGGCCCGGCGTGACGACCGCCGATCTGCTCGTCGTCAACAAGACCGACCTCGCGCCGTACGTCGGCTCGGACCTGGCGCGCATGGCGGCCGACGCCAAGGACCAGCGGGCCGAACTGCCGGTCGTGTTCCAGTCGTTGCGGAGTGAGAGCGGGGTGCGGGACGTCGCCGCCTGGGTGCGGGAGCGGATCGCCGCGTGGCGGGCGTGAGCGGGTCCGGGGTGCGCGCCCTGGCGCGGATCGCCGCCCGC
Organism: Streptomyces sp. NPDC037054; assembly: GCF_055606745.1. Lineage (NCBI taxonomy): Bacteria > Bacillati > Actinomycetota > Actinomycetes > Kitasatosporales > Streptomycetaceae > Streptomyces > Streptomyces sp. NPDC037054. The sequence goes on along the minus strand of NZ_JBVJSJ010000015.1, from coordinate 79,000 downwards.
GACGACGGCCGGGGCGGCACCTGTCTGCCCGTACTGCAGGGCGAGGGCCCGCTCGCGCCGCGGCGCACCCGGGGCACGGCCGACGAGGCACGGGTCCTGCTGGTCGGCGCCATGAGCGGACCCCTCGGCGGTGACCGCTTCGCCGTGGAGGCCGAGGTGGGGGAGGGGGCCCGGCTGCGCGTGGGATCGGCCGCCGCCACCCTCGCGCTGCCGGGACAGGTCAAGGGCGAGGCCCGCTACGACGTCCGGCTCAGCGTCGGCGAGCGGGCGGAACTGCGCTGGCTGCCCGAGCAGTTGATCTCCGCCCGGGGCAGCGAGCTCGTCGTCACCACCCGGGTCGACCTGGCCGCGACGGCCCGGCTCGTGCTCCGCGAGGAACAGGTATTGGGCCGGGCGCGGGAGGAACCCGGGAGGCTCCGCAGCCGTCTTGTGGTGCGGGTGGCCGGACGGTGCGTGCTGGACCAGGAACTGGCCTGCGGTCCCGGCGCGCCGGGCGGCTGGGACGGGCCCGCCGTGCTCGCCGGACACCGGGCCGTCGGCCAACTCGTGGTTGCTCGGCCCGAGTTCGCCGAGCGGCCGGTCGCGGCCCGGATGCTTGGGGAGAACGCCGCCGTGGTGCCGCTCGCCGGACCCGCCGCGCTCGTGACGGCCGTGGCGCCCGACGCCCTGCGGCTGCGCCGGCTGCTGGACGAGGCTTTGGCGTCCCTGGCCTGACGCCCCTTCCCCTCACTGGAGTTCCGGCGAACGGACATTCCGACCCGTTTATCGGATTGGCAAAGAAGTCACGCCACCCCTGTCCCCGGAGATCGCACAGCCGCGAGGATCCCCGTACCGACCGAAAGAATGTACGGGGAGGCCCACTTGAGGAAGAGAAGACTGAACCGGCGGACGACCGCCATCGGTTCGGCCGGCGTGCTCGTCACCGCCACACTGCTGGCCGGCGCCGTCACGGCGCCCACGGCGAGCGCGAGCCCGACCACCGCCGGCCACGGCCAGGACCGCGAGGCACGCGGCGTCGCCCTCGCGGCGGCACGCGCGGCGAAGACCGGCATCGACTGGCGGGACTGCCCCGCCGACTGGGGCCTGGAGAAGCCCATCCAGTGCGGCTGGGTCACCGTCCCGCTCGACTACGCCAAGCCCCACGGCAAGCAGATCAAGATCGCCGTCGACCGCGTCGGCCACACCGGCACCGAGGCCGAGCGCCAGGGCGCCCTCATCTACAACCCGGGCGGACCGGGCGGCTCCGGCCTGCGCTTCCCGCGCCGGGTCACCACCAAGAGCCCGCTGTGGGCCAACACGGCCAAGGCCTACGACTTCGTCGGCTTCGACCCGCGCGGCGTCGGCAAGTCGGCGCCCATCTCCTGCGTCGACCCGCAGGAGTTCGTCAAGGCGCCCAAGGCCGACCCGGTGCCCGACACCGAGGCCGACAAGCTCGCCCAGCGCAAGCTGGCCCGCGAGTACGCCGAGGGCTGCTACGAGCGCAGCGGCGAGATGCTGCCGCACATGACCACGCCGAACACCGCGCGCGACCTCGACGTCATCCGCGCCGCGCTCGGCGAGAAGAAGCTCAACTTCCTGGGCGTCTCCTACGGCACCTACCTGGGCGCCGTCTACGGCACGCTGTTCCCGGGCCACGTGCGCCGCATGGTCGCCGACAGCGTCGTCAACCCGTCGCGCGAGAAGATCTGGTACCAGGCCAACCTCGACCAGGACGTCGCCTTCGAGGGCCGCTGGAAGGACTGGCAGGACTGGGTCGCGGCCCACGACGCCACGTTCCACCTCGGCGACACCCGCGCCGAGGTCCAGGAGCACTGGCTCGAACTGCGGGCCACGGCCAAGAAGGAGCCCATCGGCGGGGTCGTCGGCCCGGCCGAGCTCATCTCCTTCTTCCAGAGCGCCCCGTACTACGACTCCGCGTGGGTGCCGGTCGCCACCGTCTTCAGCAAGTACGTCGCCGGGGACACCCAGGCGCTCGTCGACGCCGCCGCCCCCGACATGTCCGACACCGCGGGCAACGCGTCCGCGGAGAACGGCAACGCCGTCTACACGGCCGTCGAGTGCGCCGACGCCAAGTGGCCCACCAACTGGCAGCGGTGGGACCGCGACAACACCCGGCTGCACGAGGACCACCCGTTCATGACGTGGGCCAACGCCTGGATGAACCTGCCGTGCGCCACCTGGCCGGTCAAGCAGCAGACCCCGCTGGACGTGAAGACCGGCAAGGGACTCCCGCCGGTCCTCATCGTGCAGGCCGAGCGCGACGCCGCCACCCCGTACGGCGGCGCCCTCGAACTGCACAAGCGGTTCAAGGGCTCCCGCCTCGTCACCGAGAAGGACGCGGGCTCCCACGGCGTCACCGGCCTGGTCAACCCGTGCGTCAACGAGCGGGTGGACGCCTACCTGCTCCGCGGCGAGCTGGACGACGCCGACGTGACCTGCGCGCCGCACGCCACGCCCAAGCCGTAACCGACGGCAGCGGCACGCGAGGGGCGGCGGGGGATCACACCCCGCCGCCCCTTCCCGCTGTCCGCGAACCCCCGCACCCGTGGTCCCGCCGCCCGGCCCGGGCGTCCCCGGCCCGGGTCACCTCCGCGGCACGCGCGGGAACCTGCGGCCCTTCTCGGCCTGCGCCGCCTTCTCCGCGGCGGCCTCCTCCGCCTTCACGACGGCCGCGTACTGGTCGACGTACTCCTGCTCGGACAGCGACAGGATCGCGTACATGATCTCGTCGGTGATCGCGCGCAGGATCGCCTTCTCGCCCTCCATGCCCTCGTAGCGGGAGAAGTCCAGGGGCTTGCCGAAGCGGATCACCACCGGGTGGATGCGCGGCACCACCTTGCCGGGCGGCTGCGCCTCGAACGTGCCGATCATCGCGCATGGAATCACCGGCACCCCCGCCTTCAGCGCCATCACCGCGACACCGACCTTGCCCTTGTAGAGCCGGCCGTCGTGCGAGCGGGTGCCCTCCGGGTAGATGCCGAGCAACTCGTCCTTGGCCAGCACCCCGAGGCCCTCGCGGATCGCCGCCTGCCCCGCGTCCTTGCCCGACCGGTCCACCGGGATCTGCCCCGCGCTGTGGAAGAACGCCGCCGTCAGCCTGCCCTTGAGCCCGGGACCCGTGAAGTACTCGGCCTTCGCCAGGAACGTGATGCGCCGCTTGAGGATCGCCGGCATCAGGAAGTGGTCCGAGAACGACAGGTGGTTGCCCGCGACGATGGCCGCACCCGACGCCGGCACGTTCTCCAGGCCCTCGATGCGGGGCCGGAAGACCAGGCGCAGCAGCGGGCCCAGCAGCACGTACTTGAGCAGGTAGTAGAACAAGGGGTCGCTCCTCACTCGGCGATCGGCTCAACCGCCTCGTTCTGGCTGGTCAACCGGCACAACGTGGTGTGTCAGTCTAGGCGCGGGCACGGTCGCCCGGAACCGGCCGCGCACATGGCCCGCCGTCCGCCCGCCGTGTTCCGGCCGATCTGAGTAGGCTCGCCCGTATGCGGATCTCCGTTTCCTCCGACATGGACGAACCCGTGGCCCGGCGGCTCGTCGACGAGTTGCGCGAGCGCGGCCACGAGGTGCTGACGCACGGGGCGTTGCGGCCCGGCGCCGACAGCCGGTGGGCCGTGTGCTCCGAGGCCGCGGCCCGTGACGTCGCCGAGGGGACCGCCGACCAGGCGGTGGTCTGCTGCTGGACCGGCACGGGCGCCTCCATCGCCGCGAACAAGGTCCCCGGGGTCCGTGCCGCCCTGTGCGCCGACGCGTACACCGCGGACGGGGCGCGCCGCTGGAACGACGCCAACGTGCTGGCGCTCAGCCTGCGGCTGACGTCCGCTCCGCTGCTCACGGAGATCCTGGACGCCTGGTTCGCGAGCGAGGGCGGACAGGACGCCGACGACCGGCTGAACGTGGCCCACGTGGAGGCGCTCGACCGGGCCCGGCCCGCGGCTCCCTGAGCGGCGTCAGGGCAGCGGGCCCGTCAGCGGCTGCTCCGCCCAGATGATCTTCCCGTCCGGCACGAAGCGGGTGCCCCACCGCTGGCTGACCTGCGAGACCAGCAGCAGCCCGCGCCCGCCCTCGTCGGTGGTCCGCGGATGCCGCAGATGGGGCGCGGTGGCGCCGCCGTCGAACACCTCGCAGATCAGGGCGCGTTCCCGGATCAGCCGCAGCCGGATGGGGCCCTCGGAGTAGCGGATCGCGTTGGTGACCAGCTCGCTGACGACCAGTTCGGTCGTGAACGCCAGTTCCTCCAGGCCCCACACCGCCAGCTGCCGGGCCGCCCTGCGGCGCGCCTCCGCCACGACCGCCGGGTCCGCCGACAGGTCCCACGCCGCGACCTGCCCGTCGCCGAGCCGTCTGGTACGGGCCATCAGCAGCGCCACGTCGTCGTGCGGGCGGGCCGGCACGAGCGCGTCGACCAGCGAGCGGCAGCACAGGTCGAGCGGTGTGTCCGCCCGCTCCAGGGCCTCGCGCAGCCGGTTCCGGTCGGCGTCCACCGACCAGGCGCCGCCGCGCGCCAGCAGCCCGTCGGTGTACAGGACGAGCGTGCTGCCCTCCTCCAGCGGCACCTCGACCGACTCGAACGGCGGCCCGCCCGCGCCGAGCGGCGGCCCCTGCGGCAGCTCGACCAGCGTGACCGCGCCGTCGGGCGCGACGACCACCGGCGAGGGATGCCCGGCGGCGGCCATGGCACACCGGCCCTCGACGGGGTCGTAGACCACGTACACGCACCCGGAGCCGATGGCCATCGTGCTGTCGCCGCCCGCGGAGTACATCTCGATGCCCTCCTCGTGCGCCGACCGGGCCACCAGGTCGTCCAGGTGGGCGAGGACCTCCTCGGGCGGCAGGTCCAGCGCGGCGAGCGTCCGCACGGCGGTCCGCAGCCGGCCCATCGCGGCGGCGGCCCCGATGCCGTGACCGGGCACCTCGCCCACGACGAGGGCGACCCGCGCGCCGGACAGCGGGACCAGGTCGTACCAGTCGCCGCCGAGTCCGGTCAGCTCGTCGGCCGGGCGGTAGCAGGCGGCCACCTCGACGCCGTCCTGCTCGGGCAGCCGGTGCGGGAGCAGGCTGCGCTGGAGGACGAGGGCGGCGTCCCGCTCGCGGCTGTAGCGGCGGGCGTTGTCGACGCAGACGGCGGCGCGCGAGACGAGGTCCTCGGCCAGTTGCAGGTCGTCCTCGTCGAAGGGCTCCTGGCCGCGGCGCCGGAAGAACGTGGTGACGCCGAGGGTCGTGCCGCGGGCCCGCAGCGGCACCAGCATCACGCTGAGCGGGCCCGGCTCCGGGGGCGTGCCCCGGCCGGGCGGCGCGTGCGTGGTCCAGCCGTGGGCGAGCGGGTCGAGCCGCTCCCGGCGCCAGGACAGTCCCGTGGCCAGGCAGCGCACCGGCGGCGATCCCGCCGGGTAGGACGCCGGCCCGCCCGACCCCACGAGCGCCCAGGGGCCGTCGCCGTCCGCCGACTGCTGCTGACCCGCGCGCCGCAGCCGGACGGCGTCGGTGGCCGCGACCGGCGCCGACGCGAGTTCGGCGCCGCGCAGCACCGGGTCCAGCAGGTCCACGGCGACGAAGTCGGCGAGCTCCGGCACGGCCACGTCGGCCAGTTCCTGCGCGGTCCGGGTGATGTCCAGGCTGCGGCCGATGTGCCGGCCGGCGCGGTCGAGGAGGGCGAGCCGGTGCCGGGCGCGATGGCGTTCGGTGACGTCGACGACCGTGTAGTACACGCCCATCGGGTGGCCCTCGTCGTCCTCCAGGCGGATGAACGACATCATGTGCGCCGTCTCGCGGTGCGGGGTGGACCGGACGCGGCCGATGTGTTCGTAGCCGACGAGCGGCTCGCCGGTGGTCAGCACGTGCCGCATCTGCGTCTCGATCGCCTCGGAGTCCACGCCCGGCTGGATGTCGGCGAGGCGCTGCCCGAGGCGGCTGTGGGCCGGGCCGCCCCCGAACTGCTCCAGGGCGGCGTTGGACCACACGAAGCGCAGGTCCGCGTCGACGATCGCGATCCCCACCGGGGAGCCCGCGACCATCTGCTCCAGCATCGTGCGGCTCATGTCCCAGCCGGGGGCGTCCGCCAGCTCCGACATCAGCACCAGCCAGCACGGGCGGCCGCTGTCGCCCAGGGCCGAGGTGATCCGGGCCATGACCCTGACCGGCCGGCCGTCACCGCGGCGCGCGGTGAGCAGTCCGGCCCAGCCGCCGTCCCTGCGGCAGTGCTCCAGGAGGCCCGGCACCCGGCGGGCGTCCGCCTCGGTCAGCAGGGCGGCCAGCTCGGTTCCGACCGCCTCGGAGGCGGAGTACGCCAGCAGCGCCTCGGCGTTCCTGGTCCAGCTCGTGACCACGCCCCGGGCGTCGAGCATCAGGGGCGCGGCATCGGCCACGTCGAACCGCTGCCGGGCCACCTCGCGCTCCTCGTCTGCGCCCACGGCCGACCTCTCTGTCGCGGAGAGTGGTCTACCACCACTTGTCCCCATCTTGACCCATACCGCCACGGCGGGCCGGGCTGGACGGGGCAGGTCGGGGGAGGAGGCCCGGGGACCCGGGCCCCCGGGAACGACGGCGGGCCGGGGCCCGGGAGCGGTCGCGTTCACCACTCCGGGCCCCGGCCCGCGTGCGCGGGGCGCCGGTGTCAGCCCTGGGACAGGACCTTGCCGAGCGTTCCCAGGGCGCCCTCCAGGTCCTCCGCCGTGATGGTCAGCGGCGGCGCCAGGCGGATGGTGGAGCCGTGGGTGTCCTTGACCAGGATCCCCTCCCGCATCAGGCGCTCGCTGACCTCGCGGCCCGTGCCGATGGCCGGGTCGACGTCGACGCCCGCCCACAGGCCCCGCGAGCGGAAGCCGATGACGCCCTTGCCGACCAGGCCGGACAGCCCGTCGCGCAGCAGCACGCCCAGCTCGTCGGCCCGGCGCTGGAACTCGCCGGTCTCCAGCAGGGCCACCACCGCCGTGCCCACGGCCGCGGCCAGCGGGTTGCCGCCGAACGTCGAGCCGTGCTCGCCCGGCCGCAGCACCCCGAGCACGTCCCGGCGCCCGACCACCGCCGACACCGGCACGATGCCGCCGCCCAGCGCCTTGCCGAGCAGCACCACGTCCGGGACCACCGACTCGTGCTCGACGGCCAGCGTGCGCCCCGTGCGGCCGAGGCCCGACTGGATCTCGTCCGCGATGAACAGGCAGCCCGCCCGGCGCGTGACCTCGCGCACCCCGGCCAGATAGCCGTCGTCCGGGATCAGCACGCCCGCCTCGCCCTGGATGGGCTCGATCAGCACGGCCGCCGTCGTCTCGTCGATCGCCGCCTCCAGCGCGGCCAGGTCGTTGTACGGCACGATCCGGAAGCCCGGCGTGAACGGCCCGAAGCCCGCCCGCGCCGTCTCGTCCGTGGAGAAGCTGACGATCGTCGTCGTCCGGCCGTGGAAGTTGTCCGCCGCGACCACGATCGTCGCCCGGTCGGCGGGGACGCCCTTGACCTCGTAGGCCCACTTGCGGGCCACCTTGACGGCACTCTCCACGGCCTCGGCGCCGGTGTTCATGGGCAGCACCATCTCGGTGCCGGTCAGCGCCGTGAGCCGCTCGGCGAACTCGGCCAGCCGGTCGTTGTGGAAGGCACGCGAGGTGAGCGTCAGCCGGTCGAGCTGGCGGTGCGCGGCCTCGACCAGCGCCGGGTTGCCGTGCCCGAAGTTGAGCGCCGAGTAACCGGCCAGCATGTCCAGGTACCGGCGGCCCTCGACGTCCCGCACCCAGGCGCCCTCGGCGCTGGCCACCACCACGGGCAGCGGGTGGTAGTTGTGCGCCAGGACCGGCTCCTCGGCCCGGATCAGGTCGTCGGACGAACGCGAACGGACGGGAGCGGTCATGAGCGGATCTCCTGGGTGCAGCACTTGATGCCGCCGCCTGCCTTCTGGAACTCGGACAGGTCGACGGGGACCGGAACGTAGCCGCGCTCGGCGAGCTCGGCGATGAGGGCGGTCGCCCCCGGTGAGATGAAGACGTGACGCCCGTCGGAGACGGAGTTGAGGCCGAACGCCATCGCGTCCTCGCGGGTGGCGAGCACCGCGTCCGGATAGAGCCGCTCCAGCACCTCGCGGCTGCCGGGCGAGAACGCCTCCGGGTAGTACACGATGTTCCCGTCCCCGCCGTCCGCTCCGTCGTCGAGGACGAACAGCGCGGTGTCGAGGTGGTAGAAGTACGGGTCCACCAGCGTCAGGCCGGTCACCGGGACGCCGAAGAACTCCTGCACCTCGCGATGCGCCTCACGGGTGGTGCGGAAGCCGGTGCCGGCCAGGATCCACCGGCCGACCGGGACGAGGTCGCCCTCGCCCTCGCACACGGATTCGGGGTGGTAGACGTCGAAGCCCGCCGCCTTGAACCACGCCTCGTACGGCACGGACTCGGGGCGGCGCTCGGGCGCGTGGAAGAGGGAGCCGAAGACACGGCCGCCGACGACGACCGCGGCGTTCGCGGCGAAGACCATGTCGGGGAGACCGGGGACGGGCGCCACGGTCTCCACGCTGTGTCCGTGGTCGCGGTAGACGTCGGTCAGCGTCCGCCACTGGGCCTGGGCGCGGCCCACGTCGACGGGGGCGTCGGGATGCATCCAGGGGTTGATCGCGTACTGCACGGCGAAGTGTCTGGGTTCGCAGACCAGGTAGCGCCGCCGGCGCGGCACACGGGAATCGGTCACAGAGGGGTTCCTCCGCTTCCTGGGTGTCGAGTCAGGGTTGACACCACGGTAGAAACTGAGCCCGATGGGCGACAAGCAAGAAAAGCTGCGCGTCCACGCAGGATCGCTGCGAAATTCTTGCGGTCAACGCACGTTCGCTGCGTCACCTGACGACTCGTCCGGCGCCGGATGGCTGGCACCCGCCTCCGGACTGTCCGGGATCAGATGGGACAGCACCATCACGCTGATCGTCTTGCGGATGAACGGCTCCGCACGGATCCGCTCCAGCACCTCCTCGAAGTGCTCCACGTCCCGCGCCCGCACGTGCAGCAACGCGTCCGCGCCGCCCGTCACCGTCATCGCCGCGGTGATCTCCGGATGGTTGCGCACCACCTCCGCCAGCCGCCGCGGCGGCGCCGCGCCCTCGCAGTACACCTCGACGTACGCCTCCGTGCGCCAGCCCAGCGCCGACGGCTCCACCGTCGCCGTGAACCCGGTGATCACACCCGTCTCGCGCAGCCGGTCCACCCGGCGCTTCACCGCCGTCGACGACAGCCCCACCGAGGCGCCGATCTCGGCGAAGCTCGTCCTGGCGTTCGCCATCAGCGCGGTGATGATCTTCCGGTCCAGTTCGTCGAACGGCGTGGGCCCACTGTTCATGGCCGCACTGTATCCAGCATCGCCCCGGACGCCGTATCCAGCGAAAACGCCCATGCCGGACCGTGTCCAGACGTCCGGATAACACCTACACTCCACGTTCATGCTGCGCGCCCTCGCTGTCGACGACGAACGCCCCTCGCTGGAGGAACTGCTCTACCTGCTCAACGCCGATCCCCGCGTCGACAGCGCGGAGGGCGCCGGCGACGCCACCGAGGCGCTGCGCCGCATCAACCGCGCCCTGGAGTCCGGGCCCGACGGCCCCGAGGCCATCGACGTCGTCTTCCTCGACATCCAGATGCCCGGCCTCGACGGCCTCGACCTGGCCCGCCTCCTGAGCGGCTTCGCCCAGCCCCCGCTCGTCGTGTTCGTCACCGCCCACGAGGACTTCGCCGTGCAGGCCTTCGACCTCAAGGCCGTCGACTACGTCCTGAAACCGGTCCGCAAGGAACGCCTCGCCGAAGCCGTGCGCCGCGCCGCCGAACAGCGCGGCGCCGCCCCGCGCATCCCCGTCCACGAGCCCGACCCCGACCACATGCCCGTCGAACTCGGCGGCGTCACCCGCTTCGTCCCCGTCGACGAGATCACCCACGTCGAGGCGCAGGGCGACTACGCCAGGCTCTACACCGACAAGGGCAGCCACCTCGTGCGCATCCCGCTGTCCACCCTGGAGGAGCGCTGGCGCTCACGCGGCTTCGTCCGCATCCACCGCCGCCATCTCGTCGCCCTGCGCCACATCGGCGAACTCCGCCTCGACGCCGGCTCCGTCAGCGTCGTCGTCGGTTCCGAGGAACTCCAGGTCAGCCGACGGCACGCGCGGGAACTGCGCGACCTGCTGATGCGCCGCACCACCGGCTAGGGAAACGCGCCATGCCCCAGGACCCCACCGAACGCCGCGTCGTCGTCACCGGCCCGCCCCGCCGCGCCCGCCGCACCTCCGGCTACTACCGGCCGCGCACCGAGATCGACGAGCAGACCACCCTCGGCCACACCTACGTGCGCTCCCTGATGCGCACCCAGCTGCGCGCCGCCCTCGGCGTGCTCGCCGTGCTCATGCTGCTCGTCGGACCCCTGCCGCTGGTGTTCGCCGCGACCCCCGACGCGCGCCGCCTGGAATGGGCCGTCCTCGGCTTCGGCCTGTACGCGCCCCTGGTCCTGCTCGCCCGCTGGTACGTGCGGCGCGCCGAACGCAACGAACGCGACCTCGTCCGCCTGGTCGAGGACCGCTGAGCCCGCGACCGCCATGAACTCCAGCTACGCCGTCCCCGCCGTCGCCCTCGTCGTCGTCGCCACCGTCCTCGTCGGCGCCTTCGGCCTGCGCATCTCCCGCACCACCTCCGACTTCTACGTCGCCTCCCGCACCGTCGGCCCCCGCCTCAACGCCGCCGCCATCAGCGGCGAGTACCTCTCCGCCGCCTCCTTCCTCGGCATCGCCGGACTCGTCCTCGTCCAGGGCCCCGACATGCTCTGGTACCCGGTCGGATACACCGCCGGATACCTCCTGCTGCTGCTGTTCGTCGCCGCCCCGCTGCGCCGCTCCGGCGCCTACACGCTGCCCGACTTCGCGGAGGCGCGGCTCGCCTCCCAGGCCGTGCGGCGGCTCGCCGGCGCCTTCGTCGTCGGCGTCGGCTGGCTCTACCTGCTGCCGCAGCTCCAGGGCGCCGGACTGACCCTGGCGGTGCTGACCGGGGCGCCCGACTCGCTCGGCGGGGTGATCGTCGCCGCCGTCGTCACCGCCACGGTCGCCGCCGGCGGCATGCGCAGCATCACCTTCGTGCAGGCTTTCCAGTACTGGCTCAAGCTCACCGCCCTGCTGGTCCCCGCCCTCTTCCTCGTCCTCGCCTGGCAGGCCGACGGCGCCCCCCGCAACGCCTTCGACGAACCGGCGACCCTCCGCGAACAGCGCGTCGTCCGCGTCGAGGACAGCCTGGAGATGAGGCTCGACGCGCCGCTCACCGTCACCGTGACCGGAACCGTCGACGGCCGCACCCACGACGGCACCCGCGTCCGCCTCCCCGCCGGCACCCACAGCATCGACGGCGGCACCCGGCTGACCTTCGCCAAGGGCGCCACCGTCCCCGAGACCCGCCGCGGCGCCGACGACGCCCTGTCCCCGTCACGCGCCGAGAGCCGCACCGAACGCCCCCTGTACGCCACGTACGGGCTGATCCTCGCCACGTTCCTCGGCACCATGGGCCTGCCGCACGTCGTCGTCCGCTTCTACACCAGCCCGCACGGCGTCGCCGCCCGCCGCACCACCGTCGCCGTCCTCGGTCTGATCGGCGCGTTCTACCTGCTTCCGCCCCTCTACGGCGCCCTCGGCCGCCTCTACGCGCCCGAGCTGACCCTCACCGGCGACGCCGACGCCGCCGTCCTGCTGCTGCCCGACCGGGTGATCGGCGGACTCGGCGGCGACCTGCTCGGCGCCCTGGTGGCCGGCGGCGCCTTCGCCGCGTTCCTGTCCACCGCCTCCGGGCTGACCATGGCCGTCGCCGGCGTCCTCACCCAGGACGTCCTGCCCTCCTGGGGCGTGCGGCACTTCCACGTCCGCCACTTCCGGCTGGGCACGGTCCTCGCCATGGCCGTGCCGCTCGCCGCGAGCGTCATCGTCGGCGGGCTGCCCGTCGCCGACGCCGTCGGACTCGCCTTCGCCGTGTCCGCCTCGTCGTTCTGCCCGCTCCTCGTGCTCGGCATCTGGTGGCGCCGCCTCACCCCGCCCGGCGCCGCCGCCGGAATGCTGGTGGGCGGCGGATCCGCGCTCCTCGCCGTCGCCGCGACCATGGCCGGGCTGCCCGGCGGCGGCACCCTGCACGCCCTGCTGGCCTGGCCGGCGCTGTGGTCGGTGCCGCTCGGCTTCCTCACCATGGTGCTGGTGTCACTCGCCACCCCCGGCCGGGTCCCGACCGGCACGGAATCGATCCTCGCGCGGTTCCACCTGCCCGAGGAACTGCGGACGGAGGTGTCGCCGTGAGCGGATTCCTGGCCGGCCTGTGCGTGGCCGTGCTGCCGCTGCTGGCCGCCGGATTCTGGCTGGGCCGGCGCACCGCACGCCCGCCGAGCCTCGCCGGGCTCGGCGGCCCCGTCGAGCACGCCACGTTCCAGACCCTGCACACCGCCTCCCTCGCCGCGCCCCCGCTGCGCGCCGGACTGACGGAGGAGACGGCCCGCAAGGCGGCCCGGAAGCTGCGCTCACTGCTCGGCACGGACGCGCTGTGCCTGACCGACCTCGAAGAGGTCCTGGTCTGGGACGGGGCCGGCGCCCACCACCGCTCCGAGATCATGGAGCGGCTCGCCGGCCCCCTGGAGACCGGCCGGGGCGAGGCCTTCCCGCTGACCTGCGACACCCCCGACTGCTCGGTGCGCTGGGCGGTGGTCGCGCCGCTCACCGTGGACGACCGGGTGCACGGCGCCCTCGTCGCCTGCGCGCCCCGCGAGTCCGCCGTCCTCGTCCGCGCCGCCGGGGAGGTCGCCCGCTGGGTGTCCGTGCAGCTCGAACTGGCCGACCTCGACCAGTCCCGCACCCGCCTCATCGAGGCCGAGATCAAGGCACTGCGCGCCCAGATCTCCCCGCACTTCATCTTCAACTCGCTCGCGGTCATCGCGTCCTTCGTGCGCACCGACCCCGAGCGCGCCCGCGAGCTGCTGCTGGAGTTCGCCGACTTCACCCGCTACTCGTTCCGCAGGCACGGCGACTTCACCACCCTCGCCGACGAACTGCACGCCATCGACCACTACCTGGCGCTGGTGCGGGCACGCTTCGGCGACCGCCTCGCCGTCACCCTCCAGATCGCGCCGGAGGTGCTGCCGGTCACGCTGCCGTTCCTGTGTCTGCAGCCGCTGGTGGAGAACGCCGTCAAGCACGGTCTGGAGGGCAAGGCCGTGCCCTCGGGCAAGTGCCACATCCAGATCACCGCGCAGGACGCGGGCGCCGAGGCCCTCGTCGTCATCGAGGACGACGGCGCCGGAATGGACCCCGGCCTGCTGCGCCGCATCCTCGCCGGGGAGATCAGCCCGTCCGGCGGGATCGGCCTGTCCAACGTCGACGACCGGCTCCGGCAGGTCTACGGCGACGACCACGGCCTCGTCATCGAGACCGCGGTCGGAGCGGGCATGAAGATCACGATCCGCCTGCCGAAGTACCAGCCGGGCGTCCACTCGGCGGGTCGGCTCGCCCCGTGAGCCTCACCTGTCGCTGAGGATCATGCCGAGGGTGAGCAGCCCGAGGACCACCCAGCCGAACCACAGCCATCCGTTGCTGCCGAGAGCCACCGTGTAGGCGGTCACCATCACGAGGCCGCCGATCGTGAGCATCCCCATCGTCCTCGTGGAACCGTCCGTGGAACGTGAACCGGGCATCGCCACACCCTCCTGAAGGTCCGATCCCTCCATGGTGCCCCGGTTCCGCCGGAAAGGCGGGACAACTGCGTCAGTTGCCCCGGGCATTCAGCGAGGCCAGATAGGCGTTGTACGCCTCCAGCTCCTGGTCCCCGTCGCGGTCCGCGGCGCGGTCCTTGCGCCGCGCCTGCCGCTGGTCGGAGGCGTACCACTGGAACATCAGGGCGATGAGCACCAGCACGGACGGGATCTCACTGAACGCCCAGGCGATGCCGCCCGCCGCGTTCTGGTCGGACAGCGCGTCGATGCCCAGCGAGGCCGGCGGGTCCCGGAACGTCTCCACCATGGGCGTCGAGGCCATCATCAGGGCGATGCCGAAGAACGCGTGGAAGGGCATCCCGGCGAACAGCTCCAGCATCCGCATCAGGTGACCCGGCCGGTTCGGACCCGGGTCCACGCCCATGATCGGCCAGAAGAAGACCAGGCCGACGGCGAGGAAGTGCACCATCATCGCCACGTGGCCCGTCTTCGAGCCCATCAGGAAATCGAACAGCGGCGTGAAGTACAGGGCGTACAGGCTCGCGATGAACAGCGGGATCGTGAACACCGGGTGCGTGACGATCTTCATGTAGCGGCTGTGCAGCAGCATCAGCAGCACCTCGCGCGGCCCCTTGCGACCGCGGGCGGCGGGCGGCAGTGCCCGCAGCGCCAGCGTGATCGGGGCGCCGAGGAGGATCAGGATCGGCGACAGCATGCTGATGACCATGTGCTGCACCATGTGCACGCTGAACATGACCATGCCGTAGTCGTTCAGCCCGGTGCACATCACCAGGGCGACGGACAGCACACCGGCGACGTACGCCACGCTCCGCCCGACCGGCCACTTGTCGCCGCGCCGCGTCAGCCGGACGACGCCCCAGCCGTACAGCGCCAGCCCCAGCAGACAGGCGACCAGGAAGAACGGGTCCGCCGACCACTGAAGTCCGCGCCCCAGCGTGAACGGCGGCAGATCCATGACCATGCCGTGCCCGCTGTGCTCCATCCGCCGGCTCCTGATTCGTGGGGGTGTGTCCGAACCAGGGTAGGACTGCCCTCGGCGCGGAACGTCACCGGGGGCAGTACGAGCGCCCTCCTACAGCACGCACTCCGCCTCGGCGTACCGATCGACGGGCACCGTCTTCAGCGTCTCCACGGCCTCCGCCAACGGCACCATCACGATCTCCGTCCCGCGCAGGGCCGTCATCCGCCCGAACTCACCACGGTGCACCGCCTCCACCGCGTGCCATCCGAACCGCGTCGCCAGCACCCGGTCGTACGCCGTCGGCGTGCCGCCCCGCTGCACGTGGCCGAGGATCACCGGCCGGGCCTCCTTGCCGAGGCGCCCCTCCAGCTCGATGGAGAGCTGCCGCGCTATCCCGGCGAACCGCTCGTGGCCGTAGATGTCCTTGCCGCCCTCGTCGAAGGCCATGGTGCCGGCCTTCGGCTTGGCGCCCTCCGCGGCCACCACGATCGCGAACCGCTTGCCCGCCGAGAACCGCTCACCGACCTTGGCGGTCAACTCGTCGATGTCGAAGGGACGTTCCGGAACGACCACGGCGTGCGCGCCGGCCGCCATGCCGGAGTGCAGCGCGATCCAGCCGGTGTGGCGGCCCATGACCTCCACGATCAGCACGCGCTGGTGGGACTCGGCGGTGGTCTTCAGCCGGTCCAGGGCCTCGGTCGCGACGGTGACCGCCGTGTCGAAGCCGAAGGTCACGTCCGTGCCCGCGATGTCGTTGTCGATGGTCTTCGGCACGCCGACGATGGGCAGGCCGCTGTCGGAGAGCAGCCGTGCCGCCTTCAGCGTGCCCTCGCCGCCGATCGGGATGATCGCGTCGAGGCCGAGCTCGTCCACGTACCCCTTGGCGCGCTCCACGCCGTCCCGCAGGTGCTCGGGGCGCACCCGGGAGGAGCCGAGGATCGTGCCGCCGCGGGCCAGGATGCCGCCCACGGCGTCGAGGTCGAGCTTGAGGTAGTCGCACTCCAGGAGGCCTTTCCAGCCGTCCCGGAAGCCGATGACCTCGTCGCCGTGGTCGACGACGGCACGGTGCACGACGGACCGGATGACGGCGTTCAGGCCGGGGCAGTCGCCGCCGGACGTGAGGACACCAATGCGCATAGCCCGAATTACCTTCTCGACGTGGGCCGGATCCGGACCACGTTGTCCGGCTCGAATCCCCGCCACCCTAGCGGCATCGGGGGGCGGGGCCGAAGCGTGCGTCCGCCTGCTGGACGGCCCCGCTCACCTGTGCGGAAGGGGCGTCAGACGGGCCGGTGTCCGGGGCCTGCACGGGCGGTGTGCGCGGGGCTCAGGCGGACTGCTGGGCCGCGGCGATGCGCTCGTTGCGCAGCGCCTCGTACCAGGTGTCGTCGACCGGCGGCAGCGCGTTCACGTCGAGCGCCAGCTTCAGCAGCAGGTCCGCGATCAGCGGGTTGCGGGCCAGCACCGGGCCGTGCATGTACGTGCCGAAGACCGTGTCGTTGTACGCGCCCTCCGTGCCGTCGCCCGTGCCGTTGCCGTTGCCGAACCGCACCCGCGCGAGCGGGCGGGCCGACGGGCCGAGGTGGGTGACGCCCTGGTGGTTCTCGAAGCCGGTCAGCGGGGGCAGGCCGAGACGCGGGTCGATGTCGCCGAGGACGTCACCGACGCAGCGGGCGCCCTCGCCGCGTGTGGAGACCACGTCGAGGAGGCCGAGGCCGGGTTCGCGCTGCCCGAGGTCGTTGATGAACTCGTGGCCGAGGATCTGGTAGCCGGCGCACACGGAGAAGACGATCGCGCCGTTCTCCACCGCCCGGTACAGACCGCCGTCCCGGCGCAGCCGCTCGGCCGCGAGCCGCTGCGGCCGGTCCTCGCCGCCGCCGATCAGGTAGATGTCGCCGGACGTCGGGATGGGCTGGTCGCTGCGCACGTCGAGGCGGGCCACGTCGAGTCCGCGCTGCCGGGCCCGGCGCTCCACGACGAGGGCGTTGCCCTGGTCGCCGTAGGTGCTGAGCAGGTCCGGGTAGATCCAGACGAGCCGCAGGCTGTTGTCGCTCATGAAGTCAGTGTCCTCTGGGTCCTCAGGGTCTTCCGGGGCCTTGGCGTCCTGTGGGGGCGCTCAGTTGCCGACGCGGCGGCGCAGGTCCTGGAAGGCGGTGTAGTTGGCGATGACCTCGATCCGGCCCGGCGGGGACATCTGCACCGCCTGGTCGAGGTCCTCGCACACCTGGAAGTGCTGGTTCGCGACCTCCAGGCGCACCGCGAGGTCCAGTTTCCGGTCGCCGATCACGAAGATCGGGTGTCCCGTCAGACGGGTGTAGTCGACGTCCCACAGCCAGGAGGTGTCGGTGCCGTCGGCGGAGCGCGCGTTGACCGACAGGACCACCGGGGTGGGCGGCGGGTCGATCAGGGAGAAGGTCTCCAGCCAGCCGGCCGGGTTCTTCGCGAGCAGCAGCCTCAGGTCGCGGCCCTGGAACTGGACGACGTCGTAGCGGCCGGCGACCGCCTGCACCTGGTACATGCGCTCCAGGGCGACCTGCGGCGGCACCCCGAAGACGGCGGCGACGGCGGCCGAGGACGTGGCGTTGGCCTTGTTGGCGCGGCCCGGCAGCTGGAGGTGGATCGGCCAGGCCGAGCCGTGCGGGTCGAGGACGTGGTCGCCGGACAGCGCCCAGGTCGGGGTGGGCCGGCGGAAACCGCACTCGCCGCAGAACCAGTCGTCGCCGGGGCGCTGCATCACACCGCCGCAGGACGGGCAGGACCAGGCGTCGTCCTTCCACATCTGCCCGGCGGCGACCCAGATCACGTTGGGGGAGGAGGACGCGGCCCACACCACGAGCGGGTCGTCGCAGTTGGCGACGACGACGGCCTTCGAACCGGCCAGTCCCTCGCGCCAGTTCTCGGCGAGCATGCGGGTCTCGGCGGCGCGGTCGAGCTGGTCGCGGGAGAGGTTCAGCAGGGCGATGCACTTCGGGTCGGTGTCCCGGGCGACGCCCGCCAGGTACTTCTCGTCGACCTCGATGACGCCGTACCGGGCGTCGGAGTTGCCGGCGAGCGCCGAGGTGATGCCCGCGGGCATGTTCGCGCCGAGCGCGTTGGAGACGACCGGGCCCGCCGCGCGCAGGGCCTCGGCGATGAGCCGGGTGGTGGTGGTCTTGCCGTTGGTCGCCGAGACCAGGACGACGTCCAGGTTCTGGGCGAGCCGGGCGAGGAGGTCGGGGTCGAGCTTGAGGGCCACACGGCCGCCGATCACCGAACCGCTGCCGCGTCCCGCGGCGCGTGACGCCGCTGCGACCGCCTTGCCCGCGGTCACGGCCAGCTTGGCCCGCGGCGTGAGCGGGTCCGAGTTGCCTGCCATCAGTTCTCGATCCTCCTTGCGTACGCGCCGCGCCTGTGGCCTGACGGCAACGTGGTGGTGGAGCTCAGCCTATCGAGATCCATTCGCACTCCCGAATCATGGCACCGCGCGGGCGTCCGCGGGGGAGGCGAGGCCGGGGGCATTCGGGTGCGGACCGTACCCTTGCCGCCATGCCACACGCCTCCATCCCGGGCGCCCGCGGGCGCGTCCGGCCGCTCACCCTGCTCGGCGACCCGGTGCTGCACGCGCCGTGCGCGGACGTCACCGACTTCGGCCCCGAACTCGCCCGCCTCGTCGAGGACTTGTTCGCGACCATGTACGCGGCGCAGGGCGTCGGCCTCGCCGCGAACCAGGTCGGCGAGCCGCTGCGCGTGTTCGTGTACGACTGCCCGGACGACGATGACGTACGTCACGTCGGTCATGTCGTGAACCCCCGGCTGGTCGAGGCGGACGGCCTGGTGCTGCGCGGCCCGGAGGGCTGCCTGTCCCTGCCGGGCCTGGAGGCGGGCACCGAGCGCCACGACCACGCGGTGGTCGAGGGCCTGACGGTGACGGGCGAACCGGTCACCGTGCACGGTACGGGCTTCTTCGCCCGCTGCCTCCAGCACGAGACGGACCACCTGGACGGCCGGATCTACGCCGACCACCTCACGGGGTGGCGCAGACGGCGCCTGCTGAGGCAGGCGGCCCGGGCGTCCTGGTCCCGGTGAACCGGCGGAACCGTCAGAAGCCGGGGCCCCCGGTCCGGTCGCCGGCCGAGGCCAGCCGGCCCCACAGCAGGTCGGCCAGGCAGGTCACCAACTCGGCCCGGGAGCAGGGCCGTTCGCCCAGCCACCAGTCCCCGGCGGCGTGCATCATGCCGACGATGCCGTGTCCCCACACCCGTGCCAGCTGCTGGCTGCCGGGACCGAGATCGAGGCGTTCCTCGATGACCTGGGCCAGTTCCTCGCCCATCCGCCGCAGCACCGGCGCCGAGTTCCTGCCGAGGTCGAAACCGGGCTCGCCCGCCTGGCTGCCCTCCGCCGGATGCATCAGGAAGCGGTAGACCTGGGGACGGGCCTCGATCGCCGCGAGGTAGGTGTCGAGGGTGGCCTCCACGCGCTTGCGCCGCTCCGCCGGGGCGTCCAGTGCCGCGCGCAGCGAGTCGAGGAGCGCGTCCGTGTGGCGTTTGGCGAGGGCCGCGTAGAGTCCGCCCTTGTCGCCGAAGTGGCGGTAGAGGATCGGCTTGGTGATGCCGGCCTCCGCGGCGATGGCGTTCATCGATGCCTGCGGGCCGTCGCGCAGCACCACTCGGTCGGCGGCTTCCAGCAGCTCGCGCCGTCTGCGGTCGGCGGACCGCTGCTGCTCGGTCCGCTGCGTGGTGTTCATGTGCTCTCCCCACCCGTGCTGATTCGGTGACGCCTGCGCAAACTAACACTCAACCGGCCCGGGAGATCGAACGGGCAGCCGAGCGGGGGTCGGGAGTTGACTTTTCCTACCCGTGGGTAACAGACTCGGTGTTACCGTAAGTAACACGCACGTGCGCCGCTGGAGGGGACATGGCCGAGTTCACCATGGAGCTCAACGACGAACAGAAGGAAGTCCGGGACTGGCTCCATGGCTTCGCCGCCGACGTGATCCGCCCCGCGGCCGCCGAGTGGGACGAGCGCGAGGAGACCCCCTGGCCCGTCATCCAGGAGGCCGCCAAGGTCGGCATCTACTCCCTCGACTTCTACGCCCAGCAGTACTTCGACCCCACCGGCCTCGGCATCCCGATGGCGATGGAGGAGCTGTTCTGGGGCGACGCCGGCATCGCCCTGTCCATCGTCGGCACCGGCCTCGCCGCCGTCGGCGTCCTCGCCAACGGCACCGACGAGCAGATCGGCACCTGGATCCCCCAGATGTACGGCGACGCGAGTGACGTGAAGGTCGCCGCGTTCTGCTCCTCCGAACCCGACGCCGGCTCCGACGTGGCCGCCATGCGCACGCGTGCCGTGTACGACGAGGCCGAGGACGAGTGGGTCCTCAACGGCACCAAGACCTGGGCGACCAACGGCGGCATCGCCAACGTCCACGTGGTCGTCGCGTCCGTCGAGCCCGAGCTGGGCTCCAAGGGCCACGCCTCCTTCATCGTCCCGCCGAACACGCCCGGCCTGTCGCAGGGCCAGAAGTTCAAGAAGCACGGCATCCGCGCCTCGCACACCGCCGAGGTCATCCTGGACAACGTGCGCGTGCCCGGCTCGTGCCTGCTCGGCGGCAAGGAGAAGCTGGACGAGCGGCTCGCCCGCGCCCGCGAGAAGGCCAAGCAGGGCGGCGAACGCGTGAAGAACGCCGCCATGGCCACCTTCGAGGCGTCCCGCCCGGCCGTCGGCGCGATGGCCGTCGGCACCGCACGCGCCGCGTACGAGGTCGCCCTCGACTACGCCAGGACGCGCGAGCAGTTCGGCCGGCCCATCATCGACAACCAGGGCGTCGCCTTCCAGCTCGCCGACATGCGGACCTCCATCGACGCCGCGCGCCTGCTGGTGTGGCGGGCCTCCTGGATGGCCGTCAACGGCAAGCCGTTCACGGCGGCCGAGGGCTCGATGTCCAAGCTGTTCGCCAGCGAGACCGCGAAGAAGGTCACCGCCCAGGCCGTGCAGATCCTCGGCGGCAACGGCTACACCCGCGAGTACCCGGTGGAGCGCATGCACCGCGACTCCGCCATCTACACCATCTTCGAGGGCACGAGCGAGATCCAGCGCCTGGTCATCGCCCGCACCCTGGCCGGCATGCCGATCCGGTAGTCCCGGCACGGCCCGGGGCGGACCCGGCTCAACGATGCCGCAGCGGCGTCAGCTGCTCGATGTCGTACCGCGTCCGCAGGGCCTCGACGGCCTCCTGGTCCGGCGGACCCCCGTCCCCCAGGATCTCGAGCAACTCCTCGAAGTAGCGCTCGTGGTCCGGGGGCGGGGACGCCTGGAAGAACATCTTCGCGGGCTTCCCCGTCGGGTTCGCGAACGCGTGCGGGCAGCCCGGCGGCACGACGACCACCGTGCCGGGGGTCGCCCGCACCACGCGACGGCCCGACACCGACTCCCAGTGCCGCCAGTTGTCGGGCGTGCGCACGCGCGGCTCGAAGGCCAGCACGTCCAGCTCGCCCTCCAGGACGTAGAACAACTCCTCGCTGCGCGCGTGCACATGGGCGCCCACGTCGAAGCCCGGCGGCACCACCACCTCGAAGGTGGACGCCGACCGCGAGTGCGAGCCGGTCACCTTGAACGTCACGTGCTGCGCCGGCGCCGCCACGACCCGGCCCCGGCCCGGCGGCACCAGCAGCCCCTCCGTCTCCGTCATCCCGCCCTCACCACGTCACCGGCAGTGCCTCGGGGCCGCGGATCAGCGCGCCCTTCCTGAACGGCACGTCCTCGGGCGCCACCGCGAGCCGCAGTCCCGGCACCCGGTCGAGGAGCGTGCCGACCAGCAGCTCGGACTCCAGCCGCGCCAGCATCGCGCCCGGGCAGTAGTGCGGGCCGAAACCGAAGGACACGTGCGGGTTCGGGCTGCGCGAGAAGTCGAGCGCGTCCGGGTCCGCGAAGACCTCCGGGTCGCGGTTCGCCGCCAGGTACGACACGTACACCGCGTCGCCCGCCCGGATCCGCGCGCCCCTGATCTCCACGTCCTCCAGGGCGATCCGCGACAGGCCGACCGCGTTGCGGTGCGGGATCCAGCGCAGCAGCTCGTCCACGGCCCGCGGCCGGATCTCCGGCTCGCGGCGCAGCCGTTCGGCCAGCTCCGGACGCGTCAGCAGCACGTGGAACATCTGGCCGCTGTTGTTGGTGACCGCCTCGCCGCCGATCTGCAGCAGCACCGCGAGCCCCACCGCCTCGTCGAGGGTGACCTCGCCGCGCCCCACGGCGGCGCCCAGCAGCGAGGCGACGTCCGCACCGCCGCCTTCCCGCAGTCCGATCAGATCGGCGAAGTACGCGCCCATCTCCCGCTTGGCCCGCTCGCTGACGTCGGCGCCGTGCGCGGACGACAGGATCAGCTGCGTCCAGGTGTGCATGGCCTCCCGGTCGGCGGCCGGCACGCCCATCAGCTCGCAGATCACGGCGATGGGGAAGGGGGCCAGCACGGCCGCGGTGAGGTCGGCGGGCGGGCCCTGCGACAGCATCGCGTCGACCAGTTCCTCCAGCGTCCGCCGGGACTTCTCCCGCACCCGCTCGACACCCCGCGCCGTGAACGCGGCGGCGACCGTGCGGCGCAGCCGGGTGTGGTCCGGCGGGTCGAGGAAGCCGACCGCGCCGCGCGCCGGAATGAAGTGCGGCGCGAGCCGGGTGACCTGCCGGTCCATGACGGCCTCCCGGCCGAACCGCGGGTCGTTGGTCACCAGGCGCACGTCGTCGTGCCGGGTCACCAGCCAGGCCCAGCCCTCGCCGTTGGGCAGTTCGATGCGGGTGACCGGGCCCTCGGCCATCAGCTCCCGCAGCACCGGGTCGAAGTCGGTGCCCGGCAGGTCGAGCGCCGGCCAGTGCCGGACGGGCGGCAGGCTCTCGGTGAGCGTCTCCTCGGTCATCGGGTCGTCACGCCGCCCTCTCGTCGTCGCGGTGCCAGCGGCCCAGCGCCATCTCCGCGGTGATGCCGGGCCCGAACCCGGCCAGCAGTCCCCGCGCCATGTGCTCGGCGCCGCCGTCGTCGAACAGCCGCCGCAGCGCGTCCAGGACGACGGCGCTGGCGATGTTGCCGTACTCGGTGAGCGTCGCCCGGCTGAACCGGAACGCGTGCGGGTCGACCTCCAGGAACGTGCTGAGGTCGTCCAGGATGCGCGGCCCACCGGCGTGCACGATGTAGAAGTCCAGGTCGGACGCGTCCCAGTCGTGCGCCGCCGCCAGGTCCCTGAGCGCCGGCGCGAGCGGCTCCATGGTGGCGGGCACCCGCTTGTCCAGCAGGAAGTGGAAGCCGGTCGCACGGACGTCGTACATGATCCACTCCTCGGTCTTCGGGATCAGGTACGAGCCGTTGCGCTCCAGCCGGACGCCCTCGCCGCCCCGGCCGCGGACGACGGCGGAGGCGATGCCGTCCCCGAACAGGCCGTTGGACAGCAGCGATCCGACGCCGACATCGGTGGGCTGGTAGCACAGCGAGCAGAACTCGCAGGCGACGATCAGCGCGTTGGCGTCCGGATACGCGGTGCAGAAGTCGTGCGCCCGGTTGATCGCGGCGCCTCCCGCGGCGCAGCCCAGCTGGGCCATGGGTATCTGCCGGGTGGTGCTGTCGAAGCCCATGGAGTTGATCAGCCAGGCCGTGAGCGACGGCATCATGAAGCCCGTGCACGACACGTAGATGATCACGTCGATGTCGGTGGTGAGCAGCTCCGCGTCGTCGAGCGCGCGCTGCACGACCGCCGGGACCCGGGCCTTGGCCTCCGACTCGTAGAGCTTGTTGCGCTCCTCGAAGCCGGGGTGCTTGAGGGTCTCCTCGATGGGCTGCACGATGTGCCGTGTGCGGACACCGGTGTTCTCGATCAGCCGCAGGGCGAGGGGGAGTTGGGGGTGGTCGGCGTGACGGGAGCGGGCCAGCTCCAGCGTCTCCTCCATAGTGATCACATACTCGGGAACGGACACCGAGGGTCTGCACAACGTCGCCATGAACCGTGCCTGCTTTCGCGTTTCCCAGGGCCCCTTCGCCCCCGGTTCCGGAAGGGGTGGGTCTCGGAGAGGGTCGACTCCACGATCACCCGCCGGGGCGACGATCTCGCGCCGGACTACTCCATACCGGGGGCATGTGCCAGAGTCGAGAGCGGCAGTCCGCACCCGGCCCCAGGGAGGCCCCGATGACGCGTACGGCCCGGCAGTTACTGGAGACCACCACCCGCGCACTGGCGCCCGACCCCGCGGCGAACGCGCTCGTCGCGCGGATCGCCCGGGGCGAGGCCGGCCGGTCGACCACGCTCGCGGCCCTCGCCCTGGAGCAGTACGGGGTGATCGCCGCGGACCGCCGCGCGTTCCTGCACCTGGCGCGGCGCTGCGCCGACGCACCGGAGGTCGCCGCCTTCTTCACGACGCTGGCCGAGGGCGAGGCGCTGGCGGGGGAGCGGCTGACGGCCTTCGCGGCCGCCTGCGGAGTGGACGAGGAGCGGGCCCGCCGCCACGAACCGCTGCCGGGCTGCCAGGCCTACCCGGCGTACGTCGCCTGGCTCGCCCTGAACGGCTCACCGGCCGACGTCGTCCTGGCGCTGACCGCCAACTTCTCCGCCTGGGGCGGCTACTGCGCCACCATCGCGGCGGCCCTGCGCGAGCACTACGGCCTCAGCGACGAGAGCTGCGCCTTCTTCGACTTCTTCGCCGAACCGTCGCCCGAGCTGGACCGGCAGGCGGCGGAGGCGGTGGGGGAGGGACTGGACACGGGCCGCCTGGACGAACGTCTGGCGCACCGCTACGGCAGGCTGCTGCAGCACTACGAGGCGCTGTTCTGGTCGACGCTGGGGGAGACCGCCGGCAGTCCCTAGGGCGTGGTGCCGCTGCTGTGCGCGATGCAGGCCACGTCGATGCGGTCGGCGAGCTTCGCGAGCTCGATCGTGAGGGCGGCCACCGTGTCCTCGTCGAGCCCCTCCTCGCCGGCCTCCACCAGACGCAGCCACCGGCCGCCCACCGTGCGCAGCAGCTTGCTCACGTCGCTGGCGGCCACCTGCAAGGTACCGCGGTCGTCGACGATCAGAGGCAGAGTCACTTCGCGGTTCACAAAAAGGATCGTAGCCGCGGAACGCTCACGCTCCGTGCCATACGGTGGTGATGTTGCAGAACTCCCGGATTCCGTGTCCGGACAGCTCACGCCCGTACCCGGACCGCTTCACCCCGCCGAAGGGGAACGCCGGGTGGGAGGCCGTCATCCCGTTGACGTAGACGCTGCCGGCCTCCAGGTCCCGGACGAACCGGTCCACGTCGGCGTCGTCGCGCGTCCAGACGTTGGAACTCAGTCCGAACGGCGTGTCGTTGGCGATCAGCACGGCCTCGTCCAGGTCGGCCGCGCGGTACAGCGTGGCGACCGGGCCGAAGGCCTCCTCGCGGTGGATGCGCATCTCGCGCGTGATGCCCGCGAGGACGGTCGGCGGGTAGTACCAGCCCGGCCCCTCGGGACGTTCGCCGCCGCACAGCACCCGCGCGCCGGCGCGCACCGCGTCGTCGACGAGTTCCTCCAGGTCGGCGCGGCCCCGCTCGCTGGACAGCGGCCCGACCTCGGTGTCCTCGTCCGCCGGGTCGCCGACCTTGAGGGCCCTCATGCCCGCGACGAACCGCTCGGCGAACGCGTCGTAGACGTCGCTGTGCACGATGAACCGCTTGGCGGCGATGCACGACTGCCCGGTGTTCTGCACGCGCGCGTTCACCGCGACCTCGGCGGCCCGGTCGAGGTCCGCGGACGGCATCACGACGAACGGGTCGCTGCCGCCGAGCTCCAGCACCGTCTTCTTGATCATCTCCCCGGCGGTGGAGGCGACCGCCCGGCCCGCGGGCTCGCTGCCGGTGAGGGTGGCGGCCTTCACGCGCTCGTCGCGGAGGATGTCGTCGACGGCCGCCGAGCCGATCAGCAGCGTCTGGAAGCAGCCCTCCGGGAAGCCCGCCCGGTGGAACAGGTCCTCCAAATAGAGGGCGGTCTGCGGGACGTTCGAGGCGTGCTTGAGCAGGCCCACGTTGCCCGCCATCAGCGCCGGGGCGGCGAACCGGATCACCTGCCAGAGAGGGAAGTTCCACGGCATCACCGCGAGCACCGGGCCCAGCGGCCGGTAGCGCACCCGCACCCGGGCGGCGCCCGAGTCCCGCACGTCCGTGTCGGAGGGCTGCTCGTCGGCGAGCAGCTCGGCCGCGTGGTCGGCGTACCAGCGCATCGCCTTGGCGCACTTGGCGACCTCGGCGCGGGCCTGCTTGACCGGCTTGCCCATCTCGGTCGTGATCAGCCGCCCGAGGTCCTGCTGGTCCTTCTCCAGGAGGTCCGCCGCCTGCCGCAGCAGGCGGGCGCGTTCGTCGAAGCCCGTCGTGCGATACGTGCGGAAAGTGGCCTCGGCGAGCTGGAGCCGGCGCTCGATCTCCTCCTCGCCCATGGCCTCGTACGTCCTGAGCGTCTCGCCGTTCGCCGGATTCACCGTAGCGATGGGCATGACCGACCTCCCTGGGAGCGAACCGTGTTCCGACCTTCGCGTGCGGCAGGGGAGCGCGCAACGCGGTGCGGGCTGCAAGGGGGCGTCAGGCGCCCCCTACGGCGAGTGCTCCGCGAGGCGGTCGAGAAACGCGGTCTGCGCCGTGACGATCAGCGCGCGCGCCCGTTCCAGGCCGAGCCAGGCCACCCGGTCCAGTTCGGGGAACTCCTGGGTCCGGCCCGAGCGCGGCGGCCACTGCATGGTGAACGTGCCGGGCACCACCGCCGCCGGGTCCAGGTCGGCCTCGACCGCCCAGACGGTGACAGTCTTGCCGCCGCGCTGGCGGACCTCGCCGAGGGGGATCGCCTCCCCGTCGGGCGGCGGCACGCCCAGCTCCTCCCGGAACTCGCGGCGCGCCGCGTCCCAGGCCGGTTCGGCCGGGTCGTACTCGCCCTTGGGGACCGTCCACGCCCCGGCGTCCTTGCGGGCGAAGAACGGGCCGCCCATGTGGCCCAGCAGCACCTCCAGGCCGTCGGAGGTGTGCCGGAACAACAGCAGACCGGCGCTGCGGGCGCCCGTCACGGCCGGACCTCGGGGTGTGCCGCGAGCAGCGACTCCACCGTGTCGGCCTGCTCCGGGCGCTTGTCCTCGCGGTAGCGGACCACGCGGGCGAAGCGGAGGGTGACGCCGGCCGGGTAGCGGGTGGAGCGCTGCAGGCCGTCGTAGGCGATCTCGACGACGAGTTCGGGGCGGACGGTGACCACCCAGCCGTCGTCCTCGACGGCCAGTTCCCGCAGTTTCTCCGTCTGCCAGGTGAGCATCGCGTCCGTCATGCCCTTGAAGGTCTTGCCGAGCATCGCGAAGCCGCCGTCGGCGGTGCGGGCGCCCAGGTGCAGGTTGGAGAGCTTGCCGGTGCGGCGGCCGTGGCCCCGCTCGACGGCCAGGACGACCAGGTCGAGGGTGTGCACGGGCTTGACCTTCAGCCAGGACGCGCCGCGCCGGCCCGCGCTGTAGGCGGCGTCGAGGCCCTTGACGACGACGCCCTCGTGGCCGCGTGCCAGGGTCTCGGCGAGGAACTCCTCGGCCGCGCCCACGTCCTCGGCGCCGGAGACGAGGGCGCGGCGCACCCGCATCGGCTCCGGCACCAGCCGTGCCAGCTCGGCGTGCCGGTCGGTCAGCGGCAGGTCGAGCAGGTCGCGGCCGTCGACGGACAGCGCGTCGAAGAAGACGGGGGAGACCGGGACCTGGCGGGCCGCCGTGGCCACGTCCACGCGCGAGCCGACGCGCCCGGCGGTCTCCTGGAACGAGCGTGGCCTGCCGCCCGCGTCGAAGGAGATGACCTCGCCGTCCAGGATGAACCGCTCGCCCCGCAGCTCCAGCGCCGCGGCCCGCACCTCGGGCAGCCGGTCCGTGATGTCGTCGAGGGTGCGGGTGTGGATCCGCACGCTGTCGCCGTCCCGGTGCACCTGCACGCGGATGCCGTCGAGCTTCTCCTCGACCGCGCAGGCGCCCAGTTTGCCCACGGCCTCGGCGACCGAGGACGCGGAGTGCGCCAGCATCGGCAGCACCGGGCGGCCGACGGTGAGCCGGAACCGCTCCAGCGCCGCCGGTCCGTCCGCGAGCAGCGCCTCGGCCACGGCCGGCAGCGAGCCCGCCAGCATGACCGCCCGCCGCACATCCGCCGCCGGCACCCCGGCCGCCCGCGCCAGCCCTTCGACCGCGACGGCGTCCAAGGCGCCCTGCCGCACCTCGCCGGTGAGCAGCCCGACGAGGAACCGCTGCTCGTCCTCGGTCGCGGCGCCCATCAGCTCGCCCACCAGCCGGGCCCGCTCCGCCTGCGAACCGGCGCCGGACACCGCGCCGATCGCGGTGAGCAGCGCGTCCACCTCCCGCACGGACAGCCCCGGCTCGGGCGCGGGGTCCACCCGTCGGCTCAGCACCTTCCATCCGACGCCGAGCCGCCCCTGCGGCAGGCGTCCCGCCAGATACGGGATGACGACGGGCACGTCGTCGGGTTCCGCCTCCCGGAACAGCTCCGCGAGCAGGGCGATCTTCCGGGACCGCGCCGAGGTGGCGGCGACCTCCCGGGACACGTCGGCCAGCCGGGTCAGCAACATGCCCTCAGAGTGCACCGGAGGCGCCGCCTCCACACCCGCGGACGCTGCGCGGAGCCCCGCCGGCCCGGGGGAGGCCCGCCGCCCCACGAGCGGTGCGCCGACTCCGGCCGAGGGCCCACCCGGCTCCACGAGAGCCCACCCGGCTCCACGAGAGCGCGCCTGGTCCGCGAGAGTCTGCCCGGCCCTGACGGGCCGGCCCGGGGCTGCGACAGGTCCGTCTAGCCCCGTGACGGGTCCGCGTCCAGGCGGGACATCACCAGGTCGCCCACGATCGCCGACGCCGCGCGGTAGCCGCCGCTCGCCGCGTGGATCACCTGCTCCGCGAAGCCGATCGCGTTGCCGGCGGCCCACACGCCGGGCACCGTGGTCAGGCCCGTCGCGTCGACGACCGGGTACGCCCCGAACGGGGTCTCGTTCAGCTCCGCGCCCAGCCGCTCCAGGAGCCCGGTCCGCGGCACCGCGCGCGGGGCGACGAACAGCACCGAGCGGTCGTGCGTCGTGCCGTCCGCGAGCCGCACCCCGGTGAGCCGGTCGGCCTCGACCACGAGACCGGCGACCTCACCGGGCACGACCTTCACCCCGGCCGCGGCGAGGCGGCGCAGGTCCTGGTCGGACAGCTCCTCCTCGGCGACCTCGTGCAGGAAGAACGTCACGTCCTTCGACCACTGGGACACGATCAGCGCCTGGTGCACGCTCTGCACACCGCGGGCCAGCACGCCGAACGCCTCGTCGCGCACTTCCCAGCCGTGGCAGAACGGGCAGTGCAGCACGTCCCTGCCGAACCGCTCGGCCACCCCGGGCACCTCCGGCAGTTCGTCCTTCAGACCGGTGGCCACCACCAGCCGCCCCGCCCGCACCGTCCGGCCCGAGGCGAGGGCCACCACGAAGTCCCCCACACCTCCGGCGTCCCCCACACCTCCGGCGTCCCCCGCGCGGGTGACGTCCACCGCCCGGTCCCGGACCAGCTCCACCCCGTACCGGGCGATCTCCTCCCGTCCGGCGGCCAGGAACTCGGCGGGCGGCATGCCGTCCCGCGACAGGAACCCCTGCATGTGGGCCGCCGGCGCGTTGCGCGGCTCGCCCGCGTCGACGACCAGCGCCCGCAGCCGGGCCCGGCCCAGCACCAGCGCGGCCGACAGCCCCGCCGCGCCGCCCCCGACGACGACCGCGTCGTACACGCCGTCGTACGCGTCGCCGTGCTCGCCGTACTCGTTCTGCTTCTCGGTCACGGTGACCACCTCCACCACCGACGGTCGCCGACCGGCGAAGGATTGACAAATGCGTTTGCCGAAACTGCAATGGCCGGATGACAGACGAGACGGAAGACGTCCTCGCGGCCGTCGGGCCCCGCCTGCGCCGCATCCGCAAGGAGCGCGGCGCCACGCTCGCCGGGCTGTCCGAGGCGACCGGCATCTCGGTGAGCACCCTGTCGCGGCTGGAGTCCGGGCTGCGCAAACCCAGCCTGGAGCTGCTGCTGCCGATCGCGCAGGCGCACCAGGTGCCGCTGGACGAACTGGTCGGCGCCCCGCCGGTCGGCGATCCGCGCGTGCGGGCCAAGCCGATCGTGCACCACGGCCGCACCCACTGGCCCCTCACCCGCCAGCCCGGCGGGCTCCAGGCCTACAAGGTGCTCGAACCGGCCCGCCGGGCCGAGCCCGACCCCCGCACCCACGAGGGCTACGAGTGGATGTACGTGCTGTCCGGCAAGCTCCGGCTGGTGCTCGGCGAGCACGACGTGGTGCTCACGGCCGGGGAGGCCGCCGAGTTCGACACGCGTGTGCCGCACTGGTTCGGGTCGACGGGGGAGGGGCCGGTGGAGTTCCTGAGCCTCTTCGGGCCGCAGGGCGAGCGGATGCACGTCCGGGCCCGCCCCAGCAAGGCGTGACAGGGCGTGACAGGGGCGGCGTGACGCACGAGACTGTTCCCTGATCGGCAAGCGACCGCTTAGTATGCGGTGGACCGGTCGGACGACGCAGTCGACGTGGAGGCCCCGCATGCAGGCATGGCAAGTGCACGAGAACGGCGAGCCGAGCGAGGTGATGCGCCTGGCGGACGTGGCGCCGCCGACGCCGGGCGACGGCCAGGTCCTGCTCAGGGTGCGCGCCGCCAACGTCAATTTCCCGGACGCCCTGCTGTGCCGGGGCCACTACCAGGTCCGGCCCCCGCTGCCGTTCACGCCGGGCGTGGAGATCTGCGGCGAGACCGAGGGCGGCCGCCGCGTGATCGCCAACCCCGTGCTGCCGCACGGCGGTTTCGCCGAGTACGCCGTCGCGGACGCCGCCGCCCTGCTGCCCGCCCCGGACGCGCTGGACGACGCCGAGGCCGCCGCGCTGCACATCGGCTACCAGACGGGCTGGTTCGGCCTGCACCGCCGGGCCGGTCTGGAGGCCGGCGAGACGCTGCTCGTGCACGCCGCCGCCGGAGGGGTCGGCAGCGCGGCCGTGCAGCTCGGCAAGGCGGCCGGCGCCACGGTCATCGGCGTCGTGGGCGGCGCAGAGAAGGCCGCCGTGGCCCGCGAGCTGGGCTGCGACGTCGTCGTGGACCGGCGCGCCGAGGACGTCGTCGCCGCCGTCAAGGAGGCCACCGGCGGCCGGGGCGCGGACGTGATCTACGACCCCGTCGGCGGCGAGGCCTACGCCCAGTCCGCCAAGCTCGTCGCCTTCGAGGGCCGGATCGTGGTCGTCGGCTTCGCGAGCGGCGCCATCCCCAGCCCGGGCCTCAACCACGCCCTGGTGAAGAACTACTCGATCATGGGCCTGCACTGGGGCCTCTACAACACCAAGAACCCCAAGCTGGTCCTGCGCTGCCACGAGCAGCTCACCGAGCTGGCCGCGCGGGGCGCGATCAAGCCGCTGGTCAGCGAGCGCGTCGCGCTGGACGGTGCCGCCGCCGCCGTGCAGAAGGTCGCCGACGGCCTCACCACCGGCCGGATCGCCGTCGTCACGGAGGGGGCAGCATGACCGACGCCGCCGAACTGCGCCGCCGCACCCGGGAGTTCCTGGCCGCGCACCCGCCCGCCGGCACCGACCGCCTCGACTTCCTGCGGGCCCGCTTCGACGCAGGACTCGCCTGGGTGCACTTCCCCGAGGGCCTCGGCGGCCTCGGCACGGACCGCTCCCTCCAGGCCGTCGTGGACGCCGAGTTGGAGGCCGCGGACGCCCCCGACAATGCCCCGCGCCGCAACGGCATCGGCCTCGGCATGGCAGCGCCGACCATCCTGCGCTACGGCACCGACGAGCAGAAGCGCGCCTTCCTGCGGCCCCTGTGGACCGGTGAGGAGGTGTGGTGCCAGCTGTTCAGCGAGCCCGGCGCCGGCTCCGACCTCGCCGCGCTCGGCACGCGCGCGGTCCGCGAGGGCGACACGTGGGTGGTCAACGGCCAGAAGGTGTGGACGTCCGGCGCGCACAACTCCCGCTGGGCCATCCTCATCGCCCGCACCGACCCGGACGTGCCCAAGCACCGGGGCATCACCTACTTCGTCTGCGACATGACCGACCCCGGCGTCGAGGTCCGGCCGCTGCGCCAGATCACCGGCGAGGCCGAGTTCAACGAGGTCTTCCTCACCGACGTCCGCATCCCCGACGCCCACCGCCTCGGCGACGTCGGCGACGGCTGGCGCGTCGCGCAGACCACGCTGAACAACGAACGCGTCGCCATCGGCGGCATGCGGCTCCCCCGCGAGGGCGGCATGATCGGCCCGGCCGCGAAGACCTGGCGGGAGCGCCCCGAGGTGCGCACCCACGACCTGCACCAGCGGCTGCTGAAGCTCTGGGTCGACGCCGAGGTCGTCCGCCTCACCGGCGAACGCCTGCGCCAGCAGCTCGCCGCCGGACAGCCCGGCCCCGAGGGCGCCGGCATGAAGCTCGCCTTCGCCCGCCTCAACCAGGAGATCAGCGGCCTGGAGGTCGAACTGCGCGGCGAGGAAGGCCTGTTGTTCGACGACTGGACCATGCGCCGCCCCGAGCTGGTCGACTTCACCGGACGCGACGCCGGCTACCGCTACCTGCGCGCCAAGGGCAACAGCATCGAGGGCGGGACCAGCGAGGTCCTGCTGAACATCGTCGCCGAGCGCGTCCTCGGCCTGCCCGCCGAGCCGCGCACCGACAAGGACGTCGCCTGGAAGGACCTCGCCCGATGAGCACGACGAGCACGACGCCCGACCTGCTGTACTCGGAGGAGGAAGAGGCGCTTCGCGCCGCCGTCCGCGACCTGCTCACCGACCACTGCGACCCGGCGGGCGTCATCGCGCGCATCGAGTCGGACACGCCGCAGGACCTCGCGCTGTGGAAGTCCCTCAGCGAGGGCATGGGCCTCGCCGGACTGCTCGTGCCCGAGGAACTCGGCGGCCAGGGCGCCACCCACCGCGAGGCAGCCGTCGTCCTGGAGGAACTGGGACGGGCCGTCGCCCCCGTGCCGTACCTGACGAGCGCCGTCGTCGCCACCGAGGCGCTGCTGGCCTGCGAGGCGGGCGAACTGCTCGGCGAACTGGCCTCCGGACGGCGCCTCGGCGCCCTGGCCGTCGGACTGCACGTCGCCCCCGGCGCCGCCGTCGGGACCGCGCGCGTCGAGAACGGCACGCTGCACGGCGAGTTCACCGGCATCGCGGACGCGGCCGTCGCGGACGTCCTGCTCGTACCCGCCGACGACGGCGGCCTGTACGCGGTCGAGTCCGACGCCGCGATCGTCACGCCGCAGGTGTCCCTGGACCTGACCCGCCCCCTCGCCAAGGTCACGCTCGACGGTGCCCCGGGCCGCCGCCTCGGCGACGCCGAACCCGCCGTGCGCCGTGCCCTGCGCGCCGGGGCCGGGCTCCTCGCCTCCGAGCAACTCGGCGTCGCCGACTGGGCGCTGACCGAGACCGTGCGCTACCTGAAGGAGCGCAAGCAGTTCAACCGGCCCGTCGGCGGCTTCCAGGCGCTCAAGCACCGGCTCGCCCAGCTCTGGCTGGACGTCGCGGGACTGCGGGCCGCCGCCCGGAACGCGGCCGACGCGCTGTCCACCGGCCAGGACGCCGACGTGGCCGTCGCCGTCGCACAGGCCTGCGCGGCGCCCGTCGCGGTCCGCGCCGGCGAGGAGGCGGTCCAACTGCACGGCGGCATCGGCATGACGTGGGAGCACCCGGCCCACCTCTACCTGAAGCGGGCCAAGGCCGACTCGATCGCCCACGGCACGCCGGGCGCCCACCGCGAGGCACTGGCCGAACTGGTCGGTCTCCAGGCGCCCTGACCCCACCGCGCGAAAGCCGGCAAAGCCCGTCCCACCTGGGGCGGGCTTTCCCGTGCGCCCCGCGCCGCCGAAGTGAACGCACGGCGTCGGACCGGCCAACTCACGTGCCGGTACTGCTCCTTGGTCACCCCGGAACCTCATACTCACAGAGGTTCCGTACGGCACGACCAGGGAGGCAGCCATGGCCCTCACCACCCGACGCAGAGTTCTCACCACCCTGGGCGCCGCCCTCGCGGGCACGGTCGCCCTGCCCGCCGGCCGCGCGGCGGCGGGCGTAGACCGCCGCGGCCCGCGCCCGTTGTGGCGCGCCCACGCCCACAACGACTACGAGCACCCGCGCCCGCTCCTCGACGCCCTCGACCACCGCTTCGGCAGTGTCGAGGCCGACATCCACCTCGTCGACGGCCGACTCCTCGTCGCCCACGACCCCGAGGACCTCGACCCGGCCCGCACGCTGGAGTCCCTCTACCTCGACCCGCTCGCCGCCCGCGTCCGCGCCCACCACGGGTCCGTGTACCGCGGCCACCGCAAGCCGCTCCAGCTGCTCGTCGACCTCAAGACCGAGGGCGCGTCCACCTACCTCGAACTGGACCGCCATCTCGCCCGCTACAAGCACCTGTTCACGACCTACGCCCACGGCCGGGTCTTCCCCGGCCCCGTCACCGCCGTGATCTCCGGCGACCGCGCCGCCCGCGCGCCCATGGAGGCGCAGACCTCCCGCCGCGCCTTCTACGACGGCCGGCTCGCCGACCTCGGCAGCTCCGCGCCCGCCTCCTTCGTCCCGCTCATCAGCGACAACTGGAACAACCACTTCACCTGGCGGGGCGTCGGCGCCTTCCCGGCCGCCGAACGCCGGAAGCTGCACGACATCGTCCGCGCCGCCCACTCCCGCGGCCAACGCGTGCGGTTCTGGGCGACCCCCGACACGCCCGGCCCCGCACGGGACGCGCTGTGGACCGAACTGGTCGCCGCGGACGTCGACCACCTCAACACCGACGACCTCGCGGGCCTCGAAGCCTTCCTCGACGCCCACGACCCGGCGTAACACCACACGTTCGGAGGACAGGTCAGCCGCACGGACGAACCCTCCGCTACGCCACACTTGCGGCCGAACGCCGCGAAGCGGACGCGGCGGAGGAGGTTCGCGATGGCCGTGTCCATCTCTGTGGTGCTGTTGCTGTTCATCCTGGCGGTGATCTTCCTGCGCAGCGGGGGACTGAAGCTCTCCCACGCGCTGGTGTGCCTGCTGCTCGGCTTCTACCTGGCCAGCACGAGCATCGCCCCGACGATCCACGAGGGCCTCACGGCCACCGCCGACATCGTCAGCAGCCTGAGACCGTGAGGCCGTTCGGCCGCCCGGGGCACGGCGCCGAGAAGACGCCGATGCCGTACGGGACCGGGCGTCCGGTGCCGCCGCTCGGGTGGTTGCGCACCGAGACACCGGCCGCGCCGGGTTCCCGGGCGACCAGCGTCGTCGAACCGCCGCCGTCCAGGCCGAACGCGTCGTCCGCGCCCAGCCGCCGCAGGGTGTCGGCGACTTCGGAGATCGTCGGTCCCGTGCGGTACGCGGGGGAGCCGTCCACCGCGAGCAGCGGCAGGTGCCGCCCGCCGTCCGCGACGCCGACGGCGGTGCGCACCGCCGACGTCCGGGCGTCGGGCCCCGGCAGTGGCCGCCCGGTACTGATTGAGGCCACCCAGCGGCAGCAGCCCCTCGAGTCCGGCTACTCGATGAGACGCGAACGGATCAGGAACCGCACGCCCTCCGGTGCCTCCAGGGAGAAGCCGCTGCCGCGTCCCTCGACGACGTCCACGATCAGCCGGGTGTGGCTCCACACGGCGTACTGGCTGCGCGACATCCAGAACGGCACGCTCTCCTCGACCTGCTCCACCTCCAGCTCCGCGAGCAGCACGTCGGAGTCGCCCGTGCGGAACTCGCCCGCCTGGTAGCACATCGGGGCGCTGCCGTCGCAGCAGCCGCCGGACTGGTGGAACATCAGCGGGCCGTGCGTCGTGCGCAGCCGGCGCACCAGTTCGGCGGCGGCGGGCGTGAGCTCGACGCGCGGGGTCTCCTCGTACATGCCAACCGTCCCAGGGAAGCCGCGTCCGGGTCACCGGTCCGTCGTCGGGCCGGCACCGTGCAGCACACCACGGGCGAGGTTGCGAGGACGTTGCAACCGAGCCGAGCCGAACCGCGCCGCCGTCAGCCGCCCACGCTGTCGCGGTGGAGCACCGTGACGCGGTGGAAGTTGCAGCGGCCCAGGGCGGGTTGCTCCGGCCTGGGCGACGTCTGGTGGGCCTTCAGCGCGATGCTCACCAGGCTCATCAGCAGGGCCACGTCCGTGTCGCAGTCCAGGTGGACCGTCACCCAGCGCGAGCCGGGGACCAGGTGGATCGCGCTCGACCCCTGGAGGTCGTAGTGGAAGCGCTGGATGGCCCGCGGGGTGAGATGGAGGTCCACGTCGCGGTCGGAGTGGAAATGGACGATCTCCGCACGGGCGGTACGAAGTGCCCGCCCTGTGCCGCAACCGGCCGGTCCCGCCGAAAGGTCGGGCCAGGCCTCGAGTTGGTCCATGGCGCGCTGGGCCAGAGTCATGTGCACATCGTCGCTCCATCATCGCTTCGCAACCAGAGGTTGAGCGATTTGTAACCGTGCCGTGAGGTGGCCCGACGGCATGCGTGTGCCCGCCCCGGACAACGGGACGGGCACACGCGCGGCGCCGCCGGCACGGCTCGCGGAACTCGTCGAGTCGCCGCAGCCCCGGGACGGACGCCCGAGCCGGATGCAGGAACGGGACCGTCAGCGGGCGCCCGTCCAGTTGTGGGCGACGTCCACCACGATCCGGTCGGTCAGCGACAGCACCCGGAACGGCAGCCGGGCCCGGACGCCGAGGCCGATCTGGGTCTCGCCCTCGAAGCTGCCGGCGAACCGGGTGTCCCGGAAGGTGCGGTACCCGGTGAGGTCGACGCCCGGCAGCGGACGGCCGACCCGGCCCGGGTACGCCGCCGCGCCCGTCTCGTCGTAGGCGGGAGCGGCGACCCGGACCTCGATGACGGCCCCGCCCGCGACGGGGACGGGGCGCCCGGAGCCGTCCTGGTACACCTGGGAGACGTACCGCACCCAGTAGCCGACGCCCTGGCCGGCGCCGGGGACGTCGATGACCATCCGGTCGAAGCAGGCGTGCCGACCGGTCCTGATGTTCTTCAGAGGGTCCGAGGTGTGGGCGGCGCCCTTCTTCGCGAGGCTGCCCCAGCCGGTGGGGCAGGCCGTGGTCTGCGTGGCGGCGACCGGTGCGGCTCCGGCCGGAACGGCGGTGAACGCCAGCGCCGCGGTCATGAGCGCGGCCGTGGCCAGCGCCTTTCTGTTTCGTCCCATTGCGTCCCCCAGGGCGTCGATGTGCTGATATGCCATGAGACACCCCAGTTGGCTGAATGGTTGCGCTCACTGGCTCATTTCGTCGCGCCCCGGGCGAAGCCGTTGTAGATGTACCGCTGGAGGAACAGGAAGACGATCAGCGTCGGCACGATCACCAGCACGGTCCCGGCCGAGATGTGCTCCCAGTGCGCCCCGAACGGGCCCTTGAAGCGGAACAGGGCGGTGGAGATGGTGCCGAGATCCTCCGCCGGCATGTACAGGAACGGGATGTAGAAGTCGTTGTAGACCGTGATGCCCTTGATGATCACGACCGTGGCGATCGCGGGCTTCAGCAGCGGCAGGATGATCTTCCAGTAGATGGTGAGGGAGTTGGCGCCGTCCAGCCGTGCCGCCTCGTCCAGTGAGACCGGGATGCCCCGGACGAACTGGAGGAAGATGTAGATCGACACGATGTCCGTCCCCATGTAGAGCAGGATCGGCGCCCAGAGGCTGTTGAACAGGCCGAAGCTGTTGACCACCTGGAACGTCGCGACCTGCGTGGTGACGCCGGGCACCAGCGTGGCGATCAGGAACAGCGCCATCACGGGCTTCTTCAGCCGGAACCGGAACCGGTCCACCGCGTACGCCGTCATCGAGCCGATCAGCACGGTCCCGGTGATCGAGAACAGCAGGATGAACGCCGTGTTGGCGAACGCCGAGAGCATCTTGCCGTCGGTGAACGCGGTCGCGTAGTTGCCGAAGTTGAGCCAGTCGCCCGGCAGCGACAGCGCACCGCCGTCGGCCACCTCGGACGAGGTCTTGAGCGAGGTCAGGAAGACCACGGCGAGCGGCACCAGCACGACCAGCGACGCGAGGACCAGCGACAGGTAGGTCAGGGCCGGCGCGAGGCGGGGCCGGCGCCGCGCGGGAGCCGGCGCGGATCCGGAGACGGTCGTGGTCATACGAGGTCCACCTTGTCGTCGGGCACGAGGCGACGCTGGATCCAGGTGATCAGCAGGATGATCAGGAGCAGCACGACGGCGGCGGCCGAGGCCAGACCCGTCTTGTTGAACTGGAAGGCGAGCTTGACCGTCTGGATCACGAACGTCGAGGTGCCGGTCGCGCCGCCGGTCATGATGTACGGGATCTCGAAGACGGACAGGGACCCGGAGATCGCCAGG
Source organism: Streptomyces sp. NPDC037054 (assembly GCF_055606745.1). NCBI lineage: Bacteria > Bacillati > Actinomycetota > Actinomycetes > Kitasatosporales > Streptomycetaceae > Streptomyces > Streptomyces sp. NPDC037054. Next base: position 41,021 of record NZ_JBVJSJ010000015.1, on the reverse strand, counting down.
ATGACGCTCAGGCCGATCACCGGCCGGATGCTCGGGGCGATGATGTGCCGGAACTGCTGCCACCGGGTGGCGCCGTCCAGCTGCGCCGCCTCGTAGAGCTCGCCGGGGACGGACTGGATCGCGCCGAGGAACAGCACGAAGTTCAGGCCCGTGAAGCGCCACACCGACACGCCCGCGAGGGAGGTGTTGGCCGAGGCCGGGTCGCCGAGCCAGGCGTGGTCCGGGTCGGAGCCGAACCAGGACAGCACCGAGTCCAGCGTGCCGCCGTCCTGGAAGAAGTACAGGAACACGAAACCGATCGCGACGCCGTTGATCAGGTAGGGGAAGAAGAGGATCCCCTTGAAGAAGTTCCGGAAGCGCAGGTCGAAGCTGAGGATCGTCGCGAAGTACAGCGCGATCGCGATCTGCGCGACCGACGCGGCGAGGTAGTAGACGCTGACGAAGAACACCCGGAACAGCTCGGACCGGGTGAAGATCTGGCGGTAGTTGTCGACGCCGGTGAAGTTCCGCTCGGGGCTGACGCCGTCCCAGTCGGTGAAGCTGAAATAGATCATGTTCGCCACCGGGACGTAGGTGAACGTGATCAGCAGGGTGAGCGGAACGGCCAGGTACAGCCAGGGCGTCAGGCGGCGCAGCAGCGGGCCGGACGGTGAACTCGCCGTCCGGGCGGGCCTTTTGGGCGGAGCCCCGTGGGGAGGGGCGGCGCCGCGCCGCGGCTTCGCGGGCGCCTTGGGGGTGGTCTCGGTCATCTCGGGCCTTTCGTCGTCCGCTGGGTGCGCGACGGGCGGTGGGCCCCGGCCGGCCGGCGCGGCCGGGGCCGGCTGACGGTCAGGAGCCGGCGGTCCGGGCCGCGTCGTTCCACCTCTTGTCGAGGTCCGCCAGGTAGGCGTCGAGGCTGCCCTTCTGTGCGCCGCGTGCGATGTCGACCAGCTTCTGGCGGTAGTCCTGCTTGTTCAGGCCGATCTCGGCCGCGTTGTCGATCGCGTTGACCTCACCGGTCTTCGCCTCGGACCGCTCCACGAACCTGACATCGTTGTCCACGAAGTCTCCGAGGGTTTCCGGCATGGGCGCGGACTTCAGGGTCGGCACGGCGCCCTCCTTCTCGGAGTAGCCGGACTTCTCCGTGAACCAGTCGATCCAGGCCCGCGCGGCGGCCTTGTGGTCCGAGTGGACGTTGACCGCCTGCTGGTAGTCGGAGCCGAGCGTCGCGCAGAACGTGCCGTGCTCCTGGGTGGGGAACGGCATGAACCCGATGTCGGCGGGGTCGGTGCCCGCCTTCTCGGCCGCGGCCCGCATCTGGGTGATCGCCCAGGACCCCAGGTGCATGGTGGCGATCTTCCCCTGGGCGATCATGCCCTTGGACGCCTCCCAGTTGGTGGTGCTCGGGTCCTTCTCGGACAGCCCGCCCTTCACGATGTCGTGCAACAGCGAGTCGATCACGCGCAGTTCGCCGCCCTCCTTCCAGGGCGAGACCGCGCCGGCGAGCCTGTCGCCCGCCTTGCCGTCGCAGTTGACCGTGCCGATGTTGTTGCTCCAGGCGGTCAGCGGCCAGCCGTCCTTGAAGTTCGTGTAGTACGGCACCGAGTCCGTCTTCGACTTGATCGCGCGCAGGTCCTGGAGGAACTCGGCCGGTGTGGTGGGCCAGTCGGTGATGCCGGCCTTCTTCCACACGGACTTGTTGTAGAGGAAGCCGTTGGCGGTGCCGAACTGGGCGATGCCGTACACCTTTCCGCCGACCTCGGTCTTGTCGCTGAACCGGTACTTCCCGCCGAGATCCGCGCTGGAGCCGAGCGGGGCGAAGAACTTCGGGTAGTCGTTCTTGGCGACCGCGCCGGGGATCATGAGGACGTCGCCGTAGTCCTCCGTGTTCATCCGGATCCTGACCTCGCCCTCGTAGTCCGTGAGGGCCTCGAACTCCACCTTCACCTTGGGGTAGGTCTTCCGGAACGCGGCCGCGTAGTCGTCCATCGTCCCGTCCTGGACGAGGTCGGTGCGGTGCGTCAGGACCTTGATCGTGCCCGAGACGTCGCCGGGCTCGGTGGGCGCCGTGGCGGTCTCGCCGGAGGCCGCGCCCTGGCCACTGCACCCCGCGACGGTCAGGACGGCGGTGGCCACGAGCGTGCCCGTGAGCGTCTTCTTCTTCCCCATGTGCCCAGCTCCTTCAGGAATGCGGCTCGGGTCCCCGGGTGGGATGTCGGCACTATGTCAGCGGTTGGTGAACCGGTAAAGCCGCGATTTCGAGCACGATGCCCAATCGTTACCGGGCGCGTCAAGAGTCCCGTGCCTGGGCAGGTACTTCACGAGATGAGTGGAGCCTGCATCTGACTAGACCGGTTTATGGACACGGGCTGGTCAGCGGGTTACGTTGTCCGCCGTTGTCCAACACCCCGGCCTGAGTCAGGCGATTGGAGCCGCACCATGAAGGACGTCACCCAGCTCACCGAGGGCTGGAGCCTGCGCCACGGAGACGCGCTGCTGCCGGCGCGGGTACCGGGCTGCGTCCACACCGACCTGCTCGCGGCCCAGGTCATCGAGGACCCGTTCATCGGCCTGGGCGAGACCGAGGTCGCCTGGGTGGGGCGCCGCGACTGGACCTACGTCCGGCCGCTCGCCCACGACAGCGCCCACGAGCGCACCGACCTGGTCTTCGACGGGCTCGACACCGCCGCCTCCGTCACCCTCGGCGGCCGGCCGCTCGGCACGACCCGCAACATGCACCGCCGCTACCGCTTCGACGTCACGGGCCTGGACGGCGACCTGGAGGTCACCTTCGCCTCCGCCTACGACGAGGCCGCCGCCGTCCGCGCCGTCACCGGCGAGCGGCCCAACGTCTATCCCGAACCCTCCCAGTACATCCGCAAGATGGCGTGCAACTTCGGCTGGGACTGGGGCCCCACCCTGGTCACCGCCGGCATCTGGCGTCCCGCGCGGCTGGAGCACTGGTCCACGGCCCGCATCGCCGACGTCCGCCCCCTCGTCACCGTCGACGGCACCACCGGCCGGGTCGAGATCCACGTCCGGGTGGAGCGGACCGCGCGCGGACAGGGGCGGTCCCTCACCGTCTCCGCGACGGCGGCGGGCACCCGCGCCCAGGCACACTTCACCGGCGACGAGGTGGTGCTCCGCCTGACCGCGCCCGACGTCGGCCTGTGGTGGCCGCGCGGCCACGGCGAACAGCCCCTGTACGACCTCGGTTTGACGCTCACCGACAGCCAGGGCGAGCCGCTCGACACCTGGCGGCGCCGGATCGGCTTCCGCACCGTCGAGCTGGACCGCTCCGCCGACGAGCACGGCACCGGCTTCACCCTCGTCGTCAACGGCGTCCGGATCTTCGCCCGCGGCGTCAACTGGATCCCCGACGACGCCTTCCCGTCCCGCGTCACCCCCGAGCGCTACCGCACCCGCCTCACCCAGGCCGCCGAGGCCAACATCGACCTCGTACGGGTGTGGGGCGGCGGCATCTACGAGGACGACGCCTTCTACGACGCCTGCGACGAACTCGGCCTCATGGTCTGGCAGGACTTCCTCTTCGCCTGCTCCGCCTACCCCGAGGAACAGCCGCTGCGCGGCGAGGTCGAGGCCGAGGCGCGGGACAACGTTGTCCGGCTGATGCCGCACCCCTCACTCGTGCTGTGGAACGGCAACAACGAGAACCTGTGGGGCTTTCGCGACTGGGACTGGGAACCCGCCCTCGCCGGCGACTCGTGGGGCGAGGGCTACTACCTCGGTCTGCTGCCCCGCGTCGTCGCCGAACTCGACCCCACCCGCCCCTACACCGCCGGCAGCCCCTGGTCCGGCTCCTGGGACCACCACCCCAACGACCCGGCGCACGGCACCCACCACTCCTGGGAGGTGTGGAACCGGCAGGACTACGCCGAGTACCGCGCGAGCGTGCCCCGCTTCGTCGCCGAGTTCGGCTGGCAGGCGCCCCCCGCCCTCGCCACCCTGCGCCGCGCCCTGCCCGGCGAGGACCTCGCGCCCGACTCCCCGGGCATGCTCCACCACCAGAAGGCCGAGGACGGCAACGGCAAGCTGCGGCGCGGCCTGGAACGCCATTTCCCCTTCCCCGACGGCGACTTCGACCGCTGGCACTACCTGACCCAGCTCGTCCAGGCCCGCGCCGTCGCCGCGGGCATCGAGCACTGGCGCGCCCACTGGCCGGTCTGCGCCGGCACGATCGTGTGGCAGCTCAACGACTGCTGGCCGGTCACCTCCTGGGCCGCCATCGACGGCGACGGCCGCACCAAGCCGCTCTACCACGAGCTGAAGCGGGTGTACGCCGACCGGCTCCTCACCGTCCAGCCCGCCCCCGGCGGCCTCGTCCTCGCCGCCGTCAACCAGTCCGCCGAGCCCTGGCACACCACGGTGCGGCTGCGGCGCCTGGAGGCGGACGGCACCACCCTGCACGAGCACACCCTCGACGTGGCCGCCGCACCCCGGTCCGTCGTGCGCGTCCCGGTGCCGGACGCGCTCGTGCCCGCCGAGCGGTCCACGAAGGAGTTCCTGGTCGCCGACGGCGACGGGCTGCGCGCCCTGCACTTCCCGGTCCCCGACAAGGACTTCGCCCACCCGGCTCCGCGCTACGACATCGACCTGGAACCGGTGCCCGGCCAGGGGGATAGAGTCGACGTCGTGGTGAGTGCCCGTACCCTCGTCAGAGACCTGCTGCTCCAGGCGGACCGGCTCGGCCCGGCCGCCGCGTGCGACGGCGGACCGCGGACCCTGCTGCCCGGCGAGCGGACCCGTTTCCGGGTGACCGGCGGCGGCCCCGTGGACCTCCAGGACGTCCGGTCCGCCCTCTTCTGCGTGGACACGGCGTGAGCAGCGGCCCGACGGAACGCGTCACCATCAAGGACGTCGCCGCCCGGGCCGGCGTGTCCAAGGGCGCGGTGTCACTGGCCTTCAACCACAAGCCCGGCGTCTCGGCGGCCACCCGAGAGCGGATCTTCGAGGCGGCCCGGGAGCTGGGCTGGGCGCCCAGCGCCACCGCCCGCAGCCTCTCCAACCAGCGCGTCGACACCGTCGGCCTCGCGCTGTGCCGGCCCGCCCGGCTCCTCGGCCTCGAACCCTTCTACATGGACTTCATCTCCGGCATCGAGAGCGTCCTGGCCGAGCGGTCCTGCTCGCTGCTGCTGCGCCTCGTGCGCGACCTCGACGAGGAGATCGTCCTGTACCGGGACTGGTGGCGGGGCCGGATGATCGCCGGGGGGATCCTCGTGGACTTCCGCGAGGACGATCCCCGGGTGCCCGCCCTGCAGGCCGTCGGGCTGCCCGCCGTCGCCGTCGGACACCCGTCCCTGACCGGGCCCTTCCCGGCGGTGTGGACCGACGACGCCTCCGCCGTCGCCGAGGCCGTCCGCTACCTCGCGGCGCTCGGCCACCGCCGCATCGCCCGCGTCGGCGGACCGGAGGACCTCGGCCACAGCGCCATCCGGGCCCGCGCGTTCACCGCGACGACGCGGGAACTCGGCCTGGAGGAGGCCCGGCAGATCGCGACCGGCTTCGACGAGAAGGAGGGCGCCCGCGCCACCCGCTCGCTGCTGCTCGCGGCCGACCGGCCCACGGCGATCGTCTACGACAACGACATCATGGCCGTCGCGGGCGCGGGCGTCGCCGCCGAGATGGGGTTCACCGTCCCCGACGACCTCTCCCTGCTGGCGTGGGACGACTCGCAGCTGTGCCGGATCACGCACCCCACGCTGTCGGCGATGAGCCACGACGTGCACCAGTTCGGCGCCGAGGTCGCGCGCGTCCTGTTCGACGTGATCAACTGCACGCACAGCGGCTCCCACCAGGTGCCGACGCCGTCGCTGACGCCGCGGGGGTCCACGGCGCCGGCGCCCGTCACGCCGGGCGGGTAGGAGCGCCGGGCGGACAGGAGCGGGCGGAACGCGGAAGGGCCGCGCCCCGGTCGGGGGCGCGGCCCTTCGTCGTCAGCCCTGTGCGCGGGCTCAATTCTTGGCGCAGGGCGTTCCGTTGAGCGTGAAGGACGCCGGGGCGGTGTTGGCGCCGGCGGAGGAGGCGCTGAAGCCGAAGCTCACCGAGCCGCCCGCCGGGATGGTCTCGGTCCATGGCTCGGGCGTGGCCCGCACCTGCTTGCCGGTCTGGGTGACCTTGGCGTTCCAGGCGGACCTCACGGTCTGCTCCCCGCCGAAGGCGAAGTCGAGCTGCCAGCCCTTCACCGCGGCGGTGCCGGTGTTGCGCACGGTCACGTCCGCGTTGAAGCCGCTGCCCCAGTCGTTGACCCGGTAGGAGACGGCGCAGCTGCCGGTCGTCGGGGTCTCGCCGCCGGAGAAGACGCTCGCCTCACGGGACGTCTGCTTGATGCCGTCGGCCCCGTGGAACATCCGCTGACCCCACGGGGTGAGCCGCGAGGCGTCGAAGCCGGTGGCCATGTCGAGGTACTCGACGCCGCCGCCGTTGCCGCTCCAGGACCAGCCCAGGTAGCCCAGGCCGAGCCGCTGGGTGGTGGCCATGATGGCGTCCTCGTCGGGATTGCCGTCCGAGTGGTCGTTGCCGAACTCCCCTACGACGATCGGGAGTTTCCTCGTGGCGAACCGGTTCAGGTAGTCCGACACCTCGGCCGCCGTGTCGAAGACGCCGTACATGTGGATCGAGAACACGGTGTTGCGGTCGGGGTCGGCGGCGAACACCTGCTCCGCGTTGTCCCGCATCGTGAACGACCAGTCCTGGCCCCAGTTGGGTGCGTCCACCATGATCGTGTGGTCGAATCCGGCGTTCCTCAGCCGCGCTATCGCGTTCTTCGTGTCCGAAGTCCACGAGCTGTAACCCGTATTGCCGTACGGCTCGTTGCCGATGTTGACGACGACGTACTTCTCCTGGCCCTTCACCGCGTCCTGGACCGAGAGCCAGTAGTCCACGGCCTGGGCCAGGGTGGCCGCGCCGCTCTGCTCGCCGTAGCCCGTGGTGTCGTGTGCCTCCAGGACGCACACGAGCCGGTTCGCCTTGCACTGGGAGACGACGGCCGCCACGTCCGCGGTGTCGTTCTTCGTCCAGCGCTGGCCGGAACTGAGCACGACGCGCACGGAGTTGGCGCCGAGTGCCTTGATGTCCTTCAACGCCTGCGGGGTCCGCGAGGTGTACCAGGTGTGCGCGTGGTTCACGCCGCGCATCACGAAGTCGTTGCCGTTCGCGTCCAGCAGCCGGCCGTCGCTGACGTGGAACCCCGCTTCGGCGGCCTCCTCCGCCTGGGCGGTCGACGGCGCGGCCAGCACCGAGGCCGCGACGGCCAGCAGCGCTCCCGCGGCGGTGGCCAGTTTCCTTCTCATTTCCTGCTCCCAACGTGGTCGCACGGGTGCCGAGAAGTGCGGCCCGTTTCCGTGCGGGGGAAACGGGCCGTCGTTCCGGCGTGGATTCCCGCTGTCGACCGGGCGTGAAGTGCGACTCACCCGGGACAGCGGGACGACAATTCGCCGAAAGAAATCCGCCGTTCATGCCTGGTAAAGCGAAGGGGCGGTCGTCGTGCGCGTTCCGATCGGCGACTGGGAGAGAGGCTAGAGCGAGAATGAGGGCGGGACAACCGCTCTGGCCAAACCGGTTAAGTTTAGCTGGAGTTCAGTTCCGGATCGCCGATGCGGCTCAGTTTTCGGGGAGGTTCGCCGGGGTGGGCAGCAGGGGTGACCAGATCTCCCGCAGCGGGCGCAGCGGGTCGCTCTCGGTGCGGGGCACGTCGTCCCAGATCCGGGTCGCACGGTCCCGGGTGGTGTGGCGCGGCCAGTCGGCGCCGGGGTCGAGGTCCCGTACGAACGCCACCCAGGCGCCGTGCACGGCGTCGGCGACGTGCTGGGGCGGGCGCGTGCCGAGGACGGGAGCGACGCCCTCGGCGCCGAGCAGGTCGAAGGCGAAGGGCAGGTCCGTGCAGTGGTGCGCGAGACCGGTGAACGCGGGGGCGGTGGACGGCCACCGGAACTCGTAGAGCCACGTGGGCCGTTCGCGCCGGGCGCGGGCCTCGGCGACGGCGACGGCGGGGAACCGGAACGTGGTGTCCGTGACGGCCTGGTTCAGCAGGTCGCCGGGGCCGCCGTCGTAGGTGTCCAGGAACCGCCGGACGTGCGTCTCGTCGAGGCCGTGCGCGGTGAGCATCACCCGGACGTCGTCGGGCGTGGTGTCGGGTTGCGGGATGCCGTTGAACTCGTGGGCGGTGCAGCCCAGCAGCAGTGGGACGTCCGCCCCCGCGTCGCCCGTGACGAGCGCCTCCGGTACCGGGCCCGGGACGAGCTCGCCGTCCGCGAAGGGAGCGAGGGCCAGCATGGGGAGCGCGGTGCGTTCCGGACCGGGTGCGTTCAACCGGTCCTGGTGGGCGAGGAGTTCGGCGTCGGTGAGGTCCCGCAGCGCGGCGGCCGTCGCCGGGACGCCGGTGAGGTCGGTGAACAGGCGCCGCACCGCGCCGGCCACGTCCCGCCCCTGCGGGCGCATCACGGCGCCGGACGCGGAGACGCCCGCCCGGAACAGGCCCCTGGCGGACGGCGTCGCCAGCAGCGTCAGCACGGCGCCGCCGCCCGCCGACTGGCCGGCCACGGTGACCTTGGCCGGGTCGCCCCCGAAGGCCGCGATGTTGTCGCGCACCCACTCCAGGGCGGCGATCCAGTCCCGTACGCCCCGGTTGTCCGGCGCGTCCGGCAGGCTCAGGAAGCCCTCGACACCGAGCCGGTAGCCGACCGTCACGACCACGACGCCGTCCCGGTTGAAGGCGGCGCCGTCGTACCACGGACTCGCCGCCGACCCGGCGACGAAGCCGCCGCCGTGGATCCACACCAGGACGGGCAGACCGGCGCCGGGGGAGGGGTCGGGCGTGAACACGTTGAGGTTGAGGATGTCCGGGCCCGGGACGGTCGGCTCCGGGATCGTCGTGACCTCCGCGAACGGCCGCCGCTGCGCGGTCGGCCCGTACGCCGTCGCGTCCCGCACCTCCGTCCAGGGCTCCGGCGGCACGGGCGCCGCGAACCGCAGCGGGCCGACCGGCGGCCGGGCGTACGGCAGGCCGAGGAACCGCACCCCGGTGGCCCGGCGCTCCCCGCGGACGGGCCCGTGGACCGTACGCACGACCGGGTGCGCAGGGCCACCGGGCGGCGGAGTGCGGTGCGTCATGGGGGTCCTTCCGGGCGTGCGGACGGGCGGGGCGTGCGGGACGGGCCGACCAGGGCTCGACACCGACCGGGAGTTCGACTCCGACCGGGGCTCGGCCCGGACCGGGGGTTCGACTCCGACCGGGGCTCGGCCCGGACCGGGGGTTCGGCTCGGCCCGGGGCTCGGCCCGGGGCGGCGCGTCAGGAGCCGCTGGGGGTGATCCTTCCCCGCCGAGGGCGGATCACCGCCCCGCGTGCCCACGGCACGCCGACAGCACACCGACAGCACACCGTGCCTGCGCGGTCTGCGGGTCCGTCGGCATGGGGGACCGCGCGGTCTGCGGGGCCGTCGGCATGGGGGCCGTGCGGTCAGCGGGCCCGCCGTCCCCGGTGACCGCGCGGTCTGCGGGCCGGCCCGGGTGAACGCCTCACGCGCCGGGGCCCGCTCGTCCCGGCGACGGCCCCGGAGCCGGATCGGGCCCCGGCCCCGTCACCCCTCGCCCGGCCCCCCGTCGCCCTCCCCGCGGAGGTCCTTCACCCGGCGGAGTTTGCCCACCGAGCGTTCCAGGGTCTCCGGGTCGACGACCGTGACCTCGACGCTCACACCGACGCCGTCCTTGACGCCCCGGGCGACGGCGAGGGCCGCCGCCTCCCGGTCGGCGGGGGCGGCGTCCGGCCTGGCCTCCACCTGGACCGTCATGTGGTCCATGCGGCCCCGCCGGGTCAGCCGGATCTGGAAATGCGGGGCGACGCCGGGCGTGCGCAGCACGATCTCCTCGATCTGGCTGGGGAAGACGTTCACCCCGCGCAGGATGATCATGTCGTCGCAGCGGCCGGTGATCTTCTCGATGCGCCGGAAGCCGGGCCGCGCCGTGCCGGGCAGGAGCCGGGTCAGATCACGCGTGCGGTAGCGGACGACCGGCAGCGCCTCCTTGGTGAGCGTCGTGAAGACGAGTTCGCCGCTGTCGCCGTCGGCCATGATCTCGTCCGTGACGGGATCGACGATCTCGGGCAGGAAGTGGTCCTCCCACACGTGCAGACCGTCCTTGGTCTCCACGCACTCCTGGGCGACACCCGGGCCCATCACCTCGGACAGCCCGTAGATGTCGACGGCGTGGATGTCCATGCGGTCCTCGATCTCACGCCGCATCTCCTCCGTCCACGGCTCCGCGCCGAATATGCCGACGCGCAGCGAGGTGGAGCGCGGGTCGACGCCCTGCCGCTCGAACTCGTCGAGCAGGGTGAGCATGTAGGACGGCGTGACCATGATGATCTCGGGCCGGAAGTCCTGGATGATCTGCACCTGGCGCGCGGTCATGCCGCCGGAGGCGGGGATCACCGTGCAGCCCGCGCGTTCGGCGCCGTAGTGCGCGCCGAGTCCGCCGGTGAACAGGCCGTAGCCGTAGCTGACATGGACCTTGTGGCCGGGCCGCCCGCCCGCCGCGCGGATCGAACGGGCCACCAGATCCGCCCACTCGGACAGGTCCCGCTCGGTGTAGCCGACCACGGTGGGCCGTCCGGTGGTGCCGCTGGAGGCGTGGACGCGGCGCACGTCCTCCATGGGGACGGCGAACATGCCGAAGGGGTAGGTGTCGCGCAGGTCCGCCTTGGTGGTGAAGGGGAACCGCGCCAGGTCCTCCAGGGTGCGGCAGTCCTCGGGCGCGACACCGGCCTCGTCGAACTTCTTGCGGTACAGCTCCACGTTGTCGTAGGCGTGCCGCAGTGTCGCCCGCAGCCGCCGGAGCTGGAGGTCCCGCACCTCCTCGCGGGTCAGGCGCTCGGCCTCGTCCAGCAGCCGCTCGGGCAGCGGCTCTCCGCGGCGGGGCGTGGCGGGCGTCGGGGTCGGTTCGCTGATCATGACGACTCCTGGCGTTCCGTGCTCCTGATGCTGCGGCTTCGGCCGCGGAACTCCGCGACGACCGTGTCACCGCGTACGACCGTCACGTCGTAGATGCCGCTGCGGCCGAACCGGGTCCGCTCCCGGGCCGTGGCCACCAGGACGTCGCCCTCGTACGCGGGCGCGACGAAGTCGATGTCGGCCCCGGCCGCCACGGTCACGGGACCGTGGCTGTTGCAGGCGCAGGCGAAGGCGCTGTCGGCCAACAGGAAGACGAACCCGCCGTGGGCGATCCGGTGGCCGTTGACCATCGCGGCGGTGACGGTCATGCGCAGCACGGCCGTCCCCTCGCCGTGCTCCAGCAGTTCGATGCCGAGGCTCCGGGACGCCTCGTCCGCGGCGAGCATCCGCTCGACCGGTCCCGGCCCCGGCCCCGATCCCGGCCCCGATCCCGGCCCTGGCCCCGGTGTCGCGTCCCTCGTCGCCCGCGTCACTGCGTCCACCACCGGTTCACCACCACCGTCCACCTGTTTACCGACCGAACATTCGGTTATCGTGCGGCGCAGTCAGGAAATCCGCCGGGTGCGGCGCCTGTCAAGGGCCCGGACGGGCCCGGACGGGCTGTTGCCGTCGACCGGGGTTGTCGGCATATCATGGACCGAACGAATGGTCGGTAGGGTTAGGTGGTACGGATGACCGCAGCGCACACCCGTTCCTCCACGGAGGACGAGGCTCCGCCGGAGCTCCAGGAGCATTTCGACCGCACCATCGCGCGCGACCAGCGCGTCGAGCCGCGCGACTGGATGCCGGAGGGCTACCGGAAGACGCTGATCCGGCAGATCGCGCAGCACGCCCACTCCGAGATCATCGGCATGCAGCCGGAGGGGGAGTGGATCACGCGCGCCCCGTCGCTGCGCCGCAAGGCGATCCTGTTCGCCAAGGTCCAGGACGAGGCCGGCCACGGGCTGTACCTGTACTCGGCGGCCGAGACGCTCGGCGCGGACCGCGCGGACCTCACGCGCCGCCTGATCGAGGGCCGCCAGAAGTACTCGTCGATCTTCAACTACCCGACACCGACCTTCGCCGACGTCGGTGTCATCGGCTGGTTCGTGGACGGCGCCGCGATCTGCAACCAGGTGCCGCTGTGCCGCAGCTCCTACGGGCCGTACGCGCGCGCCATGGTCCGCATCTGCAAGGAGGAGTCCTTCCACCAGCGGCAGGGCTACGAACTGCTGATGACGATGATGCGCGGCACCGAAGCCCAGCGCGAGATGGTGCAGGACGCGGTGAACCGCTGGTGGTGGCCGTCGCTGATGATGTTCGGGCCGCCCGACGGGAACTCCCCCAACTCGGCCGCCTCCATGGCCTGGAAGATCAAGCGGCACAGCAACGACGAGCTGCGCCAGCGCTTCGTCGACATGACCGTCCCGCAGGCGGAGAAGCTCGGCGTGACCCTGCCGGACCCCGAGCTGCGCTGGAACGAGGAGCGCGGCCGTCACGACTTCGGCACCCCCGACTGGGACGAGCTGACGCGCGTCATCTCCGGCGACGGGCCCTGCAACGCGCAGCGCGTGGACCGTCGCCGCACCGCACACGAAGAGGGCGCCTGGGTGCGCGAGGCCGCCGCCGCGCACGCCGCCAAGCAGGCCGCCCGGGCACGGAAGGAAGCCGTCGCATGAGCGAGTCGCAGGCACCACAGGCACCACAGGCATCGCAGGCGTCGCGTGGATCCCAGGCAGCCCGGGAGCCGCAGGTGTCCCAGGCCGACTGGCCGCTGTACGAGGTGTTCGTGCGCGGCAAGCGCGGGCTGAACCACGTCCACGTCGGTTCCCTGCACGCGGCCGACGACCGGATGGCCCTGACCCACGCCCGGGACCTGTACACCCGGCGCAACGAGGGCGTCAGCATCTGGGTGGTGCGCTCGCAGCACATCGCGGCCTCCACGCGCGACGAGAAGGACCCGTTCTTCGCACCCGCCGCCGACAAGGTGTACCGGCACCCCACCTTCTACGACATCCCCGACGACGTCCCCCACATCTAGGAGCCGGGCATGAGCGACGATCACGTCTACCTGTCCCTCGCCGAGGCCCACGACGAGGACGGGGGCGACGCGCGCTGGGCCTTCGGGACCGGCTTCGAGGACCCCCTGCACGGCGTGAGCACCGCCGTGCCCGACGGCGTGGACACCGTCGAACTCGCCGCCGCCTGCCTCGCCCTTGGCGACGACGCCCTCGTCTGCGCGCAGCGCCTGGCCGAGTGGACGACCCGCGCCCCCGAGCTGGAGGAGGAGGTCGCGCTCGCCAACATCGGCCTCGACCTGCTCGGCCAGGCCCGCCTGCTGTACGCGCGCTGCGGCCAGGTCGACGGCACCGGGCGCGGCGAGGACGCCTACGCCTACTTCCGCGACGCGGACGACTTCCGCAACGTCCGTCTCGCCGAACTGCCCAACGGCGACTTCGCGTTCTCCGTGGCCCGGCTGCTGGTGCTCTCCAGTTGGCGGCTCGCGCACTTCCAGCACCTCGCCGCCACCGCGGCCGACCCGGTGCTCGCCGCCGTCGCCGCCAAGGGCGTCAAGGAGCTGACGTACCACCGGCAGTACGCCGCGGAGTGGGTCGTGCGGCTCGGCGACGGCACCGACGAGTCCCACCGGCGCATGACGGCCGGGCTGGAGCGAGTCGCCCCCCACCTCGGCGAGTTGTTCGCCGCGTACGACGCCCGCGAGGAGGTCGTCGCCGTCCTGGAACAGGTCAGCGAGGCCGCGGGGCTCACCCTGCCCGAGGCGGCGGCGCTGCCCGGCTCCGGACGCGACGGCACGCACACCGAGCACCTGGCCCCGCTGCTGGCCGAGCTGCAGAGCGTGGCCCGCGCCCACCCGGAGGCGACATGGTGACCACCCTGACCGACGCACGCCGCGCCCGCCGCGTCGCCGAGCGGGTCCCGGACCCCGAGCTGCCGATGCTGACGCTCGCCGACCTCGGCGTGCTCAGGGACGTGCGCGTCGAGGCCGACGGCACGGTCGTCGCCGACCTCACCCCGACCTATTCCGGCTGCCCGGCCATGTCCGAGATGCGTGCCGACGTCGCCGCGCGGCTGCGGGCCGCCGGATACGAGCGGGTCCGGGTCCGCACGGTCCTGGACCCGCCGTGGACGACGGACTGGATCACTCCGGAGGGCCGCCGCAAGCTCGCCGAGCACGGCATCGCCCCGCCAGGACCCGCCCCGCGCCCGGCGCCCGGACCGGTGCCGCTGGTGCTCTCCGCCACCCGGCGCACCGTGCCCTGCCCGCGCTGCGGCTCGGCGGACACCGAGGAGACGTCCCGCTTCGGCGCCACCTCCTGCAAGGCGCTCTGGCGCTGCCTGGCCTGCCGCGAACCCTTCGAGTACGTCAAGGAGATCTGATGGAGGACGTGCTGGCCCCCACCACGGCCGCCGCGCCCCGCGTGCGCCGCCGCCCGGCCTTCCACACCCTGCGCGTGGCCACCGTCCAGCGGCTGTGCGCGGACGCGGTCGCCGTCGGCTTCGACATCCCCGCCGAACTCGCCGACGAGTTCGCCTTCGCGCCGGGCCAGTCGCTGACCCTGCGGCGCCAGGTGGACGGACGCGACGAGCGGCGCTCGTACTCCATCTGCTCGCCCGCCGGTTCGGCGCCGCGCATCGGTGTGCGGGAGGTGCCCGGCGGCCTGTTCTCCGCCTGGCTGGTCCACGAGGTCCGCCCCGGCGACGCCGTCGAGGTGATGGCGCCGATCGGCGCGTTCACGCCCGACCTGGGCACGCCCGGCCACCACGTCCTGGTCGCCGCCGGCTCCGGCATCACGCCGATGCTGTCCATCGCCGAGTCCGTCCTGACCGCCGACGACCGCTCCCGGGTCACCCTGCTGTACGGCAACCGCCGCACCGACACGGTGATGTTCGCCGACGAACTCGCCGACCTGAAGGACCTCTACCCGACCCGGTTCCAGCTCGCCCACGTGCTGTCCCGCGAGCCGCGGGAGGCCGACCTGCTGTCCGGGCGCCTCGACGCCGACCGGTTCGCCGCCCTCGTGGACGGACTGGTCGACGTGCGCGGCGCCGACCACTGGTGGCTCTGCGGACCGCACGGCATGGTCCGCGACGCCCGCGACGTCCTCACCGGTCTCGGCGTGCCCGAGGAGCGCGTCCACCAGGAGCTGTTCTACGCCGACGACGAACCGGTGCGCACCGTGCGCCACGAGGAGCCCCGCGCCGACGGCCCGGTCAGCGAGGTCACCGTCGTCCTCGACGGCCGCTCCACCACCTCCGCCCTGTCGCGCGAGTCCACCCTCCTCGACTCCGCCTCCCGGGTCCGTCCCGACCTGCCGTTCGCCTGCAAGGGCGGCGTCTGCGGCACCTGCCGGGCGCTCGTCACCGACGGCAAGGCCGACATGCGCCGCAACTACGCCCTGGAACGGGCCGAGGTCGACGCGGGCTACGTCCTCACGTGCCAGAGCTTCCCGGCGTCGGACACGCTCACGGTCGACTTCGACAGCTGAGAGGGGGGCGACTGGGCCTCGGCGTCCTTCGCCCCGGCCACGATTCCACCCCTACTTAAGTCAAGGCCGAAGAAAAGTGGTGTCAGGCTTCTTGACCGGCACCCGGCGCGCGGGCATGGTGCGGGAGAGCGCTCTCCCGCATCCTGGCGCATCCCCTCAACTCCCCTTACGAGGAGACACCTTCATGCCCGCAGTCGGCCCCACCGCGGCGAGACCGCCGCGCAGACCGCACCCCGTGCCCGCCGCCCGGAGGGGGATCGCCGGCGTCGTCGTCGCCGCCCTCCTCGGCACGCTGCTCGCCCTCCTTCCCGCGTCCGCGGCGCAGGCCGCCCCGGTGCTGCTCTCGCAGGGCAAGCCGGTCACGGCCTCCAGCCAGGAACACGCCGGAACCCCCGCCGGCGACGCCGTCGACGGCAACACCGCCACCCGCTGGTCGAGCGCCTTCTCCGACCCCCAGTGGATCCGCGTCGACCTCGGCGCCACCGCCTCCGTCCAGCAGGTCGTCCTGCGCTGGGAGGCCGCCTACGCCAAGGGCTACCGCATCGAACTGTCCGCCAACGGCACCGACTGGACCACCGCCCATTCCACGACGACCGGCGCCGGCGGCACCGAGACGGTCAACGTCTCCGGCGACGCCCGCTACGTCCGCATGTACGGCGTGACCCGAGCGACCCAATACGGCTACTCCCTCTGGGAGTTCCAGGTCTACGGCACCACCGGCGACGGCGGCCCGACGCTGCCCGGCGGCGGCGACCTCGGCCCCAACGTGCACATCATCGACCCCGCCACGCCCGACATCCAGGGCAAGCTGGACGCGGTCTTCCGCCAGCAGGAGTCCGCGCAGTTCGGCACCGGCCGCCACGCGTTCTTCTTCAAGCCGGGCACGTACAACAACCTCAACGCGCAGATCGGCTTCTACACCCAGATCGCCGGACTCGGCCTGCGCCCCGACGACACCACCATCAATGGTGACGTGACCGTGGACGCGGGCTGGTTCAACGGCAACGCCACCCAGAACTTCTGGCGGGCCGCCGAGAACCTCGCGCTCAACCCGGTCAACGGCACCAACCGCTGGGCGGTCTCCCAGGCCGCCTCCTTCCGCCGCATGCACGTCAAGGGCGGCCTCAACCTCGCCCCGGCGGGCTACGGATGGGCCAGCGGCGGCTACATCGCCGACACCAAGGTGGACGGCACCGTCGGACCGTACTCGCAGCAGCAGTGGTACACCCGCGACAGCAGCGTCGGCGGCTGGACCAACAGCGTCTGGAACATGACGTTCTCGGGCGTCGAGGGCGCGCCCGCCAACTCCTTCCCGGAGCCCCGCTACACCACGCTCGACACCACGCCCGTCTCCCGCGAGAAGCCGTTCCTGTACCAGGACGGCGGCGAGTTCAAGGTGTTCGTCCCGGCCAAGCGCACCAACGCGCGCGGCGTGAGCTGGGCGGGCACCCCGCAGGGCGAGTCCATCCCGCTGAGCCGCTTCTACGTCGTCAAGCCCGGCGCCACCGCGGCCACCATCAACACCGCGCTCGCGCAAGGGCTGCACCTGCTGTTCACGCCGGGCATCTACCACGTCGACCAGACCATCAACGTCAACCGCGCCAACACCGTCGTGCTGGGGCTCGGCCTCGCCACGATCATCCCCGACAACGGCGTCACCGCCCTGCGCGTCGCCGACGTGGACGGCGTCAAGCTCGCGGGCTTCCTCGTCGACGCGGGCCCCGTCAACTCCCCGACCCTGATGGAGATCGGCCCCGCGAACGCCTCCGCCGACCACGCCGCCAACCCGACCAGCATCCAGGACGTCTACTTCCGGATCGGCGGCGCGGGCCCCGGCAAGGCCACCACCAGCCTGGTCGTCAACAGCGACGACACGATCGTCGACCACACCTGGGTGTGGCGCGCCGACCACGGCGAGGGCGTCGGCTGGGAGACCAACCGCGCCGACTACGGCGTCCGCGTCAACGGCGACGACGTCCTGGCCACCGGCCTGTTCGTGGAGCACTTCAACAAGTACGACGTCGAGTGGTACGGCGAACGCGGCCAGACCATCTTCTTCCAGAACGAGAAGGCCTACGACGCCCCGAACCAGGCCGCCATCCAGAACGGCACCACGAAGGGCTACGCCGCCTACCGCGTGGACGACTCGGTGAACACCCACGAGGGCTGGGGCATGGGCAGCTACTGCTACTACAACGTGGACCCGACGATCCGTCAGGACCACGGCTTCAAGGCCCCCGTCAAGCCGGGCGTCAAGTTCCACAGCCTCCTGGTCGTCTCCCTGAGCGGCAACGGCCAGTACGAACACGTCATCAACGACACCGGCGCACCGACGTCGGGCACCTCGACCGTCCCGTCGACGGTGACGTCGTATCCGTGACGGCATGCTGAGTGAGTGAGCCAAGGGGGGCGTCCGACGGGCTTCGGCCGGTCGGGCGCCCCCTGCCCTGACGGTGCGCGCCGGGTGTCGCGCCACCTGCCTCGTTCGCCACACCTGAAACACGCGCCGAGAGCAACCGATTGCCCGGCCGAGCGGCCACTCCGCGGTCCGCGAAGCGCGGACCAGTGGTTCACCCGTCCCACCGGCGTCGTAGAGTTCCTCCGGCGTATCAGCAAGCACGAGACGGGGGACTCGATGAGCCGCACGCTGACCCTGGGCTACGCGACCCTTGACGGGGGTGCCGCTCCGGCGCCGGTGGCCCGCGCCATCGGCCTCCTGGAAGGCAAGCGGGGGCCCTACCACGAGGTGGCCCACGTGGAGCGGGAGTTGCCGCCCGGTGGCGAAAAGGCCTATCTCGCGGCCAGGCGCGACGGCACGCGTTCCTTCGTCCTGTGGGCGGACGCGCAGCGCACGTCCCGGGTCGCGACCGTCTCGACCGTCGCGTCCGGGAAGGGCTCCACGGCGTATCAGGTGGTGGGTGGGCAGGGCTAGTTCATCGGCACGATCGTGCGCCGGCGCCGGTTCAGGCGGGGCCTTCGTGTCCGCTGGACCGTCGGCGGTCCCGGTCAGGCCGACGCGGTGGGGTACAAGGGGCGGATCGCCTGGTGGGGCGTGTGGTGGCTAGTGTTCCCGCTGACGATATTCGTGGGCGTCGCCACCGCGCTCGGCGGGAGCGACATTCCCCACGCGCCCGCCCGGATCATCTGGCGCCAGGGCGACAGGACGCCGCTGGAATACAACGCTCACTCCAAGGCCGTGCTCCTCCACGCGCCCGACGCGGACTGGCGTCTCGGCGCCGCCCTGCTGGCTCTGGTCCGCTCGTACGAGGGCTGGCTGGGAGCCTGGGACCGGACCGAGAAGTAGCCGCGCCCCGTCGGAGTGGTTCTGCCGAAGCGGCGCCGCCCTGAAGGCCCTCGGGGCGGCGCCCTTCGCCCGTCACGCGACGGCGGTGCCGTCGAGTTCGACCAGTTGGCCGGGGACCGCCAGTCGCGTCACCCCGAGCATCGTGGAGGCCGGCGCCACCCCGGCGGCGCCCAACCGTGCCGCCAGCACGCCGTAATGCCGGAGGAGCAGGTCGACGTCGGTTGTATAGACGTTGAGCCGGACGATGTCGGCGAGAGACATGTCGGCCTCGCCGAGCACGGCCTCCAGGTTGTCGATGCTCAGCGCCAACTGCGCCGCCATGTCGCCGTCGTGCCGGGGCCTGCCGTCGCCGCTCATCGCGGTCTGCCCCGAGATGTACAGCGTCCGTGTCTGCCCGGAGACGACCTCACCCTGGTTGAAGCCCATCTCCACCGACCACGGCACGGGGTTGACCGCTGTTCGTTCCACTGCCACATCAGCTCCAGTCGACTCGTCGGAGGTACGCACGCCTTTCGGCTCGGCGCCGCCGGCATCCGACGCCGCCTTCAACGAGCCTCGCAGCGAATCACGACACCCTCGGTCACGTATTCCCCTACGGTCCTCGTATGCGCGCCGATCGGCTGGTCTCACTGGTGCTCCTGCTGCGCCGGCACGGTCGGCTGACGGCCGGCGCGCTCGCCCGTGAGCTGGAGGTGTCCACCCGCACCGTGCTGCGCGACATCGAGGCACTGTCCGCGGCCGGTGTTCCCGTCTATACCGAACGCGGCAGGCACGGCGGTTTCGCGCTGCTGCCCGGATTCCGGACCGAACTCACCGGACTGAACCACGACGAGGCCCTCGCCCTGCTGACCGCGGGGTCGGGGCGCGGCGAGCAGGTGTTCGGCCTCGGCTCGGCGCTGGCCTCGGCGATGCGGAAGGTGGTCGACGCACTGCCCGACAGCCACCGGACCTCCGCGAGCGACGCGGCTCAGCGATTTCTCGTCGACCCGGAGACCGACCTCCTCGCGCGCCGGCCGGTCACCGAGGAGGTCTCCGGCACCGCGATGGCCGAGGTCCGGCGCGCCGTGCTCGCCGGACACAAGCTGCGCAACCACTACGCGGCATCGGGCCAGGCACCGCGGTGGCGCACGGTGGACCCGATCGGCCTGGTCACGGTGCGCGACCGGGGCTACCTGCTGGCCACGAGGGCCGGCGAGGACCGCACCTACCGGCTGTCGCGGGTACTGGCCGCGGAGGAACTTCCCGAAGCGGCACAGCGACCGGGCCGGGTCGATCTCGACCGGATCTGGAGGGAACGCTCCACGCGGTTCCTCTCCGACGGCGACCACATCACCGTGCGGATACGGGTGAACCCGGTACGGCGGGAGGAACTGCTGGACACCGCGCTGGCCGTCCGCGCCGAGGAACCCGACGCGGACGGCCGGCTGCGGCTGGAGGTGACGTTCCAGGACTTCCGGCACGCCGAATGGGCGCTGTGGCAGCTCGGCACGGACGCGGAAGCCCTCGCCCCGCAGTCGTTGCGCGCCGCCTTGCACGACCGGGCCACCGCGCTCGCCGAACGCTACGCGGGCCCGTCCGCCTAGAAGAAGCCCAGCTTCTTCGGCGAGTAGGACACCAGCAGGTTCTTCGTCTGCTGGTGGTACACGCCTGACCTCGCTCCTGACCTGCGACAAAGAGTGGAAACGTCGAGTGCCAGGCTGATTCGGTCCGCACCTGGTCCGGATCTTGATGAGTGGTACGTGGTGCTAGCGAGTGGGCAGCGGTACCACATGGCACAGGTTGTAAAGACCGTCCATGGGCGTCCACGTCAGTCCAGGGCAGGTGCGTAGTAGCAGGTCAGGGCATCGCGGTCCGGGGGAGTCGGTGTAGTTGGTGACAGACTTGTGAGAGCGCCGGTGATACGGCGAAGCCCCGTCGGAAACATCACGACGGGGCTTCCGCATGGAGGGGGCTATGACAGAGTGCGGCGTCCGGCAGCACGGGCACTGACGCTTGGACTCCCGGCTCTGGAGCACCGGGAGCAAGGATGCCGGGCGTGGTAGGGCCTGGCCGACCACACGGCACACACGTTCGCTCAGCCCGCCGAACGGCTTTGCCTTCGCGAATGTGGCGAGTCCCTCGACTGGCCAGTGTGCCTTCAGAGCGCGACCAGGAGGCGGTGTCCAAACCATCGACGGAAGATCGCGGTGCCCCGTCATAGGGGCAATGCGGCCAGCGTTGCTGCCGTTCGGCGTGGCGGCCTCATCTTCGAGGCCGCCACGCCGAACGGCTCGGAGCCGTCCCGGTATCTACAGGTCGGTGCCGCTGGCTTCCTTCAGGATTTCCATGCTCTCAGGGTCCTTCGGCTCGGAGCGTCGGTACTGGGGGTGGCCAAGGTCCATCTGAAGCGCGGCGTGGAGCGGGGCCGGGTATCGCGTCCGGTCTGACCAGGAGAGCGCCTGGTGACAAAGCCGCGCCGCGGCAACCGCGAGAATCTCTCGGTCGTAGCCGTCCCGCGTGTGCATCGGGGTGATCTCCCTGGTGGTCATGCTGTACCAGGGTGCGTTCAGTTCGTTCTCCTTGCGCTCGTCGGCATTCTTCGATGCTTTCCCCGGGTCGGCGCGCCAGCGGGTCTTCCACTGCCCATGGCGCTTCTTGCCGTAGTTGCGGGGTTCGGTGAACAGGAACCAGGGGTGGCCTTCGGGCCGGGCTTCCGGGTAGTAGAGGTCGCTGGAGGTCTTGAGCGGGACGGTCTTGCCGTTCTTCTGCTTCTCGGTGACGGCGACCAGACGGGGCATCTCCGCCTGCGCGCAGTTCATGCGGATGATGCTGACCGGATTCCAGGACGGGGGCAGTCCGCTTGCGGGGAGCCAGAGGCGCGGGTCCCCGGGATCTTTTCCGAGGCCCTGCTTGTTGTTGTGGAGGCCGGGCCATACACGGCGGCTGGCGTGACCGTCGATCATCAAGGCGTAGGGCAGGCCGTCGAGTTCGTCGTGGAGCTCTTGGAGGGCGGTGCGGACGTCTTCACCGGCCTGTGCCCAGCGCTGGATTTCGCCGTCGCCGTTTTCAGTGTGAAGAGGGTAGTTGGCGGCGTGGAAGTTGCTCTGTGCGAGGGCGTAGTGCTCCCACTGCGGGTGGATGTTGCTCCAGCCGATCATGCGCCACGGGCCGCCGGGTTCAGAGGAGGGGATGATCACGCTGGCAGTGATGATCCTTTTGGGCTGGCCCTTGTACTTGCGGTCCGTGGCCTGCTTGCGGATGTGGATGCCGCAGAAGGCCATGCGGGGCAGCGGGTAGGGGTCGTCGCCGGGGTAGAGGGCGCGCTCGAAGCGGTCGTCCACGACACCGCACGAACGGTACAGGTCCAGCAGACCCATGTAGACGCGGTGATCCTCGAAGGCTTTCGCGGGCCTCTTGATGATGGTGAAGGTCTTGGTGAACGGGTCGTACTCGCGGCCGACGAGGAATTGGGACGGCACTGCAGCCTTGGCGAGCTCCCGGACGACTTGGTGCTTGGCGTCGTTCTCCGCCAGGGCGGTCTTCACTTCGGCGGGCTTCATGCCCTCGTGTTCCTCGCCGCGCACCGGGATCTCTGTTTCACACCAGGCGGCGAGGAGGACGCCGGGTTCTGCGAAGGTGCCGGCGATCCTTTGGGCGTCAGTGGCGCGCTGAGTGCCGGGGCCGTGCTCCAGCAGGGCTTCGGCGTTGCAGAAGACAGCTTCGATGCCGTCCGCGAGCGGGAAGGACTTCTTTCCGCCAGGGTCCGGATCGATGCCCTCCGGGTCCAGCCCGTAGGGGTGGGCGAGACCGTGGATCATCCGCGTGAGGGTCACGTCGCGGTACCACAGGCACAGGATGCGGAGTTTCTTGTATCCGGCCGCTTCGATGGAACGGCGAATACCCTCCGGGGAGGGCTTGCCGATGAGATCGACGTATTCGCCATCCTGCTTCTTCTGTTTCTTCTCTTTCTCCTGGGCAGCGGTGGCGGGCTCGTGGGAACGCTTGCCGAAGACATTCCCCTTCGACTTCAGGTCGAGCAGGGAGACGGCGTCACCGAAGACTCGCTGGATGTGTTCCCGCAGCAGGGAGAGATGGTAGATGCCGGCGCCGGTACCGACAGCGAAGGAGTCCGTCTTCGGCATGGTCGGCCTGACCGCGCCAGGAGGAGGAGTCAGGATGTCGATCCTCTTGCCATTTTCGTCCCTGGCGTTCAGGCGGCTGCGCTCACCGGCGACGCGTTCCTCGATGGCGTTGAGCGATGACCGGTCGGCGTCCATCTTCGCCAGGATTTCCAGCGCATGCTTGTTCGTCTGCCGCAGACCGCGCCCATCCAGGGACACAGACATGATCGGCCGGTCTGTTCCCTGGTCCACGAGAACGGTGCTGGCGTGGATCACCGTGTTGTTGATGCGCCGGATGTGAGCGTCAAGATTTAGGACGGGGTTCGGCTCGGCCGTGTAGGTGGCCATCTTCACCGACAGGCGGGACAGCGCGTACTGGACTTGACTGCGGGTGGGGTTCTCGGGACGGGCCTTGAGCGCTTCCGCGAGGTCGACCGGGTGGGCGAGGGTGGCGAAGACCGGGCCGATGGGCTGTTCCCAGGCGATCAGGTCACCGTTGCTGATGGGCCGGTACTGCACGGCCGCGACGTTGTCGGAGGGCTGCCAGCCGACGGTCCTGTGTTTCACCTGGCCGTTCGTCGCCTCGTACGCCTCACGGACCGGCTCGACTTCCCGGTCGAGGAAGGGCTTTGCCGCCAGCTTCTTGGCGATGTGCCACTTCACCGCCTCATAGGCCCAGCTGTCCGGACTGGCGGGCTTGCTGTCTTCCTCTTGGAGGATGTTCTCAGCCAGGCTTCGGCGCTCAGGAGCGACGTCCGCGACCAGTCGGGCCAAGGTGGGTGGATCCATGAAGGGGATCTCATCCAGAGGAATCCGGCGGACGATGCCTTCCAGGTAAGTGAAGACCGTCCTGAGGGCGTCGGGTTCCACGGGGTTGAGCGTCACCATGAAGGCCAGGTACTTGTCCAGGTAGACGTAGCCATCGGTGATCTGCTGGAGCACGGTGACAGCGATGGAATAGGGGACCAGGAAGGGGTCGGATTCCTGGACATCCTTGATCCATTTCGCGTTCTTTGAGGCCGTGCTCCCCAAATCCCGCCAGGCCGTGCGGATGGGCGAGTGGTAGTCGCCGAAGTCCCAGACCAGGGCGGTCATGCCGTCCAGGAGCTCGGGGGTGCACCGGATCGATGTGGTGTGCGCGGTGAGATCCCGCTGCGTGTTGCTTCGCCCCATGAGCGGGGGTACCTCGTCTCTCGGTCTCTCCGTTTGGGAGAGGATGCGGGTCCGTCTCCGCCGCGGCAAAGCGGAGACGGGAGTGGTCAGTTCAGAGCATCTCGCGGTCGAGCCCTGCATAGGTCAGGAATGCCTGAAGCGCTTGACCGTAGAGCTCATTCATGATGTCGCGCTGTTTCGGAGTCCAGTCGCGGTAGATCTGTTCGATGATCGTGGCCAGGTCGGAGCTGAACTTCTTGTCGTGGATGGAGTGGTCCACGATGTGGAGGGTCATGTCGGTCTCGCCCCGCCGGGCACGGCCGGCGAGCTGGATGAGCAGGACGAGCATTCCTGCGACGAGTTCCTTGCGCAGGTCGTGGTCCATGTTGGAGAACCGGGCCGGGGAGCGAAGGATCTTGGTGAGTTGCTTCCAGGAGGCTTCGCCTGCTGCGCGCAGGACGGCCAAGGGCTCGTCGCTGCCGCCGGCGGGAAGGGTGTTGTAACCGGCGGCGTTGACGCTTGCGTGCAGCCAGTCGGTGTCCTCGATGCTCAGGACAGGCCGGACGCACAGATAGATGTCGCGGACTGCCGAGCGCGTTCCGACGACGATGTTCAGGCCCCGGCCGATGACGGCGAGGGGGGCGATAAGGATCTCTCCGCGGTCGGGGAACTCCTTGAGCTCTTCGCGGACCATCCGGTCCACGTGGGCAGGTAGGTGCTCCTCGTAGTTCTGTTTCTCCGGCTTCTTCACCAGCAGGCAGATCCGGTGGTTCAGCCCGTCGGCCTGTGCCACCCCGGAGGCGAGGTAGGCGGCCTGCTCATAGGAGTTGACGGCGAGGATGACGCGGGCCCGTTCCGGTTCGTGCTTCTCCAGGCGGGCCAGGCGCTTGGCGAGCTGCTGCTCGTACAGGCCCCGGCCGAGATCGCGCAGTGCGTTGGGCTTCAGCTCTGGCGGGAGACCCCCGATCCTCATGGCATCCCCGCTGCTGCCCCGTACAGGCGTGGCGAGGGTGACGATGGACTCCGGACGGGTGTCGGGGAGCCACCAGCGGACCGGGGCATGGATGTGTTCCTGTACGGCCTGTGGTAGGTAGGCGGTGGCGGACAGGCCCATGACGGGACGCTGCACGCCGGCCGCCAGCAGGGCGGTGAGGCCGCCGAGTTCGCTGACGAAGGTGTGCGGATCGCCGCCGAAAGAACGTGACAGGAGTTCCGCTTCCTGCTCCTTTTTGTCCATGCCCTTGACCTGGTAGCCGTGGATGGAGCGGCCCAGCATGGCCAGGGGGTAGAGGGTGGCGACCGTGCTGCTGCGCATGCTTTCAAGGATCTTGCGGACCGATCCCAGGTCGAGATAGCGCAGGGTCTGGGCCTGCATGCGCAGCTCGTCTAGCGCGCTGTCGAGTTCCCGTAGCACGGTGCGGGTGATCAACAGGTTCACCACGGCGGCCTGCTGATGCGCATCGGGCACGAGCTCACGCAGGAGCGTGCGCATCGCGTCGCGAGTGTCGGTGAGGTGGTCCTGGCCGCGCTGCGCGGTGAGGATCGTCAGGGCTGTTTGGATGGCGTCCCAGTCGGCTCCGTCGGGAAGCTTGGCCTCCTCATCCGGTCCGGCCGCGTACCAGCGGGCGGGCATGATCTCGTCGAGGAAGGCGAACAGCTCGGGCGGAACGTCGGCGGCCGCGGTCTGGTGGGGGAACAGGAGCTGAAGGATTTCACGGTCCCTCGAGCGGGCCAGGCGCCAGCCGGTGTTGTCGCGGCTGGCCCCGTCAGGGCTGTCCGCCTCGTTGCCCGGGTTCAGCCTGAGCCCGCTGCCTGAGCAGAGCCACAGCAGCAGCATCTCGGCCATGAGCCGCGCGTGGCTGACCGGCGCTGCAAGGGACATCTCATGGACGACGGGCAGGTTCCTGGCGTCCGAGTCGATCTCCCGCAACGCGGTCGTCCGTTTCCGGGAAGCCAGAGTGAGCTCCGAGGTACAGCGGCTGATGGCGGCCGTCTGGAAGGCATCGATCTCATCGATCACCAGCGCATCGCAGGCGCGCAGCGTCATCTCCAGCACGCTCATGCCCCTGGTGCCACGTGCCTTGCCGCGGAACTCCTGCCCGTCCAGGACGACACCGATGCGTGTGCGGCCTTCTAGGAGGTTGGCGTGGTTGGTGACGATCACGGCCGCGTCGGTGGCCCGGTAGAACTGCTGGAACTTGCCGCACACCGGGGCGAAGGAGCAGGTGAGCCGGGTGGAGCCGGTGGCCGGAGAGGTCAGCGAGGTGCAGTTCTCCTCCCCGTACGGATACAGGGTGGGCGGGTCCATCAACGCCCGCTGCGCGCAGCCGGCCGACAGCAATGCGATGTCGGTCCTGGCGCGCCGGTCCCATTCGTCGATCTGGGTGGAGGTACCCAGGGCGGCGTAGTCCATGGCCCGCCGGTGCATGCTCGACGGGGACATCAGCGGAGTGCAGTGAGCGGGCTCGGCTAGGTGCTTGTTCTTGTGCAGATAGGCCAGGTCGTTGTTGATGTCCCAGGCCATGTCCAGGGTGGCGCGGACATCGGTGACGGCGAGGGCGATTCGCCGGTCGTTGAGCGCTGCCCAGGACGCCATGACCCGTACGAGTACCGTTTTGCCGCTTCCCGTGGGGGCGTTGAGGACCTGCAGGTCTCCGGACGTCAGGTCCAGTTCGGTCAGCTCGCCGTCGGTCGTCTTCATTGCCTTGAAGAAGCGCTTGAGCACCTTGTGCAGGTAGGCGACGCTCTTGTCCTGGCCGCTAAGGATCTTGGCGACATCCAGGAGTTGGTTCACTGTCGGCGCGACCCGGTCGCGCTGCGGGCGAGTGTGCACCTGCGGGAGCACCTCGTGGCCGGGCGCTTCAAGGAAGCCGGGAGTCGCCTGGATATGGATCTCTCTACTGGTCGTGCCGTGCTCTTGGCCCAGGTAGGCCGTCCTCGTCTTGAGGGTCCCTGGGCCCGCGAACGCCTGTGCCTTGGGGCGCTTGCCGAAGGTGAAGAACGGCCCGGTGACGCGTTGTGCGTAGCCGAGGAAATCCCCTCCCACCCTGGGGATCACCGCCTCGGCCAGCTGTGGGTCTCCGGCCGGCAGCCGCAGCGAACCTCCCGACCTGTCCGCGAGGTCGGGATCGGGGGCCAGGGTGCCTAGGAGCGCGAGGACGGCGGCCTTGAGTTTCTTCTCATCCGTCCATTCGGGAGCCATCAAGGCCATCACCTGACGGATCAGGTTCCGCTCGGCCACTGGCAAGCTCGCCCACTCCGACCATGCCTGCGGCTTGCGGTGGGCGAAGAACGTGGCTTCTTCGAAGCCGGCCAGGATGCGCCCCTCGTCGTCCTTGCGGGGAAAGTAGTGCGCGGCCAGAGCGAGTGCTCCAGCCAGGCCGGCTTCCTTACCCGTCATCTCCCCGCTCACGCCTTGCCCTCCTTGATCTGCGTGATGACCATCTCGAGGTAGTCCGTCGCGGTCATCGCCGCCTTCATCCTGTATGTGCGGCACACCGCGTGGAGCTGGGCCACCTGGTCCTGGCGATGGTCGGGCACTACCAGGTACTCGGCGCCGCCCTTATCGCCGCCGTCCATATGAAGTTTGCTGACCAGGTGATTCGGCCAGGTGTAGTCCTTGAAGTCAGCAGGAAAGTGCGGCTGTTCGCTTCCTTCGCGGGTGATCCACAGGTCACACTGGTCCCCGTTGGGCCACAGATGTGATGTCCAGGCGGTTCCCTCCAGGGCCGCCGCGGCGGCTCGGTGCAGGGCCAGTTCGGGTAGGCCAGGGATGACGGTGTAGCGCCACACCGGCCGTACCAGCGCCATGTACTCTGCGGCCGGCTTAGCCTGCGGCACGTGCGGTACGGCCCCGGTCCATAGGCGTGCGAACCGGCCGGACGGGACCCGGCATTCGAACGTCGGACTCAGTTCGGGGGCCGACTTCTTCCGGGCGGTCACGACGAACTCGTACGACGCGCCCGTCTCCTCGTGCCAGGGGTACAGACACCGCACCCTTCCCCTTGTGCGCGCGCCGGTGCGGGCAGTTGTCACCTTCATCGGCCACTTGCAGGCGGGGCAGGGCCACCACCAGCCGTTGAACTGCGCGTACTGGGCGATCGGCTTGTAGAAGTCGTTCGCCCGGGAGGGCAGCTTGAGCTCCGTGAGACTGCCCGTCGGCACCGTCGGGTTCTCAACCAGAGTGGTGCGGTGCCTCTGGTAGAAGGAGCCCTTGATCGCGCTGAAGACGGCTTCCTGGCTGTACTCGTCATCCAGCTTCGGTTTCGTTACCTGCCCGGTGAACTTCCCGACCTTCTGCGCGGCCCGCAGGACGCGCTGGGCTTCGTGCCGGAAGTCGAACCCGTCCTCCGTGGCAACGCCCTCGCTGTCCATGAGCCGCACGCCAGCGAGAGCCTCGCTGTCGATCCAGTCGGGCAGCAGCCCTTCCAGGGAGCCAGCCCGGTCGCCAGTGAGCCTGCCCATCAGTTCGTCGAACAGGATCAGGTGCCCCGGGCCGCATGCCGCCATCAGGATGCCGTGGGCCTCCATGAGGCGGTCCAGGCGTCTCGGCCCGTCCAGTCCCTCGCCGACCATCGCGTGCTCGCACACGGCGAACGCCTTGACGATTTCCAGCAGTGCGTGAGTCTGCTGAATGTCCGTTGTGTCGTCAGCTTGCATCACGTGCCGGACCATACGGCAGGCCACTGACAATGGGCCCTGGGAATCCGGAGGGGAGTTCAGCCAGAGCTCTCGTCGAGGCCCTCGGTGTCGATGCTGGGATACAGGCCGCGGTAGGCGTCGAGGTGGTCGGCGATGTGGCTTCGCCCGGAGTCGGTGAGGAACCACCGGTACGGTCCGTGAGTCACTCCGCCGGGGTGCCGCAACACGATGAAGCCCCGGCTCGGGGTCCGTCCATCAGGGCTTTGCCCCACCGCCAGGTAATGCGGCCCACGCCCGGCGAGGCTGCCGTCCACCCCCTGCGCTCCGGCGCGCGCGACCCGGACCATGATCTTCCAGAGCCACAACGACAGCAGCGGCGCAGGTGGTCCTGCTTCCCGGGGAGCCCCGAGGGCCGCACGGGCCACCGCTCGCCCGTGCCGGGTCATCTCCACCCGGGTACGGGGGATATCCCCCAGACCGTCGACATACAGCCGGTCCCGGTACACGACGATCAGGCCACGCCGCTCCAAAGCGGCCACCGACGATCCAGCTCCTGGGTCATGTACCCCCGCTGCGCGCAGCCCCTCCTGAATGCGGGTGTACCCGACTACATCAGACGAGGCGGAGACCGCCAACGTCATGCGCCGCCACTCGGCTGCCGGTCGCTGTTCCGCTCCCACCAAGCGGGCCTGCCGCTGTTCTTCCTCTACCTCCTGATCGTGACGGAAGATGCACGTCAGATAGGTACGTTGCCGCTTGTTGAGGGCCCTCCATACAGCCATCGACTCCTCGGAAGGCTGACGGGGACGTCGGACGGGAAGCACTGGAAGGGGGTCCTCCGGGCGGCTGCGGCGCCAGGCATCCATTACCACCCGGTCGGGGACTTTATAGACCTGGGCGATCATGTGCGCCACCCTCCCCAGGGTCTCGGGAGATCCCCACATCCAGCCGCGCACACGTCTGCCGCGTTCAAGATCGCGGATCTTCTCGGCGCTGATACGTAGGCCGTGCGCACCACGCTTGCGTCGTAGAGCTGAGGCGGCTTCTTCCGTGCTCAAGCCAGCATCACGACGCAAGTCGGCCAGATTCTCGGTACCCGGTTCGCGCCCTGTCAGATCCTGCGCACCACATCGCAGAACCTCTAGCAATCGGCCGAAAGCTCGGTCACCAACAGTCCGTGTTCCCGCTTCCCAGTGGCGTACAGCGCGTGGCGTAACCCCTACAGCGTCGGCGAGCTGTTCCACGCTCATGTCTCTGAACAGTCGTTGGCGTTGCAGGGCCTGGGGGCGGAGGGACTGTGCCATACCGGAAGCAAAACGTAGTGAACAGTTCACTGCAACTATTCACGACGGGGCGATCCTGATCCCGGCCAAGGCGGTTGCGGGCAACGACCGTCCAGAGCTTGGGGCCATCGCTGGTCGCCCCTCAGGACGCGCGCGGTCTGTGCCTCTCGGTCGCAGGGCCGGCCAGCGAAGGAGCCGCGGTGCACGACAGGGTGGCGAGGTCGCTCCGGTCTTCGCCGTCGTCGGCCACGCCGAAGGGGACCGGCGCGGGAGTAGTCGAGGTGGGTGCCGGCGGGATACACGGCCTCCACCAGCCTGCGATGCGGCGGCCGTTCGTTGTCAGACATGGAAGCGCTGTAGGAGGCGGCACTGACAGCACGGGGGCGAAGCCACCATCGCGTGAGTGACGCCGAAGGCGCCCTTGGCGGGGAGCCCCGGCTGGACACGGGGGAGGCGGGCGACTCCGCCACCTCAGAACAGTGCCGTTTTCTGATCGGGAGCAAGAGCTCGGCAGGCCAAGCCAGAAGTCCAAGATCATTCACGAAATCGCGGCCAGAAGCAAATTCAAATAGCCCCATCAACCCGAACCGGGCAGGCGCCGGTCGCGCAGTCCTCGTCCGTGGAGTCCTCGATCGAGGTCAGCTCGTAGGCCGCGAACTCCTCAGCGGAGATCCGCTCGTACGGCGCCAGGGGTCGGGTGCCGTCGACCATGATCGTGGTGCCCTTCAGGGTACCGGCGCGCCGCCGGCTCGGTCAGCGCTCCTCGGTGGCTCGCTCGTTATGGAGACCTCGTGGGCGGGCGCCCAGTCGAGCAGACTGGACGCCCGTTCCAGCGATGGCTTGGGTTCGGGCGACCGTCAGCAGCAGAACCCGCGAGTCGTGGCCCGGGGCTCGACGTCCGTGTAAGGCTTGAACCACTCGTCCCACAGGTCTTCTTCGGCCACGTCTGCTTCCAGGAAGTCGTGCGCCCTGTCGCTGACGTCGAGCAGCCCGCTCTCATTAGCGAGGAACTCCCAGTCAAAGTCGAACCGAGAGGTCGGAAGGGTCTGATAGACCTCGTCCGCGTGGACGGACTCGATACTGAACCCGCCGATGCCATCCACGGCGTAGCCGAATAGCACGCTCTCGGCCAGACAGCGCGGCTCCGGGATACCGCCGGCAAGTAGATCGGCCGCGAGGTCGTCGTACGCGCGAGCGCAGTGAAGAAGGAACCAGTCCGACTGAGTCCCCGCGCTGACCGGAACGCTGTGCTCCCAGAAGTCGGGGTCATAAGCGGCACGGTACGTCTTGTCCGCAAGGTCCCTCAGCTGCCGATGGAGAACGAATGCGGTCCTGGGCGTTACCCCAACGCTGCCGCAGTCCCCACAGCCGCGGCCCCGAGGGGACGAGCCGCAGACGGCGCACTTCGCGCAGTCCTCGGCAACATTGCAGCCGCAGCTTAGGCAGCTCCCGCAGTCGGATGCGCTGAAAAGCGAGAACACGGCCGCGTTGAGCTGTCCCAGGTTCTCCGTGACGGCCCGCGCGGCCCTGCGCGCAGCCCGGGCTCGTGGAGCGTCACGGTGTGTGTGCTCGATCTCATCCGCGATGTCAGTGATCGCCTTCCTGAGGGGGCCAGGCAGGGAAGCTGAGCACCCGTGAACCTTCGCGAGGGCGCCTACTCCTCCCTGGAGAGCCGCGTTGAGCGTGGCGGCGAGCAGCTGGGATTCGTCGTGATCTTCGAACGTCCCGATCTTCGAGAGTTCCGGTCCGCGGGGTGTCCCCCGCATGCTGAAAAGGATGGCACCGTTGCCCTTGGGCTGGGGCAGGAAGAAGAGATGCGACGGTGCGGAATGTGCCGGCATGGCTGAGCCTCCGTGTGGTGCACGGGCAACGAGTGCGGGCATGGTAGGGAACACCGCCGCAGACTCGTGCCTGCTACGTGAAAGATGAGGTGAGAGACAAGCCGGTGGCCGGGGTGCGTCCGCAGACTCCTTGGCTAAAGCGCAGCTGGTGATCTGGCTACGAGCGAGATCCCGTTGCTGGCACGCGGAAGCCTGCCACAGAAGATGCCGGGGATGCCACTGAGTTCGCGAAATCCTGAAGTCGGGGCGGGGTTGCCCGGTACCTCAACTCCTGCCCCTGCCTACCTGATGTCCTGGTTCCAGGCGCTGCTCCGGCCGTTCGGCCTCGTATTGCAGACCGTGTGTTCACAACCCCAATATGAGGTGGTCCCTCGCGCCCCGCGATGTCAGTGCGGCGGGATACCGTCCTCTTCACGCTGAGGTGAGGGGAGGACCATGGCGAGGAACGCCCGGGCCGAGCAGCTGCGGGAGTACGGCCGTTCCGTGCTGGAGGGGGCCCGTTCGGAGCAAGTCCTGCGCATGGCACGGCAGGTGAACGCCGTGTCGTACACGAGCGCGCGGGAGTACGCCGGCCGTTCGCTCTTCGAGTTGCTGCAGAACGGCTACGACGCGCATCCGGAGGACCGCCGCGACGGACGGGTCCACGTCCTGCTGGACGAGGCGGAGGGCGAGTGGGGGACGTTGTACGTCGCCAACGGCGGCACACCCTTCACCTGGCGGAACGTCGAACGGATCTGCGAGCTCGCCCAGAGCTCGAAGGAGGTCGGCGAGGGCATCGGGAACAAGGGCGTCGGGTTCCGCAGCATCCTGTTGATCAGCGAGGCACCCGAGATCTACAGCGCGGACCCCGACAGCCCGCTCGGCCCGGAATTGGACGGGTACTGCTTCCGCTTCGCGCAGAGGGCCGACGTGGAGGAGTTCCTCGCCGGTGAGGACAACGCCCATGAGGTGGCTGCCAAGTATCCGCCGCTCCAGGCGCCGCTGCCGCTGGACGATGTGCCCGCGACCTGTCGGCAGCTCGCTGCCCAGGGGTACGTAACCATCGTCCGGCTGCCCTTGCTGAGCGAGGCCGCCCGGGCCGAGGTCCGGCTGCGGATGCGCGAGCTCGCGGAGGCGAAGGTACCCGTGATGCTGTTCCTCGACCGGCTGGCTGGCCTGACGCTGGAACGGCGGGCCGCCGGTGGCGAGGCAGGCGAGTTGGACGACGGTCACGAGACGCTCGAGCTGCACGAACTGACCCGCTCCGAGGAGCGCTTCGCCGTTGCGCAGGACGGCGCAGGGCACGGATTCACCGTCTCCTGCGCGACCGTGGACCTGGGGCCGTCCGGCACCTTTCTCGTAGCCCGGGGCACCGTGGAGAAGGAACGGCTGAACAGCACCCTCGCCGAGGCCGTGGGTTCCGGACTCCTCGACGACACGTGGCAGGAGTGGAAGCGGTCCGCTGTCGTCGAGGTCGCACTCCCGCTGCCCGCCCTGCGCCGACCGCTACGCGGGCAGATCTACACCTTTCTGCCGATGGGCGAGGACCAGGCCGCGCCGTTCCGGGACACGTGAACGCCCCGTTCTTCACCAAGTTCGATCGCACCGGGCTTCCCCCCGACAACCCCCTCAACGTGCTGCTGCTCGACGCGGTCGCCGAGACCTGTCTGGAGGCCGCCGCGGTACTGCGTACCGTGCCCGAGTTGTCTATGCGGCAGCTGGCCGTGGACTTGGTGAGCTGGGAGAGTGAGAAGGGCTCGGCGGGGCGGCTCCGCACGGCGGCTCTGCGTGTGCACGGGAGCGAACTTGCCGACGTACCGCTCGTGCCCGTCCTCGCCGCGGACGGCGCCCCGCCGGAGGCGGGCTGGGCGCCGCCTCGGGGCGCGGTCCTGTGGTCGGACCTTGACCTGACCGTTCTCACGGCACACCGCGCGCACGAGGCCGGGATCGTGGTGGCGGACCCTGAGATCGGCGGGGGCCGGCTGAAACGGCTGGCCACCCTGTGCAAGGCCCTCGCGTGCCCGTGGGAGCCGGGCCCGGAGATTTTCGCCGAGTACGTGGAACGGATCGTCGGGGGCCTTCCCCTACCCCGGCCCGGTGAGTCCCCAGAGCAGTGGAGCGCGCTCTACGAGGATCTGGCCGCCCTCTTCGAAGACGACGGGCATGTCCTGCACGGCAGGCAGTTGCTGCTCGCGGAGGACTGCACACTGCGGTACACCAACCGTCCCCTCGGCAGGGCGGGTACGGGCACAAGTACCCGTACACAGGGCAAGCCGAGCGGTCAGGGTGTCCGCCGTGAGGCGTTCTTCCAGCCGGTGCGTACGGAGGCGAACCCGACCGAGGCCCCGTCCGTCCCTGCCCTGCTCGGCAAGCGGTTGTTCTCTCTGCACCCCGGGCTGGTCTGGAAGGACCGCGGCGAGCGTACGCGCGGGCGGTCCGCCCGCGCCTTCCTCGAGCAGGAGGGGCTCGTCCGGCCGTACGACACGAGGGGCTTGCTGGACCACGTACGGCAGGCGCTCAGCGCGAGCACCGATCGTCGGCTGCGGCTCCAGACCCTGCGGTTCGTCTTCCGGCTGTGGCAGCCGCGGCGTTCGCTGGGCGGGACGGAGATCTCCTCGCTCGGACTGTACGTACCGTCGGCGGACGGCCGGCTGATCAAGGCGAGCGGCGCCGTCTTCGGCCGGGGCTGGGGCCGCGTGTCCATAGGTGAGGACCTGACGGCGGTGGTCGCCGCCGGGCAAGACGTGTCGAAGAGCCTCAAGGCGATCGCCGGACGCCTCCTTGCCGCGCCCGAGGAGTTCGCCAAGCGGGGCGAGATTGAGGAGTGGCGGGCGTTCCTGCTGGAGGCCGGGGTGGCCGATGGGCTGGTCCCGGTCACGTCCTCCGACGCCTTGAGCTGGGTAGAGCAAGGTCGGGAGCTCAGCGCTCGGCAGCTGGTCCGCATGGCGAAGGTGTCTGCCGAGGTGCAGGAGCAGTGGGAGCCGTACGTCCACTGGCCCGGTGTCTGCTACCCCCGGACGCCGTACCGGGGAACCTCCGCCTGGCAGCTCCCCGGCCAGGACATCGTCGGACGCCTCGGCCAGGCGGCCCGGCTGGCGTACGCACGGCTTGTCCTGCATGGCCTGGCCAGCTGGAACGACGCGAGGTTCGCCAGCATCTGGACCAGTGCCGGCAGCCAGAGCTCCCCGGACAGGGAACGGGTCCCGACCCCGCTCGGCGCCTTCGTCCAGGAGCAGCCGTGGCTCCCGGTGCGGGGCCGCGACCGGGCCGTCCGGTTCGTCCGGCCGGCCGACGCCTGGCACTGCCCGCCCGGGCTGGAGGAGGAGCCCTCGTACGCGCCGACCGTCGACCATCGGCTGCGCCACCTTCTGGAACGCGGGAAGGCGGGCGACCGCCTGCGGGAAATGCGGCTGCCGACCTGGGACGACCCCCGGGACAGCGACCGCCTCATCGCCGCGCTGGGACGGCTCGCGGCGGAGGGCGCGCTGGGGACCGAGGACCGGCCCGCCGCGCAGCGCGCCAACGAACGCGCCTGGAGGCACCTCGTACGGCGGCCCCGTCCCGCACTGCCCGAGGGCGCCAGTCTGCTCGCTGAGTCCGAGGACCGGCTGATCAGCGTACCGCTGTCCGCCCTGGACGGCAGGGAGAGCGATGGCGATGGTGATGCCGGGACCGTGCTCTACATCAGCGGTGAACGCGACAGCCTGACGGCCCTGCTGATACGGGAGATGGCGCGCCCCCTGCTCACCCTTCCCGGTGTCTCTGCGAAAGCCGCCGAGCTGCTGACGGCCGACCACCCCACTACCGTCCGGCACACCGACGACCTGATGTTCACGGTGATCGTGGACGGTACACGGGTTAACCCCGCAAGCATGGGAGAACGACTGGCCCAGCAACTGCCCTGGCTCACGCTGGCCGTGGGCGTCCTGTGCGACCACCTGGCGCGTGGTCCCCGGGCGAGCGAGGCCGAGCTGAGCGAGCTGACGTCCCTGGTCCGGAGCGTACGTCTGCACCGCTACCGCTCCTGGGACATCGAGCTCGACGGCCGGCCCGTGACGTTGCCGGGCCGCCTCGGCGGAGTCCTGCCGCTGCCCGATCCGAAGCATCCGCTCGTCCTCGCCCCGGCAGGCGAGCCGGCCTGGTCCGAGACCACCCGCATCGTGGTGGCGGTCGCCGAGCTGCTGGGACGGCGGGAGTTCGGCGACCGGCTGCGCCTCGCCGCCCACCAGCTCGCCTCCCGCCACGCCGACCTGCGCGACCCGGGCCAGGAGGAGCTCGCCGACGCCCTGGAAGTCACAGTCCACCAGGTCGAGGAGACACGCCGCCGGATCGACGGTGCCATCGGCGTGGTCCTGGAGCGCTGCCGGCCCTTCCTCGTCCACCTGCTCGGCACGGAGACGGCGAACTCGCTGCTCCTGCCGCCGCCGGGCGACACCCGGGACTTCCAGACTCACCTCGAGGAGTACGCCGCCAAGCTCCCGGTCCCCGCATCCGAATTCATCGCCAGAGCCCGCGCGGCCCGCGGTACGGACGAACTGCGGCGCGACCTGGGCATCGGTTTCGCCGAGCTGAACGACACCCTGCCCACGATGAGCCCACCCCTGGAACCGATCAGCCACGCCGCCGAGCACGGGGAGGCGCTTCGCACCTACCTGGACCTGCGCAAGAAGGAGCTCGTCAACTGGCTGCGCTGGGCAGTGTTGGAGGACTTCGACGCACGCCGTCCGATGCCCGACTGGCCCTCGGTCCGAGCCCTGGACTGGATCACCGCGCCGGAGGCATGGGCGTACACCGTGGACACGGCCGACACGGGGATCCTGGAGGCGCACGTGGAGGAGCAGCTGGCGCTGCGCATGGGCCGCCCGGTGCCGTTGCCCCGGTCCGGCGAACGCCTGCCCGCCCTCGACCAGGTACGCGGCGCGAACCTTCGTACGATCACCGGCCTGGCCGCCGACCTCGCGGTCCTGGTCAGGGCGGCCGGACACTCGTTGCCCGCGGCCCTGACCGGAGCCGAGCCCGCCGAGGAGGTCACCACGCGGCTGGAGGCCGCGGGCGCGCTGGACTTCCGACCTCTGTCCCCCATCGACGTCGTCGGCTGGCTGGCGGCCCTCGGCCAGTGGCCCGACGGGATGGCGGTGGCGACGGATCCCGAACGGCACGGGCTGTCCGAGGCCGACCTGGACCGGGTGCGCAACGCGGCGGAACACGAGCGCCGCGAACGGGAGCGAAAACGGAGGTCGATCTCCGTCGGCGGCCGCGACTTCGACGTGTACTCCGGCGACTTCACCGCCCTCACCCGCGAACTTGACCGGGTCCTGCAGAGCGGCTCGGCGCCAGGCATCACCGCCGCCGGGCCTCTCCGCTTTACGGACCCCCGTCCCCAGACCGGGCGCACCCAGGCCACCGGTCGCACGCGCGGGCTGCGGTATGGGGGCAGCACGGACAGCGGGCTGACCACGGCCCAGCGGGAGGCCATCGGGTACGTGGGCGAGTGGTACGCGTACCAGTGGCTGTGTGCGCGCTACCCGGACCGCGTGGACGAGACTGCCTGGGTGTCGGGCAACCGCCGCAAAGCCTTCCCCGGCCCGTCCGGCGACGACGGCCTAGGCTTCGACTTTCGGGTCGGCTCCGGCAGTCGGCCCTACCTGTACGAGGTGAAGGCGACCGCAGGCGAAGGCGGCCGCTTCGAGCTGGGAGAGAGCGAGGTCCGCGCGGCCCGCCAGCACGCGGGCAACGACCGCTGGCGCCTCCTGGTGGTCACACACGCCCTCACCCCTAGCAAGATGGTCATCCAGATGCTCCCCAACCCCTACGGAAAGCGCGGCCGGGGCCGCTAC
Organism: Streptomyces sp. NPDC037054; assembly: GCF_055606745.1. Classification (NCBI taxonomy): domain Bacteria; kingdom Bacillati; phylum Actinomycetota; class Actinomycetes; order Kitasatosporales; family Streptomycetaceae; genus Streptomyces; species Streptomyces sp. NPDC037054. The sequence goes on along the minus strand of NZ_JBVJSJ010000015.1, from coordinate 3,453 downwards.
CGCGAGGACGGCGGGGCACTGCGCTTCTCGTACCTGCTGTGACTTTGACGTTCAACCTCAGCGCGAGTTGAGGCGGGGCTGCACGTCAAGGTCAGAACGGGCCGAGACGAATCTGGTAGCAGTCGCTGGACGAGGGCGCCGGCCGGGTCGCAGAAGGTACAGACGCCTTCGTGGGTCGATCCGCAGTCGAAGCAGGTTCAGGAGTTCTCTTCCGGTGAGTTGGCTATCGGGGTGCTGATCACGGAGTAGGAGCCGCAGCTGCCGCAGCCGGTTAGGTCACCACCTCCTTGCGTGACGCCTCCCCGTCAATACGCCAAGGACTCCGCGGTCAAGTCCCACACTCAGGCGATCAACGAGCTCAAGGCCGTCCTGGTCATAGCCGACCCCGCCCTGCGGGAACGGCTGTCGACCCTCGGCAACGCCGAGCTGTTGCGTACCTGCGCGCGCCTCAGCCCACCCGACGGTGGGGAGACGAGGACGCGGTGGCCCAGGCCGCCCACATGACGTTGCGCATGCTCGCCGAGCGCATCGAACAGCTCACCGTGCAGATCGACGAGCCAAACCAATGCCTGGCCCGGCTCGTCGAACGCCACCCCCAGAGCTACTGGTACCGGTGGGCATCAGCCCGGACAGCGCAGTCACGCTGCTGATTACCGTGGGAGACGAACCCGAGCGGCTGGGCACGGAGACGTCGTTCGCTGCGCTGGGGAGAAGCGACTGCTCCGCCTCACCACATAGGACACCGTCTTAGGACGTTGGGCGGCATCCGGCGCGGGCATCGTTATACTCCGGATCTCCGCTTTCGAGGACGCGGAGTAGGGACGCCGTGACGACACGCGTCTTACGGCCGATGCGTAGCACACGGCACGGAAACTGCCCGCTGCGGATCAGCTCATATCCCTTGGCCCGTGAGAATCCAAGCGCCCTTGAGGCATCCTCCACGCTCCCAGTTCCGCCCCAGGTGGCGCGGATGCAATCCGTGCTATAGCGAGGGCCCAGAGTCCCTTCGATCTTCGTGTGCATTCCGAGTTCTTTCTCTTGGCGGGTAGCCCGTGCCGGCTCACGGACGTTGCACGCGCAGTTCATCGCGGTGACCGTCAATCCTCCGCGCTATTGCCGGTTTGGCTAACCGGCGACTCGGAGCTATGCAGCCCCGCTGCTCTGGTTCCCGTCCCCTCACGACTGGGGCACCTGCATCCGATGGTGACCGCGCTCAAAGACGACGAGAGCCGGTTGGTGATGCCATCAGCATTGCGCCGGAGGTCGCTCCTGCTGTTGCGGGAACTGGCGGCTGAGGCAGTCCGGCGAGGCCACGAGGTGCGGAAGGCCGGGTCGTCCTTCTACCCGCGCGAAGGGGGAGTGGATGTCGCTGTGGACGACTTCGCGTACACCGTCACCGTCAGGCGGGAGCTCCCGGAGTCCACAGATCCGGAGCGCTCCGCTCGGCTCGTCGTAGAGATCGCCCATGGCCTGACTGATCGGCCCGGTCGCTGGCGGGATCGGAAGACCCGGACGCTTGGAGAAGCCCTGGGTGTGATCCTTGGAGAGATCGAGGCACGATCGGGGGAGGACACTCGGCGCAGGCAGGATGAACAGCAGGCCAGGGCAGAACGTGAGGTCCGCTGGCAGGTTGCCATGAACATAGCGAGGGAACAGGCTGTCCGCGAGCAACTTGCCCAGGTGCTTCGTGAACAGGCCGGGTGCTGGCAAGAGGCCGCCGTGCTCAGTGCGTACTGCACGGCATTGGAACGCCGTATCGGCGAGTTGGATGGTGCTGCGGACGAGTCGGCTCTGGAATCGGCCCGACGCTGGCTGCAATGGGTAAGGGGGTACGTGAGGTCGATCGACCCCTTGTGCAGGCTCCCAGAGATGCCGCACACACACGAACCCACGCCGGAGGAACTCAAGCCGTACCTCAGGGGATGGAGCCCCCACGGACCGCAGTAACCGACCCCGCGAGACCCTTCGCTGGCAGACCCCAGCCCTTGCCTTCGCTAGCGCTCTCGCGCCATCAACCCTGCAACGTTGCGACGACCACGCGAAATGTCCCCCCGGCCAACGGGTGAAGCAACGGGAACACCAAGGTTCTTTCCCCCCGATAGAGTCTCGTTGGCCAGGAGCGTTGACGGGAGTGGGGCATGAGTAAACTGCACGTCGGGTACGTCCGCAAGGCGATCGAGGAGCGCTTCACCGGCCTCATCGACATGACGGACCAAGCACGGTTATCCGACGAGAAGCGGCATCAAGCTTTCCTTAGCCGAGGGTTGGCCGCACTCGCCGTCCAGATCGAGCACCCGTGCAGTGACCGTGCCGCGGCAGTCAGCGTCTTCGACGGCCAGGATGACCGCGGCCTGGACTCCATCGCCGTGGAACTGAGATCCGCCCAGCCACGAATCTGTCTGGTGCAGGCCAAGTGGAGCGACCAGGGCAAGGGCGGATTCGGTGAGGCCGAGGTTCACAAGATGATCCAGGGCCTGAACCTGATGCTCGACCGTCACTTCAGTAAGTTCAACAGCCGGTTCCAGCCATTCGTCCCCGACATCGAGCGGGCGTACGAGGTCGGCACGCCGAAGATCACGCTTGTCCTCGCGTTAATGCGGACGGCTCCTATCAGCCAGGACGTCCGCGAGCTCCTGGAGGAGAAGGTCGCGGAGCTGAACCAGGTCGAGGAAATGGTCGAGTACAAGATCCTCGACCTTCGTGACTTCCACCGTGCCATCCTCGGCGACGCTGCGGCGCCGAGGATCGACGCCAAGGTTCGACTGGACGGCTTCGTGCAGGAGTCGACTCCGTACAAGGCCCTGTACGGCACCATGACCGTTCCCGACCTTGCGGACCTCTACGGTGAGCACCGGCGCGGCCTCTTCGCGCGGAACATCCGTGACTCCCTGGATCTGACCGACGTCAACATCAAGATCAGGAACACTCTGCTTGAGCAGCCGGAGCACTTCTGGTACTTCAGCAATGGCATCACCATGCTTTGCGAGACGATCAAGCCGGTCGGCAAGGCGGTGCCCGGCAAGGTCGGGGACTTCCAGCTCACTGGGGCCAGCGTGGTCAACGGTGCCCAGACGGTGAGTGCCATCCATCGGGCGTACACCGCCGACCCCGACACCGCACAATACGGCCGGGTGATGGTGCGTCTGATCTCCCTGGAGGACTGCCCTCCCGGTTTCGGCGATCATGTGACCACGACCACGAATACGCAGAACCCGATCGAGGAACGCGACTTCAAGTCCCTCGACAGTGCACAGGTCTGACGGCGGAAGTGCAAAGCTCCCCGCAGGCGGTCTGATCGGCTCCCCGCTGGCGGACACGAGATGTCCCCGCTGATGGACGCGCGATCCCTCTTGGCTGTCTAAGGGCTGTCCCGTAACGGCTGGCCACGGCTGAGATGATCTTGCGGTGTCTGGTGTGATCACGGCGTCGGAGTCGTCTTGGATAGCCCCGTTT
>NZ_JBVJSJ010000014.1:0-234890 GCF_055606745.1 Streptomyces sp. NPDC037054 | reverse complement strand
CAGAACACCCGCCATCACTCTCGCCGCATGACCACCCCCAACACCCGCACACCAGGCACCACGTCCTTGACGAAGGACATAGAGACACCCCCCCCAACGGACCGACGGCCTCCCCGGCCGACGGCCTCCCCGGCCGACGGCCTCCCGGGCACACAGACCGACGGCCCCACGGACCGACGGCCTCCCGCCCCATGCCGACGGCCTCGGCTCACGGACCGAGTGCCTCCCCCCAACGGGCCAACGGCAGCCGCCCCACGGGCCGACCGCCTCCCACCCCGCGGGCCGACCGCCTCACGGGCGGGACTGCGGGCTCAGCGCGGGCCGTAGGCCTTCGGCAGGCGCATGCCGCGCTCGGCCATGATCGTGCGCAGCCGGTCCGGGTAGTCCGTGATGATGCCGTCCACACCGAGGTCGATGAGCGCCTCCATCGTGGCCGGGTCGTCGCACGTCCACGGCACGACCTTCAGGCCCCTGGCGTGCGCCGAGTCGATCATCGCGCGGTCCGGGTAGAAGCGGAAGCCGGGGTCGCCGACCTTGCCGCTCTGCGGGAAGCCGTAGTTGGGGGAGAGCGCCGTGACACCGGGGACGGCGGCGGCGGCGCGCACGAAGTCGCCGTCGTGGTCGTCGGCGTCGATCCCGCCCAGCCAGGGCGACGCACCGGGCTTGCCGACCTGGAGGAAGTCGTAGTTGGTGAGCGCGACCAGCGGCCACTCCGGGGCGAGCCGGTGCATCACCTTCAGCGCGCCCCAGTCGAAGGACTGCACGGTGACCTGGTCCTCGATGCCGGAGGCGCGGATCTCCTCGTACACGCGGCGCACGAACAGCTCGCGCGGCGCGGTCTGTTCGGGGGCGCCCGCCTCCACCTTCGTCTCGACGTTGAGGGTGACCTGCTTCGCCCTGTAGCTCTTGACGAGGTCCAGGACGTCCTTCAGCTCGATCATGCGGTGGCCGCCGACGACCTCCTGCCCGGGGTGCCCGGGCAGTTGCCGGTAGCCGCAGTCCATGGTGCGGATCTGCGCCAGCGTCAGATCCTTGACGTACTTCCCGACGTACGGGTACATCGGGTCGCCCGCCTCGACCGGCGCCGTGTCCCGGCACTTGTTCGCGCTGACCTGCCGGTCGTGCGTGACGACGACCTTCTCGTCCTTGGTGACCTGGGTGTCCAGCTCCAGCGTGGACACCCCGAGCCGCAGCGCCTTGGCGAATCCCTCCAGGGAGCTCTCCGTGGTCAGGCCGAGGCCGCCGCGGTGCGCCTGGAGGTCGAAGTGGGTCTTCTGCGGCGGGACGTGAGGCCCGCCGGCGGGCGTCGCGTGCGCGGTCGCCGGGACGGCGAACAGGGCTGCCAGGGCGCAGGTGAGCAGTCGTCTCGAGGGCATCGCAACCTCACACTCGGGTCGGTCGGGGCCCCGCAGACGCTAGTTGGGCCCCGGGCGGGCGCAACGGCCCGGAGGTGAGGGTGTCGTGAACGCCGGGGGAACTCGGGCCGCCGGGCCTCACACCCGCCGCAGCGGCGGGCGTGCCGTGCGGTCCGGGCGCGCGGCGTGGTTCCGGCCGGCTTCCGGCAGTACGGCGGTGACGGCGGCCAGCGCGGCAGCGGCGCCGGCGATGCCGAGGACGGCCCCGGCGGCGACGTCGCCCGGGTAGTGCACCCCGGTGTGGACGCGCGAGTAGGCGACGGCGCTCGCCAGCGCGCCGAGCGGCACCGCGGCGGGCGGCAGGACGACGCCGACGGCGGTGGCGAACGCGACCGCCGACGCCGTGTGACCCGACGGGAACGACGCCGACGTCGGCATGGGCACGTGCCGGTCGACGGTCACCCGGGCCGCCTCCCGGTCGGGCCTGCGCCGTCGCACCAGGCGTTTGCCGAGCAGGTTCACGACCGCCGACGTCACGGCGACCGCGCCCACCCCGGCCAGCGCGGCCCGCCGGGCGCGCGCGCCGCCCGCGGCGAGCACGGCGGCGACGGCGAGGGACAGCTTGGAGTGGTCGGCGGCGTGCGACAGGCGGCGCAGCCCGCGGTCCAGCGTCGGCGTGGGAGTGGCCGCGACAGCCGCGTACAGGGCGCCGTCGACGGCACGGAGGTCGTGCAGCACGGCCGCCGGCGTCGACGACCGGCCCCGCCCCGGCTCGCCCACCACCCCGCCGTCCCGCGTGCATCCGCCGCCCGTCTCCCGCATGGCACTCCCGACGTCGTCGTGAAACCGACGCGCACCAGCCTGCCGGGCGGACGGGCCGACGGCGCCCCCGGATCGTCCGTACGGGGGGCGCGAGCGCCGGCCGGTGGTCACGACGCCCGGCGACGCGAAGCCGCCCGCCGACCGGTCCGCGGTCGGCGGGCGGCCCCGGGGCGGCTCAGGCCTCGGCCCGGAAGGACCTCAGCCGCAGGGAGTTGCCGACGACGAAGACAGAGGAGAAGGCCATCGCCGCGCCCGCGATCATCGGGTTGAGCAGTCCGGCGGCGGCCAGCGGCAGCGCGGCCACGTTGTAGGCGAACGCCCAGAACAGGTTGGAGCGGATGGTGCCCAGCGTGCGCCGGGAGAGCCGGATGGCGTCCGCCGCCGACCGCAGGTCGCCCCGCACCAGCGTCAGGTCGCCCGCCTCGATCGCCGCGTCCGTCCCGGTGCCCATCGCGAGACCCAGGTCGGCCTGCGCGAGCGCCGCCGCGTCGTTGACGCCGTCACCGACCATCGCGACCGAACGGCCCTCGCCCTGCAGCCGCTTGACGACGTCGACCTTGTCCTGCGGCAGTACTTCGGCGACGACGTGCTCCGGCGCGATGCCCACCTCGCGGGCGACGGACTCGGCCACCGCGCGGTTGTCCCCGGTCAGCAGGATCGGCGTGAGGCCGAGCGAGCGCAGCCGGGTGACGGCCTCGGCGCTGGTGTCCTTCACCGCGTCGGCCACCTCCAGGACGGCGCGCGCGGCCCCGTCCCAGGCGACCGCGACGGCCGTACGCCCGGCGGCCTCCGCCTCGGCGCGGGCCCGCTGGAGCTCCACCGGCAGTTCCATCGCCCAGTCCTCCAGCAGCCGTTCCCGGCCGACCAGCACCGCGTGTCCCTCGACCACGCCCTGCACACCGAGCCCCGGCACGTTCGCGAAGTCCTCCGGCGCGGGCAGCGAACCCAGCTTCTCCAGTGCCCCGTCGGCGACCGCGCGGGCGATCGGGTGTTCCGAGGCGTGCTCCAACGCGCCCGCCAGCCGCAGCACTTCGGCCTCGTCGGTGCCGGCTGCGGTGCGCACGGCCAGCAGCGTCATACGGCCGGTGGTGACGGTGCCGGTCTTGTCGAGGACCACGGTGTCCACCTTGCGCGTGGACTCCAGCACCTCCGGGCCCTTGATCAGGATGCCGAGCTGCGCGCCGCGCCCGGTGCCGACCATCAGCGCGGTCGGCGTGGCCAGGCCCAGGGCGCAGGGGCAGGCGATGATGAGGACGGCGACCGCGGCGGTGAAGGCGGCGGCCGGTCCGGAGCCGTTGCCCAGCCAGAAGCCCAGGGTGCCCAGCGCGAGGGCGATCACGATCGGCACGAACACGGCCGAGATGCGGTCGGCGAGCCGTTGCGCCGCGGCCTTGCCGTTCTGCGCGTCCTCCACCAGCCGTGCCATGCGCGCCAGCTGGGTGTCGGTGCCGACCCGCGTGGCCTCCACGACCAGCCGGCCGCCGACGTTGACGGTGGCGCCGGTCACCGCGTCGCCCGTGGTGACCTCCACCGGCACGGACTCGCCGGTCAGCATCGAGGCGTCCACGGCGGACGAGCCCTCGACGACCGTGCCGTCGGTGGCGATCTTCTCGCCCGGCCGGACCAGGAAGCGGTCCCCGGTCCTCAACTCCGCGGTGGGCACGGTCTCTTCGCGCCCGTCGGCACGCAGCACGGTGACGTCCTTGGCGCCCAGCTCCAGCAGCGCACGCAGCGCGGCGCCCGCCTTGCGCTTGGACCGTGCCTCGAAGTACCGCCCGGCCAGGATGAACGCCGTCACGCCGGCCGCGGCCTCCAGGTAGATGTTCCCGGAGCCGTCCCCGCGGGCGATGGTCAGCTCGAAGGGGTGCGTCATGCCGGGCGTGCCCGCCGACCCGAGGAACAGCGCCCACAGGGACCAGCCGAACGCGGCCGAGGTGCCCACCGAGATCAGCGTGTCCATGGTGGCAGCGCCGTGCCGGGCATTGGTGAACGCCGCCCGGTGGAAGGGCCAGGCCGCGTACGTCACGACGGGCGCCGCCAGCGTCAGGGACAGCCACTGCCAGTACGCGAACTGCAGCGCCGGGACCATGGCCATCGCGATGACCGGCACCGCCAGCGCAACCGCCGTGATCAGCCGCTGCCGCAGCGGGCGCAGTTCGTCGTCGGCCTCCGCGTCGCCGTCCCCGTCGTCGGGCCGGTCCCGGGGCGGCGCCGGTTCCTCGGCCGTGTAGCCGGTCTTCTCGACGGTCGCGATCAGGTCCCGCACGGAGACGGCGTCGCCGTAGGTGACCTTGGCCTTCTCCGTGGCGTAGTTGACGGTCGCGGTGACCCCCTCCATGCGGTTGAGCTTCTTCTCGATGCGCGCCGCGCACGAGGCGCAGGTCATCCCGCCGATGGCGAGCTCTACCTGGCTCGCGGACCCGGCCGGCGTGGTGGTGGTCATGAGCTGCTCCCTCACGAGGAGTGATACGGGGTGGGGGTATCGCGGTGCTGCTTCAGGTATACCCCCGGCCCGTATGTGAATCAAGCGCTGACCGGCTTGACTTTATACCCCCTGGGGGTACTGTGGGCTGCGTCGGGTCACCGTTCGAGCCGTGACCCGCGGTTCCCGAGGAGACGCCATGAACACCGGACTGAGGATCACCGCCTTCGCCGCCGCGCTCGCCGCGACCTTCGGCACCGCCTACGGCGTGGGCAAGGGCGTCGACCCCGTCGTCGCCGACACCCCCGCGCCCCACGAGGAGGCGCACGCCACGCCCACCGGCGAACCGGAGGGAGGGGGAGGGCACGGCGGCCACGAGACGCCACCGGCCGGCGGCCTGCAGATCTCCGAGAACGGCTACACACTCGACCTGCGGACGCCGCGCGTCACCGCGGGCAAGCGCGCCGACCTGCGGTTCACCGTCCGCGATGACAGCGGCCGCGCGGTCACCGCCTACCGCCGCGAACACGGCAAGGAACTCCACCTCGTCGTGGCCTCGCGGGACCTGAGCACCTACCGGCACCTGCACCCGACCCGGGCCGCCGACGGCACCTGGAGCACCCCCGTCGACCTGCCCCGCGCGGGCGGCTACCGCGTCTTCGCCGACTTCACCCCCGCCCGGAAGGGCGCGGAAGGCCTCACCCTCGGCGCCGACCTCGCCGCCGCGGGCCCGTTCGCCCCGAAGGACCTGCCGGCGCCGAACCCCACCGCGCGCACCGCCGGGTACGAGGTCGAGCTGTCCGGCACGCTGCGCCCGGGCACCGCGAGCGAGGTGCGCCTGAAGGTCTCCCGCGACGGCAAGCCCGTCAAGGACCTCCAGCCCTACCTCGGCGCCTACGGCCACCTGGTCGCCCTGCGCTCCGGCGACCTGGCCTACCTGCACGTCCACCCGAACGGCGAGCCGGGCGACGGGAGGACGAAGCCCGGCCCGGAGATCTCCTTCACGGCGACCGCGCCCAGCACCGGCAGTTACCGCCTCTTCCTCGACTTCCGGCACCGGGGCGAGGTCCACACGGCGGCGTTCACCGTGAAGGCGGGCGCGGCGGCACCCACCGGGAGCGGCGAGCCGGCCGAGCCGCACACCTCCGACGGCCACGGCCACTGACAGGGACCGGCCGCCGCCGGGAGCGGAGTCAGCCCAGCGCCCGGTCCAGGTTGAACGCGGCACTGATCAGGGCGAGGTGCGTGAAGGCCTGCGGGAAGTTGCCCTGCTGCTCACCGGTGTGGCTGATCTCCTCGGCGTACAGGCCGAGGTGGTTGGCATAGGTGAGCATCTTCTCGAAGGCCAGCCGCGCCTCGTCCACGCGGCCCGCCCGCACCAGCGCCTCGACGTACCAGAACGAGCAGATGGAGAACGTGCCCTCGTCGCCGCGCAGCCCGTCCGGGCTGATCAGCGGGTCGTAGCGGTACACCAGCGAGTCGGACACCAGCTCGCGGCCGAGCGCGTCCAGCGTCGACAGCCACTTGGGGTCCCGCGGCGCGATGAACTTCGCGAGCGGCATCATCAGCACCGCCGCGTCCAGCACGTCGCCGTCCTCGTGCTGCACGAACGCCCCACGCTCCGAAGACCAGCCGTGCCGCATGATCCGCCGGTAGACGGTGTCCCGGCACTCCTGCCAGCGCGGCAGGTCGGCGGGCAGGCCTCGCCGGTTGGCCATCCGGATCGCCCGCTCGATCGCCACCCAGCACATCAGCCGGGAGTACAGGAAGTTGCGGCGCCCGCCCCGCGTCTCCCAGATGCCCTCGTCGGGCTGGTCCCAGTTCTCGCACACCCAGTCCACCAGCGCGCACACGTCGTCCCACTGGTCGCTGGACACCGGCTGCGCCCACTTGTCGTACAGGTAGATCGAGTCCACGAGCGCGCCGTAGATGTCGAGTTGGAGCTGGTCGGCGGCGGCGTTCCCGATCCTCACCGGGGCGGACCCGCGGTGCCCCTCGAAGTGGTCCAGGACGCGCTCTGGCAGGTCGGTGCGGCCGTCGATGCCGTACATGATCTGCAGCGGGCCCGACGGCTTGCCGTCGCCGGGGCTGACGTGCCGGGTCACGAACCGCATGAACGCCTCGGCCTCGCCCGTGAACCCCAGCCGCAGCAGCGCGTACACGCAGAACGCCGCGTCCCGCACCCACACGAACCGGTAGTCCCAGTTGCGTTCCCCGCCCAGCCGCTCCGGCAGGCTCGTCGTCGCCGCGGCCACGATCGCACCGGTCGGCGCGTAGGTCAGGAGCTTCAGCGTGAGCGCCGAGCGGTGCACCATCTCCCGCCAGCGGCCCCGGTACCGGGACGCGGCGAGCCAGCGCCGCCAGTACGTCACCGTCGCCGTGAACTGCTCCTCGGCCTCCCGGCGGGCGCAGTGGCGCGGCGTCACGTCGTCGCCCACCCGGTCCAGCGCGAACACCGCCTCCTCGCCCTCGGTGAGCTTGAACTCCGCCCGTACGTCGGACCCGTCCGCGTCCAGCGGCACCGTGGCCGTCAGCGCCAGCAACAGCTCCGCGGACTCGAACACCGCGACGTCGCCCTCCACCCGCAGCGTGTGCGGCAGGGTGCCGTAGCCGAAACGCGGCGCGACCCGGGCCCGGAACGGCAGCGAGCCGCGCACGCACACCACCCGCCGGATCAGCCGGTGCCGCTCCGCCTCCGCCGCGCCGTCGTCCACCGGCATGAAGTCCTGCACCTCGCCGACGCCGTCCTCGGTGAAGAACCGGGTGATCAGGACGTTGGTGTCAGGGAAGTAGAACTGTTTCGTCCGGGCCTCCACGGCCGCCGCCAGCTCGAAGCAGCCACCCCGCTCCGCGTCCAGGATCGCGGCGAACACGCTGGGGGAGTCGAAGGCCGGGCAGCAGTACCAGTCGATCGTGCCGTCCGTTCCCACCAGGGCGACGGTGCGCAGATCCCCGATCAGGCCGTGCTCCGCGCTCGGGAGATATCCCCGTCCGCTCCCACCACCGCCCATGGTCGCCCTCCTCGGGCCCGCCCACACCTGGCCCTTCCAGGTTAGGCCGCACCGGGCCGGACGGCTCAGGCGGCGTCCGACCGCCGTACCGCCACCCCCTGCATGCTTGATTGTGCGTGAATGATCGCGCTATCGTGCAAGAACAATCAGATCCGGGGAGGGTGTGCGGCATGACGCATGTCGAGGACGAGCTGACCAGCCAGCCCGAGTGCTGGAGCCGCGCCGCCGCGCAGGCGGCGGACCACACCGGCGCGCTGCCGCGGCCGGGGGAGCGGGTCGCGATCGTCGGCTGCGGCACCTCGTACTTCATGGCGCAGGCCGCCGCCGCGCTGCGCGAGGGGGCGGGACAGGGCGAGACGGACGCCTTCGCCGCCTCCGAGTTCCCGCACGCCCGCTCCTACGACCGGATCGTCGCCCTCACCCGCTCCGGCACCACCACCGAGGTCCTCGCCCTGCTGGACCGCGCCAAGGGCCGCACCCGCACCACCGCGCTCACCGCCGACCCCGCCACCCCCGTCATGGCTGCCGCGGACGACGTCGTCGTCCTCGACTACGCGGACGAACGGTCCGTCGTGCAGACCCGGTTCGCGACCACCGCCCTCACCCTGCTCCGCGCCCACCTCGGCCTGCACCCCGACACGGCCGTCACCGACGCGCGCACCGCCCTCGCCGAGCCGCTCCCCGAAGGCCTCGTCGACTGCGCGCAGTTCACGTTCCTCGGCCGCGGCTGGACCGTCGGACTCGCCAACGAGGCCGGGCTGAAGATGCGCGAGGCGGCACTCGCCTGGACCGAGGCCTACCCGGCCATGGAGTACCGCCACGGCCCCATCAGCATCACCACCACCGGCACGGCGACCTGGATGCTCGGGGACGCCCCCGAAGGACTCGCCGACCAGGTCCGGGACACCGGCGGACGCTGGATCGCCGGCGGCCTCGACCCGCTCGCCGAACTCGTCCGCGTCCAGCGCCTCGCCGTCGCCGTCGCCGCGGCCCGCGGCCTCGACCCGGACGCCCCGCGCCACCTCACCCGCTCGGTGATCCTCGCCCCCTGACCTCCGGCAGCCCCCGGGAAGGACCCGCCGTGCCCCTCGCCACCACCGGAGACCTCGTCACCGGCGCCGCCGCGGCCGGACAGGCCGTCGCCGCGTTCAACGTCATCACGCTGGAACACGTCGAGGCCGTCGTCGCCGGCGCCGAGTCGGCCGAAGCGCCCGTCGTCCTCCAAGTCAGCGAGAACGCCGTCAAGTTCCGCCACGGCCGGCTCCTGCCGCTGGCCCGCGCCGCCGTCACCGCCGCCGAACACGCCCGCGTGCCCGTCGCGTTGCACCTCGACCACGTCAAGAGCGACGCCCTGCTGCGGCAGGCGCCGGACGCCGGATTCAGCTCCGTGATGTACGACGCGTCAGGGCTGCCGTACGAGCGGAACCTCGCCGCCACACGGGCCGCCGTCGACTGGGCGCACGGCCAAGGGCTGTGGATCGAGGCCGAGTTGGGGGAGATCGGCGGAAAGAACGGCGAACCGCCGCCCGACCCGCACACCCCCGGCGCGCGCACCGACCCCGACGAGGCCCGCGCCTTCGTCGCCGACTCGGGCGTGGACGCCCTGGCCGTCGCCATCGGCAGCTCCCACGCCATGACCGACCGCACCGCCACCCTCGACCACGCCCTGCTCGCACGCCTGGCGGGCGCGCTCGACGTGCCGCTCGTGCTGCACGGCTCCTCGGGCGTCCCGGACGGCGAACTGGCCGCGGCCGTCGCCGGCGGCATCGCCAAGGTCAACATCGGCACCGCGCTCAACATCGCCATGACCGGCGCGATCCGGGAGTTCCTCGCCGCGCACCCCGGGGCCGTCGACTCGCGCGCCTACCTGACCGTCGGCAGGGAGGCGATGGCACGGACGGTCGCGGACCTCGTCGGCGTCCTCGGCCGGCCGTCCCGCCCCGCTACCGTTTGACGGCCTTCAGCACCACGAACTTCCGGTCCCCGGCCACCAGTTCGCTGTTGCCGAACAGGCGCCGCAGCTTCACGTGGTACCCCAGGTGCCGGTTGCCGACCACCCACAGCTCCCCGCCAGGACGCAGCACCCGCCGCGCGCCCGTGAACATCCGCCACGCCGTCGCGTCGGTCGTCGCCTGGTGCGAGTGGAACGGCGGATTGTTCAGCACCACGTCGACACTGCCCGACGGCACCCCCGCCAGGCCGTCCCCGACCCGGAACTCCGCGTGCCCCGGCACACCGTTCGCCCGGTACGTCTCCTCCGCCGACGCCACCGCCTGGAACGACTCGTCCACGAACAGCACCTCGGCGTCCGGATCGGCCAGCGCCACCGCCGTACCCACCACGCCGTTGCCGCAGCCCAGGTCCACCACGCGCCGCCCCCCGCGTATCCGCGGCAGGTGTGCGAGGAAGAACCGCGTGCCGATGTCCAGCCGGTCGGCGCAGAACACCCCGGCGTGATTGACGACCGTGCGCCCCGACACCACGCCGACGTCGTCGGGCAACTCGTAGCGGTACGGCCACGGACTCGCGGGCCGCTCCAGCGCGGGATCCGGCGTGCAGAGGATCAGCCGGGCCTTCTTCACCGCCAGGGAGGTGCGGGTCGGCCCCAGGATCCGCTCGAACAGCCGCAGCGTCGAGGCGTGGATCTCCTTCACCATCCCCGTGCCGACCACCACCGTGCCCTCGTGCACCGACGGCGCGAGCCGCAGCAGCTGGTCCTCCAGCAGCGCCAGGCTCTTCGGCACCCGCACCAGCAGGACGTCGATCCGGCCGGGCGGCGGGTCCTGCGTGGTCAGCAACCGGACGGTGCCCGGCGCGACACCGGCCCGCGCGAGATTGGCGCGGGTCGCCTCCTGCGCCAGGTACGAGTCGGTGATCTGCACCGGCTCGTGCTCCGCCAGCGCGGTCACCAGGGCGCCCCAGCGGTCGCCGACCACCACGACCGTCCCGGCCAGGGAGACCTCCTGCGCGGCGAGATGCCGCAGGAGGTACTCGTCGGAGGCGTCCCAGGCGCGCAACTGCTCGCGGGGGTCCTCGGGGAAGCGGCTCAGCGCCGGCTCGCCCCACGGCGTCGTCATACGGTCGTTCATCCCGCCCAAGGCTAACCGAGCCGCAGATCAGGCCGCGTCCGGCAGGATGGAGCGCATGGACGCCGAGCTGTTCCCCAGGCCCCGCACGCCGGTGGCGCCCGGCGCGGTGCACGTCCCCGACTGGCTCGGCCCGGCACGGCAGCGCGAGCTGCTCGCCGCCTGCCGGGACTGGGCCCGCCCGCCCGCGGGCCTGCGCACCGTACGCACCCCCGGCGGCGGCACCATGACCGCGCGGCAGGTCTGCCTCGGCCTGCACTGGTACCCGTACGGCTACGCGCGCACCGCCGTCGACGGCGACGGCTCCCCGGTCAAGCCGTTCCCGGACTGGCTCGGCGACCTCGGTCGCCGTGCCGTGGCCGACGCGCTCGGCCCGGACGCGGTCCCGGACGCCGCGTACGACATCGCCCTGATCAACTTCTACGACGCCGACGCCCGCATGGGCATGCACCGTGACAGCGACGAGGAGTCCGGCGCACCGGTCGTGTCGCTGAGCCTCGGCGACACCTGTGTCTTCCGCTTCGGCAACACCGGATCGCGCGGCCGCCCGTACACCGACGTCGCCCTGCGCAGCGGCGACCTGTTCGTGTTCGGCGGCGAGTCCCGGCTCGCGTACCACGGGGTGCCCCGCGTGCACCCGGACACGGCGCCGCCGCACCTCGGCCTGACGGGACGCCTGAACATCACTCTCCGGGTGAGCGGCTTCGCTGACGGCCCGGGGTAGTTCCGGGAGGCGCGGGAGGCCACGGCGCCCGTCACCCGCCGCGCGGATCATGGGAGACTCGCCCTCATGAGCGGCAAGGCGGACCCCCGGCCGGCGGGGGAAGGGACCACCTCCAGGACGCGGCTGGACCGGGGGCGCGGTGCGCTCGGACCCGCGCTGGAGCTCGTGCACACCGGCCGCGCGCCCACCCGGGCCGTCCTCACCGCCGAACTCGGCGTGACCCGCGCGACGGCCGGTGCGGTCGCCGCCGAACTCGAGGCGCTCGGCCTGATCCGCGTCGACGCCCGCCCCGGCGCGGCCGCCGGTTCCCAGGGCCGCCCCTCCCACCGTCTCTCCGTCGCCGAGGAGGGCCCCGTCGCCCTCGCCGCGCAGGTGCACGCCGACGGCTTCCGGGCCGCGCTCGTCGGACTCGGCGGCCGGATCGTCGCCACGGCGCCCGGCTGCGAGGTCGTCGACGCCGACCCGGCGAAGGTCCTCGGCTCCGTCGTCGAGGCGGGCGCGCAACTGCTGCGCGAGACCGGCCGGCGCTGCGTCGGCTCCGGGCTCGCCGTGCCGTCGGCCGTCGCCGAACCCGAGGGGCTCGCGCTGAACCCGCTGCACCTCGCGTGGCCCGCGGGCGCGCCCGTGCGGGAGATCTTCGCCGAATGCGTCCGCGCGGCCGGCATCGACGGGCCCGCCTTCGCCGCCAACGACGTCAACCTCGCCGCGCTCGCCGAGCACCGGCACGGCGCCGGACGCGGCGCCCGCGACCTGCTGTGCGTGGCCACCGGACACCGCGGCGTCGGCGGCGCCCTCGTCCTCGACGGGCGCCTGCACAGCGGCAGTTCGGGCCTGGCCCTGGAGGTCGGCCACCTCACCGTCAACCCCGAGGGCGGGCGGCCCTGCCACTGCGGCGGGCGCGGCTGCCTCGACGTGGAGGCCGACCCGCTCGCCCTGCTCACCGCGGCCGGCCGGGAGCCCGGCCCCGAGGTGTCCCTGCTCAAGCAGGCCCAGGACCTGATCCGCGGCCACTACGACGACCCGGCCGTCCGCACCGCCACCGAGACCCTGATCGACCGCCTCGGCCTCGGCCTCGCGGGCCTGGTGAACATCCTCAACCCCGACCGGATCATCCTCGGAGGCCTGCACCGCACCCTCCTCGACGCCGACCCGGAGCGGCTGCGCGCCGTCGTCGCCGACCGCAGCCTGTGGGGCCGCAGCGGCGGCGTCCCGATCCTGCCCTGCACCCTCGACCACAACAGCCTCGTCGGCGCCGCCGAGCTGGCCTGGCAGCCCGTCCTGGACGACCCGCTGGGCGCGCTGACGCGTCCGGCGTAATCCCGGAGCAGTACGAAAAGGCGACGGCGGGCACCCGGACCGCAGGAACCCCGAGCGACCCGCAGCCCACAACGGAACAGGAAGCGACGTCATGACCGACAAGCTCACCGTGAGCGTCCTGGGCACCGGCATCATGGGCGCCGCGATGGCCCGCAACATCGCCCGCGCCGGACACACCGTCCGCGTCTGGAACCGCACCCGCGCCAAGGCCGAACCCCTCACCGCCGACGGAGCCCACGTCACCGGCACCCCCGCCGAGGCGGTCCAGGGCGCCGACGTCGTCCTCACCATGCTCCACGACGGCCCCGCCGCCCTGGAGGTGATGCGCGAGGCCGCCCCCGCCCTGCGCCCCGGCACCGCCTGGATCCAGTCCACCACCGCGGGACTCGACGGCGTCACCACCCTGGCCGGCTTCGCCGCCGACCACGAACTCGTCTTCTACGACGCCCCGGTGCTCGGCACCCGGCAGCCGGCCGAGGCCGGACAGCTCACCATCCTCGCGGCCGGCCCCGCCGCACACCGGGGGAGGGTCACGCCCGTCTTCGGCGCCGTCGGCGCACGCACCGTGTGGACCGGCGAGGACGGCGCGGAGGGCAGCGCGACCCGCCTCAAGCTGGTCGCCAACAGCTGGGTCCTCGCCGCCACCGCCGCCACCGGCGAGGTCCTCGCCCTGGCCAAGGCGCTCGACGTGACGCCGGACAGCTTCTTCGCGCTCATCGACGGCGGCCCGCTCGACATGGGCTACCTGCGCGCCAAGGCCGCGCTCGTCCTGGAGGACCGGCTGTCCCCGGCCCAGTTCGCGGTGCACACGGCGGCCAAGGACGCCCGGCTGATCGTCCGGGCCGGCGCCGACCACGGCGTCCGCCTCGACGTCGCCGCCGCGAGCGCCGAACGCCTGGAACGCGCCGCCGCCCGGGGCCACGCCGACGAGGACATGGTCGCCGCGTACTTCGCCAGCTTCGGCGAGAAGCCGCCCGCCTGACCCACCCGGCCGCAGCCGGGAAGCCCACACCGCCGCCCGCCGACCCGGGAAGCCCTCCGCCGCCCGCGGGAAGCAGCCCCGCGCGCGCCGCCTACTCCCCGCGGGGTACGCACACTGCCGCCGGCCGTACGACGACCCGAACCCCCCTCCGGGACGAACCTCGAAAGCGACGACGCAACGACGACATCGCTCGACGAGGAGCTGACCGGCCATGCACACCCTGGCGCACTTCACCGACGGCGGGCCCGGCCCGTGGATCCTGCTGTTCCCTCTCATCTGGGCCGCCGTCATCGGCGGCGGCATCGTGCTGCTGCGCCGCACCGTGTGGCGCGGCCGCCGCGCCCCCTGGCAGCCCACCGGCGGCGACAACTCGCCGCTCGCCGTCCTCGGCCGCCGCTTCGCCTCCGGCGAGATCGACGAGGACGAGTACTGGCGCCGGCTGTCCGTCCTGGAGGAGCACTTCGGACGCAAGGGCGGTGCGGCATGACCACCACCACGACCACCACCCGCACCGCGGCCCGCGTCGTGGACGCCGCGAAGGTGTACGGCGGCGGCGACACCGCCGTGCGCGCCCTGGACGGCGTCACCGTTTCCTTCCCGGCCGGCCGCTTCACCGCGATCATGGGCCCCTCGGGGTCCGGGAAGTCCACGCTGATGCACTGCGCGGCCGGCCTGGACACCCTCACCTCGGGCAGCGCCTTCATCGGCGACACCGAACTCGCCGGCCTCG
The DNA here is from genome assembly GCF_055606745.1 of Streptomyces sp. NPDC037054. NCBI lineage: Bacteria > Bacillati > Actinomycetota > Actinomycetes > Kitasatosporales > Streptomycetaceae > Streptomyces > Streptomyces sp. NPDC037054. The sequence goes on along the minus strand of NZ_JBVJSJ010000014.1, from coordinate 220,441 downwards.
ACGACCGTCGGCTCACCCTGCTGCGCCGCGACCGCGTCGGCTTCGTGTTCCAGGCGTACAACCTGGTGCCGACGCTCACCGTCGCCGAGAACATCACCCTGCCCCTGGACCTCGCGGGCGGCACCGGCGACCCGGAGTGGATCGACGCGCTGATCGACGTCGTCGGACTGCGCGGCCGGCTCCACCACCGGCCCGCCGAACTCTCCGGCGGACAGCAGCAACGCGTCGCCGTGGCACGGGCGTTCGCGAACCGCCCCGAGGTCGTGTTCGCCGACGAACCGACCGGCAACCTCGACTCCCGCTCCGGCGAGGAGGTGCTCGGGCTGCTCGGCCGCACGGTGCGCACCACCGGCCGCACCGTCGTCATGGTCACCCACGACCCGGTCGCCGCCGCCCACGCCGACGAGGTCGTCTTCCTGGCCGACGGACGGCTCGTCGACCGCATGGCGGACCCGACCGCCGACCGGGTCCTGGACCGCATGAAAGCCTTCGAGGTGCCGTCATGAACGCCTCCCTGCGCCTGAGCGCCTCCTCGCTGCGCGCCCACAAGCGCCGCTTCGCCGGCACGTTCCTCGCCGTGTTCCTCGGCGTCGCCTTCCTCGCCGGCACGCTCGTCATGGGCGACACGCTGCGGGCGAGCTTCGACTCCATGTTCTCGAGCGCGAGCAGTGGCACCGACGCCGTCGTGCGCAGCGCCGACGCCATCACCACGCCGGGGGAGAGCCAGGGCGTGCGGCAGCCCGTCGACACCGCTCTCGCCGAGCGCGTCGAGGACGTCCCGGGCGTCGCCGCCGCCGTCCCCGACATCCAGGGCGCGGGCCAGCTCGTCGGCTCGGACGGCGAGCCCGTGGGCGGACAGGGCCCGCCGACTCTCGCGGGCAACTGGATCGCCGACCCGGAGCTCAACTCCTACCGGCTCGCCGAGGGCCGTGCCCCGCAGCGGTCCGGCGAGGTCGTCGTCAACCGCGGCACCGCCGAGCGGGGCGGCCTGGAGATCGGCGACACCACGACGCTGCGCACCCCCGACCCGGTGCGGGTCACGATCGTCGGCCTGGCGACCTTCGGCGGCGAGGACGGCATGGCGCAGGTCACCTACACCGGCATGACGCGGTCCGACGCCGAGCGGTACCTCACGGCCCGGCCCGGGCAGGCCGCGAGCATCCTTGTGCGGGCCGAACCGGGCGTGGGCCAGGCCGAGTTGACGGACCGGCTGGCGGCCTCGCTGCCCGCGGGCGTGGAGGCGATCACCGGCGAGGAGTCGGCCGCGGAGAACACCGACATGATCTCCAGCCAGTTCCTCGGCATCTTCACCACCTTCCTGCTGGTGTTCTCCGGCGTCGCCCTGCTGGTCGCGACGTTCTCCATCCACAACACCTTCGCGATCGTGGTCACCCAACGCACCCGTGAGAACGCCCTGTTGAGAGCCCTCGGCGCCTCGCGCCGGCAGGTCACCGCGGCCACCCTCGTGGAGGCGAGCGCCGTCGCGCTGACCGCCTCGGCCGCGGGCCTCGCGGGCGGCATCGCCATCGCCGCCGGACTCCAGGCGCTGTTCCCGGCGATCGGCTTCCCCTTCCCGGACGGCGACCTGGTCGTCAGGGGCCTGTCCCTGGCCCTGCCCCTCGTGGTCGGCGTCGTGGTCTGCCTCGGCTCCGCCCTGATGCCCGCCGTGCGGGCCGGGCGCACCGCACCCCTCGCCGCGCTGCGCGAGACGGCCGTCGACACCTCCGGCGCCTCCCGGGCGCGCGCCGTCACCGGAGCGGGCCTGGCCGCCCTCGCCCTCGCCGTCACCCTCACCGGCGTCCTCGTGGAGCCGTCGGTCTGGATGGCCGGCAGCGGCGCCGTCCTGGCCCTGGTCGCCTTCGTGGTCCTCGGCCCGGTCGCCTCCGGCACCGCCGTGCGCGTCCTCGGCAGCCCGCTGCCCCGGCTGCGCGGTGTCACCGGGTCCCTCGCCCGGCGCAACGCCCTGCGCAGCCCGAAGCGTACGGCCGCGACGGCCGGCGCGCTGATGATCGGCGTCGCCGTGGTCTCGCTGTTCACCGTGTTCGGCGCCTCCCTGAAGGCCACCATGGACCAGACCGTGTCCCGGTCCTTCGCCGGCGACGTCGCCGTGAGCGCACCGTCGTTCGGCGCGGGCGGCAGCGGGCTGAGCCCCCGGCTGGCCGGCGCCGTCCAGGAACTCCCCGAGGTGGACACCGCCGTCGGCCTCGGCCGGGGCGTCGCCGAAGTCGACGGCAGAGGAAGGGCGTTGACCGTCACCGACCCGGTCGCCCTGGAACGCGCCTTCGACCTCGGCGAGGTGCGGGGCTCGCTGAGCGGCCTCGGCGCCGACGGCATCGCCCTCACCGCGCAGGAGGCCGACCGGCTGGGCCTCACCACCGGCGACACGACCCGCCTGACGTTCACCGACGGCGAGCGGGAGACCTTCACCGTCCGCGCGGTCTACGACCGTTCCGAACTCGCCGGCGACTACGTCATCACCCGCGAGGCGTGGGCGCCGCACCGCGCCCAGGACTCCGACACCCTCGTCGCCGTCACCTTCGAGGACGGCGTGAGCGCGGCCGACGGCAGGGCGGCGGTCGAGAAGGCGACGGCCCCGTACGGCAATCCGGAGGTGCAGACCCGCGAGGAGTACGCGGAGTCCTCGGCGGGCGGCATCGACATGATGCTCACGCTCGTCTACGCGCTGCTCGCCCTCGCGGTCCTCATCGCCCTGCTCGGCATCGCCAACACGCTCACACTGGCGGTCCACGAGCGCACCCGCGAACTCGGCCTGCTCAGGGCAGTCGGCCAGACCCGCGCCCAGCTGCGGGCCATGGTCCGCTGGGAGTCGGTCCTGGTGGCGGCGTTCGGCACGGTGGGCGGACTCGCCCTCGGCGCCTTCCTCGGCTGGGTCCTGGTCGAGGCGTCCGACGGCGCGAGCGACAGCGCGTTCGCCTTCGCGGTGCCGCCCGTGCAGCTGGCGCTGGTCGCCCTGGTGGGGCTGGCCGCCGGAGCCCTCGCCGGCCTGCGCCCGGCGCGCCGCGCGGCCCGCCTGGACGTGCTGCGGGCGATCGCCACGGAGTGAGACCGCCCCGGTGCGAGGAGGGGAACCGGGGGTGCCGGCCGCGCGCCGGCACCCCCGGACGGGGTCACCGCCCGGTCAGCCGGCAACGGCCGACCGGGCGGGAGCACGTCGCGGTCCGCGGGCGTCGAGGGCGGCTTCCAGGGCCGGCTCGGCGGTCTTGACGTCGAGGACCGGTTCGAGGACCGGTTCGAGGACCGGCTCGACGGTCTGGACGTCGCGGACCGGTGGGGCGGTCGTGACCTCGGCGAGCACACGTCCCGCCCGGTCCCCGGCGTACAGCGAGGAAGCGGAGGCACCGGTCCCGGGCGTGGGCAGGGTGAACCACACGACCTTGCCGGACTCGCCGTCCGGCCGCACGCCCCAGCTCTCGCTGACCGCGGCCACCATGGCGAGCCCGCGTCCGCAGGTCGCGAGCGGCTGCGCGTCGCCCACCTCGGGCAGCCTCGGGTCGTGGTCGTGCACCGAGACCGTCAACCGGTCGAGCAGCAGCTCGATCTCCACGGTGCACGTCTTGTCGGGCCGGGCATGCCGGTGGACGTTGGACAACAGCTCCGTCACGCCGAGCATCGCCCGGTCGATCAGGGAATCCATGTGCCAGTAGCGCAACTGCGCAGATACGATTCTGCGGACCTGGCCGATCCGCGACGGCAGAGCTTGCAGCTCCACCGTGCACTGTCTGCTTGGGTGACTGATCACGGCTGCGACTCCCCGATGTCAGGTCCGGAACGAGCTCCGGAAGAACACGGAGTACGGATCCAGCAGGGCGCCTGCGTGACACTGCCGCCTGCTGTCGTGGCCGGCGGGCTGGTTCGCAGCGTTATCGCCGGTAAACCCAGAGTGACGTGAGACCAGCGTGACCCAGGGCATGAGGTACCGCAACTCGCGGGCACGTCAGCGGCCGCGTCCCGCCGCCCGGCGCACCGCCTCGACGAACCTGCGGGCGGCCGGCGGCCCCGACTCGCCCGGCGCCGGGTCGCTCTCGCCCAGAGTCAGCAGGTACCGCTTGCCGTTGAGGTCGGCGAGCGCCCGGTCCTCCGGCACGAACCACGGCTTGGACGCGCGCACCGCCTGCACCGGTGCGCTGTCGATCTCACTGCCGTAGCTGGTGAGCAACTCCAGCCTGCCGTCGTTGATCCGGACCTGTCCGGCCCGGGTGAGCGAGCGCAGTCCGTTGCCGATCCGCACGCCCCTGGCCGTGAACTCCGGCTCCGCCATGCCGTTCCGCCCCCTCGCGCGTCTCCCGGCCGCCCGGGCCCCGCTCCCGCCCGGGCCCGTCCGGCTGTCGTCGTCCAGTGTGCTCCGGTGCGGGTTCTCGGCCCGCCCGGGTGCAGTGTGCCCCCGCCGCGCGCCGAGCACCAGTGCGCGCGACCCCTTCGCCCCGAGTGCCCGGAGCATTGCCGCCAATGCGCCCCCGCCCCGGCGCGCACACCGTGCCCCAGGGGACCCTTTGACCGGCTCAAAGAAGCGTTTATGCAGGTGGGAAGCCGGACGAACGGTGCTTATGATCGGTGTGTCGGCCGCGCGACCCGCCGTCGGCGCGCACCCCAAGGAGCACCGCCGTGAGCACCCCACAGCAGATCAGACCCGGCGCAACCCTCGACATCGACCGCACGGACCCCGCCTACCGTGCCTGGCTGAAAGAAGCCGTCCGCAGGGTCCAGGCCGACGCGAACCGCTCGGCCGACACCCACCTGCTCCGCTTCCCGCTGCCGGAGCACTGGAACATCGACCTCTACCTGAAGGACGAGTCGACCCACCCCACCGGCAGCCTCAAGCACCGCCTCGCCCGCTCGCTGTTCCTCTACGGCCTGTGCAACGGCTGGATCCGCCCCGGACGCCCGGTGATCGAGGCCTCCAGCGGCTCGACGGCCGTCTCCGAGGCCTACTTCGCGAAGCTGATCGGCGTGCCCTTCATCGCCGTCGTGCCGCGCACCACGAGCCGCGAGAAGTGCCGCCTCATCGAGTTCCACGGCGGCCAGTGCCACTTCGTGGACGACCCCCGCACGATGTACGAGGCGTCGGCCGCCCTCGCGGCGGAGACCGGCGGCCACTACATGGACCAGTTCACCTACGCCGAGCGCGCCACGGACTGGCGCGGCAACAACAACATCGCCGAGTCGGTCTTCCGCCAACTCCGCCTGGAGCGCTACCCGGAGCCGTCCTGGATCGTCGCCACGGCCGGCACCGGCGGCACCTCGGCGACCATCGCGCGCTACGTCCACTACATGCAGCACGACACCCGCATCTGCGTGGCCGACCCGGAGAACTCCTGCTTCTTCGAGGGCTGGACGACGGGCGACCCGGACGTCACGTGCGACTGCGGCTCCCGCATCGAGGGCATCGGCAGGCCCCGTATGGAACCGAGCTTCGTGCCCGGTGCCGTCGACCGCATGATGAAGGTGCCGGACGCCGCGAGCGTCGCCGCCGTCCGCGCACTGGAGTCGGCCATCGGCCGCAAGGCGGGCGGCTCGACCGGCACCGGGCTGTGGAGCGCGCTGAAGATCGTCGCCGAGATGGTGTCCGAGGGACGGCAGGGCAGCGTGGTGACGCTGCTGTGCGACCACGGGGACCGGTACCTCGACAAGTACTACTCGGACGCCTGGCTCGCCGAACAGGGCCTGGACATCGCGCCGTACACCCACGCGATCGCGACCCTGCTGAAGACGGGCGTCTGGCCGGACTGACCCGGCTACGACGTCAGGCGCCGGTCCAGAGCCGTCACCGAGTCGCGGAACGACCGGTCCAGGCCGGCCCGGGCCAGGTTGAGCGCGACGCGGAACGCCGTCGTGCCGTCGGCGGCCAGGGTCCACTGCACGCGCGTGCCCGTCCCGATCGGCACGAGCCGCCACTCCTCGGCCAGGGCGCGGGCGCCCGGCACGTTGGTCACGTCCACGCGATGGGCGTACACCTCGGGCGCCTCCGCCACGAGGACGGTCTCCAGGAACCGGCCCCCGCCCCTGAGCCGGATGTCGCGCCCCGCGCCGTCGCGCACCGGCCGCGCCACCGTCACCGCCGAGAACCACTCCGCCCAGCCCACCACGTCGTCGGCCAGCGCGCGGAACACGGCCGCGGGCGGCGCGGTGATGCCCCGCGCGAACACCAGCCGGACCGGCGCGGTCCGGACGAAGTCGTGCTCGACGGGGCGCAGTCGGTGAGCCATGGGATCAACTCCCTCGCACGGGGCCGGGGTTCGGTCGGGGGACTGGAACGGTATTCGGCGGCGCCGGGCGGCGCCCGGGGTCAGTCGTCGGTGCCGTCGTCCTCGGGTTCGCCCGCGACGACGAGCCGGCGCAGGTGCTCCGACACCTCGGCACGCGCGTCGCCCGGCAGACCCGCGTCCGTCACCAGCGTGTCCACCTGCTCCAGCGTCGCGAACGAACTCAGTCCCACCACACCCCACTTGGTGTGGTCGGCGACCACCACGACCCGCCGCGCCGACTGCACGAGCCGCCGGTTGGTCTCGGCCTCCGCCAGGTTCGGCGTCGACAGGCCGGCCTCCACCGATATGCCGTGCACACCGAGGAACAGCAGGTCGAAATGGAGCGCCGCGATGGCCTGGTCGGCGACCGGACCCACCAGCGAGTCCGACGGGGTGCGCACACCACCGGTCAGCACGACCGTCGCCGCGCCCTGCCGCGGCCCCGAGGTCCGCTGCGCGGCGTGGAACACGTCGGCGACCCGCACCGAGTTGGTGACCACCGTCAGATCCGGCACGTCCAGCAGCTGGTGCGCCAGCGCGAACGTCGTCGTACCGCCCGACAGCGCGATCGCCGCGCCCGGCGCGACCAGCCCGGCCGCCGCCCGCGCGATGTCCTCCTTGGCCGTCAGCTCCAGGCTCGACTTGGCCTCGAAACCCGGCTCGTGCGTGCTCGCCTCGGCCACCGGCACCGCGCCGCCGTGCACCTTCTCCAGCACACCCTGCCGGGCCAGCGCGTCCAGGTCGCGGCGGACCGTCATGTCCGACACACCGAGCTTCCGCGTCAGCTCGTTGACCCGCACGCCGCCACGGCGCCGGACCTCGTCCAGGATCAGGGCGCGGCGCTGCTCCGCGAGGAGGTTCTGATTCTCACTCACGTACGCTCCGGTCCTTTCGCCTCAAGCCGCCGTCCGACCCGCTCGGCACCCGCTCCGACAAGGACATTCTTACCGGTCCCGGTGCGCGGACGTCCCATCCTCGCACGCCCCCGCACACGCCGCGTCACCGACGGGTGCGATGTGCGCATGTCACGTTGGCATCGGAAGGGTCACACCTGCCGCACGGATCGGGGAGATTCGGTGTCGAGGGGTGCGCACCCGCCCGGAACGGGAGATCCTGATCCCGCACACAGACAGCCGACGGCGCGTCACGGGGGAAGTGCCAACAGTGGAACGTGCGCAGGAACGCGCGACGACGGGCGACACCGAAAGCCCGGCACAGCGGCCCGCGGGAGCCGCTCTGGAACTCCTCGTCCACGGAGTGGGCGGGACGACACCCGGCGAGATGCTCAACGATCCGCGCACCGTGCGGATCACCGGCGACGACACCGCCGCCGTCTTCCGGCGCGCCGACGACGTCGACGCCGAGAACGACCCCGCCACCGACACCCGCCGCGACGGCCCGGTGCCCGAGGCCTACGTCTGGTGCAACCTCACCTCCGGCAACGGCTCCCGCGCCCTGTGGCTGCTGCTGCTGCCGTTCATGGTGGCGAACCTCGCCCACTGGATGCGCCCGAACACCCGCGGCCGCGGCCGCACCGTGCGCCTGTACGGACTGCTGGTGCGGCTCGCCGGACTGTCCCTCACCGTGCTGCTCGTGGCCGCCGCCTGCGAGGTCGCCCTCGACCTGACGGCCTGGCAGTGCGCGGGCACCACCGCCTGCGCCGAACGGCACTCCTGGCTCGGCTTCCTGTCGCCCGAGGCCTCCGACGGCGGCTGGTGGAGCATGCCCGGACGCCGCCTCGCGCTCGCCGCCCTCGTGCCCACCGCCCTCACCGGCCTGCTCTGGTACCTGTCCCGGCGCACCTGGAGCGAGTACGAGTCCCAGCAGCCGATGGCCCGCGCCGCCGACTCCGAGGAGGACCTCGCCGACTCCGTGCCCACCGCGCTCGGCCGGCCCGGATTCTGGTACGGCCGCCGCCTGGTCGCCCGGCTGCGCGCCGCCCACACCGCCGCCGCCCTGCTCACCGTCGCCGCCGCCGTCGGCACCTCCGCCGCCCGCTTCGACCGCGAGTCCGGCGGCTCCGCGCTCCTCGACACGGCCGGACGACTGCTGGAGGCGGCACTCGTCGCCGGCGGCGCGGTCGTGCTGTGGGTGGTGTGCCGCCGGGGCCGCAGCGAACGGCGCCTGGACTCCGGCCTCGACCGGAACGTCGTACGGGGCCTCCCGCTCGGCGCCCTCGCCCTGCTCCTGCTCGCCCTGGTCTACGCCGCCTGGGAGCGCCCCGGCTGGGAGTCCTCCGGCCGGCTGCCCGGCGACGCGACCTTCGGCGGCATCGCTCTCGGCCAGGGCCTGCTGGTGATCGCCCTCGCGGTCGTCGCCCACCTGCTGCACCGCACCCGGCCCGACCCGCGCGCCGCGATGCGCGGCCTCGGCGGGCCCGCCGTCGCCATGCTGGCCTGCGCCCTCGGCGGCGTCATGTCCGGCGGCGTGGCCCAGCGCGTCGCCGACTGGCTGGACGGCACCGGCGCCTCCATCCCCGGCCCGCCCGTCATGCTGACCTGGCAGGCCTCCGCGATCCCGCCGCTGCTCGTACTGCTGCTGGTGCTGTGCGCCGAACTCGCCCGGCGCACCTGGCTGCGCGCCCGCGCCGAACGCGCCGCCGTGGAACGCGACCACCCGCACGAGGTCCGCGACCCGGCCCGCACCCGCCGCATCGCCACCGTGCGCGCCATGGCCCGGCTCACCGACCGCGCACCCCTCATCGTCGCCGTCACCTCGGCGGCGACCCTGCTGCTCGGCGCGGGCGCCCTCGTCGGCGCCCTCACCACCGACCGGACACCCGGCGAGGCGGCGAGCGGCTCGTACGCGTTCGTGCACGGCGCCGCCCAGACCGCCGAGGCACTGGGCTCCTGGCTCATCGGCTTCGGCTTCATACTGTTCGTCACCTGGGGCCGACGCGCCTACAAGGACCCCTCCGCGCGGCGCACCATCGGCATCCTGTGGGACGTCGGCACCTTCTGGCCGCGCGCCGCCCACCCCTTCGCGCCGCCCTGCTACGCCGAGCGCGCCGTGCCCGACCTGACCTGGCGGATCGCGACCTGGACCCGCGTCACCGGCGGCCGCCTCGTCATCTCCGGCCACTCGCAGGGCAGCGTCCTCGCCGCCGCGGCCGCCTGGCAGCTCGCTCCGTCCGCCCGCAGGCGCGTCGCGCTGCTGACCTACGGCTCACCGCTGGAGCGGCTGTACGGCAGGTGGTTCCCCGCCCACTTCGGCCCTGAGGCGCTCCGGTCGCTGCACCGGGAGGTGGACTGCTGGCGCAACCTGTACCGGGTCACCGACCCCATCGGCGGCCCCGTCCGGCTGTGCGACGACCACGGTGACCCCGAGGTGGACCGCGAGGCCCTCAAGGACCCCCTCGCGCTCGGCCGTACCGACCTGCACCCGCTGCCCGCGCCGATCCTCGGCCACTCCGACTACCAGGCCGACCCGGCGTTCGCCGAGGAACGCCGGCGGCTGCTGGCCCGGCTGCGCCCGGACGTGCCCGCACCCCGTCACGCGACGCGGGAGGGGGCCGGGCCCGGGCCGGAGGGGGAGCCTCAGAGCAACTCGGGCAGGTCCTCGGCGTAGAGCAGGGTCAGATCGTCCGTGCTGGGGTCGGCCACCTGGGCGACCCGGCTCGCGTGCCGCTCCACCATCGCCTCGAACGTCTGCCGCGCGGTACGGCCGTTGCCGAACGCCGGGCCCTTCGGGAGCGCCGTGAAGTACTTCAGCAGGGCCTCCGCGGCGCCCGGCGCGAGCCGGTACTCGTGCTCCTCGGCCTGCTGCTCGACGATCCGCAGCAACTCGTCCGGGCCGTAGTCGCCGAAGGTGATGGTGCGTGAGAAGCGGGACGCCACACCCGGGTTGACCGACAGGAACCGCTCCATCTCGGCCGTGTACCCGGCGACGATGACCACGACGGCGTCGCGGTGGTCCTCCATCAGCTTCACGAGCGTGTCTATGGCCTCCCGCCCGAAGTCGCGGCCCGAGTCCTCCGGGGACAGCGCGTACGCCTCGTCGATGAACAGCACGCCGCCGCGCGCTTTCTCGAAGGCCTCCTGGGTGCGGATCGCCGTGGAGCCGATGTGCTCGCCGACCAGGTCGACCCGGGACACCTCCACGAGGTGGCCCTTCTCCAGCACGCCGAGGGAGGCGAGGATCTCGCCGTACAGCCGGGCCACCGTCGTCTTGCCGGTGCCGGGGGAGCCCGTGAAGACCAGGTGCCGTTTGACGGACGCCGCCTTCAGGCCCGCCTGCTGCCGGCGCCGGCCCACCTCGATCATGTCGGTGAGGGCCCGCACCTCGCGCTTGACGCTCTCCAGGCCCACCAGCGCGTCCAGTTCACCCATCACGTCCTTCGCGGACCGCGCCGGCCGCTCCTCGGGTTGCGCGGCCGCGACGAGGGCCTCCTGCTCGGTGGTGCGCTGACCGGGGATCGCGCCGAGCAGGCCGGTGGAGGGCGCCGAGGTCTGCACGGCCGTCTCCCGCGCCGCGGGCGGCTTCAGCCCGCCGCTCTCGTCGCTGGTGCAGTCCTCCACGACCGGGCCGGCACCGGCGGCGTCGGTCCCGCCGTCCGCGAACTCGTAACCCCCGCGCGCGCAGCGCTCCGTACGGCACTTCTTCAGCGTTGTGCGGCAGCCGTCGATCACATGGAAGCCGTAACCGCCGCTGCCCGTCACCCGGCAGCCCAGGAAGCTGCCCCGGCCGCCCGCCGAGACGTAGAACCCCGCCTCCGAGGGGGAGTCGACGGTGCAGCGCTCGATGGTCGGGTCGGCGCCCTTGGTGACGATCACGCCGGTCTGCGTGCCGGTCAGCGAGCAGTTGTTGAGCGTGCCGCCGCTGCCGTGGTCGCGGAACCACGCGCCCGTGGCGGCGTCGCGGATGCGGCAGTCGTCGAGCTGCGCCGTCGCGCCGTCGCTCACCGACACCGCCGTGTTGCGCACCTGCGTGAGGTCGCTGTCGACGACGTCCGCGCGGGAGCCGCGGTCGAGGACGAACAGCGCGTCCGGCACGTCGTGCACCCGGCAGGAGTCCAGCACGGCCGTCGCGCCGTCGCTGACCCACACCGCCGGGTAGTCGCCGGTGCTGTCGAAGATCTCGCACTGGTTGGCGTCCACGCGCGTGCCCGGGTCCCACACCGACAGGCCGTTGCGGCCGAACTGCCGCACGGTGGTGCGCGTCAGCGTCAGGACGGAGCGGGACCGCAGGTCGACCGCGTTCTCCGGGATGTCGTGGATGCGGCAGTCCGCCAGCGTCAGCACGGCGTCGGTGTCGAGCGTGACACCGTCCCCGGTGGTGCGGTGCACGTCGCAGTCGGTGAGGTGGGCGGTGGCCCGGCCGGTGACCTGGACGCCGCTGCCCCGCACCTCGTAGACCTCGCAACCCACCGCTTCCAGCGCGGAGTTCTCACCGGTCGCCGTCAGGCCCGAGCCCGAGGCGTGGTGCACGCGGCAGCGGTCGAGGCGCGGATGGGCGCCGCCGCGCACCGCGACGCCGGCCTGGCCGGCCGCGACGACCTCGCACTCCTCGAACACCCCGCCGCCGCCGTCCAGTACGGCGATGCCGATGCCCGCCGGATTGTCGACCGTGCAGCGCCGCACCGTGGGCCGGGCGCTGCCGCGCACCTCGATGCCCGCAGCCGACCGGGTCACGACCCGGACGTCCAGCAGTTCCGGGGTGCCCTCCTCCACGAGCAGCGCGGGCGCCGCCGCGTCCTGTCCCTCCACGTGCAGGTCCTGGATCACCGCCGAGGCCCGCACCGTCAGCGGCACGCCCTCGCTCGGCGCGATCCGGACCGAACCGGGGGAGCCCTCCGGGCCGCGCAGGGTCACCGCCCGCTGGACGACGAGGTTCTCCCGGTAGGTGCCGGGAGCGACGGTGAGCACGTCACCGTCCGTCGCGGCCTCCAGGGCGGCGGCGAGCGTCGTGTACTCACCCGTGCGGCGCCGCCACCGCGATGTGCCGGTGTGCGTCACCTGGACCGTGCCCTGTGCCATGGCGCTGCTGTGCCCCCACCTCGTCGTACGCGGGTATCGCCGATCGGTTCGGCCGGTCCACCGTAGCGTGTGCGCAGGCGGTGGGTTGACCGGAGGCGGAAGCCGTCAGCTGCCGGTGCCGGTCCTGCCCCAGTCCGGGCCCGCCCGGTCCCATGCCTGGTCCCAACGCGCGTATCTCCGCAGGGTCATGCGCCACACGATCAGCCGCCGCCCGGCCTCGACCAGTCCGGCGGTCAGCAGCGCGGCGCCGAACCCGGCGAGGACCGCGTGCGTCGACGCCGTGGCGGAGTCGAGCGGCCGGGCCACCACGCGGCCCTGACGGTCGGTCCACATCGTGAAGCGGTCGCCCGGGCGCGGGTCCTTGAGTCCGGCCAGGACCGTGCCGCGGTGCGTGCCGCCGTCCGGGGCGGTCCACCGGGCGAGGACACGGCTGCGCAGGTCCCGTCCCGAACTCGTCTCCGAGTCGGTGTCCAGGAGGGTCCCGTCGAGCCTGCGTATCACGGAGGCCCTGATCAGGTGCCGGGTCTCGTGCTGCTCGCGCACGGAACGCTGCAGGGCGTCCCCGGCCGCGCCGCCCACCAGCGCGCCGGCCGAGGGTGCCGCGAACACGACGAGCAGCAGGGCGAGCAGAGCGAGCCAGGCCTCGGCCAGGTCGGTCGCGCGGCACAGCGGATTGTGCCGCCAGCGCCAGAGTCCGGTGATCGCGCGCATGGTCCGCACCCCCTTCCCCGCTCCGTGATAACCCCCGGCTGAGCCGCTCGTCCGGGACCCGGGCGAAAGGAGAGCGACGTCACCCCCGCACGCGCCGGGACCGGAGTCCTCACGAACTCCTCACACAACGCCAAACGTGCCTGGTCCGGCCCGTGTTCCCGGCCCCACGCACCCGGTCGCCGCGCCGGGCGCACCCGCCTCAGCCGACGACGCGGACCGGGTCGCCCACCCTGATCGTGCCGGCGGACAGGGGCACCAGGTTCTGTCCGAAGGCGAGCCTGCCGTCGATGTGGCGGTGTCTGCCGAGGGTGTGCAGCGGCTCCTTGCCGCGCTCGGCCGTGTTCTGGTCGGTGGTGGTCACGACGCAGCGCCCGCTCATCTTGGCGACGCGGAAGTCGACCTCGCCGATGGAGACGCGCGACCAGCCGTCCTCGGCCCAGGCGTCGGTGCCGCTCACGACCACGTTGGGCCGGAAGCGGTTCATGGGCAGCGGGCCCTCGTGCGCGTGCCGGCCCTGCGCGATCAGGGAGTTGAGGGCGTCGAGGGAGGCGGTCGTGGTGACCAGCAGCGGATAGCCGTCGGCGAACGAGACGGTCTCACCGGGCAGCGCGAACCGCGGGTCGACGGGCCGGCACGCGCCGGGGTCGGCCATGTGCACCAGGGTCACGTCGGCGCCGAGGAACGCGCTGCACCACGCGTGCACCGCGGCGTCCTCGGCCGGGACCGCCTCGACCTTGTCCCGGAAGATCTCCACCCGCACCGCGCCGACCGGACGCGGAACGGCGACCGTCAGCGGCTCCGTGCCCGGCGCGGACAGCCGGACGCCGCCGCCGGGCAACGGCTCGGCGGCGGCCGTCGCGAGGCGCGGCTGCTGGCGCTGGGTGACGACCCTTCCCCCGTCGTCGACCAGCATCCAGCGCCGGTCCCCGGCCAGTCCCCAGGGCTCCACGCCGGCCTGCCGGGGCGAGACGCCCCGGAACGCCTTGACCGGGTGGATGTGTATCGACTGCAACTGAGCGTTCCCCATGGGGCCATCGTGCCAGCCGGCACCGACAGCCCGGGGAACGTCTCAGTAACCGCGGTACTGCTGGTTGTTGTACGGGTCCTGGTAGGGAGCCGGGGCCGGAGCGGGCCGGGGCGCCGCCGGGCGCATCGCCTCGTAACCGGTGGGCGCCGCGGGCCGCGGCTGCTGCGCGTGCGGATGCGGGCCAGGGTAGCCGCGGGGCGCGGTGGCCTGCTGCGGGATGTAGGCGGCGGGCGCCTGCTGCAGCGGGGCCGGCTGCGGTGCCTGCGGGTAGCCGTAGGAGGGCTGGGACGGGGCCGCCGGGAGGGCGGGCAGCGCCGAGGGCAGCGCGGGCAGCTGGCTGCCCGGCATGTCGTAGGCGGCGGGGACCCGGATCGGCGCGATCTGCGGGGTGCCCCGCTCGGCCACGAGCGAGTCGTAGATCGGAGTGTCCGGGAAGGAGGCGGAGTAGTAGCCGCCGCCATAAGTGGAGCGGGGGGAGGTCATGGCACATAAGTTAAGCCCACGATGTGCTGGTTGGGGAGACCGATAAGAGGGTTGTTTTCCGTGCCCGGCGTGACGCGGGATCCCCAATGCAAGCGAAGTTGGCAAAAAGGGGCAGCGAATCGGTCCTTGATCGTGTAAAGGCCGAGTTCCGGGCGGGTTACCGGCGGTTGGACAGCTGTCTTTCCCCCGCTCATCGTGGTTCCTCGTGACAGCCCGGGAACGTGGAATAGGTTGTGCGGGCAGACATCGAGAAGAGCAGCCGGAACCGGCCGGCGCGGTGACACGTGATGGGGGCGGACATGTCAATGTCGAAAGGATCAAACACGCCGGTGCCGACCGCGGCACTGCGGGTGGAGGTGGGGTGGCGTTCCGGGCCGGGCGTGCCCGACGCGGACGCCTCCGCGCTGCTGCTCGTCGGCGGAAAGGTCCGCTCCGACGGCGACTTCGTCTTCTACAACCAGCCCGTGCACTCCTCCGGCGCGATCCGCCACGAGGGCAAGCAGAACGCGGGCGGCCGGGTCACCGACACCCTCCTCGTCGACCTCGCGCGCGTGGAGCCCGCGATCGAGACCGTGATCCTGGCGGCCTCCACGGACGGCGGCTCCTTCGGCCAGGTCCCCGACCTGTACGTCGAGGTCCGCGACGCCGCGCAGGGGACCGTCGCGGCCCGCTTCGACAGCACGGGCGCGAGCGTCGAAACGGCCTTCGTGCTGGGCGAGTTCTACCGCCGCCAGGGCGCCTGGAAGTTCCGCGCCGTCGGCCAGGGCTACGGCAGCGGGCTCGAGGGCCTGGCCACGGACTACGGCATCTCCGTGGACGAGCCGCAGCAGGCCGCGCCCCCGGTGCCGACGCCCGCGCCGCCCGCCCCGTCCGTCACCGTCGCACCCCCGGCCGCCCCGCCCGTGGCCGCGCCCCCGCCGCCCACGGCACCGCCGGCCGCCGCGCCGGTCCGGCTGACCAAGGTCACGCTCACCAAGGCAGCCCCCTCGGTGTCCCTGACCAAGCAGGGCGGAACCTCGGGGCACCTGCGCGTCAACCTCAACTGGCAGGTGCGCAAGCAGTTCTCCGGCTGGGCGAGCAAACTGGGCCGCGCCGTCGCCATGCACGACGACCTCGACCTCGACCTGTGCGCCCTGTTCGAGCTCAGCGACGGCCGCAAGGGCGTCGTCCAGGCCCTCGGCAACGCCTTCGGCTCCCTGCACCAGCCGCCGTACATCCACCTCGACGGCGACGACCGCACCGGCGCCGTCGCCACCGGCGAGAACCTCACCGTCAACCTCGACCACAAGAACGACTTCCGGCGGATCCTCGTCTTCGTGACCATCTACGAGGGCGCCCGCTCCTTCGCCGACCTCAACGCCACGGTCACCCTCCAGCCGCAGCACGGCGCCGCGATCGACTTCTCGCTCGACGAGTGCACGGTCCCCTCGCCGGTCTGCGCCCTCGCCCTGATCACCAACAACGGCGGCGACCTCGTCGTCCAGCGCGAGTCCCGCTTCCTCGTGCCCGAGCGCGGCGTCAGCCCGCAGCGCACCGTCGACTACGCCTACGGCTGGGGCATGAACTGGACACCGGGCCGCAAGTGACCCGGCGCGCGCTCAGCCCTCGTCGGGCACGGCGTCCGGACGCGCGTAGGTGCGGCCCTTCCAGGCCGCGCCGCGCCCCCGGTGGTGCAGCACCGCGGAGTCGACCGTCATCAGCAGGTACAGGAACGCCGTGAACGGCAGCAGGGGAGCGAGCCACAGGGGCTGCCGGTAGTAGCGGAGCATCGGCATGTACGTCCCTGCCATCACGAGCCACGCGAGCGCCCCGCACAGCGCCGCCGTCCCGTCCCCCGTGACGGCGCCGGCGGTCACCGCCACCGGCGGCACCAGGTACACCAGCGCGAGCCCGGCGACCGTACCGGCCAGCAGCAGCGGACTGTGCCGCAGTTGCGCGTACGCGCTGCGCGACACCATCCGCCACAGATCGCGCAGCGCCGGGTACGGGCGCACGCTCTCCACACGGTCCGCAAGCCCCAGCCAGACGCGGCCACCGCTGTTCTTCACCGCCCGCGCGAGCGCCACGTCGTCGATGACGGCGTGCCGGATGGCGTCCGGGATCCGCGCCCGCTCGGCGGCCCCGGTGCGCAGCAGCACACAGCCCCCCGCCGCCGCGGCCGTCCGCGTCGCCTTCGCCCCGCGCCCCGTCCTCCCGATGCGCCGGAACGGATACAGCTGCGCGAAGAAGTAGACGAACGCCGGCACGACGAACCGCTCCCAGACGCTCTCCACCCGCAGCCGGGCCATCTGCGAGACCACGTCGAAACCGCCCGTGCCGGCCGCCGCCACCAGCTCCCGCAGACTGTCCGGCGCGTGCGCGATGTCGGCGTCCGTCAGCAGCAGGTACTCGGGCGCACGCGCGCGTGCCAGCGCGATGCCGTGCCGCACCGCCCACAGCTTGCCGGTCCAGCCCGCCGGCGGTTCGCCCGGCGAGCCCACGGTGAGCGGCAGACCCCCGTGCCGACGGGACAGCTCCCGCGCCAGCTCCCCGGTGCCGTCCGTGCTGCCGTCGTCGACGAGGAAGACCTCCGCCCGGCCCGGATAGTCCTGGCCGAGCAGCGTCGGCAGGCTCGCGGGCAGCACCGCCGCCTCGTCGCGCGCGGGGACGACCACGCACACCGACGGCCACGCGTGCGGCTCCCGGCGCGGCGGAAGCCGCACGTCCGTGCGCCAGAAGAAGCCCTGGCAGAGCAGCAGCCACAGCCAGGCGGCGAGTGATCCGGCGGCGGTCCACGCGATGGCGCTCACGCCCGCAGTCTGCCCCACGGCACGGGCCGCGGACGGCTCATCGTCTATCGTGGCCGGGTGAAGATCGCGCTCATGGACTCCGGAATCGGTCTGCTCGCGGCCACCGCCGCGGTACGGCGTCTCCGCCCCGACGCCGATCTCGTCCTCTCCCTCGACCCCGACGGCATGCCCTGGGGACCGAGGACCCCGCAGGACCTCACCGAGCGCGCGCTCGCCGTCGCCGAGGCCGCCGCCGCGCACCGCCCCGACGCCCTCGTCGTCGGCTGCAACACCGCCACCGTGCACGCCCTGACCGCGCTGCGCGCCCGGCTGGAACCGGGCATCCCGGTCGTCGGCACCGTCCCCGCGATCAAGCCGGCCGCCGCGAGCGGCGGACCCGTCGCCATCTGGGCCACCCCCGCCACCACCGGCAGCCCCTACCAGAAGGGCCTCATCCGGGACTTCGCCGACGGCGTGAGCGTCACCGAGGTGCCCTGCTGGGGGCTCGCCGAGGCCGTCGAGCACGCGGACGAGGCGGCCATCGACGCCGCCGTGGCCGCCGCCGCGGAACTGACACCGGACGACGTGACGACCGTCGTCCTGGGCTGCACCCACTACGAACTCGTCGCCGAGCGCATCCGGACCGCCGTCCAGCGCCCCGGCCTCCCACCGCTCGTCCTGCTCGGGTCCGCCGGGGCGGTCGCCGCCCAGGTGCTGCGCCGCATCGGCGAACAGGCGGCGCCGCGAGCCGCCGCCTCCGGCACGCTGACGGTGCTGCTCAGCGGACGCGAGGGCCCGCTGCCCGCCGCCGCGCTGACCTACGCGGAGGGGCGGATGCTGCGGACCGTGGCGCCGACGGGGTGACGGGCGTTCGGAGCATGCCGGATTCCCGCGCGGCGAATCCTGAGTAACCTCGGAGCCATGAGGGACCACCTCCACGACAAGGGCCACGGCGCGGGCAGCCGCCCCGACGTGTGGACGGGACGCGCCACCAACCGGGCCCAGTGGCTGGCGGCCGTCGCCGGCGCCGCCTGCATGGCCCTCGGCATCGCCCTCGCCGTGGACTCCGCGTGGACCAACGGCATCGCCCCGCTGGTCATGGCGGTCGTCGGCTGCATCGCGGCCGGTCTGCTCGTCCTCTTCGGCACCCTCGCCTTCGTGCACGTGGCGCTGCGCGTCGACGAGGACTCCCTCGAAGTGCGCTGCGGCCACATCGGCCTGCCGCGCCGCCGCATCCCGCTCTCCCACGTCGTGGGAGCCGACTTCGCCCCGCACGTCACGCCGCGTCACTGGGGCGGCTGGGGATACCGCTGGCGACCCCACCAGGGCACGGCCGTCGTCGTACGCCGTGGTGAGGGCATCGTCCTGCGCCTGTGGGACGGGCACACGTTCACCGTCACCGTCGACGACGCCGAGGCGGCCGTACGCGTCATCCGGGACCGGCTCCGGCCGAGGACACCCGGGTCGGCCCACTGAGGCCACGCGCCCCGGGACGGCCCACTGAGGCCACGCGCGCCGCGGGGCGTTTCACCCGGCCAGCCGGTCGTGCCGTCGATGCGTGCTCTCCGTGGGCTCGGTGTGCTCGTCGGTGAAGGGCCGTGCCGTGGCCAGGCCCGCCAGCACTCCGGCGCCCGCCGTGACCGCCGTGAAGCTCAGCGCGTTGCCGACCGACGCGATCGCCGCCACCACCGTCAGGGCGGCGCCGGCCGTGAGCGCGATGGGCGTCGGACGCGGGGTGCGCCAGAGCGCGTAGAGCACCCAGCCGAAGGCGGCCGCCAGCAGGGCCACCCCGACGACGCCCTGCTCGGCAGCCTGCTGGAGCGGCGCCGAGTGCGGCTTGCCGTCGGACAGCAGCGAGCCGGTCGCCGTCGCGCTCAGCTCGCCGAAACGACCCGGGCCGACGCCCAGAGCGGGCTCCTGCCCGGCCATGCCGAGCGCGTCCTGCCACAGCCCCACGCGGTGCGGCGTCACCTGCTCGTCCAGGGCGGACGAGAGCCCGCCCGGCAGGCGCCGTGCCGCTACGGCCCAGGTCAGCCCGGCCACCAGGGCCGCCACCGACGCCAGCCCCGCGAGGCCCGCCGCACGGTGCCGCACGCGGCCGGCCGCCAGCGAGCACAGCAGCACCGCGCCACAGGCCAGCGACCCGGCGGTGGAGCCGAGGAAAGCAGCCGTCACACCGGTCCCGACGGCGGGCACGCACAGCGCGATCCGGACGGCCCGGATCCGGCAGGCCCGGACCGCGCAGCACGCGGCGCCCGCCGACAGGGCCAGCACGGCGGCGGTCCCTCCCGCGTGCCCGAGCGGCGCGACGATCTGCGGCCCCGGCACGAGATGCGGCACGGCGACCGTGAGAGCGGCCCCGGCCAGCGCCCACGCGCAGGGCGCGGCGACCGGCAGTAGCGCACCGGAGATCCGGCCCGCGGCGTAACCGGCGGCCACCGCAAGCACCGCCAGCAGCACGCCCTCGGGCCGGCCGCCGTGTGCGGCGGCCGTGATCAGCGACCAGACGGCGCAGGCCCCGAGGATCCCGGCCCCCACCACAGCGGAAACGTCGTGTCTTCCGTCGTCCGCCCGCTCCGCGGACGTCGTCCCCGTGAGCCCCACCCCGCCCCCCGAACCAAGTCGCCCCCGACCCCGTGACCGTCCGGGCCGGGGCGCCCGCGACGGGGGCCGGGACCAGGACGTGGTCACCGTAACCGCTGGTGGACGGTTTGTGGATGAGTTGCGGACGAGATATGCGGGAACGGCGGGGATCGCTTGGTCCGGGGTCGACCGGAACGCCCTTCCCGGAGAGCGGGCACTGCCGGCCGCCTCGTCGTCCCGGCCGTCCGAGCGGAACACCGGCGCGGCGGGCGGGACGGGCGCGGGCCGGCGCCCCGGACCGCGCTGTCGGCGCCCAGGTCAACCGCCGTACACTCCCCGAGTGACCGTCACCGCAACCTCCGTCGGCGAGTCGGACCGGCTCCGGCCCCAGGCGGCGTCCGCGTCCCGCGGCGCACGCCTCCCGTGGCTCGCGCGTCTCGCGCCGTCCGCCGCGGCCGTGCTCTCCGGAGTGCTGCTCTACGTCAGTTTCCCGCCGCGCACTCTGTGGTGGCTGGCCCTGCCGGCCTTCGCCGTCCTCGGCGGGCTGCTGCGCGGCCGGAGCTGGAAGGCGGGCCTCGGCCTCGGCTACCTCTTCGGCCTCGGCTTCCTGCTGCCGCTGCTGGTGTGGACGGGTGTCGAGGTGGGCCCCGGGCCCTGGCTGGCGCTCGTCGTCGTGGAGGCGGTGTTCGTCGCGCTGGTCGGCGCCGGCATCGCCGCGGTCGCGAAGCTGCCCGCCTGGCCGGTGTGGGCCGCGGCGCTGTGGATCGCGGGAGAGGCGGCACGCGCGCGTGCGCCGTTCAACGGCTTCCCCTGGGGCAAGATCGCCTTCGGGCAGGCGGACGGCTTCTTCCTGCCGCTGGCCGCCCTCGGCGGCACCCCCGTGCTCGGCTTCGCGGTCGTCCTGTGCGGCTTCGCCCTGTACGAGGCCGTCCGCGTCGCCGTCGAGACGCGCCGCACGCGCGCGGTACGGCGGGGTGCCGCGGCGGCGGCCCTGGTCGGCCTGGCCGTGCCCGTCGTCGCGGCCCTCGCCGCCCGGCCGCTGGTCAGCGACGCGGCCGAGGCAGGCACCGTGACCGTCGCCGTCGTCCAGGGCAATGTGCCCCGCGCGGGCCTCGACTTCAACGCCCAGCGGCGCGCCGTACTCGACCACCACGCGCGCGAGACGGAACGCCTGGCCGCCGAGGTCCGGGCCGGGAAGGCCGACAGGCCCGACTTCGTGCTGTGGCCCGAGAACTCCTCCGACATCGACCCGTTCGCGAACGCCGACGCGCGTGCCGTGATCGACGGTGCCGCCCGGTCGATCGGCGTGCCCATCTCCGTCGGCGGCGTCGTGGAGAGGGACGGCAGGCTGCTCAACGAGCAGATCCTGTGGGAGCCGGAGAAGGGCCCCGTCGACACCTACGACAAGCGGCAGATCCAGCCGTTCGGCGAGTACCTGCCGCTGCGCTCGCTCCTCGGTGTGATCAACGACGAGTGGACCTCGATGGTCCGCCAGGACTTCAGCCGGGGCGCCGAGCCGGGTGTCTTCGGCATCGGCGGCACGCGTGTGGGACTCGCCACCTGCTACGAGGCCGCCTTCGACTGGGCCGTGCGCGACACCGTCACCGGCGGGGCGCAGATGATCTCCGTGCCGAGCAACAACGCGACCTTCGGCCGCAGCGAGATGACCTACCAGCAGCTCGCCATGTCCCGCGTCCGCGCCGTCGAGCACAGCAGGACCGTGACCGTGCCGGTGACCAGCGGGGTCAGCGCGGTCATCATGCCGGACGGGACCATCACGCGGAAGACCGGCATGTTCGTCGCCGACTCGCTGGTCCAGGAGGTGCCGCTGCGCACGTCGCGGACGCCCGCCACCCGGCTGGGCATCCTGCCGGAGATGGCTCTCGTGCTGGTCGCGGCCGGTGGCCTGGGCTGGGCGGTCGCCGCCGGCGTGCGCGGTCGACGCGCGGGTGACGTGTAGCCGTACGACCGCCGTACGCCCCCGGAACGCGTCCGGGGGCGCGGAATCCGGCCGTTAGGGTCGCCCCATGGCAACTCCTGACTTCATCCGCTCCCTGCGCGCAACGGCCGGCCCGCAACTGCTGTGGCTTCCCGGAGTCACCGCGGTCGTCTTCGACGACGAGGGCAGAGTGCTGCTGGGGCGGCGCACGGACAACGGCAAGTGGTCGCTGATCGGCGGCATCCCTGAGCCGGGCGAGCAGCCGGCGGCCTGTGCCGTCCGGGAGGTCCACGAGGAGACGGCCGTGCACTGCGTCGCGGAGCGCGTCGTCCTCGTGCAGGCCCTGGAACCCGTCACCTACCCGAACGGCGACGTCTGCCAGTACATGGACATCACCTTCCGCTGCCGCGCGGTCGGCGGCGAGGCCCGGGTCAACGACGACGAGTCGCTCGACGTCGGCTGGTTCGACGTGGACGCGCTGCCGGATCTGAACGAGTTCGGAACGCACCGGATCAAGCAGGCGCAGTCGGACACGCCGACGTGGTTCGACCCCACCACTTCACTGTGAAGTGTGGGTGGTGAGCACATGGGGCGGTGGGGGGCCGCTGCCTAGGGTCGAGCCATGACCGCGTCCAGTCCCTTCCTGGGTCCCCACGCCCCCTCGCTCGACCTCGGCGGCCGCACCGCCCTCGTCACCGGCGCCGCCGGCGGCATCGGCCGCGCCTGCGTGTTGCGGCTGGCCGCCGCCGGGGCGAAGGTCAGAGCGGTCGACCGTGACGCCGCCGGTCTGGAGGCGCTCGCCGAACCGGCCGCCGACCTGCCGGGCACCGTCGAACCGCACGTCCTCGACCTCACCGACCTGGACGCCGCCGAGCACGCCGCGGCGGGCACCGACATCCTCGTCAACAACGCCGGACTCCAACTGGTCAGCCCCATCGAGGACTTCCCGCCCGACGTCTTCCACACCGTGCTCACCGTCATGCTGGAGGCGCCGTTCCGGCTCGTCCGCGGCGCGCTGCCGCACATGTACGGGCAGGGCTGGGGCCGCATCGTCAACATCTCGTCCGTGCACGGCCTGCGCGCCTCGCCGTTCAAGGCGGCCTACGTGTCCGCCAAGCACGGCCTGGAGGGCCTGTCCAAGACGGCCGCGCTGGAAGGCGCCCCGCACGGCGTCACCTCCAACTGCGTGAACCCCGGCTACGTCCGCACCCCGCTCGTCGAGAAGCAGCTCGCCGACCAGGCCCGGGCGCACGGCATCCCGGAGGAGCGGGTGCTGACCGAGGTGCTGCTGCGGGACAGCGCCCTCAAGCGGCTCATCGAGCCGGACGAGGTCGCCGAGGCCGTGGCGTACCTGTGCGGCCCCGCGGCGTCCTTCGTGACCGGCGCCTCGCTCGTCCTCGACGGGGGCTGGACCGCGCACTGACCGTCTCGTCGGTCCGGAGAGTTTTCCACAGGCCTGCCGGACGGACGGGGCGATGGTGAATCCTGTGAGCATGTCCCGCGATCACGTGCAGTCGGCCGAGCGCCCCACCACCGGCACCGAAGCCCCGGTGGAGCGCTCGGCCACCCATGCCGCAGGCACCGCGACAGGCGCCGCGGCCGGAGCCGGAGCGGATGCCGCGGCCGCGGGCCGAGCCGCCTCCGCGTCCGGCGCGGCCGAGGCGCCGTTCCTCGACCTGCTGGCCAGAGGCGCGGCGGCCGACGCCTACGAGCAGCCGGTGCTGCTGGCCCGCGCCCAGGGTGCCCCGGCCGAGCGGGTCGCCGCGCTGGAGCATGCGAAGCTGCTCGCGCTGCGGGTCCGCGCCGAGCTGGAGGGAAGGCGCCGACGGGAGGCCGAGCTGTCGGCGCTCTTCGAGACCGCGCACGACCTGGCGGGCCTCAGAGACCTGGACGCCGTCCTCCAGGCGATCGTGCAGCGCGCCCGCTCCCTGCTGGGCACGGACGTCGCCTACCTCAGCCTGAACGACCCGCGGCGCGGCGACACCTACATGCGCGTCACCGAGGGCTCGGTCGCCGCCCGCTTCCAGCAGCTCCGCCTCGGCATGGGCGAGGGCCTCGGCGGACTCGTCGCCCAGACCGCGCGCCCGTACGTCACCGACGACTACTTCAAGGACGCCCGCTTCCAGCACACCGACACCATCGACGCGGGCGTGCGGGACGAAGGCCTGGTCGCGATCCTCGGAGTGCCCCTGATGCTCGGGTCGAGCGTCATCGGCGTGCTGTTCGCCGCGGACCGCCGCGCCCGTGTCTTCGAGCGCGAGCAGATCGCCCTGCTCGGCTCCTTCGCCGCGCTGGCCGCGGCCGCCATCGACACGGCGAACCTGCTGACCGAGACCCGCGCCGCCCTCGCCGGCCTGGAGCGGGCCAACGAGATCATCCAGGACCGCAGCGCCGTCATCGAGCGCGCCTCCGACGTCCACGACCGGCTCGCCGAGCTCGTCCTGCGCGGCGGCGGTGTGCACAACGTGGCCGCCGCCGTCTCCCAGGTCCTCGACGGCACCGTCGAGTTCACCGAGGCGGCCGACACCCCCGCCGGAGCCCTGGAAGCCTCCCGCGCCGAAGGACACGCGGTGCGGCACGGCGACGCGTGGATCGCCGCAGTCACCGCGGGCGGTGAACTGCTCGGCGCGCTCGTGCTGCGCGGCCACCCCGGACTCGACCCCGTCGACCAGCGCACCCTGGAGCGCGCCGCGATGGTCACCTCGCTGCTGCTGCTCGCCCGCAGATCCGCGGCCGAGGCCGAGCAGCGCGTCCGCGGTGAGCTCCTCGACGACCTGCTCGACGCCCGCGACCGCGACCCGCGTCTGCTGCGCGAGCGCGCCACCCGGCTCAGTGCCGACCTCGACGCCACGCACGTGGTGCTCGCGGCCCGCCTCGACAGCGCGGCGGAGGACGCCGAACAGGAGGCGGACGCCCGCCGTCGCCTGTGGGCCGCGGCCTCCCACCTCGCCGCGACCCGGCAGGGCCTGGCCGCCGCACGCGACGGCGGCACCGTCCTGCTGCTGCCGCTGGGCACCGGGGACACCGCCACCGACGTCGCCCGCCGCACCGCCCGCCACCTCGGCACGGCCGTCCACGAAGCCGTCACCGTCGGAGCCTCGGCCCCCGTTGAGGACCTCGCCGCCGCCCCGGACGCCGTCGCAGCGGGCTACGCGGAGGCCAGACGCTGCCTCGACGCGCTGCGCCTCCTCGGCCGCGCGGGGGACGGTGCCGCCGCCGAGGACTTCGGGTTCCTCGGACTGCTCCTCGCCGGTGACCGGGACGTCGCGGGCTTCGTCGAGCGCACCATCGGCCAGGTCGTCGCGTACGACGAGCGGCGCGGCACCGACCTGCTGCGCACCATCGACGCCTACTTCGCCTGCGGCATGAGCCCGGCCCGCACCAAGGAAGAACTGCACGTCCACGTCAACACGGTCGCCCAGCGCCTGGAGCGCGTGGGCCGGCTCCTCGGCGACGACTGGCAGAGCCCGGCCCGTGCCCTGGAGATACAGCTCGCCCTGCGCCTGCACCGGCTGTCGGCACCGGCCCCCGGACAGCAGTGACCCCCGTACGCGTGGGCGTACGGGGGCCGGGACGGGGCTCGGTCAGACCCGGTGCGGGTCGGCCGCCGGGGTCTTCGCCGGTGAACGGTCGCCGTCGGGCGTGACGTCGGACAGGTCGCGGTTGCGGGTCTCCTTCGCGGCGAGTACGGCGATCACCGTCAGGAGAGCGGCGGCGATCACGTACAGGGAGATCGGCGTGGAGCTGTCGTAGTCCGCGAGCAGCGCGGTCGCGATCAGCGGGGCGGGCGCGCCGGCGGCGACCGAGGCGAACTGCGCGCCGATCGAGGCACCGGAGTAGCGCATCCGGGTCGCGAACATCTCGGAGAAGAACGCCGCCTGGGGCGCGTACATCGCACCGTGCAGCACCAGGCCGACGGTCACCGCGAGGAGCAGGGCGCCGAACCCGCCGGTGTCGATGAGGGCGAAGAACGGGAACATCCACAGGCCGATGCCGACCGCGCCCATCAGATAGACCGGCCGGCGGCCGATCCGGTCGGACAGCGCGCCCCAGAGCGGGATGACTCCGAAGTGGACGGCCGAGGCGATCAGCACCGCGTTCAGCGCGGTCTGCTTGGACAGACCGGCGGACGTGGTGGCGTAGACGAGGATGAAGGCGGTGATCACGTAGTAGCTGATGTTCTCGGCCATGCGCGCGCCCATCGCGACGAGCACGTCGCGCCAGTGGTGGCGCAGGACGGCGACGAGGGGCATCTTCTCGGTGACCGCGTCCACCTCGGCCTTGCGGGCCTCGGCCTGGGCCAGCGCCTCCTTGAAGACGGGCGATTCGTCGACGGACAGACGAATCCACAAACCGACGATCACCAGTACGCCGGACAGCAGGAACGGGATGCGCCAGCCCCAGCTCTCGAACGCGGCGTCCGACAGCACGGCGGTCAGCAGCGACAGCACGCCGGTGGCCAGCAGCTGGCCGGCGGGTGCGCCGGTCTGCGGCCACGAGGCCCAGAAGCCGCGCCGCCGCGCGTCGCCGTGCTCGGAGACGAGCAGCACGGCCCCGCCCCACTCGCCGCCGAGCGCGAAGCCCTGCACGAGACGCAGCACGGTCAGCAGCACGGGCGCGGCGGACCCGATGGTGGCGTGGGTCGGCAGCAGGCCGATGGCGAAGGTCGCCCCGCCCATCAGCAGCAGGCTCAGCACCAGCAGCTTCTTGCGCCCGAGCCGGTCGCCGTAGTGCCCGAACACGAGTGCGCCCAGCGGACGGGCGGCGAATCCGACCGCGTACGTCAGGAAGGACAGGAGCGTGCCGACGAGCGGGTCGGAGTCCGGGAAGAACAGTTTGTTGAAGACGAGGGCGGCGGCGGAGCCGTAGAGGAAGAAGTCGTACCACTCGATGGTGGTACCGATGAGGCTGGCGGCGACGATGCGCTTGAGGTTCGAAGGAGCGGGTGGGGCGCTTGAGGGCGACGACATCGGCACCACTTCCTGGCATTTGGCGGGGACGTTTGCGTGTCGCCACACCGTAGGAACATGCAGGTCGGCGTCGTATGTGGCGGGACACCATAGTTTCCGTTGTAGGAGTGCGCGCATCCACCATGCGAGCGGTGTCCGTCACGGTCTCACGGCCGCCCCGGCACGTCCGTGGAAACAGGACCGCCCGGCGCCCCACCCCGCGGGGTGTCATGGCGCCGGACGGTCCAGGTGTCGGGCGGGCGAACATCACCCGCCCGCCCTCATGCCGCGGGCCCGGTCAGTTGAACGGGTCCAGGGTGAGGAAGGCCTGGCGGGGGTTGCCGTCGTGGACGAGGGACTCGTGGTGGCCCACGTCGTCGAAGGCGAAGGCGTACGCCTTGCCGTCGGCCATCTGTGCGTGGATGTGGCGGGCGTAGTGGTTGGTGACGCCGTCCTGGTAGAAGCCGGACGGGCTCGTGTCGGGCTGGTTCGGGTTCGTGAGGAGGGTGGAGCGGTTGAAGCCGGCGCAGAGTGTGCGGGAGATCGGGCCGCGGACCTGGTCGTTGGGGGCGTCCAGGCGCTTGTGGCAGCCGAAGATCGAGTCCGCGTCGGGCTTCTGGAAGCTGGTGACCACGGCCCCCGAGCTGTTGGTGAAGTTCATGACGTCACCGGAGACCCTGCCGTAGTACTTGGTGCCCGGCTGGTCGGCGAACGGCGTGACGGTCAGCGTGGAGGTCGCGTACTTGCTCCAGACGCGGTTGACGTAGTCGTCCATGACGGAGGCGGACAGCGCGCCGGTCTCCAGGCCGTACAGCGGCGCCAGGGCGCGCAGCACGGTGCCGTCGGAACGGGTATGGACCAGGTTGGCCCAGCCGCCGGACTGCGCCCTGAGGGCGTTGAAGAAGCCGTTGTACCCGCCGGGCTTGAGCCGGCCCGCCGTGGCCGTGCTCCCGTCGGCGCGCTCCACGCCGACCGAGTAGGGCACGGAGAACATGTCGACCTGGGAGCTGTTGAACCACAGGCCGGAGTCGTTGAGCGTGTACTCCGCCCAGTGGAAGAGGATGTCGCGGTTGGGGTCCGACGCGTTCTGCACGGCGGGCTGCACCAGGCCGCCGGTGGCCAGCTTGAACACGAGCTTCTGGCCGAAGGACATGTAGACCCGGCCGGAGAACTTCGGCATCTGGATGGTCATCGACTGACCCGCGGCCGGACCCGGTATCGCGGCGTCGGGGGCGGGGACCGGCGGGTTGCCGCCGGCGGGCCACGGGTGGAACGTGCCGCTCGCGTCGGCCCAGCCCTGGCGGCCGGTCGAGAGTTCGGTGCCGACGTTGTACAGGTACACCTGCTCGCCGCGGGCCGAGTTGTTGGTGATCTTCAGGGGGATCGTCGCGGGGACGGCCGCGTGGGCGGGCGCGGTCGCGCCCACGGCGAGCAGGGAGCCCGCCAGGGCGAGGACCAGGGCCACCACGGCCAGGGCCCGACATCTGATGGTGCGGAGCATGCTGTGCCTCCGTTCGGCTGTTGCCGGTGGGGGAAGGGAAGCTGTGGTTCTGAGAGCGCTCTCAGAACGCCTTCAGAGCGTGGCGCTGTGGCGCGAACCTGTCAACCACCTGACCTGTCAATCCGTCAACGGGCAGAGCCTGGGGCCCGTTGGCGCACCGCACCGCACCTTGCGCGGGGGCATCCGCGTCGCCGTCCCGGGCGGCCGGGTGGAATGCCGCGTGCGCACGGGGCGTGGCGTGGTGGAGACTGGGCTCGGGGACTGGTGTTCGACGCTCGCCGGTGCCCACCGGCAGGCTCACCAGGGAAGGACCACCACGTGATCATCTTCGGGACCAAGGGGTATCTGTACCAGCTCGCGATACTGACGCTGGTGTGCGGCCAGTGCGGCAACCCCGCCGCGCACACGCTCAGGAAGCGCGTCACGAAGTTCACGCTGTTCTTCGTGCCGCTGTTCCCGTTCTCGACCAAGTACCAGACGCAGTGCACCTTCTGCGGTGCCGAGCAGCAGGTGACCAAGGAGCAGGCCGAGCAGCTCGAGGCGCAGGCCGCGAGCGGCCAGGGTCAGCAGGCGTACGGGCAGCCGTACCAGCAGCCCCACCAGTACTGAGCGGACGGTGCGCCGCGCGGCCCTCGTGGTGCCCGTGAGCGCGCCCGCCCGTGGCGGAGCCGCGTCACATCGGCCCTACGGCCGTCGGCCCACGCCACGCCGGCCCGTGTCGGGCGCCGGCGTGGCGCGCTGTTTCCTGGAAACCCGGCCGGCATGAACGACGACGAGCAGGACCGCACCTCTTCGCCCGACGACGCCCGGGTCGTGGAACGGCTCGTGCCGATCTGGCTCGACGAGGCGCGGCGCCACGACGCCGACGCCGCGCGCCGGGCCCGTGAGGGCTGGGAGCAGGGCTCTCTGTCCCCGGACAGCGCGCGGGACCTCGCGAACTGGGTCACGGCCCGGATCACGGACACGGCCTTCAACGAGGACGAGGGGCCGGACGTGGAGGGGCCCGCCCGGATCACCCCGGCGGACAAGAGCGCCGTGTTCCGGTGGCTGGGCGCTCATGGGCACGCGGTGTGAGGGCGGCCGGGCCGTCGGGCCGTCAGGTCGCCGGAGGTGAAGCCGTCCACCGGGAGCGGCTCGGCGGCTGATTGAACCTCGAGGGAGTTCCATGCCTACGGCGGGGACCCCGCGTCCCCCGTCGGCGGCACCGGCAAGGTCGAGGGTTCGCAGGGCAGTTGGCGACTGACGGTCGACGGTCGGCCCTGCACCGTCAAGGAGCTCACCTGAGGCCCGGCCCTCGCGGACGCCCCCACCGTGGCAGCGCACAGCACCGCACAGCACAGCACCGCGCAGCACAGCACCGCGCAGCGACCCTCCCTTCCGCCCCGGTCGCCCGGGCGCGCGTCACCGCACCCGGCGCCCGGTCGGCGGGCGGGGCCGCGCCCCGTCGGCGGACGGGGCGGGGGACTCCGGCGGCGCGAGACGCGCGGCGGTCGGGGCGGCGGCGGTCGGGGCGGCGGACGGATCGGCGTCACCGAGGTCGCCGCGCAGGGCGGCCAGGGCGAAGGCCACCGCGGACAGCAGGATCATCAGTGCGAGGGGGCCCCAGATCGCCGGGATCGCCCACATCGGCCAGTCGTTGGCCCCCTGCGCCCAGAGCGTCAGGATGGCGGTGGCGCCCAGGCCCACGCCGTGCCACCGCACCACGGACGCCGCCGCACGATGACGCCGGTTCCGTCGCGCGACGAGCGACCACAGCGCTCCCACGAGGGCCGCCAGGCCGGACGACACACAGGCGATGGCACCTCCGAGGCGGTCCGCGGGCCAGCCGAGGGGCCCGGAGGACGTCTGCTGCCGTCGTCCGTCGGCGTCCCGCACCTCGACCACCTCCCCGTGCCAGATCAGGCCGACGACCTCTTCGGCCGGCTCCAACTCCGACACCACGGGGTCGGCCTGCCTGAAGGTCACTTCCCACGGCTTGCCGGAAGGCAGCAACAGCACCGCTTCCGGCGACCGGCCCTTCTCACCGCGGTGCGTGTCGGCCTCCCGGACGGTGAATTCCTGTTCCCACAGGCACCCCGACGCGCGTACCGGGACGGAGGCGCATTCCGGTGCCGTACGGAACTCCCGCTCCCGCTCCAGAGCCCCGCCGATCTGGGAGGCGCTCGCGCCGCCGACACCCAGGAGTACGACCGCGACCAGCAGCCACACCACCGACCCCAGCGTCTTGTGCTCCGCAGTCGTCGTCACCGCGCCCCCGTCCTTCTTCCGGTCACCGCGCCCCGTCCTCCTTCCGGTCACCGCGCCCCGTCCCTCCTCCGGTCACCGCGCCCCGTCCCTCTCCCGGCGTCTCGGCCGGAGGTATTCGACCACGTGGGCCGGATGCTCGTCCTGGGCGATCACCGGCAGCCTCGGGCGGGGACACTTGCCGCAAGCGGGCAACGAGGGCGGCGCGGGGTCCGGCGGCAGTGGCATGGCGGTACCGCGGGGCCGAGCGCGTCGCGCCGTCTCCCGACCCGGGCCCGACCCCGGGCGAGTGTTCCGCGACTCCGTCCGTGTCATCATCGGCCGCACGCCCGGAGCCGGGAACCGCCACCGCCGACGGCCTCGCGGGAGGCGGTCGAGGTGAGGCGGCCGGGGGAGGGGCGAGGTGGGGAGGGGTGAGGGACATGGACCCGAGCGTCCGCATGGTCAAGATCAACGCGGTGCTGCTCGCGCTGCTGCTCCTGTTCGCCTCCGTCGCGGCCGTACGTCACGTCGTCGGCCCCGACATGACCTGGAAGTACGAGAAGGTGCTCCAGGGGGCGGGTGCGCTGCACGACGTGATCGCCACCGCCCGCGACGACGTCTGGGCGGCGGGCGACGGCTTCCTCCTGCACGACGACGGCACCGGCTGGCGGCGTCTTCCCATGCCGGCGGCGTTGGGCGACAGCGTGCACGGGGCGCGCCTCGACGCCGCGGACGCCGGCGGTTTCCTGATGACGGCCGGCCTGAGGAACGGGCACGCGCAGCGCATGGCCCACTGGGACGGCACCCGCTGGACGGCGCTGCCCGAACTCCCCGGCGGCGGTCGCGTCACGGATGTGCGCGCCTTCGCCGTGGACGACGTGTGGGCCCTCACGGGTGGGACGGGCGCGCACCACTGGGACGGGGGCCGGTGGACCACCGCGGACCTGCCAGCCGCCGTCACCGCCCTCGACGGCGTCGCGCCCGACGACCTGTGGGCGGTCGGCCACCGCTATCCCGGCGGACCCGACGCGGACCTGGGCGCGCCGGGTGCCCAGCCCGCCGTCGTGCACTGGGACGGCGCCCGGTGGAAGCCCGTGCGGACGCCCGAGTACCGCCACACGGTCCCGGCCCCCGAGCAACTGGCCCATCTCACCGAGGTCGTCGCCCTCGCGAAGGACGACGTGCGTGCGTACGGCAGGCACACCTCCGTCTCCGAGGACGACGAGGCCGACCCTCCCGAGGAGCACATCCGGCTGCGCTGGGACGGTACGGCCTGGCGGAAACTGCCGAACGCGGACGGTGCGTGCGCGGATCGCGGGCCCTGGGTCCGCGACGGCGACCGCGGCGTGGTCCTGAACGCCGGCCGCTACCTCACCGCGGACGGCAACTGCGTGGGCATCGGAACGTCCGAGCCGCCGAGCACCGGCAGGTCCACGGCCGGCCCCGGACGGGCGGCGCTCCGCCTGAACGCCGTGGCGGCCGTCCCGGGCACCGGCAGGATCCTCGGCGTCGGTGCCCTCGGGGACCTCTCGGTGATCGTCGCCCTGCGGCACTGAGGCCCGGCACGCGGCGGAACGGGCACCGCGAGCGCAGTCGGCGGACGCCGGTCAGCCGATCCTGAGTCCGTACCGTGCCAGGATCTCCACCACCGGCTGGAAGTACGTCACGCCGCCCGTCGTGCAACTGCCCTGGCCGCCGATCGCGATGCCGAGAGCGGCGGTGCCGCTGAAGCCGGGGCCGCCCATGTCACCAGGCTCCGCACACACGTTGGCCGAGAAGACGCCGTACACGGTGTAACCCGGGTAGCTGACCGTGAGGTTGGCCGCGGTGACGCGTCCGCAGCGCAGGCCCGCTGAGAGGCTCGGCGTGCAGATCTGCTCGCCGACGACCGGGTTGCGGGCCGACGTGATGGAGAAGACGGAGGTGCCGGAGGCGACTTGGCTCGGCGCGGACACCGTGTCGAAGTAGCGCAGGATGCCGAAGTCGTCGCCGGGGAAGCTGGTGCCGGCGGTGGTGCCCACGGGCGTCGTGCCGCGGTACCAGGTGGTGCCCGAGGAGAGACAGTGGCCCGCCATCAGGCCGTAACTCACGCCGTTCTGGTGGGCGTTGAAGCCCACCCGGCAGCGGATGCCGCCGCTGTTCAGGACGTCACCGCCCCGCACGGTCACCGTCGCCTCGGCGGCGTTGGCCGGTGCGGTGAGGAAGGTGGCGAGCGCGGCGAACGCGGCGAGGACGAGCGACAGGCGTCTGAGCACGGGGCCCTCCAGGAAGTCGGTGGGCACCATGGTCGTGGCCGCCGCGCCGTCCATGAAGAGCGTGTGCGCCCGCTCCGTCCGGGGTGGGTCGATTTTCGGCCGAGCGGGCAATGGTCGCCAATTCAAATGTCACTTGGTCAAACATTACGGCCCGTCAATGCCCCGGAACTCCGCATGCATACGGTGAGAAAGACGCTTAGCATAAACGCATGGAAAGAGAAAATGAATACTACACGGTCCAGACGGGTGACAACCTGTACGAGCTCGCCCAGAGATTCGGCACCACGGTCGAGCAACTGCAGGCGTGGAACAACATCCCGAACCCGAACAAGATCCGGATCGGACAGAGGCTGATCGTCAGGCAGCAGTCGCCGCCTCAGCAATCCCGCTACGTTCCTTTCCCGGGAACCGCGTGGTTCAAGAGTCAACCGAATAGTCCCATCATCAGCGTGATGGGTGTCCGCCTGATCGAAGAGGGATGCTCGGCGTACGGTCCGAGCGGCCCCTCGTCGCAATGGAACACACAGCACCGCGACTCCTATGCCATGTGGCAGCGGAAGCTCGGGTACAGCGGCGCCGACGCGGACGGCTGGCCGGGGGAGACCTCCTGGACCAGGCTCCGGGTGCCCTACCAGGTCTTCGCCTAGCCGCCGCACCGTGGAGAACGGGCAAGAGCAAGGGTCACGGGCATGGCAGTGACGGTCGACGCACGTGAGGAACGGCTGAAGCAGGCCGAGGCCGCGGCCGAGCGCTATCGGGCGACCAGCGGCGAGCGCCGGAACGTGGAGCGGCAACTGGACGCCGGCGTACGGTTCCCGGACTCCCCGGAAGCCATCGCGGTACGCGCCGCCCGACTGCTCGACCGGCAGGCCGTGCCCGCCGCGGCGGCGGTGGAAAGCATCCGGGAGGACCACCTGACCGCCCCCGCCGCGCACGAACGCATTCTCGGACTCTCCAAAGAACTCCAGGCCTGGAGTTTCCTGCCGCGCGGCGCACGCGCGGCCCGTACCGTCGGCCGGATATCCGCCCGGGAGAACGGCCGCGAGATTCCCCTCGGCACCGGCTTCCTCGTCTCGCCGCGCCTGCTGATGACCAACCACCACGTCCTTTCGGACGCGGACGCCGCGCGGCAGTGCCTCGTCGAATTCGACGCACAGGTCACCATCGACAACACCCCAGGCGCCTCGATCCGGCTGGAATTCGACCCGGACACGTTCTTCGTCGCGGACGAGCGCCTCGACTTCGCCCTGCTGCTGGTGCGCCCGGCGCAGGACGGCAGGCCGCCGGGAGACGTCTTCGGCTGGAACAGGCTCAGCGTCCAGCTGGGCAAGCTGGTCATCGGCGAACCGGTGAACATCATCGGCCACCCCATGGGCCGCCTCAAGGAGATCGCGGTCCGCGACAACGCCTTCCAGGTCCGGCTGGACGACTTCCTGCACTACCGGACCGACACCGAGCCAGGGAACTCCGGCTCACCGGTCTTCAACGACCAGTGGGAAGTGGTGGCCCTGCACCACAGCGGCGTACCGGAGAAGGACGACCAGGGCCGCATCCTGCGCAAGGACGGCAAGGTGTGGCAGCCGGGCGACGGCGACGACGCCATCGCCTGGGTGGCGAACGAGGGCGTCCGCATCAGCCGCGTCCTCAAACACCTCGCCGCGCTGCCGCTCGACACGGCACGGCGCGCCCTGCTGGCCGAACTCGGCCCCGACTCCGGCCTCCGGGAGAGCGGCACAGGACCGGCTGCGGTGCTCACGGCCCCGGAGGACTCCGCCCCCGCGACCGCCGTACCCCGCCCCGCGACCGCCGTGTCCCGCCCCGCGCGGGAGGCGACCGCCGCACGGGTCGGGCTGCGCCCGCGACCCACCGCCTTCGGCGGCCACCGGCACCTGGTCTTCCTGCACGGCAGGAGCCAGCAGGACAAGGACCCGCAGAAACTGCGGAGGGACTGGACGGCCGGACTCAACCACGGACTCACCCGCGCCGGAATGGCCACGGTCGACCCGGCGGACGTCTGGTTCCCGTACTACGGCGACACCCTCGCCGGGGCGGTGCGGCGGCACGAAGCCGCACCCCGGCCCTTCGTCGAGACGGCGCCCGGCCTGGTGGCGGAGGCGTACGCGCCCGCCGGACCGGCCCGTGGCACCTACGAGCAGCTGATCGCCGAGGCGGCGGCCAAGGCGCAGATGCCGCTGGACGGCGAGTCGGCCGAGGAGGGGTTCGGCGGCTCGGTGGTCGGGGCGCTCCAGCGGCAACTGAGCTGGCTGGCCGCCAAGACCGACGTGGACGAGTGGCTCATCGCCACGGTCCTGCGAGACGTCGCCGCATACCTCGACGACCCGGAGGTGCGGGACGCGGTCCTGGACGTCGTGCTCGACGCGGCACCCACCTCCGGGCAACTCGTCCTCGTCACGCACAGCCTGGGCACGGTCGTCGGTATGGACCTCGTCACGCGGCTCGGCCCGGAGGTGGACCTGGTCCTGCTCGTCACCGCCGGCAGCCCACTCGGGCTGGACACCGTGCACGGCAGACTGCTGCTCGGCGGTCCCGGACCGTTCCAGCGGGAGTTCCCCTGGCTCAACGCCTGGTGCCCCACGGACGCGGTGGCCATCGGCTGTCCGCTGAACGCTGTCTGGAAGGCGGGCCACCTGACGGACCTCGCCGTCGTCAACTCCCGTGACCGGGTGCACCACATCGAGGAGTACCTCGCCCACCCCGAGGTCGCCGCCGGCATCGGGCGCGGCGTCGCGGCAGGAGTCTGACGCCACCGCGCCCGGCCTTGCCCGTCAGGCGCCGCACCGCCTTGCCCGTCAGGCGCCGCACCCGGCTTTGCCGGTCACCCGTTCAGGCGCCGCACCCCGCCTTGCCGGTCGGGCGCCCGGCCTTGTCCGTCGGGCGCCCGGCCACTTCCGTCGGGCGCCCGACGCGTTCCATCGGGGTCGTCGCCTCGTCCGTCACGGTCGTTCCGCCGGGACCCGGGTCGGGACGGTCGGGAGGACCACATGCTCCGCCACCGCCGCCGGTACGCGGCCCGAGGTCGCGATCTCCAGCAGGTCCGGCAGGTCGTAGGGCTGGGCGGCGTCCAGGTCGACCGTGTAGCCGAGGTCTCCCAGGCTCGCCACCGTCAGCCGGCTCAGCGGATTGTGGCTGCCGTCGATGGACGGTGACATCAGCTCGTTCTCGAACACGCTCTCCCGCCAGTGGCCGCCCGCGCTTCCGGGTCCGCCGACGTTGGCCACCGGCACCGGGGCGGGACCTCGGCCCGTGAGCCTGCCGAACTCCTTCATGGCGCCGGGCCCGACGAAGGTCGGATCGGGGCCGGGGAAGCCCTTGAGGAGGCCGAAGTCGGACCAGATGGTGCCGATGCCGAGCACGTGCCCCATCTCGTGCGTGATGACGTCGAGCAGCGTGCCCTCCTCCTCCTCCATCTGCGCCAGGTCGGCGCTGTCGAACCGCATGAGTCCCTTCACGGGCAGCCCGGCGCCGGAGACAGCGGCGTCGCTGCGGAAGCGGGTCGGCCCGGCCTGACCGAGGACGTTGGGGACGTTGTTGACGCCGTCGATGGGCACGCCCTCCGCGTCGATCAGGAGGTCGTCGATCACGACCTCGCCGGTGAAGTCGCGGATGATCGCCGTCTCCAGGTCCCCGACGACCACACGCGCCCACCGGTCGGCCGCCTCGGCGAACACGGCCCGCTGGCTGTCCGTCAGCCCGCCGATGAACCGCACCTCGATCTGGAACGGGGAGGTGGTCGCGGCCAGTTCCGCGGCACGGAGGCCGTCGGCGACGGCCCGATACGTTTCGAAGGCATAGGGATGTGATCGGCTGCCCATGGCCATCACTTCCATCACGAGTTAGGGAACGAGTAGGGAAGTGAAAAAAGAACGAGTGAGGGAACTCGTCTCTCCCGGACCACATTACTCGCCCTTTTTCGTCACCACTCGTCCATTTCGTCACCCATTCAATCAAGTGCCGCCGGACATCGGCCTCTTGATGCGGGGCACCGGGCCGTCTCGACGCGCCGGGACGGTGTCCGCGCCGTAGTCTGGAAGTGCAGGCCTGCGTGAAGGAGTCCGCCATGGCTGCCGGACAGGACGAGCTGATCAACCATCTCAAGCGATTCATTCGCACCCGGGGTTCACGATTCCTCGGCGACCCGAACATCTCCTCCATAGGCATCGGATACAAGGAGCGGAACGGGCGGCGAACGAAGGAACTGGCCCTCCAATTCACGGTCGACAGAAAAGTACGGCCGGAGGAAATGGAAGGCCTCAACACCACCGGGATACCCCCGGTCATCGACATTGGCGGCGGCGTGGAGGTGCCCACCGACGTCGTCCAGCGCGCCTACCAGCCGCACTTCCTCGTGGTGGCGGAAGGCGAGACACCGCAGCGGCAGAAACGCCTCACCCCGGTCCGCCCCGGCACCAGCGTCGGGAACGTCAAGGTGTCGGCCGGCACCTTCGGCTGCGTCGTCTTCGACCGCAACGACGGTTCCCCCTCCGTGCTGAGCAACTGGCACGTGCTCAACGGCCGCAGGGGCGAACTGGGTGACGCCGTCGTGCAGCCCGCGAAGGCGGACGACAGCCGCCTCGCGCTGAACCGTCTCGGCGTCCTGAAACGCGCCCACCTCGGCCGCATCGGCGACTGCGCCGTCTCGACGATCACGGACCGCGAATTCGTCACGGACATCCTCGATCTCGACGTCACACCGCGAAACTGGGCGAACCGCAGATCGACGACAAGGTCGTCAAGAGCGGCCGCACCACCGGCGTCACCCACGGCGTCGTGACCCGGCCCTTCGTGAAGGTGAGCATCAACTACGGGGTGCCGGTCGGAGTGCGCGAGATCGAGTGCTTCGAGATAGGCCCCGACCCGAAGCACCCGGCGGACGGCGACGAGATCAGCCTGCCCGGCGACTCCGGCTCGGTGTGGCTGTTCACGACGCGTTCCGGACGGCCCACGGACGTGCTGGCCGGACTGCACTTCGGCGGCGAGGCCGACGAGGACCCCGAGGACCGTGCGCTGGCCTGCTTCCCGCAGGCTGTCTTCGACGAACTGAAGATCACCCTGGAGCAGCCGGCCCCCGAATCGCTGGAGGCCGTCAGCGGATACGACCCCGGCTTCCTCGCCGTACCGATCCCCACGCCCCGGCTCAACCCGTCGATCAAGGACGACGCCGTCCGGCTCGACGGATCCGAGGTCGTCCCCTACACGCACTTCTCGCTGGCCCAGAGCGCCTCGCGGCGGTTCGCCATCTGGGTGGCCTGGAACGTCGACGGCGGGCTGCTCAAGAAACTCGCCCGCACAGGCATCGAGTTCGTCAAGGACCCGCGCCTGCCGGCCGACGCACAGGTCAGCAACGAGCTCTACAAGGGCCGCACCAACCGGCTCGACCGGGGCCACATAGCGCGCCGCGCCGACCTCGTCTGGGGCACCCTGACCGAGGCCACGAAGGCCAACAAGGACTCGTTCTTCTACACCGACATCACGCCGCAGATGGACGACTTCAACCAGAGCTCGCGCGACGGCATCTGGGGTCACCTGGAGGACGCCGTCTTCGAGGACGTCCGGGTCGACGAACTGAAGGTGAGCGTCTTCGGCGGACCCGTCTTCCACGACGACGACCGCGTCTTCAGGGGCGTCATGATCCCGCGCGAGTTCTGGAAGGTGATCGTCTACACCGAGGACGGCACCCTCAAATGCAAGGCGTTCCTCCTGACGCAGAACCTGGAGGTGACCGAGGCACTCGAACTCGACGAGTTCCGGGTGTTCCAGGTCAAGCTGTCCGAGATCCAGAAGCGGACCCACCTGCGCTTCCCCACCGCCATGACCAGGGCGGACACACTCGTGGTACCGGAAGCAGCGGAGGAACGGACCCCACTGGAGCGCCAGTCCGACATCGACTGGAGCTAACGGGGGCGCACCGGGCCGGTGAGCCGATGAGCCAGTGGGCCGGTGAGCCGGTGGGCCGGTTCCCGCTCGCGAGAGGAGTGCGGCGACCGCGAAGCCGCGTCGACATGACCGAGAGACCGAAGATCTGGCACCGCCGCAGGGCGAGTGCGTACGAGAAAGGGCTGTGGGAGCTCCGGGAGGGACTCGCGTCGCGCATCAGCGAACTCGAGGCGCTGCTCCGGTCCAAGACGGTGCGCACCGACGTACCGGCCGAGGAACAGGCGCTGGCCGCCGAGGCGTTCAAGGAGCTGGAGCAGGCCAGGGACACCCTGCACCACGATCACCCCCGCCGCATCCCCGCGGCACATCTCGCCGTCGCCCAGACGCACTTCGACGTGGCGCACAGCCTCATGCTCAGACTGTCGTCCCCGGACGAGGTCACGGCCATGATGCCGGGCCTGGTCGCCTACGTCCGCGAGCACCTGCCCCTCGACGACGAACGCCGCGTGCAGGTCGAGGAGATCGGCCTGGCCGTCCGGAGCGGCGCCGTCCTGAGTGCCGCACAGCGCGAGGTCGTCGTGGACGCGGTGTCCGTCGCCCGCCAGTCCCACCTGCGCGAGAACCTCCGCGTCAGGAGCTTCACCTACGTGCTGTACGGCATGACCGTGGCGCTCACCGTGCTCGTGATCCTGGTGGGTGTCTTCGGCGCCGTCGCCCCGCACACCGTTCCCCTGTGCTTCCACCCCAAGGGGATCGGAGTGGTCTGCCCCACGGCCGGCGACACGTCCGAGGCGAGCAAGGCACCCGACGGCGACGTCGACGAGCTGTTCGCGGACGTCGCCTCCCGCTGGGACTACCCGGTCGTCGCCTTCGTCGGGATCGTGGCAGCCGCCGTCGCGGCGGCGACCTCCCTGCGCCGCATCAGGGGAACGTCCACCCCCTACAACCTCCCCGTGGCCCTGGCCCTGCTGAAACTCCCGACCGGCGCCCTGACCGCCGTACTCGGACTGCTGCTCATGCGCGGCGAGTTCATCCCCGGCCTCACCGCGCTCGACTCCTCCGCGCAGATCATCGCGTGGGCCGTGATCTTCGGGTACGCCCAGCAGCTGTTCACCAAGCTCGTCGACAACCAGGCCCAGACCGTCCTCAACTCCGTCGGCGGTCCGCACAACAACCCCGGCAAACCGGTGCGCGACGCACAGGCGCCCGCGGCCTGACGCCGACGCCACGAACGGGGTTCCGCGCTGCCCTCTCCGGTGCCTTCCCGCCCTGTACCTCCTGCTCCGTCCCTCCCGCCCCGCCCCCAGACCCATCCGGTTCCGCCCCGTTCCCTGGACGACGGGAGTGTTTCAGGGGCGTGAAGCGGGGCCGGGAAGCCTTGACCGGCCGTGCGGTGCCTGGTCAAGCTCGTGGACATGACCGCGACGACCCTCCTCGTGACGCGGCTCCACATCGACCTGGAGCGCATGGCCTCGGCCGCCTGTCGGCGCCGCTGAGGGACACGGGACGTCCGGGACACGGGACGTCCGGGGCATCCGCGGCGCTCCCGGCACTCCCGCCGGGTCCGCGATGCCGTCCGCCCGTCCGGTGGCGGCTCCTCCCAGTGCTCGCCGGCCCTCGCGTCCTCGCCCACCTCGTGGGCCACGCCGACCGCCACGCACCGGTGGCCCTCCCACGCACCGCAGGACACCCCACCGCGCACACGCGGCCTCAGTCGCGCGCCCTGCCCCACCCCACCCCGCCCCACCCTGGCCCGCCATCCCCCATCCGCCATTCGCCGCCCGTTCCCTTCGCCGAAGGACCCTCATGACCACCTCCGTCCCCGCCCTCACCGACACCCCCGTCCCCGCCCCCACCGACACCCCCACACCCCCGACCGTCGAGCGGATCGGCGGCCGTATCGGCGCCGTGCTGCACGGTGTCCGGCTCGGCGGCGACCTGTCCGGGCCCACCGTGGACGCCGTCCGCGCCGCCGTCCTCGCGCACAAGGTGGTCTTCCTCCGCGACCAGCACCACCTCGACGCCGACAGCCACGAGGCGTTCGCCAGGCTCCTCGGCACCCCGGTGGCGCACCCCACCGTGCCCTCCGTGGACGGGCGTTACGCCTTCGCCGTCGACAACGACCACGGCGGCCGCGCCAACCAGTGGCACACCGACGTCACCTTCGTGCCCGCTTACCCGGCGTTCTCCGTCCTGCGCGCCGAGATCGTCCCGCCGTACGGCGGCAACACCCTGTGGGCCAACACGGCCGCCGCCTACGCCGGACTGCCCGAGCCACTGCGGGTGCTGGCCGACGGTCTGCGCGCCGTGCACACCAACGACTACGACTACGCGGAGGCCCGCCCGCACGCCTCCGCCGCGGAACTGGCCCAGCACCGGGAGGTGTTCACGTCCACCCGCTTCCGGACCGAGCACCCGGTGGTGCGAGTGCACCCGGAGACGGGGGAGCGCACCCTCGTCCTCGGCAGCTTCGTGCAGCGGCTCGCCGGTTTCAACGGGCGGGACTCCCGGGCCCTCATCGGTGTCCTGCAGTCGCACGTCGAGCGCCCCGAGAACACCGTCCGCTGGCAGTGGCGCGCCGGTGACGTGGCCATCTGGGACAACCGCGCCACCCAGCACTACGGCGTGGACGACTCCGACGACCACGAGCGCACCCTGCGCCGCGTCACGATCGACGGGGACGTCCCGGTGGGCGTGGACGGCCGCCGCTCGGTGCTGCTGGAGCCCGAGTCGGTGCCGGAGCCCGCGCACGGCATCGCCTCCGGAGCCTCCACCGACGGGGCGGTGGCGCAGGCGAGAGCACCCCGTTGATCCAGTTGATCCAAACGATCAACGGGGGAGCGGCGGCCGACCCCCGCACCGGCCGCCGCGTCTGATTTTCGAACGTTTTTCGACCCGTCCCCCGCTGCGCGACGGGTTGACGTGGTGCTGGCCGAATGGCTTCATGGGAGCGCTCCCACACCTGACCGATGTTCAGTTTCTTGGCGCTCACCCCCATGGAGGCGCAGTGAGAACGACGACAAGCACGACCCCACCGGCCGGTGCCGAGACCCCGCCGACCCGTGCCACTACCCCGCCGACCACGCCCGTCCTGGCCGCGCTGCTCGCCCTGGCCCTCCTGCTCGGGATCACCGCCCTGAGCGCGGGCCCGGCCGGTGCCGCCGAAGTGCGCGACACGGAACCGCCCCGCACCCGGGCCGTCGGCCTGCACATCAGCGACGGCCGGCTGATCGAGGCGAACGGCAACGACTTCGTCATGCGCGGCGTCAACCACGCGCACACCTGGTACACCAGCCAGACCCAGTCATGGGCGGACATCAAGGCACTCGGAGCCAACACCGTCCGCGTCGTCCTGTCCGACGGCCACCGCTGGACGAAGAACGACGCCGCGGACGTGGCCGCCGTCGTCGACCGGTGCAAGGCCAACCGGCTGATCTGCGTGCTGGAGGTGCACGACACCACCGGATACGGCGAGGAGGCCGCCGCCGGAACGCTTGACCACGCGGCCGACTACTGGATCGGCCTCAAGGATGTACTGGCCGGTCAAGAGGACTATGTCGTCATCAACATCGGCAACGAGCCTTGGGGCAACACGAACCCCGCCGGCTGGACCGAACCCACCGTCGCCGCCGTCAAGAAACTGCGGGCCGCCGGCTTCCAGCACACGATCATGGTGGACGCCCCCAACTGGGGCCAGGACTGGCAGGGCGTCATGCGCGCCAACGCCCGGACGGTGTACGACGCCGACCCCACGGGCAACTTGATCTTCTCGATCCACATGTACAGCGTCTTCGACACGGCCCAGGAGATCACGGACTACCTCAACGCGTTCGTCACCGCCCGACTGCCGATCGTCATCGGCGAGTTCGGCGGCCCCGCCGACCAGTGGGGCGACCCGGACGAGGACACCATGCTGGCCGCGGCCGAGCAGCTCGACCTCGGCTACCTTGCCTGGTCCTGGAGCGGCAACACCGACCCGGTCCTCGACCTCGCCATCGGCTTCGACGCCAAGCGGCTCAGCTCCTGGGGGCAGCGCATCTTCCACGGCGTCAACGGCATCGCCGCGACCTCGCGCGAGGCCGAGATCTTCGCCGGCGGCCAACCCGACACCCAGGCCCCGACCGCACCCGGCACCCCGACCGCGTCGTCCGTGACGGCCACCTCCGTCACGCTCACCTGGCCCGCCGCCACCGACAACGTCGGCGTCACCGGCTACGACGTCGTCCGTGTCGCCGCCGGCGCGGAGACCGAGGTCGCCGCGTCCACCACCACCTCGGCCGGCGTGTCCGGCCTCTCGGCGGGAACGGCGTACACCTTCGCCGTCTACGCCCGGGACGCGGCCGGGAACCGCTCGGCCCGTTCGGCGACCGTCGGTGTCACCACCGACAGGGACGGCGGTGGCACCCCGGGCGCCTGCTCCGTCGGCTACCGCGTCGTCGGGGAGTGGCCCGGCGGCTTCCAGGGCGAGATCACCCTGCGCAACACCGGAACCACCCCGCTCCGCGACTGGACGCTCTCCTTCGCCTTCCCCGACGGGCAGAAGATCACCAACATGTGGGGCGGCACCCCCGCCCAGTCAGGCGGCACGGTGACCGTCACCCCCGCCTCCTACACCACCACCATCGCGGCCGGGG
Source organism: Streptomyces sp. NPDC037054 (assembly GCF_055606745.1). Classification (NCBI taxonomy): domain Bacteria; kingdom Bacillati; phylum Actinomycetota; class Actinomycetes; order Kitasatosporales; family Streptomycetaceae; genus Streptomyces; species Streptomyces sp. NPDC037054. The sequence continues at coordinate 177,232 of NZ_JBVJSJ010000014.1, read as the reverse complement.
GTTCGGTCACCCTCGGCTTCACGGCGGCCAAGGGCAGTACGAACGCAAACCCGACCGCCTTCACCCTGAGCGGCAGCACCTGCGCCACGACCTGACCGACCCGCCCGCGTGCCGGCCGGTGAACAGGCCGTCCCGGCCGGCACGCCAGGCCTGAAACCCACCGGACAGCGAGCGCTTTCGGACAAGGATCGCCCCACGGGCAACAGCCGCCCGGGACACCCTGTCCCGTCCGACGGATGATCAATAACCTTGTGGGGCAAGCCCGTTACTCACTTCAGGGAGCCCCATGTCCACCGCGCAGCAGGTCCCCGACATCCTCTCGCCCGAGTTCGCTGCGAACCCCTACCCGGCCTATCGCGCGATGCGCGAGAGCGCTCCCCTGATCTGGCACGAGGCCACGCGGAGTTACATCGTCTCGCGGTACGAGGACGTGGAACGCGTCTTCAAGGACAAGGCGGGCGAGTTCACCACCGAGAACTACGACTGGCAGCTGGAGCCCGTGCACGGCAAGACGATCGTCCAGCTCGACGGCAGGGAACACGCCGTGCGCCGTGCCCTCGTCGCGCCCGCCTTCCGGGGCAACGATTTGCAGGAGAAGTTCCTGCCGGTGATCGAGCGCAACTCCCGGGAACTCATCGACGCCTTCCGGCACACCGGCTCCGCCGACCTCGTCGCCGACTACGCCACGCACTTCCCGGTCAGTGTCATCGCGGACATGCTCGGCCTGGCCAAGGCCGACCACGACCGCTTCCACCGCTGGTACACCGCGGTCGTCGCCTACCTCGGCAACCTCGCGGGCGACCCCGAGGTGGCTGCCGCGGGGGAGCGCACCCGCGAGGAGTTCGCCGCGTACATGCTGCCGATCATCCGCGAACGCCGGGACAACCTCGGCGACGACCTGCTGTCCACGCTGTGCGCCGCCGAGGTCGACGGCGTGAAGATGAGCGACGAGGACATCAAGGCGTTCTGCAGCCTGCTGCTCGCCGCCGGCGGGGAGACCACGGACAAGGCGATCGCGAGCATCTTCGCGAACCTGCTGACGCACCCCGACCAGCTCGCGGCCGTCCGCGAGGACCGCACCCTGATCGCCCGCGCGTTCGCCGAGACACTGCGCTACACGCCGCCGGTCCACATGATCATGCGGCAGTCCGCGACCGAGGTGACGCTCAGCGGCGGCACGATACCCGCGGGCGCCACCGTCACCTGCCTGATAGGCGCCGCCAACCGGGACGAGGAGCGCTACCGGAACCCGGACAGCTTCGACATCTTCCGCGACGACCTCACCACGACCACCGCCTTCTCCGCCGCCGCCGACCACGTCGCGTTCGCCCTCGGACGGCACTTCTGCGTCGGCGCCCTCCTCGCCAAGGCCGAGGTCGAGATCGGCGTCGGCCAACTCCTCGACGCCATGCCCGACGTACGGCTCGCCGACGGCTTCGACCCGGTCGAACGAGGCGTGTTCACCCGCGGACCGCACTCCCTGCCGGTGCGCTTCACCCCCGTCGCCGACTGACGCACGCCGCCTCGCGGGCGCGGGCCCCGCGCCGGGGCCCGCCCACGAAGGTCACTGCACCACGGGAGTGAACTCCACCGGCAGCGCCGTCAGTCCGCGCATCCAGATCGACGGACGCCACGTCAACTCCTCGGGGTCCACCGCCAGTACGAGGTCCGGCAGCCGCTCCAGCAGCGTCTCCACGGCCGTCCGCGCGATGACGTCGGCCAGCAGCGGCGCCGGATACGGGCAGCGGTGCTCGCCGTTGCTGAACGACAGGTGGGCGGAGTTCTCCGCGCCGACGTGCGCCTCCGGCCAGATCTGCGGATCCGTGTTGGCCGCGGCGAGCCCCAGCACCAGGCAGTCACCGGCCCGGATCTGCCGCCCGCCGAGCTGGGTGTCGCGCACCGCCCAGCGGCCGATGAAGTTCTGCGTCGGAGTGTCCAGCCACAGCACCTCGTTCAGTGCCTCGCCCACACTCAGCCGGCCGCCCGACACGTTCAGCGCGAACCGCTCGTCGGTCAGCAGCAGACGCAGCGTGTTGCAGATCCAGTTCGCCGTCGGCTGCTGCGCCGCCGCGATGATCGAGACGAGGTCCTGGACGATCTCCTCGTCGGTCAGCCCCGCCGGGTGCAGCAGCATCCGCGAGGTCACGTCCGGGCCGGGCCGCTCCCGCTTCTCCTTCACCAACTGCGTGAGCCGCGCGCCGACCCTCCCGTACGCGGCCACCGGGTCGTCGCCCTCCGCCGCGTCCAGCGAGATCCGCAGGTCGTCCACGAGCTGCTGGGTGTCCGTGCCGGAGTGCGGCATCCCGCACATCTGGACCGCGGCACGCATCGGCAGGGCGTGCGCGTACGCGCTCATCAACTCCGCCTGGCCGCTGCCCGCGAAGGCCGCGATGAGCTGGTCGGCGATGTTCTGGCAGTCCCGGCCCAGCTCGAACTGGTCGATGCCCTCCAGCGCCTCGGTGATCACCCCGGCCCGCCGCCGGTGCTCCTCGCCCTCGGTGAACAGCACCGACGGCTGGTATCCGACGAACGGCAGCAGCGGCCAGTCCGGGGGGATGTTCGGCCACTGGTTCCAGCGGCGCGAGTCCCGCGCGAACAGCTCGTCGTGGCTGGTCACGTAACTGACCTCGGAGTAGCCGAGCACCAGCCAGGCGGGGATGTCGCCGTCGAGCAGCACGGGGGCGACCGCGCCGTGCTCCCGGCGCAGCGCCCGGTACAGCTGCGACGGCGTCTGCTGGTACTCGAGGCCGCCCAGGCGCACCGCGCCCGCATGGGCGGGGCAGCCAGGGGCAGCCGCGTCGGCGGAAGGGGATCCGGTGTCGGTCACGGTGTCGTCTCCTGGGCCAGGGCCAGTTCGTAGAGGTGGTCCACGAGCGTGATCAGCACGTCCTTCCCGGACTGCCTGACCCGCGCGTCGCAGTCGATGAGCGGCACGTGCTCGGGCAGGGCGAGCGCGTGCCGGATCTCGTCCAGGGAGTACCTGCTGGTGTCGTCGTCGAAGCGGTTCACGGCGACGACGAACGGCGTCCGGTGGTGCTCCAGCCTGTCTATCGCGTACCAGGAGTCGTCCATGCGGCGCGTGTCGACGAGGACCACCGCGCCGAGGGTGCCGGAGAACAGCCGGTCCCACAGGAACCAGAACCGCTCCTGGCCGGGCGCGCCGAACAAGTACAGCACCATGCGCTCGTTGAGGCTGATCCGGCCGAAGTCGAACGCCACCGTGGTGGTCGTCTTCCCCGCCACCCCGCTCGTCTCGTCCACACCGACACCCGCCTGCGTCATCACCTCCTCGGTGTTGAGCGGCCGGATCTCGCTGACCGAGCGGACCAGCGTCGTCTTGCCGACTCCGAAGCCGCCCACGACGACGATCTTCAGACCGGTCTCCGCGGCGTCGTCCAGGGGCGTGCGGTGGGAGGGGAGCTCAGAGGTTGCGGAGCCCATGGAGCACCTCCTTGAGAAGGGCGGTATCGGGGAGCGAGGCGACGGACTGCGCCGCGCGCGGGTGGCGGGCGGTGATACGGCCCGTGGCGAGCAGGTCGCCGAGCAGGATGCGCACCACCGTGATCGGCAGCTTCAGCTCCGCGGCGATCTCCACCACGGCCGCCGGATGCCGGCACAGCTCGAGGATCCGGGCGTGCTCCGACTGCATGCCGGCCGTGGGTTCGCACTCGCTGACGACGAGGGTGACCAGGTCGAACGCGTCGTCGGCACGGCTGCGTCCGCCCGTGACCGTGTAGAGCCGGTCGGGATCACCGGTGTCCACGGGCCTGCGCGTCACGAGGCGGCACTCCCCGGGACGGGCTGGCGTGGCTCCGCCCGCAGATGCTCCCCGATCTGCTCGACCAGCTCGGTCATCTGATGGCCGACGACGCCGGGGTCGGCGTCCTCCTCGGCGACGACGGCGAGGTGCGCGCCCTGACCGGCCTCCACGATGAACAGCAGGCCGCCGTGGAATTCGGTCATGGAGTGCCGCACGCCGCCGGTCCCGTCGCCGAACTCGACGGAGGCGCCCTGCGCGAGGGCCTGGATACCGGAGCAGATCGCCGCCAGCTGGTCGGCCTGGTCGAGCGACAGGTGTTCGGTCCAGCACAGCTTCAGGCCGTCCCGGGACAGGACCAGGGCGTGCCGCGTGCCGGGGGTGCGCTCCAGAAGGCTCTGCAGAAGCCAGGTGAGGCTGTTGTCGGTGGTCTGCATGGTGGGTGATGGGACGGTGGTGCCCGGCTGACCGGTCACCGGCCCGTTCCTCCAATCTCACGTGCTCAAGCGGGGGGAGTGGGCGCCAGGACCCCGGGCGCCGTGCGGGAAGGACGTGGCCTACGGCGCTGCCGGCGGCTCGGGGTCGGATGCGGGCCGGGCGTCCGGACCGGTGGCGCCGCCGGACCGGCGTCCGCGGTGGAAGGCGCCGAAGCGGGAGCCCGCGTCACGCGCCGGGGAACCGCCGGGGTCCGGCGTGGCGTCCCGCGCGGGACCGGCGTCCGTGTCCCGGCGCTGCTCGCGCTCGCGTTCGGCCTCGGCCATCGTGCGACCGGGCGTACGGACCGGCAGGCCGTTCGGGGTGGATCCGCGCGGGCGCCGGTGCGCTCCGCCCTGCTCGGGCAGTTCCACGCGGGCGGCGGGCCGTTCCACGGGAGCCGGACGCGAGGCCGGGGCGGGCACCGCCGGCGCAGCGGGCGGCTCGGGCGCGACGGCAGTGGCGGGGACGGCGGGCGCGGGCCCCGGCGCGGGCGCCGCCACGGCCGGCCGGCCCGCCGTCGGCGCCGGGTCGCGCTGCTGGGCCAGCAACTGCGGCGGTACGAGGACGACGACGCCCGTGCCACCCCGCGACGACGGCCGGTAGTTGACGCTGAGGCCGTACTTGACGGCGAGCCGCCCGACGACCGCCAGACCCAGCCGCGTGCCCTGGAGGGAGGCCAGGTCGGTCATGCGGCCCGACACCGCCTGCTCGGCGCGCCGCATGGCCGCGTCGGCCATCTTCAGGCCGCTGTCCTCGATGGTGATGACGATGCCGGCGCTGCGCTCCTCGACGTAGACGTGGACCTCGTCGATCGGCGGCGAGAAGTTGGCGGCGTTGTCCATCAGCTCGGCGAGCAGATGCATCAGGCCTTCCGCGGCGAAGCCGGAGATCGCGGCGCTCGTCGAACAGTGCAGCCGCACCCGCTGGTAGGCGGCGATCCGGCCGACCGCGCCGCGCAGGATGCTCTCCATCACGATCGGCTTGTTCCAGGCGCGGCTCGACCGGCCGCCCATGAGCAGCGCCAGCCGGTCCGTCATCAGGCCCAGCTGCGAGGTGCTGTGGTCCAGCTTGAGCAGATCACCGAAGACCTCCTCGCCGTGCCGTTCCTGCATCTCCCTGAGGTCGGCGAGCATGCTGACGGCCTTCGCCTGCACGCGGCTGAGCGCCTTCGCGGAGGCGGCCTGCGCCGCTGCCGCGCGCCGCTCGCTGAGGGCGATCTCACGCACGAACGATTCGGCAGGCACGCGCAGCAACGGCAGGCGGGGCCAGTCCAGTTCGGCGAGCACGGTGTCGGCCGACTGGCCGTCGCGGAGCTTGGCCACCCCGGCGGGCAGGGTCTCGTGCGTGAGCCGCTCCAGCTCCGCCGCCGCCTCGTTCAACTCCTCGCGGGCCTGGCGGCGTTCGGCGTCCAGCGCGGCCGCGTGCTGCACGGCCTCCTCGACGACGGAGGCGAAGGTGTGCACGACCTGCCGCAGCTGCGGGTCGGACGGCGGTGTCACTGTCGTCAGGGTGTCACTTGCGCCTGCGCCGTCCCGCAGCCGCTTGACGACGGCGGGCAGCGTGACGTTCACCAGGTGCGCGGTCTCCGCCGACAACTGCCCGGACTGGGCCTTGAACTGGCCGACCTCGGCGAACTGCCGCGCCGCGGACCGGCGGGCGCGCCGGATCAGCAGGGTGCTGACCACGACGGTGACGGCGAGGCAGAGCCAGCCGCCCAGGGCCGTGGCCGGTGCCCAGGGCCGGGTGTCGGCGGGCGCCGCCAGGGCCACCGCGCCGGCGGCCGCGGCACTCACCACCAGCACGGCCAGGGGTACGGCCGGTGAGGGCTTGTGAGCCTTCGCTGACCGGTGCTGACTGGGCGGTGCAGGCACTGACATTCCGCGGTCCCTCGGTCCTTGAGAGCAGGAGAATCGGGTCGACCGGCATACGGCGGTCGCAGGCCAGGAAGACCGCCGACAAAATGACGGCGGTCTTCCGGACCGGGTATGCGCTCATGCTAGTCATCCTGCTGCGCACCGAGTTCTGACCTGGAACATCGTCACGCCCAAACGCGATTTCGTCCCGAAGTCGCCGCCCCGAACGCCCCTCGTGGTAAGAGGTGCGCCGTGCATTCGCCGCGGCGCACAAAGGCCTGGTGACGGCAGTTCTGCGCGCGTTCGGTCAACTGCGCGAGGATTACCGTTTCTTCGGTGGGGCCAGTCCTCGAAGGAGTGAGTGGTTTTAAGTCAACTGCGAGTCCCGGAAAGGAAGTGAGAGCGTATTTTCACGCGATTCCGGGCCGCGTGCGCGGCCCGGAAAGGACGTGGTGACTGTTGTCGTGTCACTTCTTGCGGGGCTCGCCTCCTTCGTCGATCTCGGTGTCGATCCGCTCCTTGCGGACCCGGCCGCGTACGGTCTGCTGCTCGACGTGCTCCTCGGTCGTCAGGCGCACCCGCTCCACCGGAACGGTCTCGGTCTCGACGACCGGGCGCTCCTCGTGCAGCGTGACCTCGTGCTCGGCCTCGGAGATGGGCTCGCCGGACAGGGCGGCGTCACGGTTGGCCTCCGTGATCGGCTCGCGCTCGACGCGGACTTCCTCCCGGCGTATCGGAACGGTCTGCTCGACCTCCTCGGTGACCACGTACTTGCGCAGCCTGGCGCGTCCGGACTCGTGGCGCTCGACGCCGACCTTCATGCGCTCCTCGGAGCGCGTCATGGCGTTGTCCTCGCGCATGCCCTTGCGCTCGCCGGCCCCGGTGCGTTCACCCATGCCACCCCGGGCCCGCGTCTCGGCCCGGTCGCCCGCGGTCATGCCGGTGCCGGCCGCGGTGCGGTCGCCCGTGCCCGCGCGTCCGGTCATGCCCGTGCCCGTGCCCGTGCCCGTGCCGGCTGTCGTGCGGTCGCCCGTTCCGGTGCGTCCGGTCATGCCGGTGTCGGCCTTGGTGCGGTCGCCGGTCCTGCCGCGCGCGGCGTGTCCGGCCGCGCCCGCGGCTCCGGCGGCACCCGCGGCTCCTGCCGCGCCCGCCGTGCCCGTGCCCTCCCCGCCGGAGTGGGCCCAGCCGCCCTCGCCGGGCCGGTTGGCCCGCTGCCAGGCGTCGTCCCAGTCGATGCCGTAGTAGTCGTACAGGCGGTGCTCCTCGTCCTCGGACAGGTGGCCGCCCCCGTCGACGTCCACGTGCGGGGCGTCCTTGATCTTGTTCTTCGGGTAGGGCACCTCGAGGTGGTCCTGTACGAGGGCTGCCTCCCGGATCGGCACGAACGACTCGCTCGTCCCGAACAGGCCCGTTTTCACCGTCACCCACTCAGGACGGCCGGTCGCGTCGTCGAGGAAGACGTGCTTCGCCTCTCCGATCTTGTTGCCGTCGGCGTCGTACACCGGGTGATCGAGCACCGCGGGGATCTGTTCTCTGGTGATCATGGATCGTCGCTCCTTCCATGTCCGACACGTCCCGGGTGCACCAGGAGAAACAGGGCGAAACACGCAAAACATGACCCATTTTGTCCTCTGGTGGACGCGCGTAGAGCTCGGGCACCATCTCCCTGCACGACAGCACCACCTGCACAGCCACCCCACAGGTTTCATCGCAGGAAGGCTCCGCATGAAGGCTCAGAAGCCTCACACGGCCCTCGAGGCCTCGCCGTCTCCGAAGACCCGGAAGCGCGCGAGGATCCGCTCGGTCCTGACCGCCCTCGCCCTCGTCGTCGCACCCGGCGTCGTCGTGGTGGGCGGCGCCGGCGACGCGTTCGCCGTCACCAAGATCAGCCACTCCACCGCGACCTCCATGTTCCGCCAGGTCGGCATCACCTGGTCGTCCTCCGGCGGCTGCTCCGACCGCAACAACCCGACCTGTACGTCCTTCGAGCAGCTCAACCTCGCCTCCGCCCAGGGCGCCCAGACCCTGAAGCGGGCCAGCGGCTGCGCGCTGAACATCACCGGCGGCACCGAGACGGGCCACGCCGGCGGCACGTACTCGCACTGGAACGGCTACAAGCTCGACTACAGCAAGTACACCTGCATCGGGAACTACATCAAGAACACGTTCACCTACATCGGCGTGCGCGGCGACGGCGCCCCGCAGTGGCGGTCCGGCTCGGGCAACATCTACGCCGACGAGGGCAACCACTGGGACGTGACGTACTACAACTGCGGCGGCTGCTGACCCCGCAGCGCGTCCGCGGCACCCCGGCCGGACCCGACCGAACCGGGCACGGAAGGTCGGGTCCGGCCCCGCGGCCCCTCCGTAGCGTGAGGCGTCGTAAGGGAAGGAGACCGGGGTGCTGGACCGGCTGAACGAGGCCATGGCGTACATCGAGGAGCACCTCGACGGGACCGTCGACGCCGCCGAACTGGCGCGCATCGCCGTCACGTCGGAGTACCACTTCCGCCGGATGTTCTCGGCACTGGCGGGCATGCCGCTGTCCGAGTACGTCCGCCGCCGGCGGCTCACCGTCGCCGGCGCGGAGGTGCTCGACGGGCGGCGGACGCTGCTCGACATCGCCGTGCGCCACGGCTACGGCTCGGGGGAGGCCTTCGCGCGTGCCTTCCGTGCCATGCACGGGGTCGGCCCGGGCGAGGCCAGGCGCGGCGGAGCCACGCTGCACGCACAGCCCCGGATGTCCTTCCGGCTCGTCGTCGAAGGGAGTACCGGCATGCGGTACCGGGTCGTGGAGAAGGAAGAGTTCCGAGTCGTGGGCAGGAAGGCGCGGGTGCCGCTGGTCCACGAGGGCATGAACCCGGCGATCGTCGCGTTCGTGCGGAGCATCGGCAAGGAGACGCTGGAGCGGCTGGCGCGGCTCTCGGACCAGGAACCCGCCGGGCTGCTGAGCGCGAGCGTCAACCTGGACGAGAGCCGCGCGGAGGGCACCGAGCTCGACTACTACCACGGGGTCGTCACCGGCGCCGACGCCCCCGAGGGCATGGACGTCCTGACCGTACCGGCGGGCGCCTGGGCCGTGTTCGAGAGCTCGGGCCCCCTGCCGGAGGCCGTGCAGTACCTGTGGCGCGACGTGTTCACCCAGTGGTTCCCGTCGCACCCCTACCGCAGCAGGCCGGGACCGGAGATCATGCGCGCCGAGATCTCGCGGGACGGCGCGCACGCCGACGCGGAACTGTGGATCCCCGTGGAGCGCACCGCCTGATCCGGGTGCCGGGTGACCGTCCGGCGCGACCTGCCGTCCGGCGCGAGTGGGACGGGGCCAGGCGGTCACTCGGCACCCATGAGTCGACTTTCGAAACTGGGACACAGGCAACACACCCACGACGAGTCCGAGCCCCGCTACGGGCCGGACGACCGGGTGGAACGTGCGGCACCGGACACCCCGACGGACCTGCCGAAGCGGTCCTGGGGGGCGGTGCTCAAGGGCAGCCTGAGGGAGTTCAAGGACGACGAGCTCACCGACCGCGCCGCCGCCCTCACCTACTACGGCGTGCTGTCGCTGTTCCCGGCGCTGCTGGTGCTCGTGTCGCTGCTCGGCATCGTCGGCAGGTCCGCCACCGACAAGGTGCTGGAGAACGTCAACAAGCTCGCCCCCGGCGCGGCCCGCGACATCATCACCCGGGCCGTCGAACAGCTCCAGGGCAGCAGCGGCACCGGCTCGATCATGGCGATCGTCGGCCTGGTGCTGGCGATCTGGTCGGCGTCCGGCTACGTCGCCGCGTTCATCCGCACGGCCAACGCGGTGTACGACGTGCCGGAGGGCCGCCCCGTGTGGAAGGTCCTTCCCGTGCGGGTCGCCGTCACCGTCGTGCTGATGGTCCTCGCGGTCGTCAGCGCGCTGATCGTCGTCTTCACCGGCTCCCTGGCCCGCCAGGTCGGCACGACGCTCGGCATCGGGGACTCGGCGCTGACGGTCTGGTCGATCGCCAAGTGGCCCGTCCTCGTGATTCTCGTGACGATCATGATCGCGATCCTGTACTGGGCGACGCCCAACGCCAAGGTGCGCGGCTTCCGCTGGATCACACCGGGCAGCTTCCTGGCCCTGGTGATCTGGCTGATCGCCTCCGCGGGATTCGCCTTCTACGTCGCCAACTTCGCCTCGTACAACAAGACGTACGGGACGATGGCAGGCGTGATCGTCTTCCTGGTCTGGCTGTGGATCAGCAACCTGGCCATCCTGCTGGGCCTGGAGTTCGACGCCGAGACCGCGCGGCAGCGGGCGATCGCCGGCGGGCACCCGCCCGAGGCCGAGCCCTACGCCGAGCCCCGCGACACGCGGAAGTGGGACGAGCAGGACCGGCGCCGCATGGACGGCCGGTGACGCCGGACCCGGGCACCCGGGCAGGTGATGCCGGACCGGGCGCGCCCGCCGCTGCCCGCGCGCTCGGCGGGGCTCAGCGGGCGGCGGCCGGGGGAGCGGTGCTGCGGCGCACGACGAGTTCGACCGGGACGAGCGACGACGTCGGCGCCGGCTCCCGCTCGGCGTCGATCCGGTGCAGCAGGAGCCGCAGGGAGCGCGTGCCGATCTCGGCGAAGTCGGTGCGCACGCTGGTCAGCGGCGGCAGCAGGTGGGCGGCCTCCGGGATGTCGTCGTAGCCGACGACACTGACGTCGTCGGGGACCGCCCGGCCCGCCTCGTGCAGGGCGTGCAGGACGCCGACGGCCATCTGGTCGTTGGACACGAACACCGCCGTCACGTCCGGGTCCGCGGCCAGGCGGCGGCCCAGCTCGTAGCCCGATTCGGCGCTCCAGTCCCCGACGAGCGGCTCCGGTACGGCAGCGCCCGCGGCCTCCAGCGTGGCCCGCCAGCTCGCCAGCCGCTGGTCGGCGGGGGTCCAGCCGCTCGGCCCCGCGAGGTGCCGGACGGTCGGGTGACCGAGGGACAGCAGGTGCTCGGTGGCCTTGCGGGCGCCCGTGCGGGAGTCACCCGTCACCAGCGGCGTGCCGTCGTCGAGCGGGCTCTCCAGGACGACCAGCGGAACGCCCAGCCCCGTCGCGGCCAGTGCCCGGCCCACCCACACCTGCGGGGCGATGGCGATCACGCCCTCCGCGCCCTCGGCCGACAGCCGCCCGACCGCCTCCACCACCGTGTCGTGGTCGACCGTGTCGAGGGCGATCGAGCTGATCAGGTAACCGGCTTGCTGCGCCGCCGTGTTGACGGCCGTGAGGATGGCGGCCGGACCGTAGCGGGCCGCGTCGAAGGAGAGGACGCCGAGCATCCGGGTCCGTCCGCTCGCCAGCGACCTCGCGCTGCGGCTGGGCCGGTAGCCGAGCGTCCGCATCGCCTCCAGGACCGCTTCGCGGGTCGTGGCGCGGACGGCGGGGTGGTCGTTCAGCACCCGGGACACGGTCTGCTTCGACACACCCGCCAGCCGGGCCACGTCGTCCATCACGGGACGCGACCCGGCGAAGTTGCGTCTGCTGCGCCACGGGGGGACGGAACCTTCGTCGGCGCTTCGGGTCATGACGGGTGTTTCCTTGATGGGCTCACGGCGGGCACGGCCGGCCCGGCAGGACCACAGCATAGGACGCCGGGGCAGCGGTGCGCCGCCCCGCCGGCCGTCGTATCGGGCGTGCGTTCAGACCTTCGCCGGTCCCAGGTCCGGCCTGTCGGTGAGCAGCGCACGGGCCGCGGTGGTCCCGTGCAGCTCCAGCACGACCAGCTCGTTGCCCCCGGGGCGCAGCACCGGACCGGGGACGTACAGGGCGCGCTGCGGGCCGCGGTTCCAGTAGCGGCCGAGGTGGAAGCCGTTGAGCCAGGCCTGGCCCTTCGTCCAGCCCGGCAGGGACAGGAAGGCGTCGGCGGGCGTGGTCACCTCGAACGTGCCCCGGTGGAAGGCCGGTTCGGCCGACGCCCGCCCGGCGGCCGGCGCGAACGGCACCGCGCCCGGGGTGTCCAGGGGCAGCGGGTGGCACTCCCAGCCGCGCAGGACGGTGCCGTCGAACGAGACGGGACCGAGCAGACCCTTCGGATCGCCGATCCGCGGCCCGTAGTTGACGCCGCCCATGTTCTCGACCAGGACCTCCAGCGCGGCCCCGGCGCGCGGGACGCGGACCGGCAGCGTCTCCTCGTGACGCTCCCGCTCCAGGACGCCCGCGGGGGCGCCGTCGACGAACACCTGGGCGCGGTCGCCGACGCCGCCCGCGAAGCGCAGCAGGCCGGTGCCGGCCGTGGGCACGGTCGTGCGGTACAGGGCGTGTCCGGCCGGCTGGCCGAGGTCGCCCATCGTCAGCGGGTCCTCGGCACGCACCGGTTCGGACAGCGCGCCGGCGTGCGGCAGCAGCGGCGCCGTGTGGTCCAACTCGACCTCCGTGTACGGCAGTTTGGCGCCCGGGGCGGGGACCGGCTCGTCGGGGACCTCGGCGTGCCGGGCGATCACCTCGCGGAAGGCGTGGTACTTCGGGCCCGGGTCGCCCCATTCGGTGAGCGGGGCGTCGTAGTCGTACGAGGTGACGACCGGCGCGTAGGCGTGATCGTGGTTGGCGCCGCTGGTGAGGCCGAAGTTGGTGCCGCCGTGGAACATGTAGATGTTCACGGACGCCCCGGCCGACAGCAGCCGGTCGAGGTCGGCGGCGGCGTCGGCGCCGTCCCGCGTGTGGTGCGGCTCGCCCCAGTGGTCGAACCAGCCGACCCAGAACTCGGTGCACATCAGCGGGCCTTCGCCGACGTGGGCGCGCAGCCGTTCCAGGGACTGCTCGATCCGGCTGCCGAAGGTGCCGGTGGCGAGGGCGCCCGGGACGCTTCCGGCGGCGAGGTGTTCGGCGTTGGCCTGGTCGCAGGTGAACAGCAGCTCCTGGACCCCGCGCGAACGCAGGCCGTCGGCGAGGTGCTTGAGGTACGCCGCGTCGTCGCCGTACGCCCCGTACTCGTTCTCCACCTGCACGGCGACGACCGGACCGCCGGACGCCGCGAAGTGCGGCAGCAGCGGAGGCAGCAGCAGGTCGAGGTAGCGGTCGACGGCGGCGGTGAAGCGCGGGTCGCCGCTGCGCAGCCGGATGTCCCGGTCGGCGGTGAGCCAGGCCGGCAGCCCGCCGCCGTCCCACTCGGCGCAGATGAACGGGCCCGGCCGCAGCAGCACGTGAAGGCCTTCCTCGCCCGCGAGCCGCAGATAGCGGGGCAGGTCGAGCAGACCGTCGAGGACCAGCGGGCCGTCGGGGTCCGGCTGGTGCAGGTTCCAGGGCACGTACGTCTCGACGGTGTTGAGCCCCATGAGCCGCGCCTTGCGCAGCCGGTCGGCCCACAGGTCCGGGTGGACGCGGAAGTAGTGCATCGCGCCGGAGATGATCCGGAACGGCTCGCCGCGCAGCAGGAAGCCGTCGGCGCTCGTGGTCAGGGCGGACATGCGGGAGATTCCCTTCGTGGGCGGGCGGTTGGCGCGGGTGCGGTGGTCGGGTGGCCTCATGGTTCAGTGGCGTCTCGTGCCGCGGATCAGCCACAGCGTCGCGGCCAGGCACAGCGCCGAGGCGCCGCACAGCAGGAGCGGTACCGCGCGGACCCCGGCCCACTCGATGGCCCGCCCGAGCGCCGGACCGGCCGCGACACCGCCGACCATGGAGGCGGCCACGACCAGCGCCCCGGCGCGCCGGGCGCGCGGCGCGGCCCGGTGCAGCCAGGGCAGCCCCGTCGGGAACAGCGGCGCGATGAACAGACCGGCACCGGCGTACGCGTACGGCGCCAACTCCGGTACGGAGGCGGCCAGCAGGCTGAGCGTCAGGCCGGCGCAGGAGACGGTCATGATGGCCTGCGCCGAGAAGCGCAGGGCGAGCGGCGCGACCAGGAAGCGGCCGACGGTCATCATCAGCCAGTACGCGGAGGTCGCGGTGGCGGCGACCCCGGCACCGTGGCCCACGGCCTCCAGGTGGGTGGGCTCCCAGCCGCCGATGCCTGCCTCGACGCCGACGTGCAGCACGTACAGCGCGACGAACACGGCGAGCACCGAGCCGAGGCTGCGCGCGAGGACCCCGCCGCGCTCCCCGTCGTCCTCCCTCACCTCCCCGGCGCCGTCCCCGCCCTCCCCGGCGCCGCTCGTGCCGGCCGGTTCCGGCGCGGGTGTCCGGTCACGCACGCCCCGCAGGCACAGCAGCAGCGGCAGGTTGAGGACGGCGAAGCCGAGGAAGAGCGCCGGGTAGTGTTCCGCGCCGACGACGCCGATCAGGGCGGGGCCGAGGATCGCGCCCACGCCGAAGTGCGCGTTGAGGATGTTCAGCATGGCGGCCGAACGCCGCCCGAAACCGGTGGCGAACAGCTGGTTGAGGCCGTAGTCGACGCCGCCGAAGCCGAGCCCGGCCGCCAGCGCCATGACCAGCGCGAGCGGCCAGGCCGGCGCCAGGGCGAAGCCGGCCGCGCCGGCCGCCATCAGCAGGTAGGAGGCGCCGAGGACCCGGCGGTTGCCGAGCCGTCCGTGCAGCCGGTCGAAGAGCAGCACACCGGCCACCCCGCCGACGAAGTGGGCGCTGAGCGCGAGACCGGCCGCCGAGGGGCTGAGGCCGAACTCCTCCCGCAGCGCGGGCAGCGCCGGACCGTACAGGGCCTGGAGGACGCCGATGAGCACGAAGCCCACGCAGGACGCCACCACGGCGGCGGGACTGAAGGCCGGGATGCGCGCCACCGTCGGCGGGCGGGCGACGGGCGGCGCGGGGGAGGGCTCGGTCACCCGATGAGTGTTACCGGTAACATTCAGCCCGTCAATGGTCCGCGCGAACCCGCGCGAACCCTTGCGCGAACCTTTGGATTTCCCGTCCCCCGATTCCCCTGCTGAAGCGCGCGCGAGTCGCCGCGCCGCCCGGCGTGGGGAACTGATCCGCGAGCCCCGCGGAACCCGCCGCTCCGGAGACGATTGCGCGGAGCCCGCACGGGTACGCGAGGCACGACCGAACCCGGCGACGATCATGCCCGGGCGGTCCGCACGACCGCTGCTACCTGGGGACCTGCCATGGACATACCCGCGAACGACAACAACACCACGCCCGCTCAGCGAGCCCTGGACGCGCTCGCCCTGGACACCGAGGACAGCACGGCGCTGGACACCCTCGCGGGCAGCGACGTGCTCGTGCCCGTGCCGGACGACGCGAGCGACGAGGACGCGGCCGACCCCGGCGCGCTGGCCCTGCCGGTGCTGGAGGAGCCGGGCGGCGAGTCGGTGGTCCCGGTGTTCACCTCGGAGCTGGAGATGGCCGGGCTGCTGCCGTTCGTCTCGCGCTACCGCCTGGTGCCGCTCGGGGCACTCGCCGCCCAGTGGCCCGCCGACGACCTGTCGCTGACGATCGACGGCAGTTCCGCGCACCGGCTCACGCTGACGTCCGAGGGCGTGCGCACCCTGCTCGCGCGCCCCTGAACGGGCCGCCCGGGCGCCGTCGGCGCCACGTCGCCGGCGGTACGGGCCGTCAGCGCACCGCGTCGCCCAGCGTGCGCTCCAGAGCCGCGCGCTGGAGCGGCAGCACCCGTGCGTGCAGGTCACGCCCCTTGGCGGTCAGGGCGACCCACACGCCGCGCCGGTCCTCCTCACAGACGGACCGCTCCACCAGGCCGTCCTTCTCCAGACGGGCGATCAGGCGGGACAGCGCGCTCTGACTGAGGTGGATGCGCCCGGCCAGGTTCTGCACGCGGCACTGGGCGCCCGTCTTCGGCGGCTCGGACGCGAGAATGTCGAGCACCTCGAAGTCGCTCGCACCCAGCCCGTGCGGGTGGAGCACCCGGTCGATCTCGCACATCGTGCGCGCGTGCGCCGCAAGGATGCCGCGCCACCGTTCCTCCAGCCGCGCACCGGCCGTCTCCACTGCCATACCTGCACGGTAACACCGCCCGGGTGAATCATTTACCGTGCAACTACCAAGTGTGCGGGGTCGTGACCGGATCAGGCCGCCGTGTCCTGTACGAGACCGATCAGGTTGCCGTCCGCGTCCCGCACGGAGGCGATCCGCCTGCCGCCGCCCACCTCCTGGACGTCCTGCAGCGTCTGCGCGCCGGCGCCGAGCAGCGCGTCCAGCGTCGCCCCGATGTCGGACACGTGCCAGTAGGGGACGGGACCCGTCATGCCCTTCGCGTGCCCGTTGGGGTCGAGGCCGACGTCCTGCCCGGCGTCCTTGTAACCGACGTAGTACGGCTCGTCCGCGTACGGCTCCACGCCGAGCAGGGCGCCGAACACCGCCTTGGCGCGGTCGAGGTCCTTGACGGGGTAGACGATCGTCCTGAGGCCGTCGGTCATGGCGTGCTCCTGTCGTGAGAGGTGCGGTCGGCGCCCGTTGCGCGCCGTGCTGTCACGTTAGGACGGGGCGGTGCCGGACGGCTTCTCGAAAACTGACCGGTTGCTCCCGTGGCGGCACACCGGCCGACCCAGAGGTCAACGCCGCCCAGGAGGTCACGCCGCCCAGGAAGTCACGTCGACGCCCGCTTCACCAGTTCCGTCGGCAGGATGACCGCGGCGGCCTCCTCGCCGCCGATCTGGGCGAGCAGCACCCGGACCATCTCGGTGCTGATGCGGTCCCAGGGCTGCCGGATCGTGGTGAGCTCGGGGCGGGCCGCGAGCGCGGCCGGCGAGTCGTCGAACCCGCCGACGGCGACGTCCTGCGGCACGCGCCGCCCGGCCCGCTCCAGTGCCGTCAGCACGCCCTGCGCCATCAGGTCGGACGCCACGAACACGGCGTCCACGTCCGGCGCCTGCGCCAGCAGCCGCTCCCCGCCCGCCTCGCCGCTGGCCCGGCTGTAGTCGCCGGACACGATCAGCCGCTCGTCGATCCCGATGCCGGCCTCGGCGAGCACCTCCTTGTAGCCGGCGAGGCGCTCGACACCGCCCGGGGTGTCCAGCGGTCCGGTGACCACGCCGATGCGGCGCCGGCCGGTCGACAGCAGGTGACGGACCATGTCGCGGGCGCCGTCCCGGTCGTCCGCCGCCACGTAGCTCACCTTCGAGCCCAGCCCGATCGGCTTGCCGCACGCGACGAGCGGCACGCCCGCCTCGCGCAACTGCTCGGCCACCGGGTCGCCCGAGTGGCTGGAGACCAGCAGCACCCCGCCCACGTGCCCGGCCGTGATGTAGCGCGTTATGCGCCGCCGTTCGTCCTTGGTGCCGGCCAGCATCAGCAGCAGCGGGATGTCGTGCGCGGCCAGCGCCTGGGTGCAACCGCGCAGCAGGACGTTGAAGTTGGGGTCCTCGAAGAACCGCTCCTGCGGCTCGGTCAGCAGGAATCCCACCGAGTCCGACCGGCCCGTGATCAGCGAGCGGGCGTGCCGGTTGACGACGTAACCCGTCTTGCGGATGGCGGCGTTGACCGCCTCCTGCGCGGCCGGACTGACGTAGTGGCCGCCGTTGAGGACGCGTGACACCGTGCCGCGCGAGACGCCCGCCTCGCGCGCCACGTCGTGGATCGTCGGTGGCTTCTTCCGGCCCCCCGTGGTGCTCATGGTCATGACTTTACGGCCCCGGACAGCAGATCCAGGCTCCAGAACCGCTGGACCACGAGGAACAGCGCGACCAGCGGCAGCACCGCGAGGAAAGCGCCCGTGATCACCAGGGTGTACAGGGCCGGGGTGTTGGCGCCCTGCTCCAGCAGCGTGTAGAGACCGAGCGTGATCGGGAACTTCTCGTCGTCGCTGAGCATGATGAACGGCAGCAGGAAGTTGTTCCACACCGCCACGAACTGGAACAGGAACACCGTCACC
Organism: Streptomyces sp. NPDC037054; assembly: GCF_055606745.1. Classification (NCBI taxonomy): domain Bacteria; kingdom Bacillati; phylum Actinomycetota; class Actinomycetes; order Kitasatosporales; family Streptomycetaceae; genus Streptomyces; species Streptomyces sp. NPDC037054. The sequence continues at coordinate 159,423 of NZ_JBVJSJ010000014.1, read as the reverse complement.
AGTCCCGGGACCATCATCGGCAGCGCGATCCGCGTGAAGATCCGCCACTCGCCCGCCCCGTCCATCCGCGCCGCCTCCACCACGTCGCCGGGCACGGCCGCCGCCGCGTAGATCCGCGCGAGGTAGACGCCGTACGGCGAGAGGATCTGCGGCAGCAGCACGGACAGGTGGGAGTCCGTGAGGTCGGCCTCCGCCAGCAGCAGGTACTGCGGGATCGCGAGGATCACCGGCGGCATCAGCACACCCGCGAGCAGGACGTTGAACATGGTCTCGCGCCCGCGGAAGCGGTACGTCGCCAGGGCGTAGCCGCTGCACGCCGACACGGCCGTGGACAGCAGCGCGCCGAGCACCGCGTAGAGGGCGGAGTTGCCCATCCACTGCCAGTACACGCCGTCCCGGTAGGCACTCAGGTCGGACAGGTTCCCGGCGAACCCGGTGCCGGGCAGGAACGTGAACGTGGAGAACAGCTCACGCCCCGACTTGGTCGACGCCATCACCACCCACGCCACGGGCAGCAGGCAGTACAGCGCGCCGATCAGCAGCGTCACCGTCGGGACCAGCGCCACACGGCGCCGCGGCGGACCCTGCGCCGTGCCGGGGGTGGTGCCCGCGGCGGGCTCCGCCTTGCGGACGGCAAGAGAACTCATCGTGCTGCCTCCTGCTTGTTGCGACGGTTCGCGGCCCGCAGGAAGCCGAAGGACAGCAGCAGCGTGGCGAGCGCGATGAGCGTGGCCTCGGCCGCCGCCGCGTGGATGTCACCCTTGCCGAAGGCGTCCTGGTACACCTTCATCAGCGGACTCCACGTCGTGGACACGGAGTTGGTGAGGGGCTTGAGGGTGGTCGGCTCGTTGAACACCTGGAGCGTCGCGATGATCGAGAAGAAGAAGGTGAGCACCAGTGAGGGAGCCACCATCGGGATCTTGATGCGCAGCGCGATCTGCAGTGGTGTCGCGCCGTCCAGCTTCGCCGCCTCGTACACCTCGGCAGGGATGGCCTGGAGCGAGGTGTAGATGACGATCATGTTGAAGCCGGTGCCGCCCCAGACCGCGATGTTCGACAGGGCGAGATACAGCGGACCGCCGTCCAGCAGGTCCGGCTGCGGCAGTCCGAGCCCGTCGAGCGCGTAGTGGAAGGGGCTGACGTCCGGCAGGTACAGGAAGCCCCACAGCAGCGCGGCCACGACACCGGGGACGGCGTACGGCAGGAAGATCGCGAGCCGGGTGAAGGGGGCGAGCCGCACCTCGTCGGAGTCGAGCATCAGCGCGAACAGCAGGGCGAGGCCGAGCATCACCGGTACGACGATGCAGCCGTAGCCGAGCACGCGCAGCGTGCCGTCCAGCAGTTCGCTGTCGGTGAGGGCGGCCGTGTAGTTCTCCACGCCGGCCCAGACCTCCGAGCGGGCCCCGGACCCGAGCCCGAGCCCGGAGACCTTCACCTTGCGGAAGCTGAGCCACACGGCGTAGCCGATGGGCAGTGCGAAGAACAGGACGAAGAGGAGTGTCGCCGGCATCAGGAAGGCGTACGGAGCCCCCTTGACCCCGTACGTTCCCCGGCGTGCCGCGGATTTCACGGAGCGACCTCGAAGCCCTGCTTCTTCAGGTCGGCGACGGTGTCCTCCTGCATGGTCCTGAGGGCGGCGCCGAAGTCCGACTTGTTCTTCGCGGCGGCGCCGAAGGCGTCCTTGAAGGACGTGTAGGCGACGTTCACGTTCGGACCCCAGGCGGACGGCGCCGTCGTCTTCGCGATCTCGGCGGCCTGCGTGTAGAAGTCCGGCTGGTTGGAGAAGTAGGCGGGCGGCTTGGTGAAGGCTCCGCTGAGCTGCGCCGACGTGGACGCCGGGTAGATGCCGCTCTCCTTGGCGAGGGCGTTGAGGGCGTCGCCGTCGGTGTTCAGCCACGCGGCGAACCTCGCGGCGGCCGCCTTGTTCGTGGAGTCCGTGGTGACCGCGGTGGAGGAGCCGCCCCAACTGCCCGTGCGATTCTCGCCCTTGGACCACTGGGGGAGCGGGGCCATGGCCCACTTGCCCTTGGTGTCGGGCGCGGCCGTGGTCAGTGTGCCCGGCGCCCACACGGCGCTGACCCAGGCGATCTGCTTGCCGGTGTTGAGCGCCTTGTTCCAGGCCGGGGTGTACATGGGCTGGTTGTCGACCGCGCCCTCCTCGACGAGGTCGCCCCAGAACGCGGCGACCTTCCGCGTCGCCGCGTCGTCGATGCCGACCTTCCACTGCTCGCCGGTGGTCGTCCACCACTGGGCGCCGGCCTGCTGGGCGAGACCCGCGAACAGACCGGAGTCGTTCGCGGAGAAGGTCGTGAGGTCCTTGTCGGGGGCCTTCTTCTTCAGCGCGCGGGCGGTCTCGGCGAACTCGTCCCAGGTCGTCGGCACCTTCAGGCCGTACTCCTCGAACAGGTCGGCGCGGTAGTAGAACATCATCGGCCCGATGTCCTGCGGCACCGCGTACACCGCGTCCGTGCCGAGCGTGGTCTGCTGCCAGACGCCCTCGGCGAACTTGCCCTTCGCGTCGCCGACCTCACCGGATATGTCCGCGAGCGCGTCGTTGCTGACCAGCGTCGGCAGCGCCTGGTACTCGGCCTGCACCAGGTCGGGGGCCTTGCCCGCCTTGTGCGCGGTGAGGATCTTGGTGACCAGCGTGTCGCCGGACGCCTGCTTCTTCACCGTGACGGTGATCTGCTCCTCCTTGCCCGGGCCCTTGTTCCACAGGTCGACGACCTTGTCCATGCCGGGCGCCCAGGACCAGTACGTGAGCGTGACGGGGCCCGACCGGGCCTCGCCGTCGTCCTCGGACGAGCCGCAGGCGGCGAGCGTGGTGGCGCCGAGCGCGACGGCGACGGCGGAAGTCACGAGGCGGCGGCGCTTCGTGTACGGCATGGATCTCTCCCCTGACCTGGGCCTCCGCCGGTGGCGGAGACCGTGCCATGCTTCTGTGAGCGTTCACAGTAGAGAAACATCCCGGACACTTGTCAATGGTTGTTGCTGTGCGGTTATGTTGGCCTCACGCCACCCGTAACGTGTGTGCACGTTCCCAAAATGATCGATGACCCGGGAGACTTTGATGCCGGACACCACCCCCAGGGGCCTCACCGGGCTCGCCTTCGGTGGGGACTACAACCCCGAGCAGTGGCCGGAAAGCGTCTGGCAGGAGGACGTCCGGCTGATGCGCGAGGCCGGCGTCACGATGGTGAGCGTCGGGATCTTCTCCTGGGCCCTGCTGGAGCCCGAGCCCGGCCGGTACGACTTCGGCTGGCTCGACCGGCTCCTCGACCTGCTGCACGACGGCGGCATCCGCGTCGACCTCGGCACCCCGACCGTCGCGCCGCCCGCCTGGTTCTACCGCGCCCACCCCGAGGCACTGCCCGTCACCGCCGAGGGCGTCCGCCACGAGTTCGGCTCCCGCGGGGCCATCTGCCACAGCAACGCCGACTACCGCGCCGCCGCCGCGAACATCACCACCCGGCTCGCCGAGCGCTACGGCGACCACCCCGCGCTCGCCCTGTGGCACGTCCACAACGAGTACGGCGTGCCCGTCTCCGCCTGCTACTGCGACTCCTGCGCCGCCCACTTCCGCCGCTGGCTGACGGCCACCTACGGCGGCGTCGACGCCGTCAACGACGCCTGGGGAACGGCCTTCTGGGGCCAGCGCTACGCGGACCTGGACCAGATCAACCCGCCGCGCGTCACGCCGACCGTCGGCAACCCGGCCCAGGCGCTGGACTACAAGCGGTTCGCCGACGCCACCATGCGCGAGAACTTCGTGATGGAGCGCGACATCCTGCACCGCCTGTCACCCGGCGTCCCCGTCACCACCAACTTCATGACCGCGCTCAGCCAGTGCGACTCCGTCGACTACTGGGCCTGGGGCCGCGAGGTCGACCTCGTCACCAACGACCACTACCTGATCACCGACGGCCGCCGCACCCACGTCAACCTCGCCATGGCCGCCGATCTCACCCGCTCCGTCGCCGGCGGCGCGCCCTGGCTGCTCCTCGAACACTCCACCTCCGGCGTCAACTGGCAGCCCCGCAACCCCGCCAAGGCACCCGGCCAGATGGCCCGCAACTCCCTCGCCCACGTGGCACGCGGCTCCGAGGGCGCCATGTTCTTCCAGTGGCGCCAGTCCCGGCGCGGCGCCGAGAAGTTCCACTCCGCGATGGTCCCGCACGGCGGCACCGACACCCGCGTGTGGCGCGAGGTCGTCGAACTCGGCGCCTCCCTCGAGTCGTTGACGGAGATCCGCGGCACCCGCACCGCCGCCGACGCGGCCGTCCTGTGGGACTGGCACTCCTGGTGGGCGCAGAACCTCGACTGGCGCCCCAGCGAGGACCACGACGCCCGCGAGCGCGCCGACGCCTTCTACGCGGCCCTCTACGACCGCCACCTCACCGTCGACTTCGCCCACCCGGAAGCCGACTTGACGACTTATCCCCTTGTCGTCGTCCCGGCCCTCTACCTGATGACCGAGGCGGCCGGCCGCAACCTCACGGCGTACGTCGAGAACGGCGGCACGCTCGTCGTGTCCTACTTCTCCGGCATCGTCGACGAGCACGACGGCGTGCACGAGGGCGCCCACCCCGGCGCGCTGCGCGATGTGCTCGGCCTCACGGTCGAGGAGTTCTCGCCGCTGCTCCAGGGCGAGCGGGTGCGCCTGACCGGCCCGGACGGCTCCGAGCTCGACGCCGACGTGTGGACCGAGTTCGTCGTGCCGCGGGGCGCCGAGACCGTGTGGACGTACGCCGACGGCCTCACCGCGGGCCGGCCCGCCGTCACCCGGCACCGCCTCGGCGAGGGCACCGCCTGGTACGTCTCCACCCGGCTCGGCGCCCAGGGCCTGGACGCCCTGATCGGCTGGGCCGGAGAGGACGCCCGCATCACACCGCGCGCCGACCTGCCCCGGGACGTCGAAGTGGTCCGCCGCACCGGCGAGTCGGGCACCTACCTGTTCGTCATCAACCACACCGCCGCCGACGCGAAGGTGCCGCTGGAGACCTCCGGCACCGAACTGCTGACCGGTGAACGCGCCGCGGGCCGCCTCGCGGTCCCGGCGGGAGCCGTCCGGGTCGTACGACTCGACGGCTGAGCCGCGACTCCCCTCCGGCCGCGAGAGCACCCCGAGCCGCGGCCGGAGGGGCTCCCGCCGCAGGCCCTGTTCACTCGGGAGACCCCGAGCGGCGCGGCCCCGCGGTGGGAACACCTCAACCCCCTCACGTCGAAGGGACGACGGACGACGATGTTCCATCCCAGACGCACACTCAGGGCCCTGCTGCTGCCGCTCGCGGCCGGGCTCGCCCTCACCACCCTGCCCGCCCAGTCGGCGCAGGCGGCGAGCACGCTCACCAACGGCGGCTTCGAGTCCGACGGCGCCGGCTCGGCCACACCGGCCGGCTGGTCCGAGTACGGTTCGGCCGCGGCCTCCTTCTCGGAGTCCGGTGGCCACAGCGGCGGCTACCGCCTCAGCCACTGGTCCTCCGCCGCCTACAAGGTGGAGACCTACCAGTACCTGTCCGGACTCACCAACGGCAACTACAAGTTGACCGCGTGGGTGCGCTCGGGCGGCGGCCAGAACGCGGCATACATAGCCCTGAAGAACTGCGGCGGGGCCGAACAGCGCACGGATCTGCCGGTGTCGGCCGGCGGGTGGATCAGGATCGTCGTGCCGGTCAACGTGACCAGCAACCAGTGCACGATCAGCATCAACAGTGACGCGAACGCGGGCAACTGGATCAATGTTGACGACCTGACCTTCGCACCGGGCACGTCCGGCACGTCGATCAAGGGTGCCGACATCTCGTCCGTGCCCAAGAGCGAGGCCAAGGGCGGTGTGTACCGGACCGGTTCGGGCACGGCCGGCGATCCCGTCGCGATCCTCAAGTCCGCCGGCATGAACTACGCGCGCCTCAAGGTGTGGGTCAACCCGGCCGACGGCTACAACAACAAGGCGCGCGTCCTCGCCATGGCCAAGCGCGTCAAGGCTCAGGGCATGAAACTCCTGGTCGACTTCCACTACTCGGACACGTGGGCCGACCCCGGCGCGCAGTCCAAGCCGACCGCCTGGGCGGGCCATTCGTACAGTCAACTCAAGACGGACGTGTACAACCACACGTACGACGTGTTGAACGCGTTGAAGGCCCAGGGGACCACCGCCGACATGGTCCAGGTCGGCAATGAGATCAATGGCGGCATGCTGTGGAACGAGGGTTCCACCAACAACTGGACGCAGCTCGCCGGACTGCTCAACAGCGGCTACAACGCGGTCAAGGCGGTCAACCCGTCCACCAGTGTCGCCCTGCACCTCGCCAAGGGCGGTGACCTGTCCGGCACCCGCTGGTGGTTCGACAGCGCCCTTGCCAACGGCGTGAAGTTCGACGCGATCGGCCTGTCCTTCTACGGCTACTGGCACGGCACGCTCCACGACTTCCAGACCACCCTGGACGACGCCGCCGCCCGTTACGGCAAGCCGGTCTTCGTCGCCGAGACGGCCTACCCCTTCCGTCTGGACAGCAAGGACACGCACGAGAACATCATCGACACGGCCGACGAACTGGTCCCCGGCTACCCGGCGTCCACGTCCGGGCAGACCCGCTGGATGAACGACATGGCCAGCATCGTCGAGGCGGTCCCGAACGGCCGCGGGCTCGGCCTCTTCTACTGGGAGGCCACCTGGACCGCGGTCGACGGCAACGGCTGGGACCCCGCCGATCCGTCCTCCGGAAACGGCTGGGAGAACCAGGCGCTGTTCGGCTACGACGACAGGGCACTGACGTCCATGTCGTGGTTCCGCCACCGCTGAGCCCCCGACGCCCGACGTCACACACCGGGCCCGGCCGCGCACCAGCGGCCGGGCCTGCCCGTTTCCCGGCGCCGGCCGGGCCGCGCGGACGCCCGGCTGCCCGGTGTCGGACAAGCGCACGGAGTCCGGGACGCGGCGGCTTCGGCCGCGGGACAGTGGGAGGACGCGGTTCGAGGAGGCGCCGCGAAGGACGGAGGCCACATGCTGAGAACTCCCGTCGGCGACACCCGGCTGCGCATCCTCGCGTGGCTGCGCGAACCACTCCACGACGAACACGGCCGACGCGGCGCCACCGCGGACGCCGTCGCCGCCCACTTCGGGCTGTCCCTCCCGGTGGCCGTCACCCACCTCCGCCTGCTGACGTCCCTGGGGCTCCTGCACTCCGACACCGGCACCGACGCCGCCGAGGGCCCGCCGCACTACCGGCGTGACGAGGTGCGCATCGCCCAAGTCACGAGGATGCTCGAAAAGGGCTGGTAGAGGCGCCGCACGCCCACACCGGCCGGAGCCGGCCACCGGACGACCCGACCCGACGAAGGGCAGGCGACGCTCACCATGAACGCCCCGGCAGCGAGCCCCGCGACCCCGACCCGCCCCCACACACGCGTCCCGCGCCACTACGTCGCCGTCGGCGGCCGGGGCCCCGAGGACGTCGTCACCGACCGGCGCGGGAGGGTCCTCACCGGCGTCGCGGACGGCCGGATCCTGCGCCTGGACCACGTGGCCGACCCCACCGCCGTCCGTGTCGAGGAACTCGCCGACACCGGCGGCCGGCCGTGGACGACGAGGGGACCGTCGTCCAGTACCTCACCCGGCGCCGTTCCGGCTTCCGCATGGTCACCAGCGTGTGCGAGGCCGACGGCCACCTCGTGCTGGGCAGCGTCCGGGAGCCGGGAGTGGCGGTGTGCGAGGCACCACCCGGGAGATGAACCGGGCCGAGCCGGTCACGCCGCGGGAAACCCCGCCGCGCGGGGCGCCGCCGGATGCCCGGCATTACCCTGTTGACCGGCCGCGACCGGCGTCGCGGCGCGGCGGTGGGGCCCGCCGTACCCGAACCGCGGCATCCGCGCCGCCAACGGTCCCTGCTTGCGACGGAGGGCACGCGCGTGCCCGAGCCCCGGCGAGTGGGAGACGTACGACCATGACAGTCCCGGAAACCCGGAGCGCCGGCCCGCGGCCCGCGGCGCCGCGCCCCACCGCGTGGCGCGAGCAGGCGCCGGTGGTCGCGGCTGTGGCGCTCGGCGGGGGAGCGGGAGCGGCGGCCCGCTACGGGGCCTCCCTGGCCTGGCCCGTGCCGCCCGGCGGATTCCCGTGGACGACGATGTGCGTCAACATCGCCGGCTGCGCCCTGATCGGCGTCCTCATGGTGGCCGTCACCGAGATCCGGGCCACGCACCGCCTCGTGCGGCCCTTCCTCGGCACCGGGGTACTCGGGGGCTTCACCACCTTCTCGACGTACGCCGTGGACGTCAGGAACCTCCTCGACGGCGACCGGGTCGCCACGTCGCTGGCCTGCCTCACGGCGACGCCGGTCGCCGCGCTCCTCGCGGTCTGGTGCGCGGTCACGGCGACCCGGCGGGCACTCGGGGGAGGCCGGTCATGAACTGGCTGCTGGTCGTCACGGGCGCCATGATCGGCGCCCCGCTGCGCTATCTCACGGACCGGGCCGTGCGGTCCCGGCACGACTCGGTCTTCCCCTGGGGAACTTTCACCGTGAACGTCGTCGGCAGCCTGGTGCTCGGTCTGCTGACCGGCGCCGCTGCGGCGGGCGCAGCGAGCTCCCACGTCCAGCTGCTCCTCGGCACGGGCCTGTGCGGCGCGCTCACGACGTACTCGACCTTCTCCTACGAGACCCTGAGGCTCGCCGAGGACGGCGCGCCGGGGTACGCAGTCCTGAACGTGGCCGGGAGCGTGGCGGCGGGCCTGGCGGCGGTCTTCGCTGGCGCGGCGCTGGCCGAGTACCTTTGGTGACGATCAACATTGACCGACGTTGACGGACGTTGAACGGGCCGGCGGTGACGGGCGCCGTGGTTGACAGCGTCGGCCTGTGACCCGCAGGATCAACCACTGTGAACCTGTCAGACAGCCAGACAGGTGGCCGTCCGCGGCGCGTCAGCGCCATGGAAGCGGTGCTCGGCCACCTGCGCGGCAGCATCGAACGCGGCGACTACGCCATCGGGGACAAGCTGCCCTCCGAGGCCGAGCTGTGCCGCACGCTGGAGGTCTCCCGGCCCGTGCTGCGCGAGGCGCTGCGCGCCCTGCAGACCATGGGCCTGACAGTGTCCCGGACGGGGAAGGGCACCTTCGTCGTCGCCAACGCCGTGGAGGACCCCAGGTTCGGCGACTACGCGGCCAGCGACCTGCTGGAGGTGCGCCGCCATGTCGAGATCCCGGTCGCCGGATACGCGGCACGCCGCCGCACCCCGGAGAACCTCGACCACCTGAACCACCTGCTGGACCGGATGGAGCGGGAGACCGACACCACCGCGTGGGTCGCGATGGACACGCTGTTCCACCTGGCGATCGCCGAGGCCTCGCAGAATCCGGTGTTCCGCCGGGTCATCGAGGAGATCCGGGACGCCCTGGCCCGCCAGTCCGCGTTCCTCAACGAACTCGGCGGCCGGCGCGAGCACTCCAACCGCGAGCACCGGGCGATCGTCGAGGCCCTGACCGGCGGCAGCGAACACGACGCGGAACAGGCGATGGCCCACCACCTCGACCGCGTCGAGACCACCCTCACCGCCCTCGTACGGGACCTCGGCACGTCCTTGCCCTCTTGACCCCTTCGACCCCTAGGCAGTCATGCACAGCAGTACCCCCGCGGACGCACCCCGGATCCGCGAGCCCCGCCACGCGCCCGTCGCCCACCTCATACGCGGCGGCGTCGTCGAGGGCGTCCACTACGGTTCCGTCGTCGTCCTCGACGCCGACGGGCACGTACGCCTCCAGCTCGGCGACATCGAGGCGGCCTGCTACCCGCGCTCGGCGCTCAAGCCCGTCCAGGCGGTCGCCATGGTGCGCGCCGGTCTGCCCCTGACCGGCGAACTGCTCGCGCTCGCCGCCGCGAGCCACTCCGGAGAGGACCGACACCTCGCGGGCGCCCGCCGCGTCCTGGAGACCGCCGGACTCACCGAACAGCACCTGCGCAACGTCGAGGACCTGCCGCTCGATCCGCCCGTCCGCGATGCCTGGGTGCGCGAGGGCCGCACCCGGTCCCGGCTCGCCCAGAACTGCTCCGGCAAGCACGCGGCCATGCTGCACACCTGCGCGCTCAACGGCTGGTCCCTCGACGACTACCTCGACCCCGGCCACCCGCTCCAGCGGGCCGTCGCCGAGACCGTCGAGGACCTCACCGGGCAGCGCGTCGCCGGGGTTACCGTCGACGGCTGCGGCGCGCCCCTGTTCGCGATCTCGCTGCACGGCCTCGCCCGCGCCGCCGCCCGCATCGCCACCGCCGCCCCCGGCAGCCCCGAGGCCCGGGTGGCGGACGCGATGCGCGCGCACCCCGAGATGGTCGCCGGCTCCGGCCGGGACGTCGCCGCCCTGATGCGGGCCGTGCCCGGACTGCTGACCAAGGACGGCTACGAGGGTGTCCAGGTCGCCGCCCTGCCGGACGGCCGGGCCGTCGCCGTGAAGATCGCCGACGGCGCGAGCCGGGCCCGCGTCCCGGTCACCGCCGCGGCCCTCGCCCGCGCCGGCGTCGACCCCGCGCTGCTCACCGAATTCGCCGGCGAAGCCCTCCTCGGCGGCGGCCGCCCCGTCGGCGAGATCCGCGCCGTACGCGCCCTCGACGACGTCGCGCCCAGGCCGACGCTGGGCTGAGCTACCGCGGCGTGATCGGCACATGCCCGGTGCCGATCACACGCCGGACACACGCAGTCCGCCCACCGGGCAGCGGCGTGTCAATTCCCGGCCATCCTGTGTTGTCACGCTGCGCGGGTGCTGGCCATGGCTTTCCCCGTCGATCTCCGCCGCTGCCAGGTGCTCGGACTGGCCGGTACCGCCTGCCTCGCGGCGGGGGGTGAGACGGCCGGAGCCCTGCCCGTCCGCGAGTTGCCGGCCCCGTCCTCCGCGCACGCCGCCCTCGGCCTGGTCGGCGTGTACTTCGGCGTCGTCCTGCTGATCGCGGCCTGGGCACTGCTCGGGCGGCTGGTCCGGGGGCCGGAGCCGCCGACGCCGCGCGCGCTGCTGCTGGTCCTCGCCGTGTGGGCGGCGCCGCTGCTGCTCGCGCCGCCCCTGTTCAGCCGGGACGTGTACAGCTACCTCGCGCAGGGCGCCATGGTCGAGGCGCAGATCGACGTGTACGCCCACGGCCCGTCCCGGCTCGGCGGTCCGCTCGCCGACGAGGTCGCCCCGCTCTGGCAGCACACCGGCGCCCCGTACGGCCCGGTGTTCCTCGCCGTGGCCGCCGCGCTGTCCGCGCTGACGGAGGGCGACCTGCCCGCCGGGCTGGTCGGCATGCGGCTCGTGGCGCTGGCCGGCGTGGCGCTGATGGCGGCGGCGCTGCCCCGCCTCGCCCGGCACAGCGGCGCCGACCCGGCCGCCGCGCTCTGGCTCGGCGCGCTCAACCCGCTGGTGCTGCTGCACCTGGTCGCGGGCGCCCACAACGACGCCGTCATGCTCGGCCTGCTCGGCGTCGGCCTGGTCGCCGCGCTCGGGCGGTGGCCGGTGCTCGGGGCCGCCCTGGTCACCCTCGCGGCGCTGGTGAAGGCGCCCGCCGTGCTCGGTCTCGCCGCCGTCGTCGCGCTCCAGGTGCGCGCGGGCCGCCGACCCGCGCGAGCCGTCCTGACGACCACCGCCGCCGCCGGTGCCACCACCGTCGCCGCCACCGTCGTCGCGGGCACCGGCTACGGCTGGATCGCCGCCCTCAACACCCCTGTCTCACCGCAGAACTGGGCTTTGACGAGCCTGCTCGGCCGGGCGACCCGCGCGCTGCTGGAACGGCTCGGCAGCGACCTCGCGCCGCTCGCCGTCCCCGCCTGGCACACCGCGGGCATCGCGACGGCCGTCGTCGCGGTCGTCGTCATATGGCTGCGGCTGCGCCCGCACCCCGTGTACGCGCTGGGCCTCAGCCTCGCCGCTGTGGCGGCCCTCGGACCGGCCCTGCGCCCCTGGTACGCGCTGTGGGGGCTGTTCCTCATCGCCGCCGCCGCGCCCAACGCCTCGGCCCGGCACCGCACGGCCGCCGTGACCGGGGTCCTCGCACTGTCCGTCCTGCCGAGCGGCGGGCAGGCCGACACGGGCCAGCTGGTGCTGGCCGTCTCGGGCGGAGTCCTCGCCGTGGTCGTTCTCTGGCAGGCCCACCAGGCGCAACTCGCCCCGGCGTTGGGACGCACGGCATGACGCCCCGCACCGACCGGGGCAGGCTCGTCACGGCCCTCGCGGCCGTCCTCGCCGTGGGTGTCTTCACGGCGACCGTGCCGCTGCTGCGCGACTGGTTCGACCTGCGCGTCTACCACGGCGCCGTCGACCACTGGATCCACGGCGGCGGCCGGCTCTACGACTACCGGGTGCCCGGCACGACGTACGGCTTCACGTACCCGCCGTTCGCCGCCGTCGCCATGCTGCCGATGGCGCTTCTCGCGCTGCCGGCGGCGATCGCCGCGGCCCTGCTGCTGAACCTGGGCGCGCTGGCCCTGGTGGTGCGGGTGCTGGCGGGCCGGGTCCTGCGCCGGTACGGCTGGTACGGCTGCGTCCTCGGGGCGTGCGCGCTCGCCCTGTTCGAGCCGCTGCGCGACACGTTCAGCTTCGGTCAGGTCAACGTCCTGCTGCTGGCCCTCGTCCTCGCCGACGCCTGGCTGCTGGCCACCGGCCGAGGCCGGTTCGCGGGCGTCGGCATCGGCCTGGCCGCGGCGGTCAAGCTCACCCCCGCGCTGTTCATCGGCCTGCTGCTGCTCGCCCGGCGGTGGCGGGCGGCCGGCGTCGCCACCGGGGTCGCCGTCGGAGCGACCGCCTTCGCGGCGGCGGTGGCTCCGGACGCCTCCCGGTTCTACTGGACCGTGGCGATGTGGGACACCACGCGCGTGGGCCGCCTCGACTACGTGTCGAACCAGTCGGTTCAGGGCGTCCTGGCCCGGCTCGGCGAACCGGACCGGGCGGTGTGGGCGGCAGCGGTGCTCCTGGTCCTGACCGTCTGGGCGGTACGGGCCCGCCGCGCGGTGGCGGCGGGCGACTGGACGGCGGCGTTCGCGCTGACCGGGCTCACCGCGTGCCTGGTCAGCCCGATCACCTGGGTGCACCATCTCGTGTGGCTGCTGCCGTCGTTCGCGGTGCTGTGCCGCGCCGGGCACCCGCGCGTGGCGGGCGCCCTGTACGCGATGCTGTGCACGAGCGTGGTGTGGCTGTGGTTCGACGACGCGTCCGGCGTGGACGGTTTCCTCGGAAGCAACACCTACGTATGGATCACGCTCGGCCTGCTGCTGTGGCTGCCGGCCGGTCAGCTCCCCTCCGCCGGCGGCACCTTGGCCCGCAGCACGAGTGACACCGCCGCGGCGCCGAGCACCGCGGCGCCCGTGATCGCCGCGGCCTCCGGCCAGGACGACCCGGGGTCCGGCGCCACCGCGGCGGCGGGCACGGCGGCCGGCGGCCCGGCCTGCGGCGCGACCTTCCGCGCGTCCAGCGAACCCACCGGTTCGACGCGCCCCGCGGCGGCGAAGCCCCAGTCGAGCAGCTGACGGCTCTCCTCGTACACGGCACGGGCGCCGCCCGACTGAGGGTTCATCACCGTCACGACGAGGGTGCGCCCGCCGCGCTCGGCGGCGGAGACGAGGGTGTGGCCCGCCTTCGACGTGTAGCCGTTCTTGACGCCGATCAGGCCGGGGTAGCGGTCCACGCCGCCGGCGCCGGTGAGCAGCCGGTTGGTGTTCTGGATCTGGTACGCGCCCCGCCGTCCGCCCGGGAAGGTGGTGCGGACCGTGGCGCAGTAGCGCGCGAAGTCGGGGTTGCGCAGCCCCGCCCGGCCGAACACCGCGAGGTCGAACGCGGACGACACCTGGCCGGGCGCGTCGTAGCCGTCGGGCGACACCACGCGCGTGTCGTGGGCGCCGAGGGCACGCGCCTTGGCCTGCATCCGGGCGGCCGTGGAGCGCCAGCCGCCGCTGAGTTCGGCGAGGACGTGCACGGCGTCGTTGCCGGAGTTGAGGAACACGCCGTGCCACAGGTCGGCGACCCGGTAGGTGGTGCCCTCGGCGATGCCGACGAGGCTGCTTCCGGCGCCGATGCCGCGCAGTTCCCGTTCCTCGACGGTGTGCCGGACACCGCCGGGCAGGACCGGCAGCACCGTGAGCGCGAACAGCGTCTTGAGGGTGCTGGCCGGCGGCAGTCTGCGGTGCGCGTCGTGGGCGGCGAGCACCTCGCCGGTGTCGGCGTCGGCGACCAGCCACGACAGTGCGGAGACGCGCGGGACCTTCGGTGCGTCGGCGCCCGGCTGGACCTGGATGCCGGGACGGTGCAGCCGGGACGGCTGCTGTGCCGCGGCGTGGCGGCCGTCGGGCCCGGCGGGGTCCGACGCCTCCGCGCGGGAGGCCGCCGCCGCGGGCGTGAGCGCGAGCAGACCCGCGGCGCAGAGCGCGCAGGCCGACACGACAGCCCGGGAAGTAAGTCCGATAGTCATACCGCAAAACGTAGGAACGGACGTGCCGAACACCGTGACGACCGGGCCGGACGACGCTCGCGAGCACCCGGATGCCGCACGCGGCGGCGGGCCGGTCCGTGGACGGCGGGTCAGTCCGCGGGCAGGGTGGGCTGGACGAGGCGCAGGAAGGACGCGTTGTCGGGGGTCTGCCGCATCCGTTCCAGGAGCGTCTCGAGACCCGTCTGGCCGTCCCGGCCCCGCAGTACCCGGCGCAGCCCGTGCACGGCGGTCAACTCGGCGCGCGTGAGCAGGATTTCCTCGCGGCGCGTGCCGGAGCCGTCCAGGTCGACGGCGGGGAACACGCGGCGGTGGGCCAGCTCGCGGCTGAGCCGGAGCTCCATGTTGCCGGTGCCCTTGAGCTCCTCGAAGTAGAAGTCGTCGGCGCGTGAGCCGGTCTCCACGAGAACGGTGGCGAGGATGGTGAGCGAGCCGCCCTCCTCGGCCTGCCGGGCGGCGCCGAAGAACCGCTTGGGGCCGTGCAGGGCCGCCGCGTCGACGCCGCCGCTCAGGGTGCGGCCACCGGAGGCGGCGGCGTTGTTGTGGGCGCGGCACAGCCGGGTCAGGGAGTCGAGCAGGATGACGACGTCCTCGCCGGCCTCGACGAGCCGCTTGGCCCGCTCGATGACGAGCTCGGCGAGGGCGATGTGCTCCTTGGGCGCCTTGTCGAACGTCGAGGCGTACACCTCGCCGCGCACGGAGCGCCGCATGTCGGTGACCTCCTCGGGCCGTTCGTCCAGCAGGACGACCATCAGCCGGCAGCCGGGGTGGTTGCCCGCGACGGCGGCGGCGAGCTGCTGGAGGAGGACGGTCTTGCCGGTCTTGGGCGGGGCCACAACGAGCCCGCGCTGGCCCTTGCCGACGGGCGCGATCAGGTCGGTGACCCGTCCCGTGAGGGCGGCCGCCGGGTGTTCGAGCCGCAGCCGCTCGTGCGGGTGCAGCGGCGTCAGGTCGTGGAAGCGGCGACGGCCGCGCGCCTCCTGGGCGGGGCGGCCGTTGACCCGGTCGACCTCGGTGAGGGAGCGCCGGTCGCCGCGCACGCCGTCGACCAGGTCGCCCTTGCGCAGGTCGTACCGGCGGATCAGCGCGGGCGCGACCTGCGGGTCGGCGGGGCCGGGCAGGAAGTCCGCCGCGCGCAGGTGTCCCTTCCCGGCCGCGTCGATGTCGAGGACGCCGGTGACGGCCCGCACGGGAGCCTGCTGCTGGACGGGAGGGTGTTCGAGCGTGGTGGTCATGAGGGTCGGTCCTTTCACGGACGGAAGGGGTGAGGCATGCGCGGAGCGAAGGGGGAGAAGCCGCGCGGGAGGCTGACAGCGCTCCTTCGGGGCGGCGGGAACAGCACCTCGACGCGTACTGCTTGCTGCGGAAGGTGCTCGGAAGCCGCTGAGCCGGTGCGTGTGGCGACCGCGGTCAGCGAGCTGAAGGAGAGATGATCGGCACCGGCGCCCGAACGGGGGCGTGCACAGGTGCTGACTGCACTTTACCACCGGACGGGCCGGTTCAACCGTGAAGCCGGTCTCAGCGGGTCTCAGTCGGTCTCGGCGTCTCGGCCGGTCTCAGCGGCTCGCGAGCATGCCGTACATGAGCGGGATGCGCGGCTCCGGCAGCCGCCACCAGCCCGAGTCGGTGCGCCGCATGTGCGGCCAGCGCGGCCAGGGGAGTTCGTCCGTCTCCCGCAGGGCGCGGACGGTGAGTCCCGCCCGGGTCAACGCGTTGAGGACCTCGCCCATTCCGTGCATCCACTCGTAACTGTCCGTGGCGCCCTCGACGGCGGGCCCGTCGGTGTAGGTGCGCGTGGCGTCCCGGTGCACGGGGCCGGCGCCGCCGAGGTAGTCGTGGCGCAGCAGCAGCTCGGGGCCCTCGCCGGGCGCGGGGACCGGGCCCAGGGCGTTGAGCAGGGGGTGGAACTCCACGACGTAGAACCGGCCGCCGGGGCGCAGGAGCCGGGCGACGACGTCCGCCCAGCGGTCGAGGTCGGGCAGGTAGCACAGCGCGCCCTTGCCGGTGTAGACGACGTCGAACTGCCGTCCCTCCAGGGCCTGGACGGCGTCGTACACATTGGCCCGGACGTAACGCACGTCCAGGCCCGCCCTGTTCGCGATGTCGGTGGCGGCGGCCACGGACGCCGCCGAGAAGTCCAGGCCGGTGACGCGCGCGCCGCGCCGGGCGAAGGCGAGCGTCTCGGTGCCGAGGTGGCACTGGAGGTGGAGCACGTCCCGGCCGGTCAGTTCGCCGAGGTCGGCCCACTCGAAGGGCGCGAACCAGCGGGCGGGGTCCAGGTCCTGGTCGAGCCCGTAGAACCGGCTGGCGAGGTGGACGGGGGTGCGGGCGTCCCAGTTGGCCTGGTTGGCCCGCATCATGCGCGCGAGCTCGTCGGAGGTCATGCGGCCATCAAACACCCCGTGTCCGGCGCGCGGGGCGCGGAACGCCGGAACGGGCCGCGGGAGGCGAGTGGTTCAGGCCGACTTGGCCGCCGCCTCCTCGGCGATCCGCTCGAAGCGCGCGCCCATCGCCTCGGCCAGCGCCTGGGCGCCGGACAGCGGGCGGACCATGACCATCAGCCGGTCGATCCGGCCGTCGTCGTCGAGGTGGATGAAGTCGCAGCCGTCGAGCCGGCGGTCGCCGACCCGGGCGGTGAACACGAGGGCGTGGTCGCGGCCGTCCGGGCTGCTCGTCTCCGTCACGTAGGCGAAGTCCTCGAAGACCCGCGCGACGTTGCGCAGGATCGCCGTCGTGATCGCCTTGCCCTCGTACGGCTTGAACACCACCGGGCTCGTGAAGACGACGTCCTCCGCCAGCAGCGCCTCGACGGCGTCGAGGTCCTGGGCCTCGACCGCCTCGCGGAACGCGCGCATCGGATCACCTCATAGTCAATTAGTTGAGTAGGTGCGAAGGAGAATAATCGACGACTGTTACCGTGTCCACATGTCCCTCAAGTACGCCGTTCTGGCCGCCCTGCTGGAAGGCGAGGCCTCGGGCTACGAACTGTCCAAGGTCTTCGACGTGTCCCTGGCGAACTTCTGGCCCGCGACCCCGCAGCAGCTCTACCGCGAACTGGAGCGCCTGGAGCGGGAGGGGCTGATCCGTGCCCGGGTGGTGCAGCAGGAACGGCGGCCCAACAAGCGGATGTTCACGCTCACCGAGGCCGGGCGCGAGGACCTGCGCGCCTTCGCCGTCGAGCCGCCCCGGCGGCCCCTCGCCCTCCGCGACGAATTCATGATCAAGATCCAGGCCATGGACGGCACCGACCCCGAGCGCACCCGCGCCCTCGTCGAGGAGCGCATGTCCTGGGCGCGCGGCAAGCTCGGCCGCTACCAACGGGTCCGCGAACGGCTGCTGGACGGGCGGACCGAGGAGGAATACCTGCGCGAGGGCGAGCGCGTCGGCCCCTACCTCACCCTGCTGGGCGGGATCGCCTTCGAGGAGGAGAACCTCCGCTGGTGCGAACGCGCCCTCGCCGTCCTCGCGCAACGCGCCCCGCTGGTGTGACGCCGATGTTCGGCCCCGAAGGCCCGAGCCTGCGCGAACTCGCCGTCCAGGCGCTGTCGTCCGTCGAGCGCGGCTACGACCTGCTGGCCCCGAAGTTCGACCACACGCCCTTCCGCACACCCGACTCCGTACTCGACGCCGTCTCCGGGGCGCTCGCACGGCTCGGGCCCTTCGACGCCGGACTCGACCTGTGCTGCGGGACGGGCGCCGGACTCGACGTGCTGGCCGGGGTGTGCCGGGGTCGCGTCACCGGCGTCGACTTCAGCGCGGGCATGCTCGACATCGCCCGGGACCACGCCCGCGCCGCGCGTCCGCCGGTCTCCCTGGTGCGCGCCGACGCCCGCGCCCTGCCGTTCGGGCCGGCCTTCGACCTCGTGGTGAGCTTCGGCGCGTTCGGGCACTTCCTGCCCCGCGAACTGCCCGGACTCTTCACCCAGGTCCACTCCGTGCTGCGCCCCGGCGGCGTCTTCGCCTTTCCGGTGCTCGCCCCGCCGAGGCCGAGCAGCCCCGTGTTCTGGATGCTGCTCGGCTTCGACGCCGCGATGCGGGTGCGCAACGCCGTGTGGCGCCCGCCGTTCGTCATGTACTACCGCGCCTTCCGACTCGGCGACGCCGCACGGGAGTTGGGGCGCGCCGGCTTCGACGTCGGACACCAGCCCCTGCCGGAGTTCGGGCACCGCCCCGACGGCAGCCCCCGCGCCCGGCTGGTGGTGGCCCGGCGTACGGCGTGAGCCCCGGCGGCTCCCCGGACGGAACGTCACCCCCGCCCCGCCCGCTCACAACGCGCCGTACACCGCCTCGACCAACGCCATCTTCCGCGGGTCGTCCGCGATCCGCGGACCCATGCTGTTCATCACGTACCCCAGGGCGACGCCCGCCTCCGGGTCGGCGAGTCCGCAGGAGCCGCCGGCGCCGTCGTGTCCGAACGCCCGCGGGTTGGGGCCGTACGAGCCGTGCGGGCCGCTCAGCCACAGGCCGAGGCCGATCTCCATCTCGCGGTCGAGCCCCATGCCCAGCACCAGGTCCCGGCAACTGCCCTGGCCCTCACGGACCCGCTCGGCGGCGTCCCGGGACAGGACGCGGTGGCCGTCGAGGGCGCCGAGGCCCGCGAAGACGCCGTACAGCGCCGCGACGGCCCGTGCCGTTCCGTGCCCGTTCGCCGCCGATATGTCGGCCGACCGCCACTCGGGCGAGTTGGCCTGCGCCGCGCCCACCGGCGGGTTCGCCAGCGCGGCGATCGCCACCGGCGGCAGCTTGGCGAACGCCTCGGCCCGGCCCGGCGCCGGCGCGTGCGTCAGCTCCGCCGCGCGCCCCCACTCCTTCTCCGGCAGGCCGACCGTGAAGTCGATGCCGAGCGGCCCGGTCACCTCCCGCGCGAGGAACGCCCCCGGCAGCAGCCCCGACACGCGGCGCACCACCTCGCCGACCAGGAAGCCGAACGTCAGCGCGTGGTAGCCGGAGACGGTGCCCGGTTCCCACCAGGGTTCCGTCGCCGCGAGCCGCTGCGTCGTCAGTTCCCAGTCGCAGAGCTGCGCGAACGAGTGCGGTTCGCGCAGCCCGGCGAGCCCCGCCCGGTGCGACAGCAGATGCCGCACGAGGACGTGCTCCTTGCCCGCGGCGGCGAACTCCGGCCAGTACGCGGCCACCGGCGCGTCGAGGTCCAGCAGCCCCCGGTCGGCCAGAATGTGCGCGCACAGCGCCACCGGGCCCTTCGTCGTGGACCAGACGTTGACCGGCGTGTCCCGCTCCCACGGCCGGGTGCGGCCCGGGTCGGCCCATCCGCCCCACAGGTCCACGACCGTCGTGCCGTCCACCACGACGGTCGCCGCGGCGCCCAGCTCGCCCCGGTCCCTGAAGTTCTCCTCGAACGCCGCGCGCACCGCCGCGAACCGCGCGTCGCAATGACCGTGAACGTGTGTCTCGTGCCCGGGCACGGGCCCTCCCTCGTCGCAGGAACCATTCAGCAGGAACATCGCGGAAACATCCGCGCGAAAGACCCGGGCCGCGAACGCGACCCGGGCCGAACGTACCGACTGGTCGGACTGGAGGGAAGTCCGGCGACGCGACCGGGGCCTGAATCAGATGCGCGACGCCAGCCAGCGCAGCTTGGCCGCCTCCTGGAACGGACCGCCGCCCTCGTGGTCGTTGAAGTCGTACACCTCGATCCCCTTGTCCTCGTGAGCCCAGGCGTTGAACGCCGCGAACACCGTCGACGGCGGGCACGTCTGGTCCTCCAGCGCGGCCGAGAACAGCGCGGGGGCCGTGCCGCGCGACGCGAAGTGCACGCCGTCGAAGTAGGAGAGGGTGCGCAGGATGTCGTCGGTGCGACCGCGGTGCGTCTTCAGGTAGAGGCCGATCTCCCGGTACGGGTGCTTGTCCGTGAGAGTCACCGCGCGCGGGTAGTCGCACAGGAACGGCACGTCCGGCGCGATGCCCGCGAGGTCCGGCACCAGGCCGCCCACGGCGATGGTGATGCCGCCGCCCTGGCTGCCGCCCACCGCGACCGTGCGCGCGGCGTCGGTCAGCGGGTGCGAGCGGGCCGCCTCGACGGCACGCACCGCGTCCGTGAACACGCGCCGGTAGTAGTAGTTCTCGGGGGCGTCGATGCCGCGGGTCATGAAACCGGGGTACGCGGGCGCGCCGCCCACCGGGTCCGGGGTGTCCCCGCCGGCGCCCCAGGCGCTGCCCTGGCCCCGGGTGTCCATCACGAAGTGCGCCCGCCCCGAGGCCGCCCACAGCAGATGCTGGTGGGGCAGGCCCCGGCCGCCGCCGTAGCCGATGAACTCCACGACCAGCGGCAGCGGTTCCCCGGCCCCGGCGGGCAGCGTCAGCCAGCCCTTGACCGGGTGTCCGCCGAATCCGGCGAACGTCACGTCGTACACCCGCACCTCGGTCAGCCCCGTGTCCACGGGTTCGAAGCGGGCGTCCAGGTCGTGCGCGCGGGCCTCCTCGAGCGTCTTCGACCAGAACGTGTCGAAGTCCTCCGGCTCGGTGGACGCGCTGCGGTAGGCGCGGAGTTCGTCGAGAGGGAGGTCGAACAGGGCCATCGGGACCGCCTTTGAGGAAGGGACCGGTGAGTGATCGCTCACACCGTACGTGGGCGTTCGCGACGCTCACCAGCCCTTTCTCGACTGATGGAACGACGGTCGACAGGTCGAACGGTGGTGAGGGCAGCGGGCCCCGGCGGGGGGAGTGGGTTACCGCCGTCCTCGCCCGTCACGCCCGCCGGCGGTGCGTCCACTGGGGCTCGGTGCGCGCCCAGGCCTCTTCCCACTCCGCCAGCCGGTGCCGCATGGCGGTCCGGCGCACGGCCCAGTGCCCGCACAGCACCACGGCGACCGCGCCGCCCGCCGAGCAGACGCCGAAGCTGATCGCGTGCTGCCAGACGGCGGCGCCGTCCACCGGCGGCGGCGCGGTGCGGCCCTCGGAGTCGAGCCAGACGTCGACCTTCTCGCCCTCCCGCGTGCCCGACGGCACCCGTGCCGTGGCCGTCCGCGGTTCCTCGCCCGGCTCGCTCCAGCGCACCGTCGCGCGGTACGAGTGCTGGGTGCCGGTCTGCGCCGACGACAGCGAGTCGGCGGTGGCGGCCCGCCCGACCACCTCGGCGCGGACGAGTTCCCGCTCGGCGCGCTGCTCGGCGGCCACCGCCCGCGCCTCGCCGTACGCCCACCACGCGGTCAGGGCCCCGACGAGGGGCGCGCCCACGAACAGCAGCACGGCGACGGCCAGCGCCGTCCACGCCTCGACGACGTCCGACCGGCGCCGCAGGGGATTGGGCCGGCTGCGCCGGCCGCGCACCCGGGTTCGCATGTCGACCTCCTCGCCGTCCGAGCGGTCGGAGCTGCGGTGCCGCCGCACAGGGCGGCGCACCGGCTCCGCACCGCGCACACGAGCGCCCGCCCCCTGCGGGTACCCCGTCCTGGAGGATTTCCCCCGCCCTCGCGGGCACGCGTTCGCGCGCGCTCCCCGGCCGGGGTGCCCGGGCAGGCCGCGGCGAAACGGACCGGACCGGCCGCGCCGTTCGGCCGGTGCGGCGGTCAGCCGAAGCGCTCGATGCGGATGCGGTCGACGGGTTGCCCGGCCGCCACCAGCAGGCGCGAGGCGTGCTCGGCGAACGCGTTGGAGCCGCACACGTAGGCCTCCCACCCGCCGGGCGGGGACGCGGCCAGGGCCGGTGCGAGGTGCGCGGCCGCCAGTCGTCCCACGGGTACGCCCTCGGGCGCGCTCCGGGTGAACACGGGCGTGGTCTCCGCGCCGAACTCCCGCGCGTAGATCAGATCCTCGGGGCTGCGCGCGGACACCAGCAGCCGCAGCGGCACGTCGAGGCCGCGCGCCCGGTGGTGGCGGACCATCGACATCAGCGGGACGACCCCGGACCCCGCGCCGACCAGCAGCGCGGGCCGGTCGCCGGGCCAGGCGAAGAAGCCGCTCACCGGGCCGCGCACCTCGACCCGGTCGCCGACCCGGGCCGCCGTGTGGAACCAGCCGGAGACCTCGCCGTCCGCCACGTGATCCAGCGTCAGCTCGACGTGCCCGCTGTCGTCCGGCGCGGACGCGAGGGAGTAGTGGCGCTGGGCCGTGTAGCCGTCCGGGGCGGTCAGCCGCAGCAGCAGGTGCTGGCCGGGCAGGTGTCCCGGCCAGCCGGGCACGGCGAACCGGAAGGTCGCGGCCCTGGGCGTCTCGCGGCGGATCTCCGTCAGCGTCGCCGTCCGCCACACGGCGGCCGTCTGCTCGCCGACGGCGATGCGGCCGGGCACGGCGAAGCCGGTCGGCGGGGTGAAGGTCTCCGTCATGGCGCGTGTCTCAGTCACCCGCGTACCGCTGTTCTTCCCAGGGGTTGCCGCGGTCGTGGTAGCCGTTGCGCTCCCAGAACCCGGGTTCGTCGTGGTCGAGGAGGTGGATGCCGGCGATCCACTTGGCGCTCTTCCAGAAGTACAGGTGCGGCACCAGCAACCGCGCCGGCCCGCCGTGCTCGGCCGGGAGCGGCCCGCCGTCGTACTCCCAGGCGATCCAGGCCCGGCCGCCGGTCAGGTCCGCGAGCGGCAGGTTCGTGGTGTAGCCGGTGTGGGAGTAGGCGACGGCGTGGGTGGCCGACTCCTCGGGCCGTACGGCGTCCAGGAAGACGTCCAGGGACACGCCGCCGAACCGCACCCCGAACTTCGACCAGCTCGTCACGCAGTGGATGGCGCCCTCGTACGCCGAGGCCGGCAGCTCGTGCGCCTCCTGCCAGGTCCAGGTGCGGGGCGCCGCCACGAGGCCGTCGATGCGGAAGGTCCAGTCGGCGGGGGCCAGCTCCGGGGTGACCTCGGCGGACAGGACGGGCCAGGTGTCGCCCGCGTCGTACTGACCGGGCGGCAGCCCGGGGTCGGGGACGCGCGGGCGGCCGGTGAAGCCTCGGGTGACGTGCATGCCGGTGGTGCCTCCAGGCCGCCGCGCGGGCGGCCCGCCGATCGACGAGTTGCTTACATGTTCAACCGTACGGGGCGAGGCGCCGTGCCCGCACACCGGCGCAGGGGAGCGGCGCCGGAGGGCCGGTCAGCGCCGAGGGCTCTCCGGCGGGTCAGTGCCGGGGGCGCTCCGGCGGGTCGGTGCCGGGGCCCTCCGGCGGTTGCCACGCGGTGTATCGCAGCAGGTACGCGGCGAACCGCTCCAGGTCCTCCGCCGGCCCGCCTGGCGTCAGGTGCGGCACATGGTGCGACTTGGTCTGCCGGGCCCGTGCCCGAGCCGACGGCCGGGTACGATCGCTGCACCCCGGCCTGAGGAAACGTCCCGGCCGCCCAGGGACACGAGGAGGTGAGACCCGTTGACGCCGTGTCAGACAGGGTGCGCTCACCTCGACGCAGGACGGATCGCCGACGGCAGGTGATCGTCAGGGTCCGACCGACCCAGGGCGCGCCTCGGCTTCCGAAAGGCTCTCGTTCACCATGCCCGCCGTTTCCCCCTCGTCCCCGTCCTCGCCGCCCTCCCCGTCGTCCGTCGTCGCCGCGCTGCGCGCCGCGGGCTGTGTCTTCGCGGAGGAGGAGGCGGACCTCCTCCTCTCCGCCGCCCGCACCCCTGAGGAACTCGCCGCCCTCGTGGACCGCCGCGTCGCGGGCACACCCCTCGAACACGTCCTCGGCAGGGCCGAGTTCCGCGGCCTGAGCATCGCCGTCGAACCGGGCGTCTTCGTGCCCCGCCGCCGCACCGAGTTCCTCGTGGAACAGGCCCTGGCGCGGGCGCCGCACGCCGCGGTCGTCGTCGACCTGTGCTGCGGCTCCGGAGCCGTCGGCGCGGCCCTCGCCGCCGCCCTCGACGGCGTCGAACTGCACGCCGCCGACGTCGACCCGGCCGCCGTGCGCTGCGCCCGCCGCAACCTCGCCGCCGCCGGCGGCCGGGTGCACACCGGTGACCTGTTCGGGGCGCTGCCCGACGACCTGCGCGGCCGCGTCGACGTCCTCGCGGCCAACGTGCCCTACGTGCCGTCCGGCGAGGTGCCCCTGCTGCCCCCCGAGGCGCGCGAGCACGAGCCGCTCGTCGCCCTCGACGGCGGCGCCGACGGCCTCGACGTGCTGCGCCGCGTCGCCGCCGGGGCCCGCGACTGGCTCGCGGCCGGCGGCTGCCTGCTGGTGGAGACCGGCGAACGGCAGGCCCCGGCGGCCGTGGCGGCCTTCACCCGGGGCGGCCTCACCACCCGCGTCGCGGTCTGCGACGAGCTGTACGCCCACGTCGTCGTCGGCGTCCGGCCCTGAGCGACGTCGGCGGCGCCGGGCCCCGGACGACCGCGTGCCTACGGCAACTCCCGCGCGCACGCGATGAGCAGGGCCACGTCGTCGGAGTTGTCGGGCTCCCGCAGCGTCCGCAGGAGGAGGTCGCACACCTCCTCCAGCGGGCGGTCCGGGCCGTCGAGCAGCGTCAGCAGCCGGTCGAGCCGCTCGTCCAGTGAGTGCCGCCGGGTCTCGACCAGCCCGTCGGTGTAGAACACCAGCCGGTCGCCGGGCTCCAGGTCGACGGTGGTGGTCGAGAAGGCGACCCCGCCGACGCCCAGCGGGGCCCCGGTGGGCAGGTCCAGCAGTTCCGGCGGCCGTCCGGCGCGCACCCGGACCGGCGGCAGATGCCCGGCGTTGGTGATGCGGCACTGCCGCAGGTGCGGGTCGTGCACGGCGTACACGCAGGTCGCGAAGGCCTGGTCCAGGCCGGAGACGATCCCGTCGAGGTGGTCCAGGAGCCGCTCCGGCTCCAGGGACAGGGAGGCGAGCGTGTTGGTGGCGGTGCGCAGCCGGCCCATCGTGGCGGCGGCGGGGATGCCGCTGCCCATCACGTCGCCCACCACCAGCGCGGTCCGGTCCCCGTCCAGGGGGATCACGTCGAACCAGTCGCCGCCGACCTCGCTGGTGGCGCCGGCCGGCTGGTAGCGGGAGGCGACCTCCAGACCGCCCGTCACCGCAGGATGACTCGGCAGCAGACTGCGCTGCAGCGTCAGGGCCGTCTCGCGGGCGTTCTGGTACCAGCGCGCGTTGTCGATCTGCACCGCCGCGCGGGCCGCCAGTTCGCGGGCCAGCAGCAGGTCGTCGGGGCTGAACGGCAGCGGGTTGCGGGTGCGCTTGAGATCGAGGGCGCCGAGCACCTCGCCGCGCGCGATGAGCGGCACGGCGAGATACGAGTGCACGCCCGCGCGGGCGAGCAGCGCGGCGGCCTGCGGCGAGCGGGCGATGCGCGGCAGGTCCTCGGCTCGGACCTCCGGCACCACCACCGGGTCGCCCGTGCGCACGCACTCGGTCACCAGGCGGTCGGGCTCGTAGCGGGCGACCTTGCCGGGCGGGTCGGCCGCCGCGAGGGCGTCCGGCGCGTCGTTCGCCCGGACGGCCAGGGCACGGATCGCCGCCGGCTCGGAGGGCCCCAGACGACAGCTGCGGCCCTCCACCACCGACTCCAGCAGGTCGACGGCGGCCACGTCGGCGAGCTCCGGCACCGCGACCTCGGCCAGCTCGCACGCCGTGCGCTCCAGGTCGAGCGTCGTGCCGATCCGCGCCGAGGCGTCCGCGATCAGCGCCAGCCGCCGCCGCGCCGCCTCGGCCTCCACGCCGGCCCGGTACTGCTCGGTGACGTCCACGACCGAGCAGGCCACGCCCAGGACGTTCCCGACGGTGTCCTCCAGGCGGTACAGCGACGCCGCCCAGGCGTGCTCCTCGTCGGGATGCGCGGGGCTGCGGCCGATCCACTGCCGGTCGATGAGGGGCCGTCCGGTCTCCAGCACCTGGCGCAGCGCGGCCTCCACGGGCGCGGCGTCCAGCGCCGGCAGGACGTCGCTCACCCGCCGTCCGATGTGCTCGGCGGCGGGCACGCCGTTGAGGCGCTCCAGCGCGGGGTTGACCGAGACGTACCGCAGATCCGGGTCGAGCACGGCGAGGCCGATCGGCGACTGCGCCACCATCCGCGTCGACAGCGCCACGTCCTGCTCCAGCTTCAGCACCGTCGACTGGTCGGCCGCGAGACCGAGGGCGTACACGTCGCCCCGGTCGTCCAGGAGCCGCATGTTGCGGAACTCCACGAGGCGGGTCGTGCCGTCCCCGCGCCGGATCGGGAACGCGCCGGCCCAGCCCTCGCCGGTCGCCATGACGTCGGAGAACAGCTTCACGACCAGGTCGAAATGCCGCTCGTGGACCATGATCCGCGCGGCGTACTGCCCGAGCGCCTCCTGCGCCGGATGGCCGAACAGCTCCTCCGCCTGCGGACTCCACAGCACGATCCGTCCCTCGGCGTCCAGCACGATCGAGGCGACACCGAGCACGTCGAGCAGCCCGCTGGGCCCCACGGCCCCGCGAGGCGTCCCGCCACGGGACTCCGGCCCGGTGGCACCGGGGGCCGGGCCCGGCGCGCCGCGGCCCTGGTGCGCGGCACCGTGGCCCGGGCCGCCCACGCCCGCCCCCGGGCGCGGCGGTCCGCCGGCCCGCCGGAACCCCGCGCCGTGGTCCATGGGAGACCCGGCGCTTCCCGGGGGAGACCCGGCTGCACTCATCGCACGCCCCGCCTTCGCCGTTCCTCGCGGCACGCCTCCCGGGTGCCGATCCCCTTGTCCTGCCGTGCGCGGCGCGGTTCCTCCGCCCGATCCGCTGTCTTCCTCCACCATCCCCCAACGGCGCGGTGAGCGCCGCGCAAATTCCTCCGGACAGGACGAGGCATGGCCCTCATTGGTCTGTACATGACCGACGGTGCGGGCCAGACTGGCGCCGCACGCCTCCCACCCCCACAAGGAGCCGCCCCATGCCGCTGCGCGCCCGGCAACGTTGTCGTGCCGTCCTGGCCGGACTCGTCACGCTCGCCACCGCCGCCGTCCTGGCCGCCGCCCCGCCCGCCTCCGCCGCCGACGTCTGGACCGAGGTCGGTTCCGACCGCGCCGATCCGCTGACCGAGAGCCAGGGTCTGACGTCGGTGGAGGTCCCGGCGAACAGCCCCAACCGCTACACCGGCATCGGCACCATCCCCGTCGGCGTCTCCGGCCGCGGCTGGAACCACGTCGGCGACCCCGACGCCTCCTACGACGGCCACTACATCGAGCCGTACCAGCGGGACTCGGGCGGCGCGAAGATGTTCCGCGTGCAGGCGCCGGGCGGCGGCTGGGCGGAGTACGTGCACGCCCTGAGCCCCGGCGAGGCCCTCAACAACTCCTGGGTCGCGATCTCGCCCGACGGCCAGTGGATGCTGTCGGGCGAGTGGGGCACCATGAACCGCCTCCTGGTCTTCCCCACCCCGGGCGTCAACGCCGCCACCTCGCCGTCGGCGAACCTCCCGCAGGCCGCCACCGTCCACCTCGACCGCGCCGTGCGCGACGTCCAGGGCTGCGACTTCGTCACCGCCACCCGGCTGCTGTGCTCCTCCGACGACCCGGAGGGCGCCCTGTTCGGCATGACCAAGCCGCTCCTCCAGATCGACCTGTCCGCCGCGCCGAGCGGCGCCTCGGACGTGTCCGGGCAGGTCACGGCGGTGCGTCAGGTGCCCCTGCGCAGCTCCTGCTCCGGCAGCTTCGAGACGGAGGGCATCGACTACGACCGCCGCAGCGGCACCCTGCGGGTGATCGTCGTGTCGCCCGGCTTCTGCGTCCTCACCGACAGCAAGACCTATCGCTTCACCCGCGGCTGACGGCCGCACCGCCGCTCGGTAGTGGCCGGACGCGGATGGTGCTTGGCTGGGGGTGGGGCGGGCGTCCCGGGGCACTCGGGGCACCGCACCACCCGGCCACGGAAGGAGCGATTCCGATGGACAGCGAGCGACCGCACCCGGACCACGTCTCGGTGGAGATCAGCGGCTGCGACAAGGACGACGCTCGGGTCGTGTTCGACGCGCTGTGCGCGTGCTTCGCGTCCGACCGGTGCGCCGACGACGTGCCGGAGGAACTCTCGGACACCCGCCCGACGGTGTGGCTCGGCACGTTCGACGTGACCGACACCCGCGAGGCCGCCCGGCCCGCCGCCCGGCTGTCGTCCCCCGTCGTCGCCGACGCGCACGGCGGCTACTGGGCGATCGACCGGTTCCGCACCACCCTCGACTCCCTGTTCACCGTGCACCACCTGAGCACGGTGCCCGGCGACCAGGAGGAGGAGCTGCACGTACGGCTGGAGAGCCGCTGAATACGTACCGCCGGTAATGCCGGCACCGGGTCCGCCCGCAGGTCCGTCACGGGCCCGCGGGCGGACCCGCTCCGTGTCCGGAGTCACCCCGGACCCATTGTGCAACTAGTTGCAAAAGGTGTCCGCCCTGCCTTAGAACTGAGGGCACGACACCGCGCACGGAGGGTCCGATGAGCCGTTTCCCGCATCTGCTGAGCCCGCTCGACCTGGGTTTCACCACACTGCCCAACCGCGTCCTGATGGGCTCCATGCACGTCGGCCTCGAGGAGGCCGAGCGGGGCTTCGAGCGCATGGCCGCGTTCTACGCCGCCCGCGCCCGCGGGGGAGTGGGCCTCATCGTCACCGGCGGCATCGCGCCCAACGACGAGGGCCGGCCCTACGAGGGCGGCGCCCGGCTCACCACCGAGGACGAGGCCGAGCAGCACCGGGTCGTCACCGACGCCGTGCACCGCGAGGGCGGCCGGATCGCCCTGCAGATCCTGCACTTCGGCCGGTACGCCTACCACCAGGACCTCGTCGCCCCCAGCCCCCTCCAGGCGCCGATCAGCCCCCACGTGCCGCGCGAACTCACCGACGCCGACGTCGAGCGGACCATCGAGGACTACGCCCGCGCCGCCCGCCTGGCCAAGCGGGCCGGCTACGACGGCGTGGAGATCATGGGCTCCGAGGGCTACCTCATCAACGAGTTCATCGCCGCGCGCACCAACCACCGCACCGACCGCTGGGGCGGCTCGTACGAGAACCGGACGCGCTTCCCGGTCGAGATCGTCCGGCGGGTCCGCGAGGCGGTCGGCGACGAGTTCATCGTCATCTACCGGCTGTCCATGCTGGACCTGGTGCCCGGCGGCTCCACGCTGGACGAGGTGGTCACGCTCGCCAAGGCCGTCGAGGCCGCCGGGGCGACCCTCATCAACACCGGCATCGGCTGGCACGAGGCCCGCATCCCCACCATCGCCACGTCCGTGCCGCGCGGCGCCTACACCTGGGTCACCAAGCGGCTCATGGGCGAGGTGTCCGTCCCGCTCGTGACCACCAACCGCATCAACACCCCCGAACTCGCCGAGCAGTTGCTCGCCGACGGCGTGGCCGACATGGTGTCGATGGCCCGCCCGATGCTGGCCGACCCCGACTTCGTCGCCAAGGCCGCCGCGGGCCGCTCCGACGCCATCAACACCTGCATCGGCTGCAACCAGGCCTGCCTCGACCACACCTTCAGCGGCAAGATCACCTCCTGCCTCGTCAACCCGCGCGCCTGCCACGAGACGGAACTCGTGCTGTCCCCGACCCGGCGGCGCAAGAGCGTCGCCGTCGTCGGCGCCGGACCGGCCGGCCTCGCCTGCGCGGTCACCGCGGCCGAACGCGGCCACGACGTCACGCTGTTCGACGCCGCCGCCGAGATCGGCGGCCAGCTCAACGTCGCCCGCAAGGTCCCCGGCAAGCAGGAGTTCGACGAGACGCTGCGCTACTTCCGCACCCGCCTCGCCGAAGAGGGCGTCGACGTCCGCCTCCACACCCGGGTCGGAGTCGACGACCTCACCGGCTACGACGAGGTCGTCGTCGCCACCGGCGTCACCCCCCGCACCCCCGACATCCCCGGCGTCGACCACCCGAGCGTCGTCGGCTACCTCGACGTGCTCCGCGACGGCGCCCCTGTCGGCGACCGCGTCGCGATCCTCGGCGCGGGCGGCATCGGCTTCGACGTCGCCGAGTTCCTCACCGACGGCGGCGACAAGGCCCACGAGGACCCCGAGACGTACTTCCGGCTCTGGGGCGTCGACATGGACTACCGCGCGCCCGGCGGCCTCGCCGAGCCCGAGCGGCCCGCCCCGCCGCGCACCGTCCACCTCCTCCAGCGCAAGCCCACCAAGGTCGGCGCGGGACTCGGCAAGACCACCGGCTGGATCCACCGCACCGAGCTGAGGCACCGCGGCGTCACGATGGTCCCCGGCGTCCGCTACGACCGCATCGACGACGCCGGACTGCACGTCACCGTCGGCGGGGAGAGCACGGTCCTGGAGGTCGACACCGTCGTGCTGTGCACCGGCCAGGAACCGCGCCGCGACCTGTACGAGGCGCTGCTCGCCGCCGGGCGTACCGCGCACCTCATCGGCGGCGCCGACGTGGCCGCCGAACTCGACGCCAAGCGCGCCGTCAAGCAGGGCACCGAGCTGGCGGCGGCCCTCTAGTGCCCCGGCAGGGCTCCCTAGGATGAGGCCATGTCACTCCCGCACGCCATCCTCACCGCCCTGCTGGAGAAGCCGTCGTCGGGGCTGGAGCTGACCCGTCGGTTCGACAAGTCGATCGGGTTCTTCTGGCCGGCGACGCACCAGCAGATCTATCGCGAGCTGGGGAAGCTGGAGGCCGAGGGCTTCATCCGCGCCCTGCCGTCCGAGCAGCCGGCCCGCGGGCAGAAGAAGAACTACGAGGTACTGCCCGCCGGCCGCGCCGAACTCGCCCGCTGGACCGCGATCCCGCAGGACCCGAGGCCGATGCGGGACCCGCTGGCGGTGCGGCTGCGGGCGGCGGCCGTCGTCGGCACCGCCGGCATCGAGGACGACCTGAGGCGCCATCTGGAGCTGCACCAACGGCAGTTGGAGCGGTACCGGGAGATCGAGGAGCGGGACTTCCCACCCGGGCAGGACGGCGCGGAGGACCGGCTCAGACACCTCGTGCTGCGCGCCGGCATCGACCTGGAGACGTTCTGGACGCAGTGGCTGCGCCGGGCGCTCGCGGACTTCCCTGACGTCCCGGGCGAGGAGCGCGACGACGTGCCGGGCGAGGGCCACGCGGACATCCGGGGAGAGGACCGCGACGCGACCGGGAAGGACCCGGCATGACGGCGGCCGCCCGTCCGGAGCACCTCGGACGGGCGGCCGCCGTCATGCCGGACGCACTGTGCACATCGGTACCGCTCACCTGCCGAACCGTCAGAAGCGGTACGGCTTCTGACGACGCTTCAGGTACCAGGCCGTGGCGAGCACGCCGGACCCCACCAGGAGTCCGCCGCCCACGAGCGTGACGGTGCCGTAGTCGCGTGCCGCACCGCCGATGCCGCCCATGACGCCGCGCGACGGTGACGGCGAGGCCGTGGGCGATGCCGTGGCCGAGATCGTCGGCGTGGCGGGCGGTGAGACGACGACGGACTGGGTGCCCGCCGTGCTGTTGTTGGAGCACTGGACGATCACGGTGTAGGTGCCCGGACTCACGTTCGTCCAGGACGCCGACTGGCCCGAGCTGGTGCCCGACAGAGGGGCCTGACGCCCCTGGGCGAAGCTCGACTGGCCGCTGCTGAGCAGGGAAGCCGTGCCCCAGTTGCCGTTCAGCTGGGCGCAGGCACTGGTGTTGACCGAGACCGTGGACCCGGTGGTGCTCACCGAGATGCCGGGCCCCGCGTGCGCGGACCCGGCGGCCAGGGCGATCGGCAGCGCGGCGGCGGCCGCCACGGCCAGGCCGGTGCGAAGGTGTGGCGATGAGTTGCGCATGTGGACTGCCCTCCGGCGGCACGGTTGGCGGTACATCCCTTGCGCCGCCGAGGTCGGGGTCGCCCGTGCTGCCTCGGGGCCAGCCAACGCGCCGCCGGGCGGGACCGCACTCCGACCGCACCCGTGCAGGTGACGCGTTCCTTCGGCCGGCGCATTCCGGCGGGCGTCAGCGCGCGCCCGTCGTCACCGTCCGCTCCGCCGAGAAGCCGCCCCACGTGCCGTCCGGCAACTTGGCCCGGACGCGCACCCGGTGGGTGACGCCGGCCTCCGTCCCGGCGTAGAAGCTGTGCGTGGCCCGCCCGCGCGGCACGGTGCCGCCGAAGACGAGCGAGGTGGCCGGGCGGCCGTCGAGCTGGATCTGGTACTCGGTGACGACCCCGTCCGTGCGCGGCGGCACCCAGCTCAGGTCGATGTGGTACGCCCCGTCCGCCCGGCGGACGGACGCCCGGAAGTCGCCGGGGGCGGTGGCGCGTCCGTCGTCGGTGCCCGGCGTGGTGAGCCGGACGGCGGCGCCCGCGGGGGAGAGGTTGTCGGCCGCGTCCCGGGCCCGGACCGTGAACGCGTACCGCGTGCCCGGCCTGAGCCCCGTCACCACGGCCGCCGTCTGGGTCCCGCCCACACTGTGGACCTTCGTGTCGCCCTGATAGATGTCGTACGACACCACGCCCCGGTCGTCCCTCGACGCGGACCAGGACAGCTGGACCACCCGGCTCCCGACCGCCCGGCCCCGCGCCGAGCCCGGCCGGGTCGGAGCCGAACGGTCCGCCTTCCCGGCCGCGGGAGTGGTCGCCCGCACCTCCCTGCTGGGCGGCCCGAGCCGCCCGTCGGCGTTCCGCGCCCGCACCGAGAAGGCGTACGCGGTGGACGGCCGCAGCCGGGTGACGTCCACCATGTGCCGGGAGGCGGGCACCTCCACCACCTTCCTGGCGCCGCGGTACACCTCGTACCGGCTGATGTCGTCGGCCTCGGGCAGCGCGTTCCACATGACGTGCACGCTGGTCGCGCTGCCCGCCTCGGCGGTGACGCCGGTGGGCGCGCCGGGCAGCCGGCCGCCCCCGCCGTCGTCCGCGCCGGCCCAGCCGCAGGACGCGACCAGCACGAGCGCCGCGCAGCACGCGGCGCGGCGGTGGCGGACAGGGGGAGAGGGCACGCCTCGCACGACTCGGCCTCCCGGTACGGGTCCGACGCTCACTGCAATGGTCCGGACCAATATGGACTGCCTGGCGCGCTCACATCAAGAGGGCGGCCGTTGGTGACCACCCGGACGCGTTACGTATGCTGAAGCTCCGTACGGCTGAACTCGTCGGCTGCGCCGCCGAGTTCACGCCCATGGGCGCGGACCGCTGTCGTCGCTGTCACCGCGCCGACGCGGGCGGCCGGGGGCCGGAGCCGGCACCGGCTCGGGCCCCCGGCCCCCGCCGGGACGACCGGGGATGCACCGTACGGCCCTCCAGCGGTGGCCGGGCCGACGGGCCGGGGCCAGATTGGGCCGAGTGTCCCTCAGTGTCCCCCGGAGAGGCCCTACATCGTGCGTGCCCAGTACCTGATGCTGGCCGCGGCAGGTGCCGTCCTGCTCGCCCCCACGGCGCTGCCCACCCCGCCCCCGCACCCCGCGGCGGAACCCGTGCTGCCGCGGGCGGGCGCCGTCCGCGCCGCCGACCTGCTCGCCAGGGCGCGCGACTGCGCACCGGTCTCCCGCGGCCGCTACCGCAGCGACTTCGGCGAACCGGCCGACATCCCGGTGTGCGGCACCCGTGACACCGTCCACTGGAAGGCCGACCTCGACATCGACTGCGACGGCCGGCCGGGGCCCCGCTGCAACGCCCGCACCGACCCGCTGTTCTCCGACGCCACGGCCTACGCCCAGTCCGACGGCCGCCCGCCCAGCGCCGAACACCTCCCCTACGTCGTCGTCCCCGGGCCGAGCCGCGTCTGGGACCACCGCGAGCACGGCGTGGGCGGCGGGGCCGTCGTCGCCGTCGTCCACCGCGACCGCGTGCGGTACGGCGTCGTCGCCGACGTCGGCCCGCGGGAGGTGATCGGCGAGGCCTCCCACGCCATGGCCCGCGCCCTCGGCATCCAGCCCGACCCGCACGGCGGCGGAACCGACGACGAGGTCACGTACATCGCCTTCAAGGGCAGCCGCGTGGCGCCGATCGAGGACCACCGGGCGGCCGTGCTGACCGGAGAGCGGCTGGCCCGGCAGTTCCTCCGCGGCGGCTGAACCGCCCCCGCCGATCGCCTCAGACCTTGCGGTAGGCGTACGCCTCCGCTGCTGCCGCCTCCACCGCCGCGAGGTCCGCACCGGTGGCCGCCGTGACGACCGCCGCCACCGCGCCCTCGACGAACGGGGCGTCGACGAGACGCGTGCCCTCGGGGAGTTCGTCGCCCTCCGCGAGCAGCGCCTTCACCGTGAGCACCGCGCTGCCGAGGTCCGTCAGCACGGCGACCCCGGCGCCGCGGTCCACCGACGAGGCCGCCGCCGCGATCAGCTCGGCGCTGGTGCCGAGACCGCCGTCCTCGGTGCCGCCCGCCGGGGCGATCGGCACATGGCCCCCGCCCCCGGCCAGCCCCTTCGCCAGTTCGGCCACGGAGGCCGCCACCTGCGCGCTGTGCGACACCAGCACGATCCCGACCAGCTTCTCGTCACTCACCGCGGTCCTCCGCCGTCTCGGCCAGCGCGGCGACGAGCAGCGCCGCCGACGTGGCACCCGGGTCCTGGTGACCGATGCTGCGCTCCCCGAGGTAACTCGCCCTGCCCTTGCGGGCCTGCAACGGCGTCGTCGCCTCCGCGCCCCGCTCGGCCGCGGCCCGCGCCGCCGCGAAGGACTCGCCGAGGGCGTCCACGGCCGGCACCAGCGCGTCGATCATGGTCTTGTCGCCCGGGGCGGCTCCGCCCAGCGCCATGACCGCCTCCACCCCGGTCCGCAGCGCCCCGGCCAGCTCCTCCTCGCCGACCTCCGCACCGTCCCCGAGCGCCTTGCCGGTGCGGCGCAGCAGCGTTCCGTACAGCGGGCCCGAGGCGCCGCCGACCGTCGACACCAATTGCCGCCCGGCCAGCATCAGCACGGCGCCGGGCGTGCCGGGACCCTCCTTCTCCAGCACGGCCGCCACCGCCCGGAAACCGCGCTGGAGATTGCTGCCGTGGTCGGCGTCGCCGATGGGCGAGTCGAGCGCGGTGAGGTGTTCCGCCTCGCGGTCCACGGACGCGGCGGTCGCCGTCATCCAGCGGCGGAAGAAGTCGGCGTCGAGCACGGGATCTCCTTGCCTGGTGGGTACGTCGTGGTCGCTCACGGCTTCACATGCCCCAGCGCAGGCCCGGCGTGCTCACCGGCGCGTCCCACAGCCGCAGCATGTCCTCGTCGATCTGGCACAGGGTGACCGAGGCGCCCGCCATGTCGAGGGAGGTGACGTAGTTGCCGACGAGCGTGCGGGCGACGGCGACACCGCGGGCGGCGAGCACCCGCTGCACCTCGGCGTTGAACCCGTACAGCTCCAGCAGCGGCGTGGCGCCCATGCCGTTCACCAGGACCAGGACCGGGTTGCTCGGCGTCAGGTCGGCGAGGATCGCCTCGACGGCGGCGTCGGCGATCTCCCCGGACGTCATCATCGGCCGCCGCTCCCGGCCGGGCTCGCCGTGGATGCCGATGCCCAACTCCAGCTCGCCGGGCGGCAGGTCGAAGGTGGGGCTGCCCTTGGCGGGCGTGGTGCACGCGCTGAGCGCCACACCGAAGCTCCGGGAGTTCTCGTTGACCTGACGGGCCACGGCCTCCACCCGCTCCAGCGGCTGCCCCTCGTCGGCCGCGGCGCCCGCGATCTTCTCCACGAACAGCGTCGCGCCGGTGCCGCGCCGCCCCGCCGTGTAGAGACTGTCGGTCACCGCCACGTCGTCGTTGACCAGGACCTTCGCGATCTGGATGCCCTCGTCCTCGGCGAGTTCGGCGGCCATGTCGAAGTTGAGGACGTCCCCGGTGTAGTTCTTCACGACGAACAGCACCCCGGCCCCGCTGTCCACGGCCGCCGCCGCCCGCACCATCTGGTCGGGCACCGGCGACGTGAACACCTCACCGGGACAGGCCGCCGACAGCATGCCGGGACCCACGAAACCGCCGTGCAGCGGCTCGTGCCCGGAGCCGCCGCCCGACACCAGGGCGACCTTCCCGGCCACCGGCGCGTCCCGCCGCACGATCACCCGGTTCTCCACGTCGACGGTCAGCTCGGGATGGGCGGCCGCCATGCCGCGCAGCGCGTCCGCGACCACCGTCTCGGGAACGTTGATCAGCATCTTCATGGGTACCTCCTGAAGAGATCGGCAGGCCCTGGATCCGCGTTTCACCAGGTCAGAGCGGCATGGTCATGAGTGCCCGTCAGGTCCTGCCGGTGGTCGACCGCCGGGCGGCTGCTTCTCCTGTCTACGGCAGTATCCGTCTTGCCGCGGCGAAGGTCACGCCGTCGGTGCCCCGAGCGGCGACGGAAGGGCCCGCGAATCCGGAGGATCAGCGGTTCGGGACTGCCGACGGCTGCCCGGGCAGGAAGGTCACCTGAGGTGCGCCCGTGCGTGGATGGACGGCCACCTCGCTCGACACGCCGTACACCTCGGCCAGCAGCCGGGGTGTGAGGACCGCTGCCGGGGGGCCGTCGGCGGCGATTCTGCCGTGGTCGAGCACGTAGAGGCGGTCGCAGAAGTGGGCGGCCAGGTTGAGCTCGTGCAGGGAGACCAGAACCGTGGCCGGCAAGTCCCGCAAGGCACCCAGGACTTCGAGCTGGTGACGTATGTCGAGATGGTTGGTCGGCTCGTCCATGACGAGGAGGGACGGTTGCTGGGCGAGGGCACGGGCGATGAGCACCCGCTGGCGTTCGCCGCCGGAGAGCCGGTCGAAGGGGCGGTGGGCGAGGTCGGCGGCGTCCACCGCCGCGAGCGCCGACCGGATCAGGCCGGCGTCCTCGCCGGTGTCGCCGTCGAGCAGCCGCTTGTGCGGGGTGCGGCCCATCGCGACGACCTCCCGCACGGAGAGGTCGAACTCGGCGCCCGGCTCCTGTACGACCGCCGCCACCGTCCGGGCGAGCCGGCGCACGGGCAGCGACCAGGCGTCGGTGCCGTCGACCCTGACCCGGCCGCTCGCGGGGCGCAGGACGCGGTAGACGGCGCGCAGCAGGCTCGACTTGCCGCTGCCGTTCGGCCCGACCAGGCCGATGACCTCGCCGGGCCGGGCGCTCAGGGAGACGTCCTCGATCAGACGGTGGGCGCCGGCGGTGAGGGTGACCCCGTCGACGACGAGTTCCGTGCCGGTCATGCCGCGCCTCGAACGGTGCCGCGCCGGGCGTCGCGGCGCATGAGCCACAGGAAGAACGGGCCACCGCACAGGGCGGTGAGCACGCCGACGGGGATCTCCATGGGCGCGGCCACGACGCGGGCGGCGATGTCGGCCCAGATCAGGAAGACCGCGCCGCCGAGCGCGGCCGTGGGCAGGACGCGCCGGTGGTCGCCGCCGACGACGAGGCGCACGATGTGCGGCAGCATCAGCCCGACGAAGCCGATCGGTCCGCACGCCGCGACGAGGACGCCGGTGACGAGGGAGAGCAGGACGAACATGCGGGCGCGGAAGCGGGCCACGTCCAGACCCATGGTGGTCGCGGCCTCCTCGCCGGCGAGCAGCAGGTTCAGGTTGCGGGCCTGGACCGTGAGGATGCCGATGCCCAGGAGCAGGGCGGCGCCGGGCAGCCACAGGGCGCCCCAGTCGACGCCTCCGAGGCCGCCGAGGGTCCAGGCGAGGACGGCGCGGGTCTCGTTGCCCCGGTCGGTGGTGAGCAGCACCAGGTCCAGCACGGCGGTGAGCACGGCGGCGACGGCGACACCGGAGAGGACCAGCCGCGCGGACGTGATCCGACCGCCGGTGCGGGCGGTGGAGTAGACGAGCAGCAGCGCTCCGAGCGCACCCGCGAACGCGGCGACCGACAGCGACACCGGCCCGAACCAGGTCACCCCGAACACGATCACCGCGACGGCGCCGAGGGACGCCCCGGAGGAGACACCGAGCAGGTAGGGCTCGGCGAGGGGGTTGCGGATCAGGGCCTGCAGGGCGGTGCCCACGACCGCGAGTCCGGCGCCCGCCACGGCCCCGAGGAGCACGCGCGGCGCGCGCACGTCCAGCACGATGGTCTCCCGCGCGCGAGACCAGTTGGGTGCCGACCAGTCGGCGCCCAGCGCGTGCGTCACGATGCCCCACACCTGCCCGGGCGGGACCCGCACCGAGCCGATGGCGAGACCGGCCGTGACGGACACCACCAGCAGGACGGCCAAGAGGACGAGCGTGACCGCGAGACCGGCCGGGCCCACCCGTCCGTCGCCCTGCCGCCGCCCGCTCACGGTCCGCTCGGTACCGGTACCGGTACCGGTACCGGCGACCGGGGCCGTCACGCGAAGCTCTCGGGGTGCAGTCCGCGGGCCAGATCCTCCACCGCGTACGCGGACCGCACGCCGACCAGGGTGGCGGTCAGCGGCAGGACGACGAACCGCTTGTTCTTGATCGCGGGGACGTCCTTGAGGGCGGGCCGGGAGAGCAGGAACTCCTTCTTCCGTTCGACGCTTCCGGCGCCGGCGTAGTCGTAGACGGCGATGACCTCCGGCTTGCGCTCGACGACCTGCTCCCACGAGACGTCACCGAAGACGTCGTCGAGGTCGGCGAAGACGTTGCGGCCGCCGGCCAGCCGGATGAGGTCGGTGCCCAGGCTCTTGCCGCCCGCGGTGAACGCGGCCTTGTCACCGCTGTCGTAGACGAAGACGGGTACCTCGGTGGCGCCCTCGACGGCGGTGGTGGCCTTGTCGACCCGCGCCTGAAGCGCGGAGACCAGCTTGTCCGCCCGGTCGGGCACGCCGAAGATCCGGCCGATCGTGCGGACTTCCTCGTAGGTGTCCTTCATCGTGACCCGCTCCTTGCCGCAGTATTCGCGGTTGAGGTGGGTGTCGATGCCGGCATCGGCGAACGCCTCGCGGGAACGGCCCTCGTTCTCGGTGAAGGCGCTGCCGTAGCCGCCGTAGACGAGGTCCGGCTCGGCCTCCAGGACCGTCTCGAACGACGGTTCCCTCTGGGCCAGTTGCGGGATCGCCTCGTAGTCGTCCTTCAGTTCGGGCAGGACGGGGGAGTCGGGGAAGGCGGTGCCCACCATGCGGTCCTTCAGACCGAGGGAGAGCATGAGTTCCGCCGGGTGCTGGTGGATGGTGACGACGCGGGAGGGCGGCCCGTCGTACGTCGTCCTCACACCGCAGTTGTCGATGGTGACGGGGAAGCCGTCGGCCGGAGACGCCGTGGCCTTCGCGTCCTGGCCGGTGTGCTGCGACGAGCCGCAGCCGGCGCTCAGCAGGGCCGCCGACAGGGCGACGGCCGCGGCGCGCAGGGCGTGGCGCCTTCGGACACGGGTGAACAGCGGGGGACGGAACGTGCCGTCGTACACGTGAAGCCTCCTGGGGAGTCCGCGCTCCTCGGAACGGGCCCGCGACAGGCCAGTGTCCTGACTCCCGGATCGACGCTCCCCCCTGCCTTCCCGCGCGGTGCGCAGTGGCGTGGAGAAGGGGTGCACTCCCCGGTCACAGTGGCGGGACCGTGCCGGAT
Source organism: Streptomyces sp. NPDC037054 (assembly GCF_055606745.1). Taxonomy (NCBI): domain Bacteria; kingdom Bacillati; phylum Actinomycetota; class Actinomycetes; order Kitasatosporales; family Streptomycetaceae; genus Streptomyces; species Streptomyces sp. NPDC037054. The sequence continues at coordinate 119,806 of NZ_JBVJSJ010000014.1, read as the reverse complement.
TCGCACCGGCTTCCTGTTCTCCCGTCGCGGCGATGACCCGGTGATACTACGGTCCGTCGAGCTCAGGTCAAAAGGGCGCGGGGGCTCGCTCGCACGCCCCGAGCCTGCCGTCAAGCCTCGCGGACCGCCCGCAGCACCAGCCGTCCGGCGTGCTCGTCGTGGGGGAAGCACGAACCGGGCTCGGTCGGCCCCGAACTCCAGGTCCCGCGCCCGAAGGGCCCAGCCTGGGTCACGGTCATGCTCGGTCTGCTGCGGTCCGGGCCGGGCCCCGCCCGGTTGCCGATGTCCCCGCGGACAACTGGTGCGCTGCGAGGCCCCGTTGGCGTGGGCCGAGCGACTGTGGGTGGGTTTCGCGGACACTCGGCGGAGAGCGACGTCTGCGTCGAACCGGGCTCGCAGTTCGTCATCAACCGCCAGGGGTGAGGCCCATGAGAACCTCGGAAACCTGACAACCCCGACGGGACTCCGCCCTCGGGTGAGCAGACCCGGCGCCCGCCGCACCACGCGGCGCCCGCCGCACCACGCGGCGGGCGCCGTACTGCTCACTCCTTCGGCAGCTCCAGCTCGAACCACACCACCTTGCCCGTGCTCACCCGCGTCGCGCCCCAGCGGTCGGCCAGCTGGTCGACCAGCCACAGGCCCCGGCCGCCCTCGTCGCTCAGCTGCGCCTCGCGCATCCTCGGCACCTGCGGCGAGTCGTCGCCGACCTCGCAGCGCAGCACGTCCGTGCGCAGGATCCGCAGGCTGATCGGGCGGTTGGCGAACCGCACGGCGTTCCCGATCACTTCGCTGACCAGCAACTCGGTGGTCTCCAGCAGGGAGTCGAGGCCCCAGCGGCGCAGCGCCCTGCGGGCCAGCCGGCGGGCCTGGCCGGCGGTCCGCGGATGGGGCGCCAGATACCAGTACGTCACGGTCGCCGGCTCCACGCCCTCCAGCCGGGCGGCGAGCAGCGCCACGTCGTCGTGCCGGTCGCCGTGGCCCAGGGTGCGCAGCGCCTCGTCGCACAGCGACTCCAGGGGCGGCGGCCCGGCCGGGTGGGCGGCGGCGTGGTCGTCCAGCCGCGCGACCAGCTGCTCCACGCCGGTCTGGAGGTCCGAGCCGCGCGACTCGACGAGGCCGTCCGTGTACAGCAGCAGCGTCGCCCCGGCCGGCGCCGGCATCTCCGTCGACTCGAAGGCGCAGCCGCCGACGCCGATCGGCACGCCGGTCGGGATCTTCATGATCTCGGCGGTGCCGTCCGGGTGCACGAGCAGCGGCGGGGGGTGGCCCGCGTTGGCCATCAGCAGCCGCTGCCGCACGGGGTCGTACAGCACGTAGAGGCAGGTCGCCATGTGCTGGCCGCCCAGCCGCTCCGCCTGTTCGTCCAGGTGGTGCATGACCTCGGCCGGGGGCAGGTCGAGGCCGGCCAGGGTCTGCACGATGGTGCGCAGCTGGCCCATGATCGCCGCGGAGGTCACGGAGTGCCCCATCACGTCGCCGATGACGAGGGCGACGCGGCTGCCGGGCAGCGGAATCGCGTCGTACCAGTCGCCGCCGACCTGCGCCGTGCGGGAGGCCGGGAGGTACCGGCTGGCGAGCCGCACGCCGGTCGGCTCGGGCAGCGACTGGGGCAGCATCGTGCGCTGCAGCGCGTCCGCGACGAACGCCTCGTGCCCGTGCCGCTCGGCCTTGTCGATGCCGAGGGCGGTGAGGGTGGCGAGCTGGGAGGCGACGAACAGGTCGTCGTCGGTGAAGGCCGGGCGGTGGGCCTCGCGGGTGAGGACGACGACGCCCATGGCGTGGTCGCGGCCGAGGAGCGGCGCGACGATCGAGCGGCGCCCGCGCGGGCCCGCCTCGGCTCCCAGCATGTCCGCCAGGACGGCGGCGGTCGCCGGGGAGTCCCCGAACACGGGCCGGCCGCCCCGCAGCAGCCCGGCGAGGCGGCGGGCCACGTCCGGGGGCACGGCGCCACCCGGGTGCGACGTGCCGTGCGCGCGCAGGACGACGGCGGTGTCCGGGGCGCCGTCGGCCAGCGGCAGGGGATGACGCAGGTAGACGTGCGCCCGGTCGGCGTACCCGGGCACGGTCGCGGCGGTCAGCTCGCGCAGCGTCTCGTCCAGCTCCATGGAGCGGGCGATGCGCCGCGTGGCCGTGTCCAGGAAGCGCAGCCGGTCCGCGCGGGCCCGCTCGACCGCCGTCCTGTCACCCGTCGTGCGCAGGGCGTGCGTACCCGCGGCCCGGATCCGGATGACCGAGCCGTGCGGCCGCGCGGGGCCCGCCCCGTCGGGGTGCGGCGGCATCGCGCCGCGGCCGACGGGCGCGGCCGGCGCTTCCGCGTCCGGCCCGCCGTGCGGTGGCAGCGACGCGGGGGAGAGGGGCGCCGCCGCGGGGCCGCCCGGGCGGCCGGCCCCGTCGGCCCCGCTGCCGGGGTCCGCGTGTGCCGAGCGATGGTGCGTCACGCGTGTCCTTCCCTCAGTGCTGCGCCCGTACGGCGGGCGGGAACCGGTGTGTCAGTCGCGTCGCCTGCAGCGGAGGAAGATGTGCTCCTCCGGCTGCACCTCGGTGCTGGCCGGGGCGTACGAGTAGGAGGACTCGTCGACGACCTCGAAGCCCGCCGACTCGACCACCTGGCGCAGGTCCTCGCGAAGATAACCGGAGACCCGGATGCGCCGCCCCAGGAACGGGATCGGATAGTCGTCCACGTCGGCCTCCACCATCGACAGGGCGAGCAGCCCGCCCGGCGTCAGCAGGTCGTGGACCGTGCGCAGCGCCAGCGGGATCTCCGCGCGGGGCAGCATCAGCAGCGAGAAGAACGCCACGGCGGCGTCGAAGCGCCCCAGGTCGAGGGGTCCGCCCGGCCGCAGGTCCGCGATGTCCGCCCGGTGGAACGTGGCGCCAGGGACGTGCGCCTCGGCCAGTTCGACCATCCGGGCCGACAGGTCGACGCCGACGACGTCCAGACCGGCCTCGGTCAGCTGGCGCGCCGTGGGCACTCCCGTACCGCAGCCCACGTCCAGCACGCGGGCCCCGGCGTCCAGGGAGCCGACGAGCCACTCGGCGGCCGCGAGCTGCCCTTCCTTGTGGGGGAAGGCCTCGTCGTAGCGGTCGCCGATGACGTCGAAGGCTTCTGCCTGGCCCGTGCGGTCGAGCTGCAGGTCGCCGTATTCGAGACGGCCAGCGGGGTCACTCATGTGTGGTATCCACCCTTATGGGCTCGTGATGTGATTTTGTCACATTTCGCTTGATCGCGAGATGTGTGGCGCCGGGCAACGAGGGAGCAGGGCCCGCATCCCGGGGGCACGACCTTATTGCCCCGCTCGCGGAAACTCCCGCGGTTCGTCCGACCAGCTCTGCCGGGTACCCGGCAAACGGCACAGGGTGGGACGTAAGGACCCGCCGACGACCCGGCCGCCCCCGACCCGGAAGGGAACCCACGATGTCCGCCGACCCGCAGCAGGCGCCCCTCGCGCCCTCCCCGCTCACCGACGACGAGCTGAGGACGCTGGACGCCCACTGGCGCGCCGCGAACTACCTGGCCGTCGGCCAGATCTACCTCATGACCAACCCGCTCCTCACCGAACCCCTGCGCCCGGAACACGTCAAGCCGCGGCTGCTCGGACACTGGGGCACCTCGCCCGGCCTCAACCTCGTCCACACCCACCTCAACCGGGTGATCAAAGCTCGCGACCTGGACGCCCTGTGCGTCTGGGGCCCCGGCCACGGCGGGCCCGCGGTGGTCGCCAACTCCTGGCTGGAGGGCTCGTACACCGAGAAGTACCCGGACGTCACACGGGACGCGACGGGCATGGCCCGGCTCTTCAGGCAGTTCTCCTTCCCCGGCGGCGTGCCCAGCCACGTCGCGCCCGAGACACCGGGCTCCATCCACGAGGGCGGCGAGCTCGGCTACGCCCTGTCGCACGCCTACGGCGCCGCCTTCGACAACCCGGACCTGCTCGTCGCCTGCGTCATCGGCGACGGCGAGGCCGAGACCGGCCCGCTGGCCGCGTCCTGGCACGGGAACAAGTTCCTCGACCCCGTGCACGACGGTGCCGTCCTGCCGATCCTGCACCTCAACGGCTACAAGATCGCCAACCCCACGGTGCTCGCCCGGCTCCCCGAGGCCGAACTCGACGCGCTCCTCAAGGGCTACGGCCACGACCCGATCCACGTCACCGGCGACGACCCCGCCGCCGTGCACCGCGCCATGGCCGAGGCCATGGACCTCGCCCTGCACCGCATCACCGCCTTCCAGCGCGCCGCCCGCGACGACGGGGCCACGCAACGGCCGCGCTGGCCCGTGATCGTGCTGCGCACCCCGAAGGGCTGGACCGGCCCCGCCGAGGTCGACGGACTGCCCGTGGCCGGCACCTGGCGCGCCCACCAGGTCCCGCTGGCCGCCGTCCGCGACAACCCCGAGCACCTGCGCCAGCTGGAGGCCTGGCTGCGCTCGTACCGGCCCGAGGAACTCTTCGACGCGGACGGCCGCCCTCGCCCCCACGTGCTGGCCTGCGTCCCGGACGGCGAACGCAGGCTCGGCGCCACCCCGCACGCCAACGGCGGACTGACACTGCGCCGACTGCCCCTGCCCGACCTGGAGCCGTACGCCGTCGCCGTCGCCGAACCCGGCGCCACCCTGCACGAACCGACCCGCGTCCTCGGCGACTACCTGGAGGAGGTCATGCGGGCCACCGCCGACCGGCGCGACTTCCGGCTCGTCGGCCCCGACGAGACCGCCTCCAACCGCCTCCAGGCCGTCTACGGCGCCAGCGGCAAGGCCTGGCAGGCGGGGACCCTCCAGGTCGACGAACACCTCGACCGGCACGGGCGCGTGATGGAGATCCTCTCCGAACACACCTGCCAGGGCTGGCTGGAGGGCTATCTGCTCACCGGCCGGCACGGACTGTTCTCCTGCTACGAGGCGTTCGTGCACATCGTCGACTCCATGGTCAACCAGCACATCAAATGGCTGCGCGTGACCCGCGGGCTGCCCTGGCGCGCGCCCATCGCCTCCCTCAACTACCTGCTCACGTCCCACGTGTGGCGCCAGGACCACAACGGCTTCTCCCACCAGGACCCCGGCTTCGTCGACCACATCCTCAACAAGAGCCCCGAGGCCGTACGCGTCTACCTGCCGCCGGACGCCAACACCCTGCTGTCGGTCGCCGACCACGCCCTGCGCAGCCGGGACTACGTCAACGTGATCGTCGCCGGCAAACAGCCCTGCTTCGACTGGCTGCCCCTCGACGCCGCCCGCGCCCACTGCGCACGCGGCGCCGGCGTCTGGGACTGGGCCGGCACCGAGGACGGCAGCCGCGAACCCGACGTCGTCCTCGCCTGCGCCGGCGACGTGCCCACCCAGGAAGTGCTGGCCGCGGCCCGCCTGCTGCGCGAACACCTCCCGGAACTGGCCGTGCGCGTGGTCAACGTCGTCGACATCGCCCGCCTCATGCCCAGTGAGGAACACCCGCACGGCATGAGCGACTTCGAGTACGACGGACTGTTCACCCGCGACCGGCCGGTGATCTTCGCCTACCACGGCTACCCCTGGCTCATCCACCGCCTCGCCTACCGCCGCACCGGACACGCCCACCTCCACGTGCGCGGCTACAAGGAGATCGGCACCACCACCACGCCGTTCGACATGGTGGTCCGCAACGACCTCGACCGCTACCGGCTCGTCATGGACGTCGTCGACCGCGTCCCCGGACTCGCCGTGCGCGCCGCCCACGTACGCCAGCGCATGGCGGACGTCCGCACCCGCCACCACGACTGGATCCGCGTCCACGGCACCGACCTGCCCGAGGTCGCCGACTGGACCTGGGACGGCTGAACACGCCACCCGGCCGGAATCCGCCCTGCTCACAGCGGTGCCACACGGCGCACGGGCGGGGCGGACCGGCGCAGGGCGGGAGCAGAGGAGCGGCCGGCCGTGCGCCCTGGCAGGTGCCCCACCGGGCGCCTACAGTGAGGCCCCCGCCGATGACAAGCCCACGCGAGACGCACCACCCCGTGAGTCGCCCGGGCCGCGTCACCCAGGGCGCGGCCCAGGCGCGTCGATCGTCGCTGGAGGCTGCCGTGTCCCGACCCCGCATCGCCCTGATCGCGGACCCCACCTCGTCCGAAGGCTGCCGGGAGTACCTCGCCCGCGCCGTCGAACTGCTCACCGGCGCACCGCCGGTCCGCGTGGCCGCCCGGCACTTCGCCGCCGGCGGAACCGGCCGCGCGATCCCCGCCGGGAGCCGCTTACGGCTCCAAGTGCCCGAAGAAGACCTGGACTTCGTGCCCGACGTCGTCCTGCTCTACGAGATCCCGCCGCACCGCAGGGCCGCGCTCGCCGCGTTCCAGAACCTCCTGCACCGGCACGGCGTGGTCACGCTCGACGCCGGCCCCGAGGCCTGGCGCACGGCGACCGAGAAGAACCTGACCGTCGAACGCCTCCAGCGCGACGGCGTCGCCCAGATGGAGACCGTCGTCCTGTCCCGGCCCACCGCCGAGGAGGCCGAGGCCGCCCTCGACAAGCTCGGCGGCGACGCCTGGGCCCGGCCCGTGGTCGGCACCGGCGGCGACGACACCTTCCACGTCACCACCCCCGACGCCCTGCACGGCGCCGCCGCCTACTACGCCGCGCGCGGCAGCGACTGGCTGCTGTCCCGCGACGCCGGGAACATCACCGCGAGCGGCGGCCGCCACCAACTGCGGGTGTTCGTCCTGCACGGCCGCGTCGTCCACGCCCGCGAACACCTCCAGCCCGCGCCCGACACCCCCTGCAACACCTGCCGCGGCGCCACCCCCGTCCACCTCGCCCCCGGCGACCTGCCCGCGCACCTCGCCGCGCTCGCCGTCGCCGCGACGGAATCCGTCGGCCTGCCGTTCGCCGGTGTCGACCTGGCGCCCGAGAACGGCGGCGTCGTCTTCGAGGTCAACGTCCACCCGGCGTTCGTCGACGGGGAACTGGAGAAGGTCGCCGTGCCCTACGTCCGGGCCCACCTCGACGCCCTCGCCCGCGGCGGCGACCCGGCGGACGTGTTGCCGCGCCAGGCGGGGGAACCCAGGACGACGGGCGCGCCCACCGGGTGACGACAGCCGCGGGGGCGGCACGACACGACGGCGGGAAGGACCCATCCGCTTCTCGCGGATCCTGATTGCGCGGTGCGCGGCTCGAGACCGCTTCTCCGCGTCTTCGCAAGGGCCCTTCCCGTCTTCTTTCAGCAGACCACACCCGCCCCGGAACCGCCAGGCCGGGTGCGGGACGGGGCCGTCCGGCCCGCCCCGGCTGCGTACGGCCCGCCGACGGTGGACGCTGGTTCTGCGCACACGACCCGGCAGGACACGTGAACCGACCCCGACCGGCGAAAGGCGGTGCGGACGATGGAACAACCCGCGCACCCCACCGGCACCACCGGCACGCCGTCCGACGTGCTCGCCCCCGAGCTGCGGGACGTGCGCGGCGTCGTCCTCGACACCGACGGCGTGATCACCGACTCGGCCCGGGTGCACGCCGCCGCCTGGAAGGAGGCCTTCGACGCCTTCCTGCGGGACCACCCGCCCGCCGACCCCGCCATGCGGCGCCCGTTCGACGCGCGGGACGACTACCTGCGGTACGTGGACGGCAAGTCACGGCTCGACGGCGCCGCCGCGTTCCTCGCCTCACGCACGCCCGATCCCCCCGACGACGCCGTACGGGCCGTGGCCGAGGCCAAGGAGGCCCTGTTCACCCGGCGGCTGCGCGAGGACGGCGTCGACGCCTACCCGGGCACCGTGCGGCTGGTGCGGGCCCTGCGCCGGGCCGGAATTCCGCGCGCGGCGGCGTCCGCGTCCCGGCACGCCGGGGAACTGCTGACCGGGGCCGGGGTGCTCGACCTCTTCGACGTCCTCGTCGACGGCGGCGAGGCGGCCCGCCTCGGCCTGCCCGGCAAGCCGCGGCCCGACCTCTTCCTGGAGGCGGCGCGGCGGCTCGGCGTCCCGGCCGGGAGCGCCGCCGTCGTCGAGGACGCGCTGGCCGGCGTCGCGGCCGGTCGCGCCGGAGGGTTCGCCCTCGTCGTCGGGGTGGACCGCGCCGCGACCGAGGAGACCCGCGAGGACCTGCTGCGGCACGGCGCCGACCTCGTCGTGCGCGACCTCGCGGAACTGCTCGGCCCGGCCGACGGCCGCCGACCGGGCCCCGGGTGAGGGAATGAGGAGCACCGACGTGACCGAACTGACCGAACCGACGGGGACGACCGGCGTGACCGACCCGGCAGGACCGACCGACCCGACGGACCTGACCTGGGAGTACGAGGGCTACGACGCCGCCGAGGAACGGCTGCGGGAGTCCCTGTGCACCCTCGGCAACGGCTACTTCGGCAGCCGGGGCGTCCTGCCCGAGTGCACCGCCGACGACGTGCACTACCCGGGCACCTACGTGGCCGGCTGCTACAACCGGCTCACCTCCGAGGTGTCGGGCCGCCGCGTCGAGAACGAGGACATGGTCAACGTGCCGAACTGGCTGCCGCTGCGGTTCCGCCTCACCGGCGGAAAGTGGCTGACCCCGGACACCACGAGCGTCCTCGACCACCGGCAGGTCCTGCACCTCGGCCTCGGCGTACTGGAGCGCCGTACGCGGTTCGACCTCGGCGACGGCCGGGTGCTCGCCGTGCGCCAGCAGCGGCTCGTGCACATGGCCGACCCGCATCTGGCGGCGCTGCGCACCGAGTTCACCGCCGAGGGCTTCTCCGGCGAACTGGACGTCGAGGCGGCCCTCGACGGCGGCGTCACCAACGACGGCGTGCGCCGCTACCGGGACCTGGACGGCCGCCACCTGACCCACGTGCACGCCGGCACCGCCGCCCCCGACCGGGTGTGGCTGCGCTGCCGCACCCGCACCTCCGACATCCGCATCGGCATGGCCTCCCGCCTCACCGCGGGCGCACCCCTGACCATCCGGCACGAGCCGCCCGTCACCCGCCAGCTCGTCCGGCTGGCCCTGGAGCCGGGGCGCACCGTCACCGTCGACAAGACCGTCGCCCTGCACACCTCCCGCGACCCGGCCATCAGCGACCCGCTGTACGCGGCGGTCGACCGGGTCGGCCGCGCGCCAGGATTCGACGCGCTGCTCGCCTCCCACCGCACGGCCTGGGACCAGTTGTGGCGGCGCGCCCGGCTCGACGTCCCCGGCGACGCGGGACGCATCCTGCGCCTGCACCTGTTCCACGTCCTGCAGACGCTGTCCCCGCACACCGCCGACCTCGACGTCGGCGTACCCGCCCGCGGACTGCACGGCGAGGCCTACCGAGGCCACGTCTTCTGGGACGAGCTGTTCGTCCTGCCCTTCCTCGACCTGCACTTCCCCGAGGTCGCCCGCGCCCTGCTCCGCTACCGCCACCGGCGCCTGGAACGTGCCTGCACCGCCGCCCGCGACATCGGCCGCCGGGGCGCGCTCTACCCCTGGCAGAGCGGCAGCGACGGCCGGGAGGAGACCCAGCAACTGCACCTCAACCCGCGCTCCGGCCGCTGGCTGCCGGACCACACCCACCTCCAGCACCACGTGGGTTCGGCGATCGCGTACAACGTGTGGCAGTACTGCGAGGCCAGCGGCGACACCGAGTTCCTGCACACCAAGGGCGCCGAGATGCTGCTCCAGATCTCCCGCTTCTGGGGCGACTCGGCCACCTGGGACAACACCCTCGGCCGGCACCGCATCCTGCGCGTGATGGGCCCCGACGAGTACCACGACGCCTACCCCGGCGCCACGGAACCGGGCCTGGACGACAACGCGTACACCAACGTCACCGCCGCCTGGGTGCTGTCCCGGACGCTGGAGCTGCTGGAGACCCTGCCCGAGCCGCGCCGGCGCGAACTCGTCGAACGCATCGGGCTGGACGACGACGAGACCGAGCGCTGGCAGGAGGTCTCGCGCACCCTGCACGTGCCGTTCCACGAGGGCGTCGTCAGCCAGTTCGAGGGCTACGGCGACCTCGCCGAACTCGACTGGGACGGCTACCAGGAGCGCTACGGCGACATCCGCCGCCTTGACCGGATCCTGGAGGCGGAGGACGACACCGTCAACCGCTACCGGGCCTCCAAACAGGCCGACGTCCTGATGCTCGGCTACCTGTTCTCACCCGCCGAACTCCAGGGCCTGTTCCGGCGGTTGGGGCTGCGGCTCGACGAGGACACCTGGCGGCGCACCGTCGACCACTACCTGCACCGCACCAGCCACGGCTCCACCCTCAGCGGCCTGGTGCACGGCTGGGTCCTCGCCCGCGCCCGCCGCGCCGAGGCGTGGAGGTTCTGCCAGGAGGCGCTGCGCGGCGACATCGCCGACGTGCAGGGCGGCACCACCGGCGAGGGCATCCACCTGGGCGCCATGGCCGGCACCCTCGACCTGGTGCAGCGCGGCCTCACCGGCATGGAGACCCGGGGCGGAGCGCTCTGGCTGGACCCGGTGCCGCTGCCCGAGCTGTCCTCGTACGGATTCTCCGTCCGCTACCAGGGCCACTGGGGCGTCCGGCTGCGACTGGAGTCCGGGCACATGGAGGTCGCCGTGCCGTCCTCCGACCTGCCGCCCATCGACCTGCGGCTGCCCGGCCGGGCGGTGCGCCTGGAACCGGGCGAGACGACGACGCTCGCGCTGTCGCAGTGAACACGGGGGCGCACCCACGCCGGAGGGCCCGGGCAGCCGCCCGGACCCTCCGGCGTGACGATCGGCCAAGTAGCGGCCAGGTGGCGGCCACGTAGCCAGTGGCGGCCGAGCAGCGGGCCGAGTACCGGTTACGTGCGGTCGCCCTTCGGCTTGCCCCGCTGGTCCGGGGTGCCGTGCGGCGGCGGGCTGAACGGCTGCGGCGACGTCGCCGGCGACACCGGCGAACCCGTACGGGCCGCACCGCTCTCGGGCCGCAGCGCGCCCGGATCGCCGGACGTCGGCTCGGCACCGGACCGCAGCTGCTCCAGGCGTGCCGACAGCAGCTCCGTCACCGGCAGCCGGTCGGCGTGCGACCGCTCGTAGGCGAGCAGGTCCTCCACCTCCTCGGCGGACAGCGAGCGCACGCGGCTCTCCAGCCCACCGATCGGCAGGTGGTCGTAGTCGGGCAGCGGCAGGGTGTTGCGGGCGGGGTCGGCCATGGTTCTCACTTCCCTCTGTACGACGGGCCCCCGGTACGACGGGTGCGGTCAGCGGCCGCCGGGGCCACCGCTGCCGAACGATCCGCTGCTGCCCTCGTCCCAGCGCGGCCGGTCCGCGGACGGGCTCGTGCGGCTGCCGGCGGTGCCGTGCGACGGCAGGTCGTGCGGCGACAACCGCTCGTCGCCGCGCGGCATCCCGCCCGGCTCGCGGTTCTCCCGCACTTCACGGACCGGGCCGTCGGCGGGCATGCGCGGCTGCTCCTCGCGCCGGGGCCGTCGCGACTCGCGGCGCATGACACGGACGCCGAACACGAACGCGCCGATCAGGACCGCGACGACGATCAGACCCGCCACCAGCAGTCCACCGCCGATCGCGCCCCGACCTGCGGCGATGTCCATCCATACGGTGTTCATGCGCGGCGAGTACCCCGGGCGGACACCATGAACCCGATCACCGGGACCGGGCCTCGCGGGTCTTCGAACGGTTCGCCTTACGGATCGCGTCCAGCAGTTCCGCCTTCGACATCCGGGACCGTCCGTCGATGCCCAGGTCACGGGCCAGGCCGTACAGGTGCTGCTTCGACGCCTGCTCGTCGACGCCCTCACCGCTGCGGCCGCCCCGCCCGCGCGGTCGCGCCGACTGCGGGTCCGAGGGGCCCTTGCGGCCGGCCTCCTTGCGCTGCCAGTGGTCGCCGACCTTCTCGTATGTGTGCTTCAGCGCCCCGAACGCCACCCGGTGGGCGCGCTCGCCCTCGCCGTACTGCTCCACCGCCGAGTCGTGCGCCTTGATCCAGGTGCGCTGCGCGTCCTTGGCGGACCGCTCCAGGGTCGACGGGAGTTCCTGTCGTCCGGGCACGGGAGCCACCTCCGTCCGTCGTGCGTTCCGTCCCGCCCGAGTGCCCGGCCGGGGGCCGCGAAAACGGTCCGCGGCCCTTGCGAGCACCGGGTTTGACGCCGTCGGCGGCGGCTACCCGCGCGGTGTGACCACGACATCCCAGCAGGAGCTCTTCCGGTTCCTGGAGGACCGCTTCGCCTGTGCCCAGGCGTGCACCGAGTGCGCCAGGGCGTGCGCGCTGCGCGCGAGCCTCGTGGAGCCGGACGGCAGCGAGAAACAGGAACTCGTACGACGCAAGGCGATCATGTGTGCGGAGGTGTGCGACGCGACGTGCCGCGTGCTCTCCGAACAGAACCAGGTGGACGAGGGCGCCATCCGGATGCAGCTGGAGTGGTGCCGGACCGTCTGCCTGGAGGGCGCCCAGGTGCTCGACGGGCACCCGGGCGCGGAGGACACCGCGAAGGCCTGCCGCGAATGCGCCCAGGCCTGCACGGACTTCCTGGCCACGCTCAGGTGACGAGGAAGGGGCGGCCGGAAGCCCCGGCCGCCCCTTCGCTGTCTCACGTTCCCTGTCTCACGCGCCCGCCAGCAGGGCCTCCAGCGCGACGGCGGTCCCGGGATGCCGGCCGAGCAGGGCGACTCCTTCCCCTCCGGCGTCCGGCGCCGCCCACGCGCCGTCGCAGCCCAGCAGCCGGGCCACCGCGTCGCACGCCGCGGGATGCGCCGCGAGCAGGGCGACGCCACCGGCCTTCGCCGGCCGTCCCGGCCGCGCGGCAGCTGGGGACGGCGCCTCCAGCCACGGCGGCACCCACGTGTCCAGCGCCGCAAGCCGGCCGGGGAAGATCCGCCCCGCCTCCCGCACGAGCAGCGGGGCCAGTTCGGCGCCGCCCGACCGCAGTGTGGTGATCAGCGTCGGCAGCCACGGCAGCAGCACCGGGTCCGGCAGCCGAGCGAACGCGTTGGACACCGCCTCCACCACGAAGTCGGTCAGCCCCGGCACCGGCACGAGCGCGTGCAGGAAGCCGCTGAGGTACTGCGGATAGGCGGGCAGCACCAGCGGGTTTCCCAGCAGCTCGTCGCACCGCTCCCGCAGCCGGGCCCGGGACTGCGTGCCGAGGTGGGTCTGCGCCGCCCACAGCAGCGCCGACTTCGCCGGATCCTCCGGATGCGACTGGCCGACCGCCAGCTCCAGCTGGGTGCGGTCGCAGCCCAGCGACAGCGCCAGGCTCTCCATGCCGAACAGGAAGCCCAGCATCGCCGCCACCTGCCCGACCGTCGCGTCCTCGTCGGTGAACGCCGTCGGCAGCAGCGTGCAGTAGTGCGCGTAACCCGCCTTGGTGAACCGCTCGATCCACTGCGGCAGTTCCGGCTCACTGGTGCGGTAGTACGCCAGCAGTCTGCGCACCCGGCGCAGCACCTCCGGCGCGCCGTCCACGCTGCGCTCGGCCGACAGCACCTCCAGCGCGCGCGTGCCGAGCTCGTCCGCGAGCCGCCGGCTGCGCAGGTACAGCGTGGCGTCCTCGACGGTCCCCAGCACGGTGGCCGCCGTGGCCCGAGGCGCGTACGCCGTGCGGCGCAGCCGCTGCTCCAGGACCTGTTCGATGCTGACGCCCTCGTAGCCCAGCTCGATCAGCGCCCGCTGGTGGGTGCCGAGCGCCAGGTCCCAGGACTCCTGGATGGGCCGCTCGCCGAGAGTGCGCTCGCCCATGATCGGCCGTGCGGCCCCGTGCGGCATGAGATACCGCAGCATCCACAGCACGTCCGAGCAGGCCTCCAGCTCCGGCCGGCCCGCGATGTCCAGCAGGGCCCGCTGCACGCCGCGCTGCTGGAGCTTCAGCCCGAGCGCTTCGAGACGGTCGTGCACGTCACGCGCGAGCGGCGGCAGCGCGTCGTAGCCGACCTGGCCGATCCGGTCGCCGCCCATCATGATCTCGACCAGCCTGCGCACGTCCCGCCGGCCCGGCACGACGTCCTTCTCGATGCAGGTGACGGCCGCGTCCTGGAAGTCGTACGGCGTCGGCTTGGCCCGGTCGCGCATCCCGGCCAGCAGGATCGACGTCTCGAACACCGCGATCGCGTCGGCGGTGGAGGCGAGGTAGCCGTTGCGCCGGGCCGCGCGCACGATCTCCACCGACCAGCCGAGCAGCTCCGCCTCGTCCAACCGGTCGATGACCGGCGGGCGTCGCAGGAACCCGGTCAGCCGGTCCGAGGCCTCCTCGGCGGCCACCGGAGCCGCCGCGGCCACGGCCTTCTTCGCCCGGGACTTCTTCGTGCCGGCCTGACCCTCCAGCCGGTACGGCCGCACCCTCGTCCGCTTCAGGTTCTTCGCCCACAGCGTCGCCGCGATCGACACCGAACCGGCGGCGAGACCGAACTGCGCCTCGATCGCCGCGTGACTGGAGGGGATCAGGCCGTGCTGCCACTTCGTCGCCGAGCGCGGGGAGATCGCGAAGGTGTCCGAGCCCGCCACGCCGAACTCCTCGACGCGGCTGGCGGCGTGGAAGGCCCCGCACACGTACAGGCAGTCCTCCGGGTCGGTGCCCGTCGCCGCCAGGTGCTCGCGCATCCGGGTCCACATGTACCGCTCGCGGTCCTCGTCCACCCGCACGCGGTGCGGGTCGCCGGGGGCCAGCCGCCGGAACAGGCTGCCGATCAGCAGCATGACCTGACGGTAGGTGTCGTGGTCGCTGTCGCCGAGGGGCAGCTCCACGTACTGGTGCCACCACTCCGACCAGTGCCGCACCTTGCCGTGCCGCAGCAGGTGTTCCTCCAGCTCGGCGAAGCGCGGCCGGAGGTCGCCGATCTCCACGCCGACGGCGTCGCCGTGCAGCGCGGCCTCCTCCTCGGCGGGCGGCGCGTCCGGGTCGGCCTGCGCGGTCGCCGCCTCGCCGCGCGCGTCCCACTGGAACACGTGGTCCGAGGACCGGTCGACGAGGACGAGCTCGACGCCCGGCGTGTCCAGCGCGTAGGCGATCGCCTGGTACTCGGCGGACGCCTCCGTGATCGGGGCGACCACCGACAGCGGCGCCCACTCGGCCGGGAAGCCGTCGATCTCGGACGCGAACGCCTGGACGGCCACCGGCAGCCGGCAGTTGCGCAGCTCGGTCAGCAGCGGCGCCATGTCCTCGCACAGTTCCAGGTACACGACCTTGGGCTGCTTCTCGCGCAGCCGGCGGGCCATCGCCAGCGCGGAGGCGGGGGAGTGGTGGCAGACCGGGAAGATCTCCAGCGGCTCGGACACCGCCCGGTCCACGTCGTCGACGATGCCGAGCAGGATGCCCTCCAGGGCGCCCGGTCCGTCGGCGAACGTCGCGGCGGCCTCCCGCAGCTGGCCGCGCAGCGCCGCGAAGGCGCTCTCCTGGCCGCCGGTCACGACAGGGTGGCGATCGCGTCGCGGCCGCCCTCCAGGAACTCCGGCCAGGAGCCGCCCTCGTCCTTGCTGCGCGGCTCGACCACGCCGTGCAGGTACTTGTTGAGGATGGCCAGGTCCTCGGGCTCGCGGCGGGCCAGCGACCCCACGAGCGAGGACGCGAGCGTACGGGCGGTCAGGGCGCGCTCGCCGAAGAAGTTGCTGTGCAGGATCGCGTCCTCCAGGACGCCTATCTGCTCGGCGGTGGACAGCGCGGACTCCAGCTTCTCGTCGTCGCTGCCCGCGGCGGCGGCCGAGGCGCGCAGGTCGGCGAAGCTGCGCAGCAGCACGTCCAGCAGCGTCGGCGGCACGTCCAGCTCGATCCGGTGGCGGCGCAGCAGCTCCTCGGTGCGGAAGCGGACGATCTCCGCCTCGCTCTTCTTGTTCGTCACCACCGGGATGCGCACGAAGTTGAAGCGACGCTTCAGCGCCGAGGACAGGTCGTTGACGCCCCGGTCGCGGCTGTTGGCGGTGGCGATGATCGAGAAGCCGGGCTTGGCGAACACGATGTTGTCGCTGTCCTGGTCGCTGCCCAGTTCCGGCACCGAGATGTACTTCTCGGACAGGATGGAGATCAGCGCGTCCTGGACGTCACTGGTGGAGCGGGTCAGTTCCTCGAACCGGCCGATCGCGCCCGCCTCCATCGCCGTCATGATCGGCGAAGGGATCATCGACTCCCGCGACTGGCCCTTGGCGATGACCATCGACACGTTCCACGAGTACTTGATGTGGTCCTCGGTGGTGCCGGCGGTGCCCTGCACGACCAGCGTGGAGTTGCGGCAGATCGCCGCGGACAGCAGCTCGGCCAGCCAGCTCTTGCCGGTGCCCGGGTCACCGATCAGCAGCAGGCCGCGGTCGGAGGCGAGGGTGACGATGGAGCGCTCGACGAAGCTGCGGTCGCCGAACCACTTCTGCGAGATCTCCCGGTCCAGGCCGTCGGAGCGCTCGGAGCCGAGGATGAACAGCCGGACCATCTTCGGCGACAGCCGCCACGAGAACGGCTTGGGGTTGTCGTCGACGGACTCCAGCCAGTCCAGCTCCTCGGCGTACTTGAGCTCGGCGGGGGCGCGCAACAGGTCGGACATGACGGGCCTTTCGGGGTAAGTGGGCAAGAGGGAAGAAGGTGAGGAGCGACGGATTCTGGCGTCGCGTCAGGTGAGGAACGTCTTGAGTTCCTGGACGAGCTTGCGGATGTGCCCGGACAGCACCGGCGTGCCGAGGTCCTTGAACCTCTCCCGGAACCACGGGTTGACGCTGCCGCGGCCGGAGCTGGTCACCGAGCCGACCGGGATGAACTTCGCGCCCGAGCGGTGAAGGGCGGCCATGCTCTCGAAGAGCTGCTCCGTGCGCCATTCGTAGAAGTCGGAGATCCACACCACGACCGTGTTGCGCGGCTCGGCGATCTTGGGCTGGGCCAGCGCCATGGCGACCGTGCCGTCCGTGCCGCCGCCCAGGTTGGTGCGCAGCAGCGTCTCGAACGGGTCCTGCACCCACGGCGTCAGGTCGAGCGCCTGTGTGTCGTACGCGATCAGGTGGACGTCGACCTTGGGCAGCCCGGCGAAGATCGACGCGAGGATGGTGCAGTTGACCATCGAGTCGACCATGGAGCCCGACTGGTC
The DNA here is from genome assembly GCF_055606745.1 of Streptomyces sp. NPDC037054. NCBI lineage: Bacteria > Bacillati > Actinomycetota > Actinomycetes > Kitasatosporales > Streptomycetaceae > Streptomyces > Streptomyces sp. NPDC037054. Next base: position 102,864 of record NZ_JBVJSJ010000014.1, on the reverse strand, counting down.
CACGACGACGATGAGCCGCTGCGGGGTCGTTTTGCGCGCCGTGCGCCGGTAGTAGAGGCGGTCGACGTAGAGCCGCTCCTCCTCCGGGTCCCAGTTGGTGAGGTTCTTCCAGATGGTGCGGTCGAGGTCGAGGTTGCGGAACACCCGCTTGGGCGGCACCGACCGGTCCAGGGCGCCGACGCTGGTCTTCTCCACCTGGGTGCGCAGCACCTCGGCGACCTCGTCGACGAACCGGCGGATCAGCGCCTTGGCGTTGGCGAGGGCGACGCCCGACAGGTTGTTCTTGTCCCGCAGCAACTGCTCGATCAGCGACATGCTCGGCGTGAGCTGCGCGGCGAGCTTCGGGTCGGCGAGCACCTCGCGCAGGTGCATCCGCTTGACCAGGTCCGCCTCGATCGAGCCGAGTTCGGGGCCGATCGCCGGGATCAGCCGGCCGAGGTCGGGCGTCCTGCCGCCGCCGGTGCCGACCGGGCTCACACCTCCACCGAGGCCGCCCGTCGCCCGGCCGCCGCGCAGCTCGCCCGGCTTGCAGCCGAGGGCGCGCTCCAGCCAGCCCGCGTCGGACTGCCAGCGCGCGAGCTGACCGGCGGTGACCGTGCCGCTGCCCGTGGAGAACACGTTGAGCAGCACCTTCGACACGAGCGCGGCCCGGCGGACCTCCGCCTCGCGGTCGCGGTCCTCGTCGCCGTCGGGGGTCATCAGCCCGTCGAACTCGTCGGCCAGCTCCGGGTGGCGCTGCACGACGGAGTCGACGGAGGCCCCCGGGTCGAGCAGCGCGGCGGGCAGTCCGATGTCCTCGACGACGGCGAGGCTCGCGGACTCCAGCGTGGCCTGCTCCTCCTGGTCGAAGAGGCGGGCGAGGAGCCGCCAGTACAGGACCTGCCGCCGGTTGGCACCCGCGTCCACGGCGGGAGCTTCGGGCGACTCGGGCGAGTGGGTCGATTCGTGCGTCATTTCCGCAGCAACCTTCCGGCCCGCTCCCGCAGTACGGCCACGGCGTCGGTGGCGGCCTTCTCGGCCTTGACGCCGGCCTTGTCGGTGGTGCCCCCGGCCCACGCGCCCGCGTGCACCGTGACGGGCTTCTTGCGGACCGTCGTCTCCACCGCGAGCGGCTGCACGACGAACGCCCCGGCGTCCCAGCGCAGCAGCCCGAGGCACGCGCCGGACTTGGCGACGGCCTCCGGCGTGAGCGGACCGGCGACCGGGAGGCGGTCGGTGTCCACGGCGAGGGCGTGTCCGGCGAGGGTGAACGTGAGCCCGTCGTCGTCCTGTTGGGCGGCGTAGCCCTCCAGGAACACGGGGACCGCGATGCGCGCCGGGTGCCGGTCCAGGGGCGTGGCCGGTGCGCCGGTGGCCATGGGCAGGGCCACGCGGGCGGTGGCGAACGCGTCGGCGGGCTCGCCGGTGCGCGCCTGCTCGTCGCTCCACACGAGGTCGCCCTCGGCGGTGAGCGGCATGCCGGTGAGCTCCATGGCGCGGCCCTCGCCCACCGCGGCCAGCAGTGACATGTGCGGGCGCAGCAGCTGCCACAGGCCGGCGCCGACGACGGAGTCCGGCTTCGGCGCGGACACGCTCGCCCGGACCAGCCGGGGCGCGGAGCCGTCGGCGGGTTCGAACACGGCGTGCACCTGGGCCTGGACGGCCGTGGCGTGCTCGTGCAGGTCGACGCCGAGCGGCAGCAGCCGGCCGGTGACCGGGACGGTCCCGGGCAGGCCCGCGGCGCCGGGCACCGTCAGCAGCATCGCGCGGGACCACAGGTCGGCCCAGCGGCGCTCCGGGACGCGGTCCAGGGCGGCGCCCGGACAGCACGCGGCGAGTTCCGCCGCGAACCCGTCGAGGAGCGTGGCGAGCCGGCGCAGCGCCGGGTCGGGCAGCATCGCGGAGACGACCTGCGCGGCGCCGGACACCACGTCGTGGTCCATGCCCCGCCATCCGGCGCGCGCCAGGTCGGCGAGCCAGGAGCGGGCGGCGGCCAGCAGGTTCGCCCCGTGCGGCTCCCCGGTGCCCGGGTCCGCCTCGTCGCCCCCGGCCCGGCCGGTCGCCTCGCCGATCCGGGCGAGGAGGGCGTCGTGCACCGAGCCCAGCAGGGCGGTGCGGGCGGCGGCGAGGGCGAGGAGGTGGTCCTCGCCCGCGGCGCCGGTCGCCGCCTTCTCGGCCGCCTCGGCGACCCGGCCGGCCAGCGGCGTCCCCGCCACGGCGTCGGCGAGTTCCGCCAGGCCGGCGGCCTGCGCCGGCTGGGGCCGCAGGAGCCCCGCGACGAGGGCGCCGTCGAAGGCGTCGACGGCCGCGAGGGCCTCCTCGACACCGTCCACGGGCTCGGTCAGCAGATCGGCACGCATCACGCCACCGCCCTGGTCGGCGGGAACCACTGCATCTCCGGCAACGGCGCGGTCGCCGGCGCCAGTTCGAGGTAGGCGAGGTGGCGCAGGAACCGGCTGAACACCTGCGCCGCCGCCGCGCTGTCGCCCTGGGACGGGCGCGTGCTCGTCATGACGTTCATGAGCAGCGGGGCGCTCGGCTCGTGCTCCCCGGGGTCGACGCGCAGATGGCGGGCGACCCGCTCGGCGCCGTACTGCAGCACCGCCTCGTTGAGCAGGGCCCGTATGTGGTTGCAGAACGAACCCCGGGCGCCCCCGCACGGCCGGTTGTTGTTGGTGCTGCACGCGTACGCGTACGTGCCCGCGGCCACCGACGAGACGTAGACCCGCTCGATGTCCGAGCCGCTGGACACCACCCCCTGCAAGCGTCCGTCGGCCAGTTCGACGAACGGGACCTTGGCGAGCTTCCGCGGCCTGGCGGGCGACATCACCCGCGCCGTGCTCGACCTCTCCCAGACTGACAACGCAGCATCTCCTCAACGGCAGCACGAAAGGAAGTCCACGCCGGAGCGGCGCGACACGAATGAACCTATCGGCGACCACTGACAACGCGACGATCACCGCGGACACCGGCACGAGCGACGAACTCCCCCCGGCGCGGCACACCCCTGGCAGACGTGGATCACCCCGTGTTAGCAAGAGCCATGACCGCACACGCAGCACATCGCACCTATGACGCCGTGATCGTCGGCGGCGGCCACAACGGCCTCGTCGCCGCCGCCTACCTGGCCCGCGCCGGACGGTCGGTGCTGGTGCTCGAGCGGCTGGACCGCACCGGCGGCGCCGCCGTCTCCACGAAGCCCTTCGCCGGCGTCGACGCCCGCCTGTCCCGCTACTCGTACCTGGTCAGCCTGCTGCCCGCCAAGATCGTGCGCGACCTGGACCTGGACGTCCGGCTGCTCACCCGCACGGTGTCCTCGTACACCCCCGCCGAACGCGACGGACGGGCGACCGGCCTCCTCGTCGGGGGCGGCGAGCAGCGCACCCGGGAGGCGTTCGCCCGGCTCACCGGCTCGGACCGCGAGTACGAGGCCTGGCAGCGCTTCTACGCCATGACCGGCCACGTCGCCCGGCGGGTCTTCCCGACCCTCACGGAGCCGCTGCCCACCCGCGACGAGCTGCGCCGCCGCGTCGACGACGCGGAGGCCTGGCGCGCGCTGTTCGAGGAGCCCATCGGCGCCGCCATCGAGGAGCACTTCGCCGACGACCTGGTCCGGGGCGTGGTCCTCACCGACGCCCTCATCGGCACGTTCGCCGACGCGCACGACCCGTCGCTCGCGCAGAACCGGTGCTTCCTCTACCACGTCATCGGCGGCGGAACCGGCGCCTGGGACGTGCCGGCCGGCGGCATGGGCGCCCTCACCGACGCGCTGGCCGCCGCGGCACGCGCCGCGGGCGCCGAGATCGCGACCGGTCACGAGGCGGTGCGGATCGACACGGACGGCCGCTCGGCCGAGGTCGCCTACCGCACCGCCGACTCGGAGGGCACCGTCACCGCCCGGCACGTCCTGGTGAACGCAGCGCCGCGCGAACTGGCCGCCCTGACCGGCGAGGCGCCCCCGCCGCCCGCCGAGGGCGCCCAGCTCAAGGTGAACATGCTGCTCAAGCGGTTGCCCCGGCTCCGCGACACGTCCGTCGACCCGCGCGAGGCGTTCGCCGGCACCTTCCACATCGCCGAGGGCTACGAGCAGCTCGCCGTCGCGCACGCCCAGGCCGCGGCCGGGCGGCTGCCCGACGCGCCGCCCTCCGAGATCTACTGCCACTCGCTCACGGACCCGACGATCCTCGGCCCGGACCTGGTCGAGCAGGGCTGCCACACCCTCACCCTGTTCGGGCTGCACACCCCGGCCCGGCTGTTCGACCACGACAACGACGCCGTGCGCGAGGAACTGCTGGCGTCGACGCTGGCCCAGCTCGACGCCCATCTGGCCGAACCCCTCGCCGACTGTCTGGCCACCGACGCGGACGGGCGGCCCTGCATCGAGGCGAAGACGCCGCTCGACCTGGAGCGCGACCTCGGACTGCCCGGCGGCAACATCTTCCACCGGGAGCTGTCCTGGCCGCACACCCAGGACGGCACCGGCCGCTGGGGCGTCGAGACCCGGCACCCGAACGTGCTGCTGTGCGGCGCGGGCGCGGTACGCGGCGGCGGCGTCAGCGGCGTCCCCGGGCACAACGCGGCCATGGCGGTGCTGCAGACGCCGGGCGGCTGAGGGGCGCCGCCGAGGACGGCGCCCCGAAAGACCGCCGACTCAGTCGGCCGACGCCGTCCAGCCGACCGTCTCGACGCGCGCCGCGTCCGCCGGGCGCGCGTCGGCGAACAGCACGTCGCCGCCCGCCTCCACGCGCACCCCGTCGACGTACACCCCGCGGCCCACGTACAGCCGGTCCGTCGCGTACCGCCAGCGCAGGGTGAGCCGGCGGGCGGCCGGCAGGTCGGCGGCGAGGCGGTGCCAGACGCGGCCCGACCAGCCGGTGACCGACCCCGTCGGCCGCTCCTGCGACTCCCCGCCGCGCGGCGTGGTCGTGAACGGCACCGGCTGCCAGGCCTCTTCGCCGTCCGCTGCGGCCTCCAGCACCAGCGTGTCCGCGCGCGGCTCGGTGTCCCACCACAGCGCGCACACCAGCCGCGCGCCGCCCGCCGAGGTGTCGAGCGCGGGCAGCGTGAGCGTCGCGGCCGTGGCGTTCGCCATGCCGGAGAACCACGCCGACCGTCCGTGCGCCGGACGCACCGGCACCGCCCGCGCCAGGTTGTTCGCCGCCGCCACCCGGGGCGCCGAGCCGGAACGCCAACTGCGCACCGGATGCACCGAGTTGCCGAGCACCACCAGGAACGAGTCGGTCGTCGGGTCGAGGACCAGGCAGGTGCCGGTGAAGCCGGTGTGCCCGGCGGTGCGCGGCGTGGCCATCGCGCCCATGTACCAGTGCTGGTAGAGCTCGAAGCCGAGGCCGTGCTCGTCGCCGGGGAAGGCGGTGTTGAAGTCGGTGAACATCAGCTCCACCGACTCCGGGCGCAGGATGCGCGCCCGGCCGTAGGAACCGCCGTTGAGCAGCGCCCGGCCCAGCACCGCGAGGTCCCACGCCGTGGAGAACACCCCGGCGTGGCCCGCGACGCCGCCCAGGCTGAAGGCGTTCTCGTCGTGCACCTCGCCCCACACCAGACCCCGGTTCAGACCCGACCACGGCTGGCGCGCGTCCTCGGTCGCGGCGACGCGCGGCTTCCAGGACGCGGGCGGGTTGAAGCGGGTGCCGCTCATGCCGAGCGGGCCGGTGATCTCGTCGTGCAGCAGCGTGTCCAGGGCGCGGCCCGTGACCCGCTCCAGGACCAGTTGCAGGGAGATCAGGTTCAGGTCCGAGTACAGGTACACGGTGCCCGGCGGGTTCAGCGGCGCCTCGTCGTACACGCGCTGGATCCTCGCCTCGTACGTGGGCGCGCTGTAGAGCGGGATCCAGGCGCGGAACCCCGAGGTGTGCGTGAGGAGCTGACGGATCGTGATGTCCTGCTTGCCGGCCTTCCCGAACTCCGGGACGTACGAGGCGACGGTCGCCTCCAGGGCCAGCGCGCCGCGCTCGATCTGCTGCACGGCGAGGATCGAGGTGAACAGCTTCGACACCGACGCCAGATCGAACACCGTGTCCTCGGCCATGGGGATCTGCTGGTCGGCCGGGAACTCGACGCCGGTGTCGGTCTTCTCGTCGTACGCCCGGTAGCGCACCGCCTTGCCGATCGGCTGGTGCAGCGCGACGGTGCCGCCCCGCCCGGCGAGCAGGACGGCGCCCGCGTACCAGGGGTGCCTGGGGGAGGGGCCGAGGAATGTCTCGGCGTCGGTGACCAGTTGGCGCAGGTGGTCCGGGAGCAGCCCGGCCTCCTCGGCGGTGCCGCGCCGCAGCACGGTGTCCCGGCCGCCCGTCTCCTCCGCCGCCGCGGCCGGTCCGGCCGGCAGCGCGGCGAAGGCCACGGCACCGCCCAGCGCCACGGCCGCGCCGCCCAGTTGACGGCGGGTCAGGCCCCCGCCCGCTCTGCCGCTCACCGCGTCCTCGGTCATCGAGAGCCTCCCGTCGCACCTGACTGAAAGTATCTTTCGGAACTGCGTCGCGCGATGAAACTTTCATGTCAGTGGTGGGCGGTGTCAATGGTGCGTACGCGTCCGGATGTTGACGCACCGATGTCCGCGGCCCGCTTCTCAGCGTTCGCGCACCCGCACCACCCTCAGCTCCGGCGAGGCCAGGACGTCCTTCTCGCAGAACCGGGACGTCACCCACCGCCCCTGCGAGTACAGCCGCGTCTGGTCGCCGAAGTGGGGCGACGCGGGGTTCGAGGACTGGGAGTACGTCAGCAGCGTCCGGGCGACCGGGCAGCGGCCGCCGTCCCAGCCCACGGCCTGGATGTAGCTGGAGCCCGTCGTCACCTCCGTGTAGCCGCGCTCCCTGTCCCACACCGGCTCGATCTTGTTCCACACGCCCAGTGACTCCGTGCCGCCGTGCACGGGGACACGCACGCCGTCGCGCACCACGAACTGGTGGTCCCCGAGCGGCGCGTCCAACGGCACGCCCGCCGCCCGCAGTTCGGCCACCGCGTCCGCGAGGGCCGTCGCGAAGCCCGGCGCTGTCGTGTCGAGCGTGTGCGGCGTGCCGACCGGGTCGTCCGCCGAGAACGGCACCTTCCACAGCCGCGCCGCCGGCACCGTCGCCGTCAGCTTGCGCCAGAACCGGTCGAACAGCAGCGCGCCCCGGCTGCCGGTGTTCGTCGTGCGGTCCCAGGCGCCGAACACGGCACACGCCTCGGACACGTCGACCGCCCGGCGGTCGCTGCCCGTCGCCGTCCCGCCCGGCAGCGCGGCACACGCCGTCGCCGCGTCGGCGGCGGCCAGGTCACCGGCGGGCGCCCGGTTGGCGAACTGCTGCCGCTGCAGGTCCCGTACGCTCAGACCGCCCCGCTCCGCCATCGCCGCGACGTCCTCCAGCGCGCCCCGCGTCCTCAGCGACCGGGCCGTGCCGACCGTGCCGAACACCCGCTCGTAGCCGGTGAGCCGGCGGTCCGCGTTGGCCAGCCACGCGCTGTCGTTGGAGTTCTCCGCGTACGGCGCGTCCGTCAGCGTCGGCATGCGGGACGGACCGAAGATGCCCGCCTGCACGGCGTCCGGGTCGCGGCCGAGCGCGCAGTCGCCGCGCGAGCCGTCCAGGACGGCCACGCCGGACGCCGGGTACGTGGCCCGGCCGAGCGGCGTGGAGCAGCGCTGCGCCAGGTCGTCGGTGATGCGGGGCAGCACCTGCGACTGCGTGAACAGCGTGCCGCCGCGCGAGTCCGCCGCGATCGTGTTCACCCACGGCAGGCCCTGCGTGCGCCGCAGCGCGTCCAGCACGTCCTTCGTGTCGCGTGCCGTGCCGAAGCCGAGCGCGGTGTCGGAGGCGCGCAGGTTGGCGGCGTTGGGGTCGCCGAGCGCGTACGCCGTCGTGCCGGTCCAGGGCAGCGGCAGCGAGGCGCCGAGCGAGGTGACGACCGGGCCGTACCGGGTCCACCACTGGGTACGGGTCACCGGCGAGCCGTTGTTCACGGCGACGGTCACGGTCCGCTTCGTCATGCGCTCCGGCTCGCCGTCCACCAGGTAGGTCGTCGGGTCGGCCGGATCGAGCGTCAGCTGATGGAGGTTGAGCGTCACACCGGTGGCCACGGTGTGGCTCCACGCGACGTGCGCGTTGTGGCCGATGGACACCGTCGCCGAGCCGAGCAGCGAACCGCCCGCGACGTTCAGCCGGCCCGGGACCGTCTGCTGCGACTGCCAGAAGCGGCGCCCGCCCTGCCACGGGTAGTGCGGATTGCCGAGCAGCAGACCCCGGCCGTTCGCCGTGGTCCCGCCGCCGAACGCGACCGCGTTGGAGCCCATGCCGGACCGGTCGCCCGCGAACAGCTCACGCGCCGCGCGGGCCACCGACGCGGCGTCGGCCGCCTCGTCCCCGGTCCTGGCGTCACCGCGCGCGGCATCCCTCGTGGACGGCGGCTGCGCGGACGTGATGCCGTCGACCGCCCGGCCCTGACCGCCGAGCACGGCGAGCGCGTACCCGCGCGCCGCCACGTCCAGCGTCGTCACCGGCCGCACCCACGCCGCGCCCCGGCACGCAGGGTCGCTGACGCGGTTCTGCGCGAGCCAGGCGTTGTAGCCCGCCGCGAACCCCCGCATCAGGTCCTTCGCCGCACGGCTCGGGCCGCGCGGAGCCGGCTCGGCGAGCAGCTTCTCCACGGTGCCGGACTGCCGTACGCCCCGGAAGTACAGGTCGCTCGCGAGGTTCGTGCCGGCCGAGGAGAGCGCCGAGTCCGCGGGGGCGTCGTGCCCGAAGTACCGTGACCGTTCCCCGCGTACGGTCACGAAGCCGTCGGCGAGCGTGCACACCTGGTCGGCGGCCTGCGCCCAGCCCGTGCCGAAACCGAGGTTCGCGAAGTCCCTGGCGACGATGTGCGGGATGCCGAACTCGGTGTAGCGGACGACGGCCGACAGACCGCCGCGCGCCGGACGCTCCTGCCGGTCCTGCCCGTCGGCGGCCGCCGCCGGCAGCGTGGACAGGGCGGTGACCAGAGCCGCGGCCATGACACCGGCTCGTCTCAGACGGGTGCGCATCGTGCCTCCCAACATCATCGGGGGAAGGAGCGGTTGAGCGTAACAGCGCGTATCCGGCACGTCAGCGCTCCGGAGCGACTGTGGCAGCCTCCGGCCACGCGCGGTGTCTTGACCTGACCGGACGGCCCGCGCAGGATCGGCTGACATGACGTCCGGACACGGCAGCACGGTCGACGGGGTGCTGCGCCGCAGCGCCCGGCGCACTCCGGCCCGCACGGCGCTGGAATACGGCAAACGCACCTGGACCTACGACGCACTCGACACCGCCGTCTCCCGCGCGGCCGGCCTGCTCCGCGCGCGGGGCCTGTCCCCGGGCGACCGGGTCGGCGCCTACGGCCACAACTCCGACGCCTACCTCATCGCGTTCCTCGCCTGCGCCCGCGCGGGCCTCGTGCACGTGCCGGTCAACCAGAACCTCACCGGCGACGACCTCGCCTACATCGTGCGGCAGTCCGGCAGTTCGCTGGTGCTCGCCGACCCGGACCTCGCCGGCCGGCTCCCCGACGGCGTACCGGTGATGCCGCTGCGCGACACCGACGACGCGCTCCTGAACCGCCTCGCCACGGCGGCGCCGTACGACGGACCCGAGCCGTCCGCCGAGGACCTGGTGCAACTGCTCTACACCTCGGGCACCACCGCCCTGCCCAAGGGCGCGACGATGACGCACCGCGCGCTGGTCCACGAGTACGTGAGCGCCGTCACCGCCCTCGACCTGCGCGCCGGAGACCGGCCCGTGCACGCGCTGCCGCTGTACCACTCCGCGCAGATGCACGTGTTCCTCCTGCCGTACCTCGCGGTCGGCGCGACCAACGTCGTCCTCGACGCGCCCGACGGCGACCGCGTCCTCGACCTCGTCGAACAGGGCCGCGTGGACAGCCTGTTCGCGCCGCCCACGGTGTGGGTCGCCCTCGCCAACCGGCCCGACTTCGCCACCCGCGACCTGGACGGGCTGCGCAAGGCGTACTACGGCGCGTCGATCATGCCGGTGCCGGTCCTGGAGCGGCTGCGCGAGAGGCTCCCGCGCCTGGCCTTCTACAACTGCTTCGGCCAGAGCGAGATCGGCCCCCTCGCCACCGTCCTCGGCCCCGACGAGCACGAGGGCCGCATGGCCTCCTGCGGACGCCCCGTCCTCTTCGTCGAGGCGCGCGTGGTCGACGAGGACGGCAAGGACGTCCCCGACGGCACACCGGGCGAAGTCGTCTACCGCTCACCGCAGTTGTGCGAGGGCTACTGGGACAAGCCCGAGGAGACCGCCGAGGCCTTCCGGGACGGCTGGTTCCACTCCGGCGACCTCGCGGTGCGCGACGCCGACGGCTACTTCACGATCGTGGACCGCGTGAAGGACGTCATCAACTCCGGCGGCGTGCTGGTCGCCTCACGACAGGTCGAGGACGTCCTGTACACCCACGAGGCCGTTGCCGAGGTCGCCGTCGTCGGCCTCCCCGACGAGCGCTGGATCGAGGCGGTCACCGCCGTCGTCGTCGCCCGCGGCGAGATCACGGAGCCGGACCTGATCGCCCACGCCCGCGAGAGGCTCCCCGCGTTCAAGGCCCCGAAACGCGTCCTGTTCGTCCCCGAACTCCCCCGCAACGCGAGCGGCAAGATCCTCAAACGAGAACTGCGGGACCGCTTCGCGGACACGGCCTAAGGGGCTTCGGGCGCTTCGGGGCCGTACGCCCTCATGAAGCGGTCGCGGAAGTGGTGCATGCCCCAACGCGGCGCGTCCGGCGCCGGTTTGAGGCCCTCGGCCCAGCCCCAGTCCGCGACGCGGTCCAGCACCTCGGGGTCCTTGGCGACGATCGTGACCGGCACGTCCCGGCTGGTGCTGCCCGCCGTGACCGTCGGCACGGGCTGGTGGTCGCCGAGGAACACCATCACCGTGTCCTCGTCGCCGTAGCGCTCCAGCCACTCGGTGATGCTGCGCAGCGAGTACTCGATCGCCTTGCGGTACTCCGTCCGCACGCTCTCGGGGTCCTTCCAGACCTCCTTGGGGTCCTTGCCCTGCTTCTTGATCCCGTGGAACACCGAACCGTCGCCCAGCTCCTCCCAGTCGATCATCCGCGCCATCGGCGCCCACGGGTTGTGGCTGGACGCCAGGATGATCTCCGCCATGATCGGGTCGCGGTCCTTCCTGCCGTGCTCCAGGCGCTCGAAGGCCTCCATGCTGAACTGGTCGGGCACCGGCGTCCAGCTGAAGTACGGCCCCCGGTAGCCGAGTCGCTCCGAGTCGTAGACGTGGTCCAGGCCGAAGTACTCGCCCTCCGGCCAGGCCCGCCGCACCCCCGGCACGATGCCGACCGTGCGCCACGCCCCGGCCTTGCGGAAGTAGTTCGTGAGGGTCATGCGGTCACTGGTGGTCAGGGTGCGGTACCGCTGCTGGTTCTTGATCCACAGGCCGGACAGGAACGTCGAGTGTGCGAGCCAGCTCCCCGCGCCCGTCACCGGCGAGGTGAGCCAGCCGCTGCGCGCCGCGAACCCGGCCGCCTCCAGCGACGCGGTGCCCTCCCGCAGCACCGCGTCGGTGCGCTCCGCCATCGCCGGGTCGTCGATCGCCGTACGGCCGTAGGACTCGATGAACGTGAACAGCACGTCCTTGCCGCGCAGCCCCGTCAGCAGCCGGTCCGGCGGCGTCCCGGCGAACGCGTCGACGGCCGCCTGCCGTTCGAAGACCCGCGCGTCCCGCAGCCCCGCCCGCACCTGCCTCACGCGGTTCTCGAGGAACTCGGCGTTGCCCTTGGTCGCCACCTGCACGCCCCCGACCTGCACGCCCAGCGTCACGCAGGTGATCCACGCCGTGCCGAGCACCACCGTGGTGCGTCCCGCGACGGCGCGGTGGCGGACCATCAGGTTCGTCAGCCGCACCACGGCCAGCGTCGTGAGCACGAGCAGCGCCACGAACAGCAGCAGCACCCCGGTCACCGCCAGCACCTGCCCGGTGCGCCCGAACGACTCCCGCAGGAAGTCCGTCGCGTGGCCGAGCAGGATCCAGTCCAGCACCAGGTCGAAGGGGCGCGCCAGCACCTGGTGGAAGCCCATGTCGACGAGCTTCAGCACGGTGAGCAGACCGAGGAACACCCCCGCGAGCACGGCCGCGATCCGCCGGGGCCTCGGCGGCAGCACCAGCAGCAGCCCGGCGAGCAGGACGCCCTCGGCGGGGAGGCGCAGGAAGGTGCCGGCCCCGAGCCGCTCCAGACGGTTGGGCAGCAGCAGCGCGAAGAGGACCAGCGCGCCGGCCAGGACCGTGGTCGCCACCCCCGCGCCCCGCGCGAGCCCCGGCCACCTGCGGCGCGGGTCGAACCGGCCGAGAAGCCCCCCGCCCACCGCGCCCTTCGCGCCGTCCACGTCCTCCCCGGGGGAGGCCGGGGAATCGTCCGACGTCTCCGCGAGACCGGTCTCCACACGCGACACCCGAAGTCCTTCCCTGCCCGGCGACGGCACGACGAGCGGGCCCGTCCGGTCGGGCCCGCCACCTCCAGTACGTCGGCGCCCGCCCCGTCGTTCAACCACCCCACGAGCCGATTCACCCGCTCGCCGCGCCCAGCCGGACACCTCGGCGACCACACGACCCGAAGGGTTCGCGAAGGAGCCCTTCACACGGCCTGTCCGCGTCACGAACCGATCGCTAGGCTGACCGCGGACGACGCAATCGGGAGGAGCACGGACGTGGCCGAGAGCATCACTCAGCAGCGCCCGCTCACGGGCTGGGACAAGCCGGAGCTGGACCTCAGCAACGCGCAGTGGCAGTCGAGCAGCCGGGGCCTGGGGGACGTCCAGATAGCCTTCGTCGAGGGCTTCATCGCCATGCGCAACAGCGCCCGGCCGGAGAGCCCCTCCCTGATCTTCACCCCGGCCGAGTGGGGCGCCTTCGTGTCCGGCGCGCGAGAAGGCGAGTTCGACCTCACCTGACCCGCCCGAACCGGGTGTGTCACGGCCGAATTTCCGGAACACGCGACCTCGAGCGCCGCCCCGGGGCCACGCCTTTGCGAGGCTGGCCCCAGGCCGCGTCCTCGACGGGCGCGGAACAGCGTGATCCGGAGGTGAGGGACCATGAGCACTCTGCCGGTCGTCGCGGCGGTCGACGGTTCGGACGACAGCCTGCGTGCCCTGGACTGGGCCGTCGACGCCGCCCGACGGCGCGGCGCCCCGCTCCGGGTGGTCCACGTACGGCAGTACGCCGCGTGGTCCCAGCTCGACACCCTGTCCACCGCGCCGCCCGCCGCCGACGACGACCCGGTCCTCGACCGGGCCCGCGACCGGCTCGCGGAGCACGCGGACGCCCCGGCCGCCGAGTACGTGCTGCTGGACGGCGCCCCGAGCGCCGTCCTGCCCGAACTGGGCGCCACGGCCCAGCTGTTGGTGCTCGGCTCCCGGGGCCGGGGCGGCTTCGCCAGTCTGCTGCTCGGCTCCAACGGCATGGCCGCCGCCCGCGACGCCGAATGCCCCGTCGTCGTGGTGCCCCGCCCCGGCCGCGAGGTGCACGGCACGCGGCCCGCCGGACCCGGCCCCCTCGTGGTGGCGGGCCTGAACGTGGACAGCCCCGACGAGGCCACGCTCGCCTTCGCCTTCGCCGAGGCCGCCCTGCGCGGCGCCCGCCTGCTGGCCGCCGTCGCCTACGCCTGGCCCCCGCCGGCCTGGCTCGTCCCGGGCGAACTCGCGCCCCCGCTGATCGACCAGGCGGCCATCGAGAGCGAGACCCGCTCCCTCGCCGAGGGCTTCCTCGCCCCGCACCGCGCCCGCCACCCCGACGTGCGGGCCGAGGCCCACGTCGTGCCGGGCGACGCGGCCGGCGCGCTCGTCGCCGCCTCCCCGGGCGCCGACCTGGTCGTCGTCGGCCGCCACCGGCGCCGGCTGCTCGCCCCGGCCCGTCTGATGGGCTCGGTCACGCACGCCGTCCTGCTGCACGCGGCGAGCCCTGTCGCCGTCGTACCGCCCACGCCGCCGGAGGAGTGAGGCACCCCGGCCGCGCCCCCCGCGGACCGCGCCGGACCTGCCGTTCGCCGTCCGCCCGGACGACACCGAGCGGCCTCCTGCACGTACCATGTCGGCATGTCGTTCCTCCGCCGCCGCAGCGCAACGCCCGCCGGGCCCGACTTCGACGTACTGGCCATGGACCCCGGCGACTGGCCCGGGAACCTGGGCGCCGGCCTGCTGCCCGCCCCCGACGGCACCTGCCAGGGCGTCTTCCTGCGCTACGACCTGTTCGGCGGCCGCGGCCCCGCGATGATCATCGGCAATCTGCCGGAGGGCTCCCCGGCCCGCGAGGTCCCGGAGGGCCAGGTCCCCTTCGAGGTGGCCCAGCTGCTGCTGGCCCTGGAGAACGACGAGGAGATCACCGTCGTCGGCACCGAGGACGTGCCGGTGATGCAGGGCGACAACCTCCTGATCGTGCGGCGCGTCAAGCTCTCCGAGAGCCGGATCTCCTGCGTCCAGTTCGACCGCAGCGACAACGTCCTCGTGACCATCGCCGCCTGGGACCGCCCCATCACCGACGACCTGTACGCGCTGCTCAAGCCGCTGCCCGCGGAACTCTTCCAGCAGGGCTGACCCCCGGGACCGCACCCACCCGACCGCGCCCACCGGACGGCACACCACGGGCCGGGACCCCCGCGAGGGTCCCGGCCCGGGTACGTGCGCGTGTCCGCGTGCGTGTCCCGACGGGGCCTAGCCCGCCGACGGCATCAGCCGCACGTCCGCCGCCCGGACGAAGCCCACCCGGTGACCGAACTGGATCTCGTAGTACATGTCCTTGCCGGTGACGACCTTGTGGGACGCCTCGTCGAAGGTGACCGCGTAGTAGTACTGGCCGGGCACCTTGTCGCCCACGACGTACTTCTGCCCCGCCGGCAGCTTGTACTGCAGTGGCGACACCGACTGCGCGGGCACCCCCTCCGGATAGGCCTCCGCCTCCGGGTAGGCACGCCCGTACACCGGCACGCTCTCCCGGCCCTCCTTCGGCGTCACGACCAGGCCCTTCGCGGGCACCGCCGTGGGCTGCTTCGGCGGGTTGCGGAACCAGGCCTTCTGGCCCAGGTACCAGATCGCCGTCCAGTCGCCCCAGCGGTCGGCGACCGCGTACTGCTGGCCCGTGGACACCCGCGAGGAGATGTCGTTCACGCCCTTGGTCGGAGCCGTGCCCCGGCCGATGTCCGTGATCAGCGGGGAGTTCTCGTCGTGGTCCGAGTACAGCCGCACCGCGCTCGACCCGTGCGTCGCGCACGGTTCACCGGCGGTGGCGCAGCCCGTGAACACGGGCCGGTTCGCCGCGTAGTCCGGGCGGATCGTCACCATGCCGCCGCCCGGGCCCGCCGTCGGCTCGAACGGGCGGCCGAGCAGCTGGAAGTAGTGGTCCCAGTCCCAGTACGGGCCGGGGTCGGTGTGCATGCCCCGCACCGTCGAGGCGGTCGGGCCCGGCACGTTGTCGTGGCCGAGGATGTGCTGCCGGTCCAGCGGCACGTCGTACTTGGCCGCGAGGTACCTCACCAGGCGGGCCGACGAGCGGTACATCGCCTCCGTGTACCAGGAGTCCGGGTTCGCCAGGAAGCCCTCGTGCTCCAGGCCGACCGACTTGGCGTTGACGAACCAGTTGCCCGCGTGCCAGGCCACGTCCTTCGCCTTCACGTGCTGGGCGATGTGGCCGTCCGTGGAGCGCAGCGAGTAGTGCCAGGACACGTAGGTCGGGTCCTGCACCATCTTGAGGACGCCCTCCCAGGCCCCCTCCGTGTCGTGCACGATGATGTAGTCGATCGACTGGGACTCCGGCCGGTTCGCCCGGTCGTGGTTGCCGTAGTCGCCGTCGCCGAGCTGCTGGTAGGGCGCCGGGATCCACTCGCAGGACACCGTCGTCGGGCACTCCGTCCCGGCGGCGGAGGCCCGGCGCAGGCCCGTCCGCGCGAGCTGACCGGTGTCGGGCGCCAGGTCCGGGCGGGCCGCGAGGGCGATCCGCTGGCCGGCGTCCGTGGTGCGTTCCCCGCCCGACCGGATCAGCTCGAACACGTCGTTCGCGTACGCCGACGCCGTCGAGGTGTCGTCGGCGCCCGAGAAGCGGGCCACCGCCCCGTACCAGTCGGCCGGGTCGTCGCTCAGCGGCTCGCCCAGCTCCTTCTGCGCGGCGGCCAGCAGCGCGGCACCGCCCGCCACGTTGGCCGCCGGGTCGGTGCGCAGCCGCTCGGGGCTCAGCCCCGTCAGCTCGGCCGCCTTCGGCAGGGTCCGCAGCCGCGCCGGGAGTTCCGAGGTGTCCGGAAGATCGGCCTCCGGGTACAGCGGCGGGCGGGCGCTGTCGCCGCGCGGGTCCTCGGTGCCCTCGCTGTGGTGCGGGGCGGCGGAGGCGAGCGCGGTCCGGGCGTCGGTGAGGTGCATCGGGCCGTAGCCGCCGGTCACGCTCGGGGCGCCGGCGTGCGCGTCCCAGCGGGACTGGAGGTAGGAGACGCCGAGCAGCACGCTCTGCGGCACCCGGTACTCGGCGGCGGCGGACGCGAACGCCCGCTGGAGGCCCTCGCCAGCCGGCGCCGCGCCGGACGGGGCGGCGCCGATCAGCGGCAGCAGCAGCGCGGCCGCCGCGACGGCGCTCGCGGCGCCACGGGCGCGTCTGCTCCCGGCTGCTCGGACGGGGTCGGTGGTGGTTCCTCGCAATGCAGCCTCCTGGGACGGACGGGCGCGATGAGCCGTACGGGGCCGGGTGTGCGTCAGTGGTACCGGCTGGCCGACGATCCGTCAATCATGCCCAGAGGCAGGCGTTTTCCCACGTCAATCGCTACGCCCGGGAGTTTCGCTCCGACCCGTCCCGGGCCTGCGGGGCGTCAGTGGAGTACACCAGTGGCTGCGGCGGCGCGGCCCGTGAAACCCGTGGCGGCGACCGCACGGCGAAGGCCCGCGCCGCGTCCCTGTTCCGGACGTGCCGCGGGCCTGCGCGCTCCGTCAGCGAGTACCGACCGCCGCCCGTACGGCCCGCCGGGCCATCTGGACGTCGTCGTGCAGCCGCCGCAGCAGCAGCCGCTGCTCCTCACCGGACGGCACGGCACCCGGGTGAGCCGTCCCCGGGGCCGCCGGAGCCGGGTCGTGCATCGAACGCTGCACCGCCGTCTCGTACGTACGGATCTCGCGGGTCAGCACCAGCATCAGGTTCACCAGGAACGCGTCGCGCGACGCCGGTCCCGCCGACTGCGCGATCTGGCTGATCTGACGCCGTGCCACGGGCGCGTCCCCGAGGACCGACCACAGCGTCGCCAGGTCGTAGCCCGGCAGGTACCAGCCCGCGTGCTCCCAGTCGACCAGCACCGGACCGGCGGGCGACAGCAGGACGTTGGAGAGGAGGGCGTCGCCGTGACAGAACTGCCCCATGCCGTGCCGGCCCGCGGAGTGCGCGATGCCGTGCAGCAGCTTCTGCAGGTCACCGAGGTCCCGGTCGGTCAGCAGGCCCAGTTCGTGGTAGCGGGAGATGCGGGCCGCGTAGTCCAGCGGCGCGTCGAACATGCCCGCCGGGGGCCGCCAGGCGTTGAGCCGGCAGATCGCGCCGAGCGCCGCCCTGATGTCCGCCCGCGGCGGCGCCTCCACCGGGTGGCGCTGCAGGGCCGCCGTCCGTCCCGGCATCCGCTCGATGACGAGGGTGCAGTTGTCCGGGTCCGCCGCGATCAGCCGGGGCGCACGCACGGGCGGGCGGTGCCGGACGAACGAGCGGTATGCCGCTATTTCGTGCCGGATGCGCTCGGCCCACGCGGGGGAGTGGTCCAGTAAACACTTGGCGACCGCCGTGCTGCGCCCGGTCGTTCCGACCAGGAGCACGGACCGGCCGGTGCGGCGGAGCACCTGCACCGGGGCGAACTCCGGGCAGATCCGGTGCACCGACGCGATCGCCGTGCGCAGCTGCGCGCCTTGCGGGCCGGACAGGTCGAGTCGGCCGCTGAGCGGCTGCGTGCCGGGCCCCGAGGGGCGTCGCGTCCTGCCCGTCCCGAGGCCGGGGGCCGCCGTTCGCGCGGGGGCCAGGTAGGGGCCGCTCCCCGCCGGACGGGCGTGCAGCGACCGGGGCGGGGCGGACACGGAGGACGATGCTGCGTACATGGGCGATACAGATCCCTTCGTGTGCCTGCTGTGCCTGCCTTGCGTGCACGCCGTCCCGGCCCGGCCCCGCGGGGTGCACCCTGGGGAATGCCCGGCGGAGACCGGGTCGGGGTGGCGCATTCCTACCTGACACCCGGGGGCCACTGGCACACCATCTGGCGCACCCTGGCGAACCGTGGCGAACCGTGGCGAATAGTCGCCCGGCATGTCTGCCGGGGCTACTGTCAACTCAGCCGAGAACCTGGGGGCTTGACGTGAGCGGACAACCCAACACCCGGCTCGCGGACCTGTTCGGCCTGGCCGGCTGGTCCAAGGGCGAACTCGCGAGGCTGGTCAACCGGCAGGCGGCGGCCATGGGCCATCCCCAGCTGGCGACCGACACCTCACGGGTCCGGCGGTGGATCGACATGGGAGAGATCCCGCGCGATCCGGTGCCCCGGGTGCTGGCGGCCCTGTTCACCGAGCGTCTCGGCCGTGTCGTGACCATTGAGGACCTCGGTCTGGTCCGGCACCGGCGTGCGGGGAAACGGCAGGGCGCCGGGAGCGAGGAACATCCCGACGGTGTGCCGTGGGCGCCCGAACGGACTGCCGCGGTCCTCACCGAATTCACGGGAATGGACCTCATGCTCAACCGACGCGGTTTGGTGGGCGCGGGTGCCGCGCTCGCCGCGGGATCCGCACTCAGCAGCGCCATGCACGACTGGCTGCGCACCGACCCGGCGCTGGCCGCCGACGCTCCCCGACTCGATCCGTCCCTGCACGCCGACCCCGCTGGGTACGACCGTTACGAGGCCGCCCCCATCGGGTCGCAGGAGATCGAGGAACTGGAGCGCTCGGTCGAGGTGTTCCGGGCCTGGGACGCCGCCCGCGGCGGCGGGCTCCAGCGCAAGGCCGTCGTGGGCCAGCTCAACGAGGTGGGCGGCATGCTCGCCTACCGTCACCCACCCCATCTCCAGCGCCGCCTGTGGGGCGTCGCCGCCAACCTCGCGGTCCTCGCGGGCTGGATGTCGCACGACGTCGGCCTGGAGCCCACGGCGCAGAAGTACTTCGTGATCGCCGCCCACGCGGCCCGGGAGGGCGGCGACCGGCCGCGCGCCGGGGAGGCGCTGTCCCGGGCGGCCCGGCAGATGGTGCACCTGGGCCGGCCCGACGACGCGCTGGACCTGATGAAGCTCGCCCAGTCCGGTTCCGGGGAGCGCGTGATGCCCCGGACCCGGGCGATGTTCCACACCATCGAGGCCTGGGCGCAGGCGTCGATGGGCAAGGGCCAGGCGATGCGCCGCACCCTCGGGCGGGCGGAGGACCTCTTCGTCTCCGAGCAGACCGACATCGAGACGCCGGACTGGATGCAGACCTTCAAGGACGAGGACCTGTACGGCATGCAGGCCCTGGCCTACCGCACGCTGGCGGAGTTCGAGCCGGGCGCGGCGGCGCACGCGCAGTACTACGCGGAGAAGGCCCTGTCGCTGCGCAACGACGGGCGCGAGCGGTCGAAGATCTTCGACCATCTGTCGATGGCGTCGGCCTGCTTCATCGCGGACGACCCCGAACAGGCCGACCGCTACGCGCGGCTGGCGCTGATGTCGATGGGCTCCAACTCGTCGCGCCGCACCTGGGACCGGCTGCGCGAGATGTACCGGCTCACCGCCCAGTACTCCGGCTACCCGAAGATCCAGGAACTGCGGGAGGAGATCCAGTTGGCGCTGCCCAAGCAGAAGGGCAGGCCCGGCGGCGACGCGAAGGCGTAGGCGGGTGGTGTGGTCACCCGTCCCGTCCCGTCCGGACGCCGGTCACCGCGGTGACGGTGTCACGCCGTCACCCTGGCGACGAGCACGCAGGCACTGGTGTCGCGTTCGGTGCCGCCGAACTCCTCCGCGACGACACGTACGCAGTCCTGGGCCTCTTCGGCCCGGGCCAGTCGTGGGGCGAGGCCGAGGAGGCGGTCCGCGGCCGTCGCGCCGCCCGCCGGCGGCAGTCCGTCGGTGTGCAGGAGCAGCAGGTCGCCCGTGCGGAGAGTCTCCTTCGCCTCCGCGTGGGCGGAGGCCGGGTCGTCGCCGGGGACGGTCAGCGCGCGTCCGGTTCCGGCGCGGAACAGCAGGGGGGCGGGGCGCCCGGAGCGCGCCCAGGTCAGGGTGCGGGTGCGGGGCCGGTAGCGGCAGCACACGGCGCCCGCCGGGTCCGGCTGCGCGGACGCCCGCAGTAACTGCTCGGCCAGCTCCAGCAGTCGGCCGGGCGAGGTGCCCGCCAGGGCCATGCCGCGCACGGCGCCGAGCAGCATCGTCACGCCCGACGTGACGGCGACGCCGTGCCCGGTCAGGTCGCCGACGCCGAGCAGGGTCTCGCCGTCGGGCAGGCCGAGCGTGTCGTACCAGTCGCCGCCGGCGAGTCCGCTCGTGGTCGCCGGCAGCCGTCGGGCCGCCACGTCCAGCCCTCGCGTGTCCTGATGCGGGAGCCGCGGGGAGCCGTGCCGCACGGGCACCGCTCCCCGCGGCTCGACCGCGAGCCCGTGCGCGGAGTCTGCGCGCTCCAGCCGGGGCGGGAGCGAGTCACGGGTCTCGCTCACCGCCCGCCGGCGGCGGCGCAGTTCGCTGACGTCGCGCAGCACGGCCCACATGGAGACGGTGCTGCCGTCGGCGGCGAGCACGGGCTCGCCCATCATGTGCACGGTCCGTACGTCGCCGTCCGGGCGCACCACGCGGAACTCCCCGTCGATGGGCCGGGCGTCGACCAGGCAGCCGGTGACCATCGTCGTCAGCTTCGGCCGGTCCGCCGCGGGCACCACGGAGGGCAGTTCGTCCAGGGTGAGCGGGGGAGCGGCGGGATCCCGGCCCAGGATGTCGTACAGTTCGGCGGACCAACGGGCCTCGTCGGTGCGCAGGTTCCACTCGGCGCTGCCGACGCGACTGAGCAGCGAGCCCGGCGACGGAGTGTCGGCTCCGGCTCCGGGGTCGGCCGGCGCGGGCAGCGGCCCGTCCCGCAGCTGCCCCAAGTGCTCGTCCAGATCGTCGAGTTGGTACAGCGCCAGTTCGCACAGGGCACGCTGCCAGCGGCCCCGCGGGTCCGAACCGTCGGCGGGCGTGTCGCGCCGTACGGCGTCCACGTCACCCTTGAGCCGCCGCGTCTGCGATATCAGCGCGTCCACGGGGCCGCGCCCCGGAGGCTGGGCGGCCGGGCGGCCCGCAGACTGAGGGGACGGCATGACGCACTCCGATGAGGGACGGTGGGGCCGGGGTTGACGGGGGTGTTACGACTGTCGCACAGCCCGCGACGCCCTGTAAGGGATTTGGCAAGACACGATACGGCGGTGCATCCGGCATATGCCACAGTCTTCGCGGAGCGCTGTCCGGACGCCCATCGCCGTAGTCCGGCCCGGCCTCAAGTCGTAGGAAATGTACGGCACTTGGCGGGTGACCTCGAAGGAACACCCGGCGCTGCCGCAGGTGTTCGGGGGTCAGGTGTTCCCCTCGGGGTGTTGTCACGCAGCGTCACGCGTACAGGTCCGGTCGCGGGGCCAGGTCGACGGGGGTGCGGAGCCCGGACTCCAGGGACGCGATCCCCGCCTCGGCGACCGCGGCCGCCGCGTAGCCGTCCCAGGCGCTCGGACCCGTGACCGCGCCCCGCCGCACGGAGTCCACCCAGGACTGCACCTCGCGGTCGTAGGCGTCCGCGAACCGGACGAGATAGTCCTGCGGCACCTCCGCGCGGGCGCCCGAACCGGCGGTCACCGTCATCGCCCGCTCCTCGCCGATCCGCGCGGCGCCCCGCTCGCAGACCGCCTCGCAGCGCACCTGGTAGCCGAAGCCGCAGTTGACGAACACCTCGACGTCGACCAGGGCGCCGCCCGCGGTCTCGAACAGCACGAACTGCGGGTCCAGCAGCCCCGAGGGCGCGCCCGAGGAGGAGGCGGGGCGCAGCACCGTCACCGCCGTGACCTCCTGGCCGAGCAGCCAGCGGGCCGCGTCGATCTCGTGCGAGACGGAGCTGTTGATCAGCATGTCGCTGGTGAAGCCGGGCGGCGACGACACGTTGCGGTGCGTGCAGTGCAGCATCAGCGGCCGGCCCAGCCGCCCGCTGTCCAGCAGCGCCTTGAGATCCCGGTACTCGGCGTCGTAGCGCCGCATGAAACCGATCTGCGCCAGCCGCCTGCCCAGTCGCGCCTCCGCCTCCATCACGCGCAGCGCACCCGCCGAGTCGGACGTCATCGGCTTCTCGCACAGCACGGGCAGGCCCCGGGCGAACGCGGCGAGCAGCGCCTCCTCGTGCGCCGGCCCGGGCGAGGCGATCAGTACGGCGTCCACGCCGGGCGCGTCGAGCGCGGCCCCGGTGTCCGCGTGCACCGGGACGCCGTCGATGCCGGTCACGGCGTCGCGGGCCCGCTCGGCGTCGGGGTCGGACACGGCGGCGACCCTGGCTCCGCTCACCACTCTGTCGAGGCGGCGAATGTGATCGGCGCCCATGTGTCCCGCGCCCAGGACCGCCACACCCAGCAGTTCGGCCATGTTCCGTCGACTCCTCTCCCGGCCCGCCCCGCAGACCGGGCCGCGGCCTGCGTGACGATCAGGTTTTCACGGCCGTCAAGTCCCGGTCGGTGGCCGTGGCCGGGGCTGTCGCCGACGCAGTGGCCGTGGCGGCGGTCGTGCCGCCGCCGGCGCCCCTCAGTCGTCGTCCTCGTCCGGGCCGCAGGAGCTGCCGTGCGGCGGCAGCGTGCCGTACAGCAGGAACGCGTCGATCTTGCCGTGCACGCACTTGGAGGACGCGTAACCGGTGTGGCCCTCGCCCTTGTTGTCGAGCACCACGGCCGACGGACCGAGCCGGCGCGCCGTCTGCTCCGTCCAGCGGTACGGCGTGGCCGGGTCGCCGCGCGTGCCGACCAGCAGCATCTTCGGGGTGTCGACGTCCTTGACCCGCTCGCGGATGAAGTCGGTGCCCTTCGGCCGGCCGTGGCACATCAGTACCTGCGTGAGCCGGTAGCGGCCGAACACGGGCGAGGCCTGCTCGTACTGGCCGCGCAGCCGCCGCAGGTTCTCCGCGACCTTGCCGGGGGCGGGGCGGTCGGGGTCGTCCGCGCAGTTGATCGCCATCAGCGCGGCCGGCAGGTTGTCGACCGGGACGTCCTCCTCGTCCACGAGCCCGCGGTGCTTGCGCCCGTCACGGTCCCGCTCGTCGCCGTGCTGGCGGCCGGCCGCCCCGGTCCGCATCGGGATGGCGAAGCCGCCCGACGTGAAGGCCTCCACGCCGCGGGTGTCGCCGTCCTCGACCAGTTGCGCGAGGGCCCGCTCCAGCAGCGGCCACATCTCCTTGCTGTAGAGCCCCTGCCCGATGGCGCCCACCAGGTCCTGGCCGGAGAACGGGGCGCCGAAGCCGGTCGGCACCGGATCCTGGTCGAGCGACTCGACGAGCTGCACGATCTGCACGCGGGCGTCGCGCGCGTCCTGGCCGAACGGGCAGGCGATGTCCTCCACGCACCAGTCGAGGAAGTTCTCCAGCGCGGTCTGCTGCCCCAGCGCGCCCACCCGGCCCTGCTCGGTCAGCGGTTCCGTCAGCGTGTCCACGCCGTCGAACGCCAGCCGGCCCACCTTGTCCGGGAACCGGGCCGCGTACACCGCGCCGAGCCGTGTCCCGTACGAGAAGCCCAGGTAGTTGAGCTCGTCGTCGCCGAGTGCCGCGCGGATCACGTCCAGGTCGCGGGCGCTGTTCACGGTGCCGATGTGCCGCAGGACCGGGCCCGAGTTCTTCTCGCACTCCGCGGCAGCCTTGCGCAGCTGGGCCAGTTCGGGGTGCGGGTCGTTGACGTCGCCGTCCCCGTCGGTCGCCTCCGCGAGGTCTTCGAAACCCTCGCCGCAGCTGACGGGCGAGGACCGGCCGACGCCGCGCGGGTCGAAGGACACCACGTCGTAGCCGTCCGTGAGCTCCATGAAGTCCTTGCCGCCGGCCGCGAGTTCGCTGACGCCGGAACCGCCGGGGCCGCCGAAGTTCAGCACGACCGAGCCGCGCGGCTCGCCGGTCGCCCGGTAGCGGGCCACCGCCAGGTCGAGTGTGCCGCCCTTCGGCCTGGCGTAGTCCAGCGGGACCGTGACCTTCCCGCACTGGAGGTCCTTCGGCGCGTCCTGGCCCTCGCACGCCGTCCACTTCACCTTCTGGCCGTAGAACCGCGACAGGTCGGGCCCGTCGCCCTCCGCCACCGCGGCCGGCAGCCCCGCGCCGAGCAGGGCCAGGCCGACCGCCCCGGTGACCGCGCAGCGCCGGACCGAGGGCCGCGTTGACAGCTTTGCGGGCATGGATGCCTCCAGGGGCGCCCCGGGGGCCGGGTGTGCGGCGCCCTCGATCACCATAAGCGGCCCCCGAAAGCCTCGCCTCCGGACGGGCCCCCGGCCCTCCGTGCCCGCACCCCCGTGAGCAGCACCATCCCGGAATCGCCGTAGTCCGGCAGCGTCGGGTCGGTGTCGATGCGGGTGACGGAGAGCTCGCTCGTCAGGGGGCCGAACACCTCCCTGACGATCTCCGGGCCCACCGGACAGCCCGGCCAGCGGGACGCGGGCCCGATCCGGTACGTCGGCATGTTCTCCATGAACGCGGCCACCAGATGCCCGCCCGGCCGGACGCACCGCGCGAACGCCCGGCAGAACCCGGTGAACTCCGCGACGTCCTCGGTGGCGCCCTCGGCGACGAAGTGCATCGACGCCAGCCCGTACCCGCCGGCCGGCAGCGCCCGCACGTCGCCGTGCAGGACCCGCACGCGCGCCAGCGCCGCGCCCGGCGTTCCGGGGACCGCGGGGTTGAGCCGCCGGCACAGCGCGTGGAACGGCAGCCAGCTCGCGTCCGGCGCGGCGAGCTGCCCGCGCAGATACGCGACGTTCCCGGCCCCGGCCTCCACGGCGTCGATGCGGCGGCAGGTGCCGGACGCCAGGAGCAGCGGATACAGGTTCGGCCCCGCCCCGAACTCCACACCGCGGTCGACGCCGCCGGGCGGCAGCTTGCGGTAGAACGCCGAGTGATGGGCGATGACGGCGGCGTCCGAGGGGTGCAGTTCCCGGTAGTTCTCCGCGAGGTAGTCGGCGACCGGCCAGCCGTCCCAGTCCACATCGTCGTTGTGCGTCGTCATGACCGGCTCAGCCCGTGGACCGCAGCGGGAACCGCGCCGACAGCCGGCTCAGCGTGCCGTTCAGCCGGTCGATGTCGTCGTCCGAGTTCAGCGCCGTGATCTGCACGCGGAAACCGACCCGGTCGCGCGGTACGAGCGGATAGGCGGCCAGCGTCACATAGATGCCCTCCCGCCACAGGAACTCCGCGACCGCGTCGAAGTCGGCCGGGTCGGCCAGCGGCACCTCCACGATCGGCAGCCGGTCCCGGTTGAGCGTCGCCACCCCCAGGTCGGCGAGGTGGTCCAGCACCCGCGCCGTCCTGCGGTACAGATCGGCCCGCAGGGCGTCGCCGCGGCGGTCGTTGGCGTCCAGCCCGGCCAGCGCGGTGGCCAGCGACGCCGTCGGCGAGGGCCCCGAGTACAGGTAGGGGGCCGCGAGCGTCTTCAGCCGGTTCTTCAGCTCCGAGGGCAGCGCGACGAACGCGAGCAGCGAGGAGTACGCCTTGGAGAAGCCGCCGACGAGGACGATCCCCTCGTACGACTCGCCGGTGTGCCGCACCACGCCGTTGCCGCGCAGGCCGTACGGGCAGGGCTCGTCCGGGCCGCGTTCGCCGATCACGCCGAAGCCGTGCGCGTCGTCGACGTACAGCGTCGCCTCCCGCGCCCGGCACACGGCGGCGAGCGCCGGCAGGTCGGGGACGTTGCCGGACATGCTGTCGACCCCGTCCAGGCAGACCAGCCGGGGTGCGCCCGGGGGCGTCGCCGCGAGCAGGGCGTCGAGCTCGGCGGGACGCTCGGCGTGGAAGCGGTGCAGGGTGGCGCCCTGGCCGCGGGCGGTGAGGCACCCGTCGTACACGGTGCGGTGCGCGGTCGCCTCCACGAAGACGTGTCCGCCGTCGGCCAGCGCCGGGATCACCGAGTTGTGCACCAGGGTGATGGTCGGCAGCAGCAGGGTGTCCGGCGCGCCCAGCAGGGCGGCGAGCCGCTCCTCGATCTCCGGGTAGAGGCGCGGACTGCCCAGCAGCCGCGACCAGCTCGGATGCGTGCCCCAGCGCCGTACGGCGGGCTCCACGGCCGCGATGATCTCCGGGTCCCAGTCGAAGCCCAGGTAGTTGCAGGAGGCGAAGTCGACGAGCCAGTGGTCGCCGCTGCGGATGTGCCGGCCGCGCACCTCGTCGAGGACCGCGTCGCTCATGGGACTGGTCCGCCGCAGCCGCTCCAGGTCCGCCAGCCGGGCCTCGCGGCGGGCACGCGCCGCGGCGGCCCTGCGCGGAGGTCCGCCGTCCGGCGGGGCGGTGGACCGGAGGACCGCGTCGCGGTGCCGGAGCGGTGGTGCGGAACGGCCGCTGCCGCGTACGGTCGGAGGCACGCCGTTCCGCCGGTGCAGCACTTCGGCGCTCTGCTCGATGGTCATGGGCCGGGCGAAGAGATATCCCTGGCCGAAACGGCACCCCATGCTCGCCAGCAGGTCCCGCTGGCCCGCCTGCTCGATCCCCTCGGCGATCACCTGGAGCCCCATCGTGTCCGCGATACGCACGATGCCCTCGACGAGCGCCACCTGCTGGGTGTTGCGGGTGATGTCCTCGATGAACGACTTGTCGATCTTCAGGGTGTCGATGGGGAAGTCCCGCAGATACCGGAGCGAGGAGAAGCCGGTGCCGAAGTCGTCGACGGCGATGCGCACCCCGAGGTCCTTCAGGGAGTGCAGCACCGTCTGGATCCGGTCGTCGTGCCGCAGCAGCACCGTCTCCGTGAGCTCCAGCTGGAGCGAGCCCGGCGCCAGCCCCGGCGTGCGCAGCGCCTGCCCGACCTGGTCGACGAACCCGGCCTCGCGGAACTGCCGCGCGGAGACGTTGACACTGATGTACGGCGGCCTGCGCGGCCCCGGCAGCGTCTGGAGGCCCACGATGTCGGTGACCGCGTTGCGCAGCACCCAGGAACCCAGCGGCGCGATGTGCCCGGTCTCCTCGGCCAGCCCGATGAACTGCTCCGGCGTGATCGGCCGCTGCCCGGAGTGCGGCCAGCGCACCAGCGCCTCGAAGCCGACGATCTCTCCCGCCGTGATGTCCACGACCGGCTGGTAACGCAGCGTGAACTCCTTGCGGGCGATGGCGCGGGCGAGCCGGGACTGCATCTCGTGCCGCTCCAGCATGCGGGTGCGCAGCCGCGGCTGGAAGCGCCGCCACTGCCCCTTGCCCGCCTCCTTCGCCGCGTACAGCGCGAGGTCGGCGTGGCTGAGGAGCTCCTCGGCGCTGCCGCTGTCCTGAGCGGTGGCCAGGCCCACACTGGCGGAGACGGTCACCGACTCGTCGCCCAGGCCGAAGGGGCGGCTGAGGGTCTGGAGCACCTGGGCGGCGAGCAGTTCGGCGTCGACCGGGTCGCGCGAGTCCTCCATCAGCACGGCGAACTCGTCGCCGCCGAGCCGGGCCGCGGTGTCGGTGCGGCGCAGCGACCGGGACAGCCGGTCCCCGACGGCGACGAGCAGGTGGTCGCCCGCCGCGTGCCCGAGGGTGTCGTTGACGAGCTTGAAGTCGTCGAGGTCGATGAAGAGCAGGCAGGTCAGCGACGACTCGCGGCGCCCGCGCAGGATCGCGCGCTCGACCCGCTCCATCAGCAGCGTCCGGTTGGGCAGCCCGGTCAGCGAGTCGTGGAAGGCCCGCTGGGTCAGCTCGTGCTCCAGCCGGCGCTGCTCCGTCACGTCCCGCAGGGTCACCACCAGCCCGGCGACGGTGCGTTCCCGCCGGAAGTCGCTGCACCGCACCTCCACCTCGGCCTGGTCGCCGTGCCGCCGCACCCACCAGTGGTCGTGGGCTGCGCGCGGCTGCCCGGCCCGCACGGCGGCCAGTTCCCGTACGGCCCGCTGCCGGTCGCGCGGGTCGAGCAGGTCCGGCAGGGACGTGCCCGCCAGCTCGGCGGTGCCGAACACGGAGCGCGCGGACGGACTGGCGTACCGGATCGTGTCGTCGTCCTCGAGGATCAGGATGACGTCGGAGGCGTTGCGGACGAGGGTGCGGAAGTGCGCCTCGCTCTCCCGGCGGATGATCTCCTGGCGCAGCAGGACGCGTTCCATGGCGAGGCCCGCGTGCGAGGCGAGCAGTTCCAGGGAGCCCCAGGTCTCGAGGAGCGCCTGCTCGGGTCCGGCGACCAGCAGCAGGCCGGGCAGCTCGGCGGTCGGCCGGTCGGGCCGGGTCATCGGGCAGACCAGGACGGACGGCAGCCCGTCGACCTCGGCGGCGACGGCGGGGGCGAGGCGGTCGGGCGTGGTCAGCAGGGTGTGGGGCGGCCGGGCGTCCACCGCGCGCTCGGCGGACAGCAGCACCGTGTGGTGGGGGTCGGCCGGGCCGAGCAGCCGGTCGACGGCCGCCCCGCACGCGTCGGAGACGTCCTCCGGGCGGGTCGCCGCCAGCAGGGACGCCGCCGCGCGGCGCAGCGACAGCTCCCGCGCCACGGCTCTGCGGTGGGCCACGATCATGCCGCCGAGCCGCAGGATGACCAGCACGAAGAGCACGGCCGAGAACACGGCGACGGCGGCGGTGCCGTGCGCCTGCCGGGTCAGGCCCTCGTACAGCATGATCGCCGGGGCGATCAGGGTCGCGAGGGCCAGCATCACCAGCCGGTGCCGCGGCGGCACCAGAGGCTCGCGCTGCCGCGCGGACGCGGTCAGTTCCACCATCGACGGGTGCAGCGCGGCCAGCCCCCAGGCCGTGTAGAAGACGATCCAGCCGGCGTCCAGCAGGGTGCCCGCCTGCCACATGAAGTTCAGCTGGAGCAGGCCGTACGCGATGTCGAAGACGAGCAGCGTCATGGTGCCGACGACCAGCAGCCGCACCGACCGGTGCGAGCCGCTGGGCGGCACGGGCGTCAGCAGCCGGGTCAGCAGCGCCAGCACCAGGATGTCGCCGAGCGGGTAGGCGATGCTGATGGCCCGCTGCTGCCAGGTCAGTCCGTCCGTCGTGGCGAGGGGCTGCACCAGGAACACCCACACCGGCAGCGCGAGAGCCGCGGTGAAGATCAGCGAGTCGAGGAGGCTGGGCAGGTCCCGCCCCGCCCACCGGTACCGCACCAGCCCCGAGAGCCCCACCGCGAACAGGGGATAGGTCAGCAGGTAGCAGGCGTCGGCGGGCGACGGGAACGGGTTGGCGGCGTCGAAGTACTGCTCCAGGACGTTGTAGTACGTGTCGCCCGTGACGAAGGCCAGCAGCCCGGCGGCGAGGAACCACCAGGGCCACCGACGCGCCGGCCGGTGCAGCACGGTCCCGGCGACCACCGCGCCCGCACCGGTGACTCCGATGACGGCCCACAGGGGGGCACGCGCCGCGGGAACGGTCATGTACAGAGCCGTGGCGACGGCGACCAGCGTGAGATGTGCGGCCATGAGCCGCTGGGCCGGCAACAAGGAGCAAGCGCCTCCCCGGAGGGGACCGGGCGGCGAGCCCGGTCCGGCTCTCGATCGTAGGCACCGTGCGGAGCCCGCCGCATCTCGGCGGCGACGGCCAGGCGACCCTCGTCAGCCGCGTCCGCGGTGGAAGCGGCGGTGCAGTTCCCGGACCTCGTCGGCGAGTTCCGGCACCGGGCCGGCCACGGCGACGCCGGGTGCGACCTCGTTGACGGGCAGTGTCCGCACCGGCGGCGGGGGCACGTCCAATTCGGCGAGCCAGACGCCCAGTTGTTCCGACGAGGCGACGTACACGATGCGGCCGAGGCCCACCCAGGCGTGCGCCGCCGCGCACATCGGGCAGTGTTCGCCCGAGGTGTAGACCGTCGCCGCCGCCCGCTCCTCGGGCGTCAGACGGGCGGCCGCCCAGCGCGCGAGCTCGAACTCGGGGTGCCGGGTGCGGTCCCCGGACGCCACCCTGTTGTGGTCCTCGGCGAGCACCGTGCCGTCCGCGCCGACCAGCACCGACCCGAACGGCTCGTCCCCGGCCTCCAGCGCCTCGGCCGCGAGCTCCACGCAGCGGCGCAGGTACGGCAGTTCGGTGTCCTTCACAACCATCGGCCCGGACCTCCTCGGCAGTCGGCGATCACGCACACACTACGTCCGTCGCCGCGCGGCGCGCCGTCACCCGGCAAACCCCGTTGCCGCGCGCCGCGCACGCCTGTTGCACTGGGCGAATGGATCACGGAACGGATCACACCGCCCTGCTCGCCCTCGTCGACCGCGACCTGCGCGAGCGGGCCCGGCCCGACGCCCCCGACGCCCGTGTGGAGCGCACCGGGGACGTGGTGCGCCAGACGGCTCCGGCGCACGGCTGGAACGGCGTGCTGTGGTCCCGCCTGGACGAGACCGGCGCCGACGCGGCGATCGCGGTGCAGGTCGCGCACTTCACCGGCCTCGGCCGCGAGTTCGAGTGGAAGGTGTACGGCCACGACCGCCCGGCCGGCCTCGGACGGCGGCTGACCGGGGCCGGCTTCGTGCCCGGCCCCGAGGAGACGCTGATGGTCGGCGAGGCCGCGCGCCTCGAACCCGGCCCCGAACTGCCGGGCGGCGTCCGTGTCCTGCCCGTCACCGACGCGGCGGGCGCCGGCATGGTGGCCGAGGTGCACCGCGAGGCGTTCGGCTCGGACAGCGGGTGGCTGCGCGAGCGGTTGCTGGCCCGGCTGGCGGCCGAGCCGGGCACCGTCGTCGCCGTCGTGGCGCTGGCCGGTGAGCGGCCGGTGAGCGCCGCGCGGCTGGAGTTGGTCCCCGGTACCGCGTTCGCGGGCCTGTGGGGCGGGGGCACCGTACCGGCCTGGCGCGGGCGCGGCATCTACCGCGCCCTGGTCGCCCACCGTGCCCGCGCCGCCCTGCGCCACGGTCACCGCTACCTCCAGGTCGACGCGAGCGACCGGTCCCGGCCGATCCTGAGCCGCCTCGGCTTCGCGGCGCTGACCACGACGACGCCGTACGTGTACACGCCGTAACCGCACCGCCGTGCGTCCCGCGACAGGGCCCGTCCCGGCTTGACATGCAGGTGATTGCCTGCGTAACTGAGGGTGTGGGATCGGGCGACGACATCAGGATGGACAGCGTCTTCAAGGCGCTGGCCGACGGCACGCGGCGCAGGCTGCTGGACCGGCTGCGCGAGGCCAACGGGCAGACGCTCACCGAGTTGTCCGGGCACTTCGCCATGGCCCGGCAGTCGCTGACCCAGCACCTCGCCGTCCTGGAGGCGGCCCACCTGATCAGCACGGTGCGCCGGGGGCGGGAGAAGCTGCACTACCTCAATCCGGTCCCGCTCCACGAGATCCAGGAGCGCTGGATCGACCAGTTCGAGCGCCCGCGCCTCAGCGCGCTCGGCGCCGTGAAGCGACGAGCCGAGGAAGCCATGACCGAGAAGCCGACGTACGTCTACGTCACCTACATCGAGAGCACGCCCGAGAAGGTGTGGGACGCGCTCACCGACGCCGACCTCACCGCCGACTACTGGGGCCACCGCAACGAGTCGCCGGACTGGGAGGCGGGCTCCCGCTGGGCGCACGTCCGGACGGACGGTTCCGGCGTCGCGGACGTCGTCGGCACCGTCGAGGTGAGCGAGCGGCCCACCCGCCTCGTCACCACCTGGGCCGACCCGGAGCGGGAGGCGGACACCGACAGGCACTCCCGGGTCACCTTCGACATCCAGCCGCACGGCGCCATCGTCCGCCTGACCGTCACCCACGAGAACCTCGCCGACGAGCGCGAGCGCGACGACGTGGCGTCGGGCTGGCCCGCGGTGCTGTCCAACCTCAAGTCGCTGCTGGAGACGGGCAGTCCGCTGCCGCAGGAGCCCTGGTCGGTACCCGTCGACTGACCGTCCGGCGCGAGGAGGCCGGTCCGCGCGACGCGGACCGGCCCTGTCGATCCGACTCCCTTCCGGCGTCCGGTTCCCGGTGCGACGGTCCCTAGGGCTTCGGCGTGCTCCTGGCCGCCGTGCCGGCGCACACCAGACCGAGGATCACGGCCAGGGCGCCGATGACGATGTTGTTCCACACGACGCCGGCGTCCGGGCTCTCGCCGACGATCCACGGCGCGACGATCATCCACACGCCCATCGCGCAGAACGCCCAGCTGAGGCCGTACATCCGCTCCGGAGCGCGCGTGAAGCCGAGGGCCAGCAGGCCGATCGCGATGCCCATGATCAGGTTGTGGGTCACGAGCGCGGGCTGGCTCGTCGTGTAGTGGAGGATCCACGGGGACGCGGCGCAGTACAGACCGAGCAGGAACACCGGTCCGTCCACGAGCGCCACGTCACGGCCGCCGAGCATGCGGTCGTACCGTGCCCGCATTTCGGAGGCGTCGGGGTGGGTGGTGATGTCACCTCTGGTGGGCGAGACGTTGGCCATGACTCGTCTCCTTTGACTGGCAGGCCGACCGCGGTCCCGGCACGGGGTGCGCCGAGCGCCGCGTATCTGAATTGTGCGCTTATATCGCCTTTATGTGTAGAGGTGGCGGGCTGTGCGTGGCCGGAATCCGAGGGGCGCGACGATGACTGGTCTACACCCTTGACTGGTACAGACCAAAGCGGTTGAGTGTGCCTCCACACCCCCCCACCCCGGCCGCCCCCACGCCGGGGCGGCCTCCTGTCGCGGGCCCGTACCGGGCTCCGCGCCGGGCTGCCCCGTGCCGGGAACGGCCCCGCTCCGCAAAGGAGTTGATCCTGTGCCGAGGCGTCGCACATCCGCCCTGCTGGCCGCGCTGGTCATCTCGACCGCAGCGCCGGTGCTCCTGCCGGCCGCCCCCGCCGCCGCCGCGGCCTGTTCGAGCTACCCGAGCTGGGTCGCCGGCAGGTCCTACGCGGCCGGTGACATCGTCCGCTACACGGACGGCAAGGCGTACATCGCCGAGCACGCCAACCCGGGTTACGACCCGACCATCAGCACCTGGTACTGGGAGCCGTACGCCTGCGACGGCGGGTCCGGGACGCCGGTCGGCACCTTCGTGGTGACCGAGGCCCAGTTCAACCAGATGTTCCCGAACCGGAACTCCTTCTACAGCTACAGCGGACTCACCGCCGCGCTCAGCGCCTACCCCGGCTTCGCGAACACCGGCAGCGACACCACCAAGAAGCAGGAGGCCGCGGCCTTCCTCGCCAACGTCAGCCACGAGACCGGCGGCCTGGTGCACGTGGTCGAGCAGAACCAGGCCAACTACCCGCACTACTGCGACTGGAGCCGGCCGTACGGCTGCCCGGCGGGCCAGGCGGCCTACTACGGGCGCGGCCCGATCCAGCTCAGCTGGAACTTCAACTACAAGGCCGCGGGCGACGCGCTCGGCATCGACCTGCTGAACAACCCCTGGCTGGTCGAGCGCGACTCGGCCGTCGCCTGGAAGACCGCGCTGTGGTACTGGAACACCCAGACCGGCCCCGGCACCATGACCCCCCACAACGCCATGGTCAACGGCGCGGGTTTCGGCCAGACCATCCGCTCCATCAACGGCTCCCTGGAGTGCGACGGCAAGAACCCGGCGCAGGTCCAGAGCCGCGTGAACAACTACCAGCGGTTCACCCAGATCCTCGGAGTCTCCCCGGGCGGCAACCTCTACTGCTGACCCGGCCCGCACACCGCGAAGGCGGCGCCCCGCGACCTGCGGGGGCGCCGCCTTCCGCCGTGTCCGCGCATCCCCGCGAACGGATCGCCCGAGGTGACTGGCGCCCGTCAGGTTTTACGTATAACCTCACCCGTCAATCGCACCGCCCGGAAGGTCCGCATGAGACGCATCGCCCTGGTCACCCTCGTCGTCGGCGACTACGACGAGGCGATCCGCCACTACACCGAGGCCCTCGGATTCCGGCTCGTGGAGGACACCCCGCGCCCCGACGGCTCCAGGTGGGTCGTCGTGCGGGCCGGTGCCGACGGACCCGGCACCGACCTGCTGCTCGCCCGCGCCAAGGACGAGGCACAGCGCGGCCGGGTCGGCGACCAGACGGGCGGACGCGTCGGCTTCTTCCTGCACACCGACGACTTCGCCCGCGACCACGCCCGCATGCTCGCCGCCGGCGTGACCTTCCTGGAGGAGCCGCGGCACGAGCCGTACGGCACGGTCGCCGTCTTCCAGGACCTGTACGGCAACCGCTGGGACCTGCTCCAGCCCGCCGCGTAACACCCCAGCACCCACCCGAACGCCCCGCCGAGGAAGCACCACCCATGAACTCTACGCGCATAGACACCGACGTCCTCCGCCGTCTGCCCAAGGCGGTCCTGCACGACCACCTCGACGGCGGCCTGCGCCCCGCCACCGTCGTGGAACTCGCCGAAGCGGTCGGCCACACCCTGCCCACCACCGACCCCGACGAACTGGCCGCCTGGTACGTCGAGGCCGCCGGCTCCGGTGACCTGGTGCGCTACATCGCCACCTTCGAGCACACCCTCGCCGTCATGCAGACCCGCGAGGGCCTGCTGCGCACCGCCGAGGAGTACGTCCTCGACCTGGCCGCCGACGGCGTCGTCTACGGCGAGGTCCGCTACGCCCCCGAGCTGATGCTCAAGGGCGGGCTCACCCTGCCCGAGGTCGTCGAGGCCGTGCAGGAAGGGCTCGCGGCGGGCATGGCCAGGGCCGCGGAGGCCGGCACGCCGGTGCGGGTCGGCACGCTGCTGTGCGGGATGCGGATGTTCGACCGTGTCCGCGAGGCCGCCGACCTGGCCGTCGCCTTCCGGGACGCCGGGGTCGTCGGCTTCGACATCGCCGGCGCCGAGGACGGCTTCCCGCCCGCCGACCACCTCGACGCCTTCGAGCACCTGCGCCGCGAGAACGTGCCGTTCACCATCCACGCCGGTGAGGCCCACGGGCTGCCCAGCATCCACCAGGCCCTCCAGGTGTGCGGCGCCCAGCGCATCGGGCACGGCGTGCGCATCACCGACGACATCCCCGACCTCGCCTCCGGCAAGCTCGGCCGCCTCGCCGGCTGGATCCGCGACCGCCGGATCGCGCTGGAGATGTGCCCGACGTCCAACCTCCAGACGGGCGCCGCCGGCTCGATCGCCGAGCACCCCATCACCGCGCTCAAGGACCTCGGCTTCCGCGTCACCCTCAACACGGACAACCGGCTCGTGTCCGGCACGACGATGACCCGCGAGATGTCCCTGCTGGTCGAGCAGGCGGGCTGGACGGCGAAGGACCTGCGCACGGTCACGGTGAACGCCCTCAAGAGCGCGTTCATCCCCTTCGACGAGCGCACCGCCCTCATCGAGGACGTCGTCCTGCCGGGCTACGCGGACGTGCTCTGAAGCAGTCCCCGGACGTAGGCGGCCTGTCCGACGTGCTGGAGATCGTCGGACAGGACGCTGACCAGCCGGACCCCGAGCGTGACCGGCGGGTCCCAGCGCTCGTCCACCACGCGCTCCAGGTCCTTGGCGGACAGCCCGCGCAGCGCCCCGAGGGTCTGCTCGTGCACGGCGTCGTAGTACCCGGTCAGCAGCTCACCGGAGTCGACCCGCACCTTCGCGACCTTCGCGGCGCTGTGCCCGAACCCGGTGTCGTGGCGGGGCAGGTCGAGCCCGAACCGCTTCGCCCAGTCCCGGGTCAGCCACACCTGGTCGAGCCCGAAGGCGTCGGCGACGTGGTCGTCCTGGACGCGCGTGAGGTGCCAGACGAGCCAGGCGATCGAGTTCGTCTCGTCGCCGGGGCGGGCGTTGAGGTCGTCGGGGCCGAGGTCCTCCACGGCGGCGTGGACCTCTTCCCGGATGCGGCCGTAGGCCTCGATGAGGATGTCCTTGGCATGCATACCGTCCACCATCGCTCACCCCGCCGTCACGCGCTCCCCGTTCCGGCGGGGCCGTCGGCCTCCAGCAGGGCCATCAGCGCCCGGGCCGCCGGACTCGTGGCCTGCGGCGGCGGCAGCAGCGCGATGGTCTCGTAGGCGGTCTCCCCGGTGCCCTTCAGCGGCAGCGAGGCGAGGGTGGCGCGCTTGTTCCGGAAGTGCCGGGGCACGACGGCCACGCCGAGGTTCTCGCCGATCAGGTCCAGCAGGCCGTGCACGTCGTTCACCTCCAGCGCGACCGTCCGCCGTACCCCGGCCTCGGCGAACGCGGTGTCGGTGACGCGGCGCGGCCCCCAGTCGGGGTGGAAGTCGACGAAGACCTCGTCGGCGAGGTCCCGCGGGGTCAGCGCCGCCCCGCCCGCCGCCAGCGGATGGCCGGGGTGGCACAGCACCGTCATCGGCTCACCGGCCAGCGAGACGGAGCGCAACTGGTCGGTGTCCGCCTGGGTGCGGTAGGCGAAGGCCAGGTCGAGCCGGCCGGCCGCGACCTCCTCCGCCAGCTCGCCCGAACCCGCCTGCCGCAGCCGGATCTCCACGTCCGGATGACGGCGCCGGAACGCGGCCAGCAGCCCCGCCACGTCGACCCCGGCGATGCACTGCTCGGTGCCCAGCGACAGCGTGCCGCGCAGCACGCCCTGCACCGCGGCCACCGCCTCGTGCGCCGCCCGCACCTGTGCGAGGATGCGCTGCGCCTCGCCCAGCAGCGCCCGCCCGGCCTCCGTCAGGGTCACCCGGCGGGTCGTCCGCACGAACAGCGGCGCCCGCAGCTCCCGCTCCAGGGCGCGGATCGACGCCGACAGGCCCGACTGGGAGACCAGCAGCCGTTCCGCCGCGCGGGTGAAGTGCTGGTCCTCGGCGACCGCCACGAAGTGCTGGAGATGGCGCAGTTCCATGATTGAGAAGCGTAGCCGCTGAATCCCATCGCATTCTTCTGTTGGACCACTGCCCGCGGGCCGGGTCAGAGTGGGACCCGGTTCCGTCAAGCCCGGCACCTCCGTGCCAACCCCTCTGGAGTCGCGTTGTACACCGCACACCCCGACCGCTACGCGGACATGCCCTACCGGCGCACCGGACGCAGCGGCCTCAAGCTCCCCGCGCTCTCGCTCGGCCTGTGGCACAACTTCGGCCCGGACCGGCCGGTCGACACCCAGCGCGCCATCCTGCGCCGCGCCTTCGACCTGGGCGTCACCCACTTCGACCTGGCCAACAACTACGGCCCGCCGCCCGGCGCCGCCGAGTCCGCCTTCGGCGAGGCGCTGCGGGCCGACTTCGCCTCCTACCGGGACGAGCTGGTGATCTCCACCAAGGCCGGCTACCTGATGTGGCCCGGCCCGTACGGCGAATGGGGCTCGCGCAAGTACCTGCTGTCGTCGCTCGACCAGAGCCTCGCGCGCATGGGCGTGGACTACGTCGACATCTTCTACTCGCACCGTCCCGACCCGGAGACTCCGCTGGAGGAGACGATGGGTGCCCTGCACTCCGCGGTGCAGCAGGGCAAGGCCCTCTACGTCGGCGTCTCGAACTACTCCGCCGAGCAGACCCGCGAGGCCGCCCGCATCCTCGGCGAGCTGGGCACCCCGCTCCTCATCCACCAGCCGCGCTACTCGATGCTCGACCGGCGCCCCGAGGACGAGGGCCTGCTCGACGCCCTGGACGAGCTCCAGGTCGGCTCCATCGCCTACTCGCCGCTGGAGCAGGGCCTGCTCACCGGCCGCTACCTCGACGGCATCCCCGAGGACTCCCGCGCCGCGAGCGACAGCCCCTTCCTGAACTCCGACGCGGTCACCGAGGAACTGGTGGGCCGGCTGCGCACCCTGAACGACCTCGCGAAGTCCCGCAGCCAGTCCCTGGCGCAGATGGCGCTCGCCTGGGTGCTGCGCGGCGGCCGGGTCACCTCCGCCCTGGTCGGCGCGAGCAGCCCGCAGCAGCTGGAGGACAGCGTCGCCGCGATCCGGAACCTGGAGTTCGACGCGGACGAGATCGCCCGCATCGACGCGGTGGTCCGGGCATAGCCGGGCGCCGGACCGCGTCCACGGCGGTCCGGCGCGAACGGCCGCGCGGCGGCCCGGTGGTGAAGCGCGTCGGAGGGGGCGGCTCTTTGCGGAGTCGCCCCCTCCGGCATGCGCCGCTCCCCGGGGCGCCTCCGGCGCGTACGGGGGCGCACGATCGGGCCCTCCGGTGCGCCGCCGGATTTCGGCCAGTTCGGGCGGTGAATATGCCAGGAGACTGGCCGGAAAGGCGTGGTGACAGTGATTCAGCAGTGAACATACTCAACTGCGGGAGCGCTTCACACCGCGCGACAGCGCCCTCACGCACCGCACACGAGCCCACGGCACGAGAACGCGCAGCACACCCGCCGCACGGACAACCATGCCCGACGCGCGCGGGTGGGCGCTGCGACGGGGGAGGGTACCGTGCACGACGAATTCCTGTGCCATGTCACCGCGTACGGCGTCTGCGACGGCAGACGCATCGGCGTACCCCTCGGCACCTATCGCGCGCCCACCCTGGCCCTCGCCCTGTGGTGGCTGCGGGACCGGGCCTGCTGGATCGCCGACCGCCTCGACCCGAGGCCCGACGCCGAGCACTTACCCTCGGGCGCGCTCGTCCCGGTCGCCGCCACGGTGCCCGACGTGCCGGCGGTGCTCCGCGCCTGGTGCGGCGACGTCGCCCAACAGGAGCTGATCGCTGAGGAGTTGGCGGCCGGGCGGCTGGTGCGCATCGCCACCGGCGACGACACCACCGAGTACGAACTGCTCGCCGAGTCCGTCGACGCCCTGCGCATGCAACGGACCATCCCGGCACTCGTCGTACCCGTCGGCTGAGGCCCCCGCGCAGCCCAGGCGCACCTCTGGGCCAATCGGTAGAATCCAGTCATGGCAGAGCGGCCGTCCGCGCCGATCCCGCCCGAACTCGTCCTGGAGACCGAAACGGGCTCCACGGTGATGACCCCGGGCCGTGACTACCACGTCGGACGCGACCCACTGAGCGACATCGTCATCGACGACGCCCGGGTCTCCTGGCACCACGCCGTGCTGCGCCCCGAGAACGGCCACTGGACCCTCGAGGACGAACACAGCACCAACGGCACCTACGCCGACGGCCGCCGCGTGGACGCCCGGGACGTCGGCCCCGGCAGCGTCATCCGCTTCGGCAGCCCCGCCGACGGCCCCCGCGCCGTCCTCCTCGGCCGCACCCGGCCGCCGCCCGAGCGCCCCTCCGCCGTCTCCAACCCGGCGGGCACCGGGACCTACCGGCAGCCCACCACCGTACGGCCGCTGCCCACCCGTACCGTCCGCATCGGCCGCGCCCCCGACAACGACCTCGTCGTGGACGACCTCGTCGTCTCCCGCCGCCACGCCGAACTGCGCGCCCTCCCCGACGGCGGCTACGAGATCGCCGACCTCGGCAGCCACAACGGCACCTACCTCAACGGCCGGCCCGTCACCGCCGCCCCCATCGGCCCCGGCGACATCGTCGGCATCGGCCACTCGGCGTTCTGCCTCGTCGGCGACACCCTCCAGGAGTACGTCGACACCGGCGAGATCTCTCTCGACGTCCAGGACCTCACCGTCGCCGTGGACCACGGGCGCAAGATGCTGCTCGACCACGTGTCGTTCCCGGTGGGGGAGAAGTGCCTGCTCGCCGTGGTCGGCCCGAGCGGCGCCGGCAAGTCCACGCTGCTCGGCGCCCTCACCGGACAGCGGCCCGCCGACCACGGCACCGTCGTCTACGACGGCCGCGACCTCTACCGCGACTACGCCGAGCTGCGCCAGCGCATCGGACTCGTCCCGCAGGACGACATCCTGCACGCCCAGCTCACCGTCCGCAGCGCCCTCACCTACTCCGCCGAACTGCGCTTCCCGCAGGACACCGCCAAGGCCGAGCGCCGCGCCCGGGTCGACGAGGTGATCCGCGAACTCGGCCTGGAACAGCGTGCCGAGCAGCCCGTGCACAGCCTCTCCGGCGGACAGCGCAAGCGCGTCAGCGTCGCCCTGGAACTGCTCACCAAGCCGTCCCTGCTCTTCCTCGACGAACCGACCTCCGGCCTCGACCCCGGCATGGACCGCTCGGTGATGCACATGCTGCGCGGCCTCGCCGACGACGGCCGCACCGTCATCGTCGTCACCCACAGCGTCCTCAGCCTCGACGTCTGCGACCGGCTCCTCGTCCTCGCCCCCGGCGGCAAGGTCGCCTACTACGGGCCGCCCGACGAGGCGCTGGAGTTCTTCGGCTTCGAACAGTGGCCGGAGGCCTTCGAGGCCTTCGAACGGGACGCCGACCGCGACTGGGCCGGCGACTTCCGCCACGCCCCGGAACACCGCCGGTACGTCGCCGACGCCTCCGCCCAGCCCGCGCTGCCGCGCTCCGGACCCGTCGTCATCACCGCCCCGCCCCGGCCCCGCAGCCGCACCGCCCAGCTGCGCACCCTGGTGCGCCGCTACGCCGCGGCGCTCGGCGCCGACCGCACCTTCCTCGCCATCATGATCGCGCTGCCGTTCGTCATGGGCGCCATGGCCCGGGCCCTGGCGGGCGGCAGCCTGACGCGGGAGACGGCGATGAACGCGCTGCTGATCCTCTGCGTCGGCGGCGTGCTCACCGGCGCGGCCAACGCCGTGCGCGAACTCGTCAAGGAACGGGTGATCTACCAGCGGGAGAGAGCCGTCGGCCTGTCCAGATCCGCGTACCTGATGTCCAAGGTCGTCGTCCTCGGCACCGTCACCGTGCTCCAGGCCGTGGTGCTCACCCTCGTCGCCCTGCTCGGCGTGGATCTCAACGCCCCCGGCGGGGAAGGCGTGCTGCTGCCCCCGCTCGTGGAGATCATCGTCGCCGTCGCGCTGCTCGCGTTCACGGCGATGATGCTCGGCCTGCTGGTGTCCGCGCTGGTGCGCAAGGAGGAGGTCACGATGCCGCTGCTCGTCCTCCTCGCCATCGTCCAGGTGGTGTTCTGCGGCGCCCTGCTGAAACTGGACGGCGTGCCGGGCCTCGAACAGCTGTCGTGGCTGATCCCGTCGCGGTGGGCGCTCGGGGCGATGGCCGGCACCGTCGGACTCGCGCGGATCGTCCCCGGCGACCTGACCGCCGACCCGTTGTTCCGGCACTCCGCCGGGGTCTGGCTGCTCAACGTGGGCATGCTGCTCGTGCTGTCGGCCGCCCTCGCCTTCCTGGTCTCCCGGCTGCTGCGGCGCCACGAACCCGCCGTGATGCGGAAGTAG
The DNA here is from genome assembly GCF_055606745.1 of Streptomyces sp. NPDC037054. Classification (NCBI taxonomy): domain Bacteria; kingdom Bacillati; phylum Actinomycetota; class Actinomycetes; order Kitasatosporales; family Streptomycetaceae; genus Streptomyces; species Streptomyces sp. NPDC037054. The sequence goes on along the minus strand of NZ_JBVJSJ010000014.1, from coordinate 61,803 downwards.
GCGCCCATGACGACCCCCGGCTTCCGGCCCACGCACGTCGTCCCGCCGGACGGCACGGCCGCCTGGGACGCCCCCGACCCGGCCCGGCCCACCGTGCCCCTCGACCCGCTGCTGCCCGTCCAGCTCCTGGAGCGGCGCGGCGACTGGGCGAACGTCCTGTGCTCCAACGGCTGGTCCGCGTGGGTCGACGGCCGCTTCCTGATCGCCGTACCGCAGGACCCGCCCGCCGCCGAGAGCCCGCTCACCCGCACCGCCGACCCGCGCCCGCTCCTCGCCCGCGCCGGACAGGCCCTGGCCCGCTACGCCGCCGCCGTCGAGGACCTCGCCTCGGGCGCCCTGGACGGCGAGGCCTTCCGGGCCCGCACCCGCGGACTGCGCGTCGGCGTCGTCGTCGACGGGGAGTCCGTATGGCTGTACGACAGCGACCACGGCCGCTGGGTGTACGCCGACGGCACCCGCCTGGCCACCTACGCCGCCGACGAGCCGCTCCGGGCCGAGTCGCCGGACGGCGCGCCCGTGGCCGCCGCCGACCAGGGCCACGCCCCCACGCGCGTCGTGGCGCCCGACGGGGACCGCCGATGACCGACGGCACCGGCGCGTTCTCCGGCCGGCCCTCCGAACTGGTCGGCCGGCAGATCGCGGCGTACCGCATCGAGGACGAGATCGGCCGCGGCGGCATGGCCGTCGTCTACCGCGCCCGCGACCTCAGGCTCGACCGGACCGTCGCCCTCAAGCTGCTCGCGCCGGAACTCGCCCGCAACGACACCTTCCGGCGCCGCTTCACCCACGAGTCCCGGGTCGCCGCCGCCATCGACCACCCGCACATCGTGCCCGTCTTCGAGGCGGGGGAGACGGACGGCGTCCTGTACATCGCCATGCGTTACGTCGCCGGCAGCGACCTGCGTCATCTGCTCGACCGGCAGGGCCCGTTGCCCGCCGCGACCGCCGTGCGCATCGCCGCGCAGGTCGCCTCCGCGCTCGACGCGGCCCACGCCCACGGCCTGGTCCACCGGGACGTGAAGCCGGGCAACATCCTCGTGTCGCAGGGCACCGACAGCGACCACCCCGAGCACGTCTACCTCACCGATTTCGGCCTGACCAAGAAGTCCCTGTCCCTGACCGGCTTCACCACGGTCGGCCAGTTCGTCGGCACCCTCGACTACGTGGCGCCCGAGCAGATCTCCGGCCGCCCGGTCGATGCCCGCTGCGACGTGTACGGCTTCGCCTGCGTCGTGTACGAGACCCTCGCCGGGCACCCGCCGTTCCGCCGTGACGACGACATGGCCCTGCTGTGGGCCCACCAGTACGACGAGCCGCCGCCGCTGACGGCCGCCCGGCCCGAGCTCGCCCGGCAGGTCGACGCGGTGTTCGCCGGGGCCCTCGCCAAACGCCCCGACGACCGCCACGACTCCTGCCTGGCCTTCGTCGCCGCCCTGCGCACCGCCCTGACCGGGGCCGCGGCGACGGACCATCCCGCGACCCGGGTCGACCTCAGGGTCGCGGCGGCGGCCGACCGCCCGGCCCGACCGCCACGCTGGGCCGAGCCGGTCTTCCGGCCCCAGGGATCCTAGGAAACCGTCTCGCCCCGGCGCCGCACCGGACGCGCCAGCAGGCCGCCCAGGAAACCGGCGACCAGGCCCCACAGCAGGGCCAGACCCACCGCCGTCCACAGCCGGGGCCGCAGGAACAGGTCACCGGCGAGATCGCCGCCCAGGTCGCCGATGCCGAGGACGGACAGGCCGTACCGCGCGGAGATCCGGCCGACGAGGCACACCATGAGCACCGTGAGGGCGAGCGCGACGGCCATGTGCACCGCGTGCTGCCACAGCCGCGTCCGGGCCGGCGACCGCGTCGCCATGAGGAACGCGGCGCCGACGACCAGCACCGCGGCGACGACCACCAGCCACCACGCCCGGCCGTCCCGTTCGGCGAGCGTGCCCACGTCGATCGTGGCGACGCCGGGCACGCGCAGCACCTCGTCCAGCACCCGCGGCATCGGCAGCCCGAAGGGGCCCTCGACCCTGCCCTCCCAGGTGGCACCCAGACCGAGCGTCAGCGCGAGCCACACCAGGTTCGGCAGGCCGAGCAGCAGCACCGCGAAGGTCTCCGCCGCGTGCCCCCGCGTCGCCGCGACGATCAGACCGACGACCACCCCGATCACCACGTACGCCAGCAGCAGCACGACCATCGCGTACGCCGCCGGCCGCACCGCATCCGCGAACCGCAGCAGCCGGCCGGGCAGCGGCGCGCCGGGCGCCACCAGCATCGCCAGCACCAGCACGCCGGCCAGCCACAGCAGACCGAACAGCAGCGTCACCGGCGCGTCGGCGCGGAAGCCGACCCGGGGCGACACCCCGAACAACTCCGCGACGTCCGCCGGCGCCCCCTCGCCGAGCGACACCTCGAAGGTGTGCCGCGCGGCGAGGGCCAGGGCGAGCAGCGCCACGAACCACAGGGCGGCGATCCGCCCGGCCCACCCCGCGAGTTCCCGGGCGCCCGCGACCGCGCGGTGCCGCAGCGGACGGAGGAACCCGGCGCCGACGACGAGCGCGCCGGTCAGCGTGACGGACAACGGGACGACGGTCAGCCCGACGTCGGTGTCGGCGAGCCCGCCGGCGTTCCCGGACATCTCCACGCCACCGCCGACCGCCGTGACGACGGTCGCCGCGACGACCCGCCAGAAGGCGCCGTCCGGAAGGCCGGTGGCGCCGGCCGCCCACAGCCCCAGCGCCGCGACCACGGCCATGGCGACCAGCCCGGCCAGCACGGTGACGAGGGCCTGCACCCAGCCGTGACGGGCGGAGACGGCCTGATCGGAGGGGGTTCGTGAGCTCACGCTGCCACGCTAGGCAGCCCTCGGGAGGCGCGCCCGCCGGGCTCCGCCGTCCGCGTCGGCTTGCGGACGGGACGGGAGAAGAGCACACAATGAGGGTGTTGTGAATAAAACGGCACGTATTGCGCACATCTCCCTTTCGGTCGCATACGAAGCCGCTCGGATCCCCCGCGGGAAGAAGAGCTCGATGAGCGCCGAACCGCCGTCATCCGGCCGCCCCACAGGCCCGCCCTCCGGCCCGCTGTCCGGTCCATCCCGGGGCCCGGAGCAGCCGTCGTCCGGACCGCCCTCGGCGCCGCCCCCGTCGTCCGGCCCGCCGTCGCAGCCGCCCTCCGGACCGCCACCGCCCCCGTCGGGCGGCGCCCGGCGCGAGCCGCCCGAACCCGGCAGGTCCTGGTGGCGGTCCGTGCCCCGGGTGGCGACGATCGCCGCGGTCGTCGTCGCCGCCGTGCTCGTCGCCGTCATGTTCAGCCGCCCCGGCGGCGGCTCGGGCGAGGCCGGCGGCGAGATCTTCCTCCAGGCAGCGGGCAGTTCCGGACCCGACCCGTTCACCGCTTCGACGGCGAAGGACGACTCGGCGCCGCCCGTCACCCCGTCCCCGACGACCCAGTCGCCGTCCCGCAACGCGGTGCGCGGCGTGGACGGCGGGGCACCGGGTCTCTACGGCGGCACGCGCAACGCCGCCAGCTGCGACGTCGAGAAGCAGATCAAGGCCCTGGGCGCGGACCCGGCCAAGAACCGGGCGTTCGCCTCGGTGGCCCGCGTCGCGCCCGCCGACGTGCCGTCCTACCTGCGCTCCCTCACCCCCGTACAACTGCGCATGGACACCCGTGTCACCAACCACGGCTACCGCGACGGCGCCGCCACCGGCTACCAGGCCGTCCTCCAGGCGGGCACCGCCGTGCTGATCGACGACCGCGGCGAACCCCGCGTCCGCTGCGCCTGCGGCAACCCGCTGGCCCCGCCCGTCGCCCAGCAGGGCACCCCGCGCCGGACCGGCGACACCTGGCCGTCGTACGACCCCGCGGGCGTCGTCGCCGTCTCGCCGGCGAAGAAGCCCGTCAAGGCCTTCGTCGTCCACGACGCGGAGAACGGCACCTGGTTCACCCGGCACAAGGGCGACACCGGCCACAAGGACCGCGAGACCGAGCCCCCGGCCGACCGGCCCACCCCGTCGGCGAGCATCACCACCCCGTCGTCGCCGTCCTCGCCGGACGACCGGACCTCCCGGCCGGACGACGCGACGACCTCCGAGCCGCCCGCGTCCGATCCCCCCGCGCCCCCACCCGAACCCCCCGCCTCCGAGCCCGAGTCGCCGGGCCCGCGGACGGCCGAGGAGCCGCCGCCCGCGGACTCGCCGGCCGGCTCGGCGCCCGCGCCGGACACGCCGCCGCAGCCGGAGTCGGCGCCCGGCTCCGTCCAGGAGCAGCCGGCGGACTCCCCGGCGCTGTGACCGCTCAGCCCGCGAGGACGACCAGGGCGTAGTCGCCGAGCCCGAGCAGCCGGCCCGGCGACACCTCGCCGAACGTCGTGAAGACCGCCTCAAGGCGCCCGGTGACCTCGTCGAACGCGACGTCCAGGACCACGCCGTGCCGGTCACCGGTGTCGGTGAGGATCCGCCGGTCCAGGATGTCGTGGTGCGGCGGCACGGGGCCGGGGGAGGGGAGCGCGCCGACGACCACCGCGTCGGGCCCGAAGGACCGCAGCGCCGGCCACGGCACGGCCTTCTGCCCGAGCGGGCCCGTACGGACGCGCAGGTGCGTGACGGTGCCGGCGGCGGCGTCGACGGTCAGCGCCCGCAGGACGCCCACCTCGGCGTGCTCGTCCGGGCCGGTCACGGGCAGACCGCCGACCTGCGAGAAGAGCATCACGGCGGCGAGGCCTTCCGGGACTGCCGGAACGCGCCCGCGCGCACCGCGAAGCCGGACAGGTCGTCCGCCATGAATCGGGTCACCTCGGACTCGACCACGAGGGTCCGGCCGGCCACGGCGACCGTGCCGCCCCGCGGCAGGTACATCCGGCGGCAGCGGCGTCCGGACAGCAGCGGCAGCGCCCGCGACCCCGCGACCCGGAACCCCGCCACCCGGCCGCTCGCGCCGCCCACCACGATCACGTCGAGCACCGTGCCGACCTCGTCGCCGTCGTCGGTGCGGACCCGCGCGCCGACGAGCCGGCCCCGCAGGGGACCGCCGTAGGCCGCGACGACGTCCGCGCGCACCAGCCGGCGCGGATCGCGGATCATGACCGCGTCGTGCCCGAGGGAGTGCACCGCCGACCACGGCAGACCGTGCTGGAGCGGGCCCGAGAGCAGGCCCAGACCGCTCAGCGTGAACCCGGCGATCCGCTCGGCCCGGCCGTCGAAGACCACTTCCTTGACGTGCGCGACGGCGTCCCCGCCCAGCGTCACCGCCGGGCGCGTCGCCAGGCTCCGCGCGGCCATGAAATCGTCCATCCCACGCCCTTCCCGCCGGTCGGCGCGCCCGCGCGCACCGCCCCGGCAGTGCCGGCCGGACCCGGTCCCGGTGCTGTGCCGGGTGCCCCGAACGGATGGGAAGATGCCCTTGGTGACAGGCTCGGCCGCGCGGTGGGGACTGCGCGGGCCCGCACGGGGTACGAGCAGAGTTGCAGCAGTGTCCGGCCTGGCCGGCTTCCGAGAGAGAAACGCATGACCCAGCACGTGGGCGGGACAGTGATACCGACTGGTTTCGACGTGCCCGTGGAACCGCTTCGGCGGGCGGCGCACTACACCGGAGAACCCGGATGCATCGCCGAGGCGCGGACCTTCGCTGCCCAGTTCCTGGAGCAGCTCAGGACCGAGTGGTGCGCCGCGATCGACGAGCGGACCGAGGGCGCGGTGCTCCTGGTCGTCAGCGAGCTGGTCACCAACGCGGACCGGCACAGCAACGGCCCGTACATCCTGGAGCTGGAGGGCACCGACGCGGCGGTGACCGTCTACGTCTACGACAGCAGCGCGGCGCTGCCGCGGCGGTTCCCTCGCGATCCCGAGCGCATCGGCATGCACGGCCTGGAGATCGTCCACGCGCTCACCCAGCAGGTCGCCGTCGAGCGGGTGCCGGTGGGCAAGCGGGTGCGGGCCACGCTGGAACTCGCGGGCTGAACACCGCCGGCGAGGGCGTCGGCGCAAGGGCGTCGGGCGAGGGGCGGTCGGACCCTTTTTCCGGCGAATCTTTCCGGCTTTTCCCCGGCGAGTCTTTCCGGGTTTTTCCGGCGAGTTTTTTCCGGGCATGCGAGAGCGCCGGGCGCAGCCGCACGCCGACGGCGGCCCCGCCCGACGCGGTCCTCTCCCTCAGGCGCAGCCCAGCTCGCCCAGCATCCCCTCGCGCAACCGTGTGATCAGCCGCTTGATCAGCCGCGACACATGCATCTGCGAGCAGCCGAGCCGCTCACCGATCTCCGCCTGCGTCGCCTCCTCCACGAACCGCATGTGGATGATCTGCCGGTCCCGCTCGCTGAGCTCGGCCATCAGGGGTGCCAGCGAGTGGAAGTCCTCCACGAGCCGCAGCCCGTCCTCCTCGACGCCGATGAAGTCGGCCAGCACGGCCTCGCCGTTCTCCGGCCCGTCGCCGGTCAGCGCGGCGTCCAGCGACGACGAGTTGTAGCCGTTGGCGGCGATCTGCGCCTCCACGACCTCGTTCTCGGCGATGTTCAGCAGCGTGGCCAGCTCGGCGACCGTCGGCTCGCGGTCCAGCCGGCTGGCGAGTTCCTCGCGCGCCTTGGCGAGCTCGACGCGCAGCTCCTGGAGCCGGCGCGGCACGTGCACGGCCCACGTCGTGTCACGGAAGAAGCGCTTGATCTCGCCCACGATGTACGGGAGCGCGAACGACGTGAACTCCACCTCTCGCGACAGGTCGAACCGGTCGATCGCCTTGATCAGGCCGATCATGCCGGTCTGGACGATGTCCTCCATGTCGTCGCCGCGGCCCCGGAACCTGCCCGCCGCGAACCGCACGAGGGACATGTTCATCTCGATCAGGGTGTTGCGCGCGTACTGGTACTCGTACGTGCCCTCCTCCAGCTCCGTCAGCCGACGGAAGAACTGGCGGGACAGCTCCCGCGCGTCACGCGGTGCCACGGTCCGCGGGTCGTCGACTCCCGGCAGCATCCCGTCCTGCGTCCTGGTCCCGGCGGTCTCCTCGACGCCTCGTACCTCCGGCCGGATCACGGCGGTGTCCATTGCCTCTCCCCACGAAAAGTCTCGGCATGACGTCTGCCTGGGTCCTTCCCCCAGTCCGCGTACCCCCGGTTCGCCCGCGCATGCCCCCCGCTTTTCGCGGGCGGTGCGAAACCGGGCGTGCCCGGCGCCTCGATTCACCCAGGGCGGAACGCCGGACCCTTCCCCCGCCGGGCCGGACTCCTAGGCTTGAGGGGTGAGCAACCAAGCGACGAACCACGCCCGCGTCATCCCGCTGCGCCCGGCCGCCGCCCCCGAGGCCGGGTCGCCCGAGCAGAGGTCTCCCGCACCGCGTCACCTGCCGTCGGCTCCCGCCCCGAAGGAACCCCTCTGGCGCGACCTGGTGGGCGACGTCCTGCGCCAGGAACGCCTGGCCCAGGAACGCACGCTCAAGGACGTCGCCGACGCCGCCCGCATCTCCATGCCGTATCTGTCGGAGGTGGAGCGGGGCCGCAAGGAGGCCTCCTCGGAGGTTCTCGCGGCCGCCGCCCGCGCCCTCGGACTCGGCCTCGGCGACCTGCTGTCGCGGGCCCACGGCGAACTGGCCAGGATCACCGCGGTGCGGACGTCCGGCAGCCGCGCCGCGTCCGCCCCGCGCCACGGCGGACTCTGCCTGGCCGCCTGACGTCCGGCCCGGGCCGGCGCCTCAGACCGTCATCAGGCGCCGGCTCAGCACCTCGTCGGCCAGGCCGTACGCCACCGCCTCCTCGGCGGTGAACACCTTGTCGCGGTCCATGTCCGCGCGCAGCGTCGCCACGTCGTGGTGCGTGTGCCGCGACAGCACCTCCTCCACCTGGGAGCGGATCCGCACCAACTCCTTCGCCTGGAGCGCCAGGTCGGACACCGTGCCCTGCCGGCCGCCGCTGGCCGGCTGCCCGAGCAGCACCCGAGCGTGCTCCAGCACGAACCGCCGCCCCGGGTCCCCGCCCGCCAGCAGCACGGCCGCCGTCGACGCCGCCTGGCCCACGCAGAACGTGGAGATCGGCGCCCGCACGAACGTCATCGTGTCGTAGATCGCCATGAGCGAGGTGAACGAGCCGCCGGGGGAGTTGATGTAGATCGCGATCTCGTTCTCCGGCGCCGCCGACTCCAGGTGCAGCAGTTGGGCGATGACGACGTTGGCCACGCCGTCGTCGATCTCCGTGCCGAGGAAGATGATCCGCTCCGACAGCAGCCGGCTGAACACATCGTAGGACCGCTCGCCCTGCGGGGTGCGCTCGACGACGTTCGGAATCGTGTACGTCCCCATGCCTACAGCCCCATCCTGCGTCGTGAGGAGGCCGGGCGGACGTCCGTGAGGGACTCCACGACCCGGTCCACCATGCCGTACTCCCTCGCCTCCTCGGCCGTGAACCAGCGGTCCCGGTCGCCGTCCCGGGAGATGGTCTCCGGGCTCTGCCCGGTGTGCTCGGCGGTGATCCGCTCGATGGTCCGCTTGGTGAACTCCAGGTTCTCCGCCTGGATCTCGACGTCGGCCGTGGTGCCGCCGATGCCCGCGGACGGCTGGTGCATCATGATGCGCGCGTTCGGCAGGGCGTACCGCTTGCCGGGCGCGCCGACGCTGAGCAGGAACTGGCCCATGCTGGCGGCGAATCCCATCGCGAGCGTGGAGACGTCGTTCGGAATGAGCCGCATCGTGTCGTAGATGGCCAGGCCCGCGTGCACCGAGCCACCGGGGCTGTTGATGTACAGGCCGATGTCGGTGCGCGGGTCCTCCGCCGAAAGGATCAGCAGCTGGGCGCAGACCCGGTTGGCGGACACCTCGTCCACCTGTGTGCCGAGCAGCACGATGCGCTGGGCGAGCAGTTGGGCGGCGAGATGGTCGTCGAACCGGGTCGGCGGGGTGTCGCCCTCCTGCGCCCGAGGCGGCGGCACCGGCACCGGGCCGGCCGTGAATGGAGACATCGGCGCTCCTTGTCGAGTCGTCGAGGCTGGTCGCGCCGCCGTGATCGGCGCCGCGTCTCCACTCTCGGCCCGGCGCGTACCCGTCCGGGGCGCTCTCTGCCCGCGGCAGATTCGCCACGGGCAGAGCCGCCGGGGCGGCCCTCGCCCGGGACCACGCAGGGGTGCCGGTGGCCGGTACATCCGGATTGTTCGGCCGCCGGCCGATGAGTTCCGCCGTGCCGGCCGGTCGACACAGATGACCGAACACCAACGCCCAGCCCTCAGGAGGCCGGCATGACCACCGACGGATTCACCACATGCCTCTGGTTCGACGACCGGGCCGAGGAAGCCGCCCACTACTACGTGTCCCTGTTCAAGAACTCCCGCCTCGGCGGCACCACCCACTACGGCGAGGGAGCCCCGCGCCCGGCCGGGAGCGTGCTCACCGTGGAATTCACGGCCAACGGCCAGCGGTTCGTCGCGCTCAACGGCGGCCCGCAGTTCACCTTCAGCGAGGCCGTCTCGTTCCAGATCCTCTGCGACGACCAGGCGGAGGTCGACCACTACTGGAGCAGGCTCACCGAGGACGGCGGAGAGCCCGGCCCCTGCGGCTGGCTCAAGGACAAGTTCGGACTGTCCTGGCAGGTCGTGCCCACCCGGCTGCTGGAGATGATCGGCGGCCCGGACCAGGAGAAGACAGGCCGCGCGACCAAGGCGATGATGTCCATGGGCAAGCTCGACATCGCCGAACTGGAGAAGGCGTACGAGGGAGAGTAGCCATGGCGGTACAACCCGAAGGGGCCCCGTGCTGGGCCGACGCGATGTTCGGTGACGTCGAGGGGGCCAAGCGGTTCTACGGCGGCGTCCTCGGCTGGACCTTCGGCGAGGCGTCGTCGGAGTACGGCAACTACACCGAGGCATACGCCGACGGGAAGGCGGTCGCCGCCGTCGTACCGCCGATGTCGGGCCAGGAGGGGCACTCGCAGTGGTGCCTGTACTTCGCGACGCGGGACGCCGCGGCCACCGCCGCCCGCGTCCGCGAGAGCGGCGGGGAGGTGCTGATGGAGCCCATGGAGGTCGGCGACTACGGCACCATGTGCCTGGCCCGCGACCCCAGTGGCGTCGTCTTCGGCCTGTGGCAGGCCGGCCGGCACGAGGGCTTCGACGCGATGGCCGAGCCCGGCGCGTACTGCTGGGCGGAGGTCTTCACCCGGGAGCCCGAGAAGTCCGACCCGTTCTGGGCGTCCCTCTTCCCGTACCGGGCGAAGCAGATGCAGGACGACGCCGTCGACTTCCGGATCTTCGACCTCGGCGACCGCAGCGTCCTGGGCCGCATGAAGATGGGCGACGACTTCCCGCCGGAGGTGCGCCCGTACATCAACGTCTACTTCACCGCCGAGGACTGCGACGCGGCCGTCGCGAGGGCCACGGAGCTCGGCGGCGTGCTGCTGTTCGGACCGATGGACACGCCGTTCGGGCGGTTCGCGTCCCTCAGCGACCCGCAGGGCGCGCACTTCTCCGTCCTCGACATCACGAGGACCGAGGGCGAGGTGCCGAAGACCACCGACGTCGGCTGAGGACCGACCGCCCGCGGCCGGACGCCCCGCCCGCACATGGCATGATCGGGGACATGCGTGAACGTGTGGTGGCCGCGTGCGACGGGGCTTCGAAGGGAAATCCCGGCCCGGCCGGCTGGGCCTGGGTCGTCGCCGACCGTACCGAGACCCCGGACCGCTGGGAGGCGGGACCGCTCGGCCGGGCCACCAACAACGTCGCCGAACTCACCGCCCTGGAGCGGCTGCTCACCGCGATCGACCCGGACGTGCCGCTGGAGATCCGGATGGACTCCCAGTACGCCATGAAGGCCGTCACCACCTGGCTGCCCGGCTGGAAGCGCAACGGCTGGAAGACGGCCGCCGGCAAGCCGGTCGCCAACCAGGACCTCGTCGTCCGCATCGACGAACTGCTCGACGGGCGCTCCGTGGAGTTCCGCTACGTGCCCGCCCACCAGGTCGACGGCGACCGGCTCAACGACTTCGCCGACCGCGCCGCGAGCCAGGCGGCCACCGTCCAGGAGCCCGCGGGCAGCGCCCTCGGCTCCCCGGAGCCGCCGCCCGCCCCGGACGCCCCGGCGAAGAGCCCGCGCCGCCGGCCGTCCGCGGCCAAGCCGCGCGGCGGCGGCGCGGGTTCCTCGCGCACCATCAAGGCGAAGTTCCCGGGCCGCTGCCTGTGCGGCCGGGGCTACGCGGCCGGCGAGCCCATCGCCAAGAACGCGCAGGGCTGGGGCCACCCGGAGTGCCGGACGGCGGACGCCTGACCGGTCCGGCCGGTCAGACGACCACGCCGCGCCAGCCACCGGTCTCCTGACCGCGCTGCTCGATGAACCGCTTGAAGCGCTCCAGGTCGTCCTTGGTCTGCCGCTTCACGAATCCCAGCGTGTCACCGACCTTCTCGGTGACGTTGCCGGGCTGGAAGTCCATCTGCAGCATCACCTTGGTGTGACTGTCGTCCAGGCGGTGGAAGGTGACGACCCCCGCCTGCTTCGCCTCCCCGGAGACCGTCGTCCAGGCGACCCGCTCGTCCGGGATCTGCTCCGTGATCTCCGCGTCGAACTCCCGGTGGACACCGTTCACGTTCGTCACCCAGTGCGTGAGGGTGTCGCTGCGCTGCTCGATGCGCTCCACCCCCGCCATGAACTCGGGGAACGTCTCGAACTGGGTCCACTGGTTGTAGGCGGTGTGCACCGGCACGCCGACCTCGATGGATTCCTCGACCTGCGACACAGCACATCCCTCCTTCGTCGTTGTCCTGCGAACGGGTCCGGCGCGGGTACCCGTGGCCCGGCGCTCGAATCGCCGCCCCCGCCTGCCGGTCGGCGAACTCCGCTGCTGTTAGCCTGCGTTCCCAAATAACCGCATTGAGGCTTTCTGGGGGCATATGTGAAGGTTGTCTGTGTCGGCGGCGGCCCCGCCGGGCTGTACCTGGCCATCCTGCTCAAGCGGCAGGACCCCTCCCACGACATCACCGTCCACGAGCGCGACCCCGAGGGCTCCACCTACGGCTGGGGCGTCACCTACTGGCGCGGACTGCTCGACGAACTCCGCGCCCACGACCCCGAGTCGGCCCGCGCCCTCGCCGAGAACTCCGTCCGCTGGAGCGACGGCGTTGCCCGCGTACGGGACCTGACGACACGTCACAGCGGTGACGAGGGCTTCGGCATCGGCCGCCACCGCCTGCTCGAACTGCTCGCCGCCCGCGCCCGCTCCCTCGGCGTGCGCGTCGCGTACGAGCGCCCCACCGGCCCCGGCGACCTGCCCGCCGACGCCGACCTCGTCGTCGCCGCCGACGGCGTGCACAGCGCGCTGCGCACCCGCCACGCCGACCACTTCGGCACCCGCGCCTCCACCGGCCGCAACCGCTACATCTGGCTCGGCACCAGCAAGGTCTTCGACGCCTTCACCTTCGCCTTCGTCGAGACCGAGCACGGCTGGATCTGGTGCTACGGCTACGGCTACGGCCCCGACCGCAGCACCTGCGTCGTCGAATGCGCCCCCGACACCTGGACCGGCCTCGGCCTCGACCGCGCCCCCGAGGACGACGGACTGGCCCTGCTGGAGAAGCTGTTCGCCGACGTCCTCGACGGCCATCCCCTCATCGCCCGCTCCGGCGACATCCGCGCCCAGTGGCTCACCTTCCGCACCCTCACCAACCGCACCTGGCACCGCGGCAACCTCGTCCTCATCGGCGACGCCGCCCACACCACCCACTACTCCATCGGTGCCGGCACCACCCTCGCCCTCCAGGACGCCGTCGCCCTCGCCGGCGCCCTCCGCGACCACGCCACGCTGCCGGGCGCCCTCGCCGCCTACGAACGCGAACGGATGACGGCCCTGCTGCCCGTGCAGAGCGCGGCCCGCTACAGCGCCCAGTGGTACGAGAACCTGACGCGGTACATCGACCTGCCCCCGGAGCGCATGTTCGCCCTCCTCGGCCAGCGCCACTCGCCCCTGCTGCCGCACGTCCCGCCGCAGCTCTACTACCGCGTCGACCGGGCCGCCGGACAACTGGAGGCGCTGCGCCGCCTCAAGCGCTGGCTCGGACCGAGACTCGCCCGCACCGTGCACGCGCGGACACTGGCCTCGGGCGGCGGGGCCGTTCCCCCGGGAGAGGGCGCCGCCGGGCCCGTCGGCGGGAGCGGTTCCACGCCCTCGCGCACCGGGTGACAGACTGACGCCATGGACGAGCGCACTTTCGACAGGTCAGGTCAGCACGCATCCGTCGTCGGACTCGGCACCTGGCAACTGGGAGCCGACTGGGGAGACGTCGACGACAAGGACGCCCTCGCGGTACTGGAGGCCGCCGCCGAGTCCGGCGTCACCTTCTTCGACACCGCCGACGTCTACGGCGACGGCCGCAGCGAGCAGACCATCGCCGCCTTCCTCAGCGGACGGCCCGACCAGCACGTGATGGTCGCCACCAAGATGGGCCGCCGCGTCGACCAGATCCCCGAGAACTACGTCCTCGACAACTTCCGCGCCTGGAACGACCGTTCGCGGCGCAACCTCGGCGTCGACCGCATCGACCTCGTACAGCTGCACTGCCCGCCCACCCCCGTGTACTCCACGGACGAGGTGTTCGACGCCCTCGACACCCTGGTCGAGGAGGAGCGCATCGCCGCCTACGGCGTCAGCGTCGAGACCTGCGCCGAGGCACTGACCGCCATCGCCCGGCCGAACGTGGCGAGCGTGCAGATCATCCTCAACCCGTTCCGCATGAAGCCGCTGCGCGAGGTGCTCCCGGCCGCGCGCGAGGCCGGCGTCGGCATCATCGCCCGGGTGCCGCTCGCCTCGGGCCTGCTGTCGGGCAAGTACACCAAGGACACCGTCTTCGCCGCGAACGACCACCGCACCTACAACCGGCGCGGCGAGGCCTTCGACCAGGGCGAGACCTTCTCCGGCGTCGACTACGAGACCGGTGTCGAGGCCGCGGCCGAGTTCGCCGCCCTCGCGCCGGAGGGCTGCACTCCGGCCCAGCTGGCGCTGCGGTGGATCATCGAGCAGCCCGGCGTGACCACCGTCATCCCGGGCGCCCGCTCGCCCGAGCAGGCCCGCGCCAACGCCGCCGCCGCGAAGCTGCCCGCGCTGCCGCCGGAGACGCTCGCCGCGATCACTGAGCTGTACGAGCGGCGGATCAAGGACCAGGTGGAGAGCCGCTGGTAGTCACCGCGCACCGCGCGGCAGGCGTTACGCGTCACGGCTCCAGGAGCAGTTGCCGTTCCTGCTCCTGGTCGCCGGACGCGGCTCCCTGGTCATGCGCCGTGAACGCGCCGGCGAGCGTCTCGCTCGCCCTGCGCACGGCGTCCGGGGTGCCCTGCACCGTGACCGTCACGGGCGCCGACAGGCGTTCCGCTCCGCCCGGCGCCGCCCCGGCCGCGCCGGGCGTCCGCGCCTCCGGGTCCGCGGCGAAGGTGGCGGTGTGGACCGTCGCCCGGTCGTCGGTCGGCACCTCGTCCGGAGCGCCGAAGGCGCTCTCCAGGGCCCTGACGACCGTCTTCGCGTCGGCGGCGCCGCCCTCGGGGCTCAGCGTCACGGTGAGCTGTGTGCCGGGCATCGCCCACGACCTCCTCGGCTCGGCGTCCTCGCGTCAGCGGCCCGTGTAACCCCGGCCCCGCGAATCAAACCGGCCCCCGGCAGGACACGTTCCGCGCCTTCGGGGAACTCGCGGGAGAGCACACAGTCAGCTCGCCGGACCCGGGAGGCAATGTGACGGACGCGCAAGGGGGCGGTATGCGCAGGGGCCGCAACGAGACCGAGGAGGAGCGGGCGGACCGGATGTGGCAGGAGCTCATCCAGGAGGTCCGCGTGGCCCAGATGGGCGTGCAGATCCTGTTCGGCTTCCTGCTCACCGTGGTGTTCACGCCGAAGTACGCCACGCTGGACGACACCGACAAGACGATCTACATCGTCACCGTCGTGCTGGGCGCGGCGGCCACCGGCGCGCTGATCGGACCGGTGTCCCTGCACCGCCTGGTCTCCGGGCGCCGGGTCAAGCCCCAGGCCGTCACCTGGGCCTCCCGGCTGACGTTCGTCGGACTCGTGCTGCTGCTGGCCACGACGACGGCCTCGCTGCTGCTGATCCTGCGGGTCGCCACCGACGACGGCGCGGTGCCCTGGCTCGTCACGGGCGTGGTGCTGTGGTACCTGCTGTGCTGGTTCGCCCTGCCGCTGTGGACCCGCCACCGCTACACGACGCGGTGACCGACCGGCGTCGCGGCCGGCAGCGCGCCGGCCGCGACGCCCGCGCGTCTCAGCTGCCCGCGAGCAGGTCCGCGAGGAAGTCGTCGACACGGACCCGCTCCCGGCCCGGCGGGACGATCTCGTGGGTGCGGCGCAGGAACGCCGACAGCGCCGCCGCCCACCAGAACACCATGGCGTGCTGGCGGCTGCCGTCGGGACGCACGTCGCCGAGGAGTTCCATCCGCACTTCCTCCCAGACGCCCTGCGAGACGGGGCGCAGCCGCACGTCGCCCACGCCGACCGGCCGGTGCAGACCCTCGCAGAGCATCTGCCGGTCCAGCCGCCAGTCGGCGAGCACCCGTCCGTCGTGGCTGAACACGACGGTGACGGCGAACGGGTCGGCGGCGTCGTAGGTCAGGTGGGCGAGCACCGGAAAGCGGTCCGCCTCGCCCGCCTGGAGCTGCGCGACCAGGGTCTTGTGCACGAAGGAGTTCATCGCGGGCCCTCCCCGGAGTACGGACTGGGACCCACCCAGTACCCGCTACCGGGCGGAAATGCTCATGCGCGCGCAGGATTTCCTCGCGCGCCCGCAGCGAGGCCGTGCGCAATCCCGGGCGTCGGCCGTCCGTGCCAGAGCGGCCGACGCCGTTTCGTGCCGAGGTCCGGCGCCGTGGTCGCGTCAGGCGAAGGCGTCCCGCAGGGCCGGCAGCAGTGTCTTGTCCGACCAGTCCAGGAACGCCGGCTGCGACTCACCGCCGATCTGCACCAGCGCGATCTCCGTGAACCCGGCCTCCGCGTACGGGCGGACCGCCTCCACGAAGGCCTCCGGATCGTCGCCGCACGGGATCGAGGCGGCGACATCGTCCTCCGTGACGAACTGCGTGGCGGCCTCGAAGGAATCCGGGTGCGGCAGCTCGGAGTTGACCTTCCAGCCGCTGCCGAACCAGCGGAACTGGGAGTGGGCCCGCTTGACCGCCGTGTCGCGGTCGGGGTCGTAGCAGACGGGCAGCTGACCGACGCGCGGCTTGCCCTCGCCGCCGTTCCGGTCGAACGCATCGAGCAGTCCGGGCTTCGGCTCGGTGGCGATCACCAGGTCCGCGAGCCGGCCCGCCAGGGCGCAGGAGGCCTCCCCGGACACGGCGATGCCGAGGGGCGGCGGCGGGTCCGGCAGGTCCCACAGCCGGGCCGACTCCACGTCGAAGTGCGTGCCGCGGTGGTTGACGTGCCCGCCCCCGAACAGCGCCCGGATGATCTCCACGGCCTCCTCGAGCATCTCGTGCCGGACGTCGACGGACGGCCAGCCGCCACCGACGACGTGCTCGTTGAGGTTCTCGCCCGAGCCGAGCCCGAGCCGGAACCGCCCTTCGGACAGCAGCTGGAGCGTCGCCGCCTTCTGCGCCACGACCGCCGGGTGGTAGCGGATAGTCGGGCAGGTCACGTACGTCATCAGCGGGATGCGCGAGGTGGCCTGCGCCGCGGCGCCCAGCACGCTCCAGGCGTACGGGGAGTGGCCCTGGGAGCGCAGCCACGGGAAGTAGTGGTCCGAGGTCACGGAGAAGTCGAAGCCCACGTCCTCGGCCCGCACCACGTGGTCGACGAGCTCGCGGGGGCCGGCCTGCTCGGTCATCATCGTGTATCCGATTTGCACCATGCGCGCCGAGTCCCCGGACCCCGGCCGGGGGAAACGGCACGCGGCCGCCGCTCAGCCGGACGGCGGGCGGAAGGTGCGCAGCACCGTGTCCAGCACCTTCCGGTTGACCGCGTCGTCCCAGTCGGCGGCGGGCGTCGTCCAGCGCAGCGAGTAGCCGCGCCCGCCGCCGATCACGAAACCCCGGCCGAAGGTGCGCACCCGGTCCGGGCCCTTTCCGGCGAGCCACTGGATGTCTGCGGCGTCGTAGCCCCGGTAGCCGGTCGCGCGGATGGCGCCGACGCGCCGGTAGTCGCCCGTCTTCCGCAGGTCCGGTTCCACGTCGTCGCGCCACACGGCCACCGGGTCCGGGCCGACCCGCTCGCTGTAGGTGACGGCGAGGGTGCGCGGGTCGCCCTCGGAGCCGAGGACGACGCGGTACGCCACGTCGTCCACGCGCGTCGTGCTGACCGGCTCCCAGTCCTCGGGCATGTCCAGGGAGAACCCCTCCGGGGCGCGATACGTGCGGAATCCCTCGGGCGGGCCGCCGGGCGCCGTGGGCGTCGCGGGCGTCGCCGGGGTGGACTCCGACGGCGGGGAGGGCCGGTCGTCGGCCTCGCCGCCGGGAGGCGCCGCGGGGGCCGTCGGGCCCGGCCGGGGGCCGGTCGCGGCGGCGGAAGGGCGTGGCTGCGCGGCCTGCCCGGAGCCGCCGGTGCCGGGCAGCCCTTGGGCGGCGGCGATGACGGCGACCGCGACGGTGACGACGGCCAGCGCGGTCCCGGCGACCGTCGTCCGCCGGCTCCAGGCGCGGCCCGCGTCCCGGGCCGCCGCGTACACCCCGCGCAGCCGGGGGCTCGGCGCGGGGCGCGGTGCCGGGCCCGTGTCCTCGTGGCGTACGCGGGTCAGGGCCGCGCGCACCACCGGGCGGGTCAGCCGCTCCCGCGAGTCCTTGCGCAGCAGCCCCTGCACGACCTGGGTCAGCGGCCCGGCGCGCAGCGGCGACCGCAGCGGCAGCCGGTCCACCGCCTTCAGGGTCGCCTCCGGGCGGCCCCGGTCACGGAACGGGGGCCGTCCCTCCACCATCGTGTAGAGCAGGGCTCCCAGCGCCCACAGGTCGGCGGCCGGCCCCACGCGCTCGTCGCGGGCCTGCTCCGGGGAGGCGTACGACGGTGCCGCGACCCTCGGCACCAGCGTCGCGCCGGCCAGTCCGAAGCCCGTGACGACGACGGACCCCTCGGCACCGACGAACACCTGACCGGGGCTCAGTTCGCCGTGCGTGATGCCCTCGCCGTGCGCCGCGTCGAGCACGTCGAGCAGTTCGAGACCGATCCGCGCCGCCCGCACGTAGTTGAACGCGCCCTGCCGGGCGAGCAGTTCGCCCAGCGGCGTGCCGGGCGGCCACTCGGTGACCGTCCACAGGGCGCCGTAGTCGGCGAAGGCGTCCAGTACGGTGGCCACCCGGCCGGGGCACAGCAGCTCGACGGTCTCCGAGGTGCGGATCACCCGGGAGGCCAGCCGGCGTCCCGTCTCCCCGTCCGGATCGTCGGGCAGCCCGGTTTGCGTGACGAGGCACGGACGGTGGCCCGCCGTGATGTCCTCGGCGCGCCAGCAGACGCGGTTCGCTTCCCGGTGAACCATTTCGACGAGGCGGTACCGCTCGGCGACCACCTCGCGCGTGAAGACGTCAGCCCTGCCCATGGCCATCCTTCGTTGCACCGCCCTGGCTGTCGTATTTCCCTCAGGTACGGCGGGCGGGGGCCGGTGCGTTCAACGGTTCCCACACTTCGGGCGGCTTTTGGCTTTCCTTCAAAAGGCGCGAGCGGACGGGCGACTTCGCGCCGCTGCGCCCGAGAACGGGAGGTGGCGCCACCGCGCCCGGACCCATGGGGCGGTGGCGCCGCGCTCAGCGCAGGTCGAAGCGCTCCGCCCAGCCCGCCATGTCGGCGGTCGACACGTTCCCGCCGCACACCACCAGCCCGATCCGTGCCTCGGGACCGACCCGCTCCACGACGCGCCGCGCGGCGGGCAGCAGACAGCCGGCCGCCGGCTCGGTCCACACCTTGGCGTGCTCGGCCAGCTCGAGGGACCCCTGAACGGCCTCCCGGTCCGGCACGACCAGCACCTCGGTGACCAGCTCGGCCACATGGTCGTACGTGAGCTGGGAGACCGCCGGGGCGCTGAGCGTCGACACGACGGACGACAGCTCGACCGGTACGGGGCCGCCCGCCTCCAGCGCCCGCGACATCGCCTCGGCGCCCTCGGTCTCCACGCCCCACACCCGCAACGCCGGCCGACGGGCGCGCAGCGCCGCCGCGACACCGGCGATCAGCCCGCCGCCCCCGATGCTGACCAGGACGTCGGTGAGCTTCCCGGCGTCCTCCGCGAACTCCAGGCCGACGGTGCCCTGGGCCGCGATCACCACGGGGTCGTCGAAGGGGTGGACCAGCGTGAGGCCCTCGTCGCGCAGCCGCGTGACGAGCGCGAACGCGCTGTCCATGCCGTCGGTCAGCCGCACCGACGCGCCGGCGGCCTCCGCGATCCGCACGGCTCGGGAGGGCGCCGATCGCGGCATGACCACCGTCGCCTTCACGTGCAGCGCGGCGGCCATCTCCGCGACGGCGATGCCGTGGTTGCCGCCGCTGACCGCGACGACACCGGCGGCCCGCTCGGCCTCGCTCAGCGACAGCAGCTTGGCCGTGGCGCCGCGCGACTTGAACGAGCCGGTCCGCTGGAGCAGTTCCAGCTTCGCCGTGACCGGGACGCCGAGCAGCGCGGACAGACCCGGGCTCGGCACCGTCGGGGTGCGGACGACGTGTCCGGAGATCCGCCCGGCCGCGGCCTCGACGTCCGAAATGCCGATCAAGACAGTCACCTTTCCGGCGCGGAGCGGTCGTACGCGCCGCCTCGAACCCTGGCCCGTGGCCCGCCACGGGTCAACTCGGCCCCGGTCCGGCCGGGCGGGCCGGTGACGCACCTCTCGATGCCGTTGACGCGTGCCGTTGACGCGTCTGTCAATGCTGCTGCGCCTTCGGCGGGGTCACCTCGCTCGGGCGCACCACGACGTATCCCTCGCCGGACAGCATCAGCTGCACCGCCTCCCCGGAACCGCCGCGCAGCATCGACCCGATGGACTGCGACCGGTGCAGCGAGGTCTGGAGTCCCGCCGTCCAGCCCACCACCGCGTCGGTGTCGACGTAGACCGGGTACTGCGCCGACACCGGAATGACCAGCGGGTTCCCGTCGCACACCAGGCCCAGTCGGCCGTGCCCGCTGAACACGCTGTTGAACAGGCCGCCCCCGGTGATGCCGGCGCCCTTCACCGTCGAGATGCGGTACGACAGCGACGCGTCGAAACACAGGACGTTGCGGCCGTTGACGGTGAACTCGTCGCCGGGCTCGACGTCGACGACGAAGCAGTTCTGCGCCTCGTGCGCGAACCAGGCCTCGCCCTGCCCGCGGACCGCCATCAGTGGCAGCCCTTCGCCGGTGACCGCGCGCTTGAGCATGCCGCCCACGCCCTGGCCCTTGCGTTCGAACTGGAGACTGCCGCGGTGGGCGACCATCGCGCCCTGCCTGGCGAGCATCTCGCCGTTCACCACGTACCTGATGCACTTGGCGTTCTCGACGCTCATGCCGGGCGCGGACGCCGGCTGGACCATGTGCTCGCTGGAAAAGAGGTCACCCTTCATGGGGGCATCGTGTCCCGGACCGCCCCGTTCCGTCACGCCCTTCACCGGGCGGGTCGGTCTCAGGCGCCGAAGAGCTGGGTCCAGTACGTGCCCGAGCGGCCCCCGCCGGCGAAGCCCACGCCGATGTGGGTGAAGTCCGGTCGGAGGATGTTGGCCCGGTGCCCCGGGCTGTTCATCCAGCCGCGCACCACCTCGGCGGGGGAGCGCTGGCCGCACGCGATGTTCTCCCCGACCGTGCGGCGCGAGGAGCCCGCGGCGGCGGCCCGGTCCCGGGGTCCGCGGCCGTCGGGGGAGGTGTGCGCGTAGAAGTCGCGGGCCACCATGTCCGCGCTGTGCGCCTGCGCGGCCGTGGTGAGGAGGGGGTCGGCGGTGAGGGGCGGCAGACCGGCCGCGGCGCGCTCCCGGTTGGTCAGGCCGACGACGTCGCTCACGGTCCGGCGCAGGCCGTTCGGCGTGAGCGGCGCCGCCCACAGCGCGGTCCAGAAGGTGTCGCCGGACGGCCCCCGCGCGGCGCTCGCCAGACCCGCGTGGATGTACGCCGTGTCGTGCAGGGTGCGCCGGGCCCCTTCGGTGCGCAGGCAGTACGCGACGAAGTCGGCCGGGCCGCGCGGCCCGGACACCAGGTGCTCGCCGATGGTGAGATACGCGTACCCGGCGGTGACGACCCGTTGGTGGACGGAGACGCCGTCGCGGGTCTCGATGCTCAGCCGGCCGGCGTCGGCCATGGCCCGGGCGTGGGCCCGGGCGGCGGACGTGAGGCGGGCGTCGAGCGCGACGGGCGGTGAACCGGCCGCGGCGCGGGCGGAGTTGACCTCGGCCAGGAAACCGTCGACGTTCGCGCCGGGCACCGGCGCCCGCGGGCCGCTCCCGGCGGGCCCGGCCGGAAGGGGGCCCGCCGGCCCCGCCGCGGGGACTGCCGGACTTGTCGCCAAGACTGCCGGACCCGACACGGGGGCCGCCGGGTCCGGCGTCGGTGCGTCCTCGGTGACGTCCACGCCGAAGTCCCGGGCGAGGCCCGCCAGTCCGTCGGCGTACCCCTGCCCCAGGGCGCGCAGCTTCCAGCGGTCACCGCGCCGGTACAGCTCCGCCAGCAGCAGCACCGTCTCCTCGCCCGGCCGGGGCGCGGCGAACGCGGCCACCGGCCGGCCGCCGGCGTCGGTCACCCGCGGGACGGGCGGGGGCAGGGCGCTCAGCGGTGTGCCCGGCTCGGCCGGGCTGACAGCGACGGTGACGCGGGTGGCGCCGGGACGCAGCCCGGCCGGATCCACCGTGAGCGTGTCGCCGCGCAGGGCGACTCCCGGCGCGGACGGCTGGTTGTAGAACACGAAGTCGCCGTCGTCACGGACCTTGCCGCCGTCGTCCGTCACGAGCGCGGACACGTCGAACGGACCCGGCACCCGGACCGTCACCACCCCTGCGGGCAGGGGCACGTTGCCCCCGGGAACCAACTCCCTCATCCTGCCGCCCCCCTGAAGTCGCACCCCGCCGCACTCGCGCCCCGCGCGGCTGTCCCCGCTCCCCGTGTGAGAACGCGCACTGGTCGGCGAGGGTTCCACACCCCGCGCCGGGGGACCAGAGGAGAGCGGACGGGACACCGGGCCCGTGCACGGGAACAGCGGTGCGACGTGCTCGTGCCGTGACCCGCGCGTCAGCGGCCGGCCACCGGTCTGTGGCATCGTCCCGCGAGCAGGACTCGTCGTCGACAGTGAGAGACACGTGGGAGAAGAAGGACGGATGACCGCCCGAGTGGCGGCCGCGCGTCCCGGCCCGGGCACTTCGGGCAGACGGACGGCGCGGATCGTACGGGGATGCCGGGCGGTGGCCGGCGTCCTGCTGCTGGCCGCCACCGTGCAGTGCGCCCCCGCCGAGGGCTTCACCAAGGGCTCGGCCGACGACCGGGACGTCGTCACGTGGGCGGCGGGCACCCACCGCCTCGCCGAGGGGGTGGCCGGACGCGGCTACCGGCTCGTCGTGCACACCAGCGTCGGCGGGACCCACCCGAGGGTCAGGCTCTCCAACGCGCACGGCGACCGGCCGGTGACCTTCGACAGCGTGTACGCCGGTCTGCGCGAGCGGGGCGCACACCTGGTCCGGGGCACCAACCGGCGCCTCACCTTCGACGGCGAGCCCTCCGTCACGGTGCCCGCGGGCGGGGCCGCCCTGAGCGACCCGGCGCGCCTCACCGTGCCCGCGGCGAGCGATCTCGTGGTCAGCATCCATTCGCCGGACGCGGGCGGCCCGGCCACCGGTCACTGGCTGGCCATGCAGACCTCGTACCTGACCCGGGGCGACCACACCGCCGAGGAGAGCGGCGCCCACTGGAGGCGGACGACCGGCTCCTGGTTCCACCTCGACGCCGTGACCGTACGACCCGCCCGCCGGACCGGGGCCGTGGCCGTCCTCGGCGACTCCCTCACCGACGGCTGGCGGTCCACGTCCGACGCCAACCGCCGCTGGCCCGACCTCCTCGCCGAGCGCCTGCGCCGCGCCGGGTCGCCGGTGCGGGGCGTCGCCAACGCGGGGATCGCGGGCGGCAAGGTGCTGTCGGACGGCGTGGCGCCCGGGGGACTGGACCGGCTGGGCCGCGACGTGCTCTCCCAGCCCGGCGTGCGCACCGTGTTCGTGTTCCAGGGGATCAACGACATCAAGTTCGCGCCCGGCGTCACCGCGACCGAACTCGTCGCCGGCTACCAGGAGATCGTCACGCGCGCGCACGCGGCGGGCAAGTGCGTCGTCGGCGCCACCCTGGCCCCGTTCAAGGGCTTCCCGGAGTGGACCCCGGCGGGCGAGGCCGTCCGCCAGCGGGTCAACCGTACGATCCGCGAGGGAGGGCTGTTCGACGCCGTCGCCGACTTCGACCGCGCCCTGCGCGACCCCCGCCACCCGGACCGGCTGCGGCCCGCCCACGACAGCGGCGACCACCTGCACCTGACCGACCGGGGCATGCGGGCGCTGGCCGACGCCGTCGACCTGACCACCCTCGACTGCCGCACCCCGCCCGAGACGGGCTGACCCCTGGGCCACCGCGAGCAGCGTGCCGCCCGAGAGGGCCGCCCGCCGGCCCGTGCTGGTCTCGGCCTAACCGCCGCGCGGGCCCAGCACGCAGAACTCGTTGCCCTCCGGGTCCTGGAGCACGACCCACGGCACGTCGTGCCGGCCGACGTCCGCGCGACGGGCGCCGAGGGCCAGCAGCCGCTCCACCTCCGCGTCCCGGTCGACCGGGCGGAAGTCGAGGTGCAGCCTGTTCTTGACGGTCTTGCCCTCCGGCACCCGGCCGAACAGCAGCCCCGGCAGGCGGTCCGGCGCGGGCCGGATCTCGAACTCGTCGGGGTGTTCGCCGACCACCACCCACCCGAGCGCCCGGGCCCACCAGCGGCCCAGCTCCACCGGATCGGCCGCGTCCACGACGACCTGCTCCCACTCCAGGGTCATGCGGGCAGGGTAGTGAAGACTGGCAGGAACACGCGACCGCGATTCAGGGAGGCAGCGGCATGGCAGGCGCGATCACGGCAGGGGTCGACGGGACGGAGGAGTCCCTCGCGGCACTGGACTGGGCCGCCAGGGAGGCGGTCCGGCGCGGCCTGGCGCTGCGCGTCGTGCACGCGTGGCGGTTCCAGCAGTACGACACGATCGGCTCCGTCGACCGCGAGAGCCAGGAGCGGGCCGCGCGGGCCGTCGCCGACGAGGCCGCCCGGACCGTCACCGAACGGCACCCCGGCCTGGACGTGACCACCGAGGTGCCGGAGGGCGAGGCCGCCGGCACGCTGGCGCGGGCCGCGGCCGACACCGGGATGCTGGTGCTCGGCTCCCGCGGCCACGGGGCCGTCGTCGGGTTCCTGGTCGGCTCCGTCGGGCAGCAGGTCGTCGCGGAGACGACCCGGCCGGTGGTGCTGGTGCGGGCGGGGGACCGGCCGAGCGCAGAGGCCGCCGGCCGGGAGATCGTCGTCGGGCAGCAGGGCGAGCCGGACGACAGTGCCGCCGCCCTGCGGTTCGCGTTCGAGACGGCAGCCGCCCGGGGCGCCGGCGTGCGCGTCGTGCGGGCCTGGACCCTGCCGCCGCTGTTCGCCTACAGCCCGGCCTCGATGCAGCTCCTCGACGAGGCCGGCGGTCTCGAGCCGTACGAGAAGTCGGCGCTGGCCGAGGCGGTCCGGCCGTGGCGGGAACGCTTCCCGGACGTCCCCGTCGTCGAGCACGTGGAGATGGGCAGCGCCGGGCAGGTGCTGCTGTCGGTGGCGGGCACCGCGCAGCTGATGGTCGTCGGACGCCGCGCGCACCGTACGGCCGTCGGCGCGCGGATCGGCTCGGTCGCGCACGGCGTGCTGCACCACGCGGACTGCCCCGTGGCGGTCGTCCCGCAGACCGGCTGACCCGGCGCGGCTCCCGCGAGGGACGCTCCGGCTGTCAGTCCGGCACCGCAGGCTGGAGCGTCTCGCGCGCCTTGGGCAGCACGTTCTTGATGTAGTCCGCGACGGCCGTGTCCAGGCCGATGTCGTGCTGCGCCCGCTCGGACAGGTACCAGCGGTGCTCCAGCAGCTCGTGGTAGATCTCGGCCGGGTCCATGGCGCCGCGCAGTTCGACGGGCACGGCCCGCACCGTCGGCCGGAACACGTCCCGCACCCACCGGTGCGCCAGCACCTCGGGGCGGGCGGCGAGCGGGTCGCCGGGGGCGTAGTCGTCCTGGGTGGCCATCCAGCTCTCCAGGTCGTTCAGCAGCCGCCTGGCCTGGTTCTCCTCGGCGTCGAGACCGGTCAGGCGCAGCAGTTGGCGCTGGTGGTGTCCGGCGTCGACGACCTTCGGCACGAACGTCACCGTGTCGCCGTTGGAGGAGTGCTCGATCTGCATCTCGGCCACGTCGAAACCGAGGTCGTTCAGGCGGCGGATCCGGCGTTCTATGTAGTGGTACTTGCCCGCCGGGTACACCGAGGTGCGCGTCAGCTCCTGCCACAGGTCCCGGTAGCGGGCGCAGATCTCCGTGCCGAACTCGATCGGGTCGACCGAGGGGTGCAGCGCCCCGGACGCCTCCAGGTCGAGGAGCTCGCCGCTGATGTTGACGCGCGCGAGGTCCAGGTCGTAGTCGCGCTGACCCGGGCTGAGCCGCGGGTGCAGCTCGCCGGTCTCGGCGTCGACCAGGTAGGCGGCGTAGGCGCCCGCGTCGCGCCGGAACAGCGTGTTGGACAGCGAGCAGTCGCCCCACGCGAAGCCGGCCAGGTGCAGCCGCACCAGCAGGACGGCCAGCGCGTCCATCAGCCGGTGCATGGTCTCCGGGCGCAGCGTCGTCTCGAACATGGACCGGTACGGCATCGAGCCGCCCAGGTGCCGGGTGATCAGGACCGGCTCCAGCGGCTCGCCCTCGGCGTCGGTGCGTCCGGTGACGACGGCCAGCGGGTCCACGGCCGGGATGCCGAGGCGGTCCAGGTCGCGCAGCAGTTCGTACTCGCGCAGGGCGGGGCGCCGCGCGAGTTCCTTGACGGCGATCACCTCGTCGCCGGCGCGGGAGTAGCGCACGACGTGGCGGGAGATGCCGCGCGGCAGGGGCACGAGGTACTCGTCCGGCCACTGCTCCAGGGGCAGGTGCCACGGCAGTTCCAGCAGGAGCGCCGGGTGTTCCGGGTTGGTCGCGCTGATCTGCAGAGCCATGGGTCGCGTGTCCTTGTCCCGTCCGGTGATCGTCACCTCACCCTACGACCTGCCCGGCCTTCCCCGGCCGGCCCGGCCCCGTGCGCGACCGGGGCCGGGTGTCTCACCGCACGCCGTGCGGCCGGAACTGGATGCTGATGCGCGGCCCGGCGGCCCGCGCGGACTTCGGGACGCAGTGCTCCCAGGTGCGCTGGCAGGAGCCGCCCATCACGATCAGGTCGCCGTGCCCCAGCGGCCGGCGCACGGCGCGGCCGCCGCCCACCGGGCGCAGCAGCAGGTCGCGGGGAGCGCCGACGGAGACGATCGCGACCATCGTGTCCTCGCGCGCGCCCCGGCCGATCCGGTCGCCGTGCCAGGCCACGCTGTCCCGGCCGTCGCGGTAGTAGCACAGCCCGGCCGTGGTGAACGGCTCGCCGAGTTCGGCGGCGTAGTGGTCGCTGAGCGTCCGGCGGGCCTCGGCCAGCACCGGGTGCGGCAGCGGGTCGCCGACGCCGTAGAAGGCGAGGAGCCGGGGGACGTCCACGACGTGGTCGTACATCTGGCGGCGCTCGGCGCGCCACGGCACCTCGGCGGCGAGCTGGTCGAACAGCGCGTCGGAGCCGCCGAGCCAGCCGGGCAGGACGTCGATCCAGGCGCCGGACCCCAGGTGGGTGCGGCGCAGCCCGCCGAGACCGCCGAGCCGCAGCTCGTCGGTCTGGTCGAAGAGCGAGCCCTGGAGGTGGTGCGTGGTCATACGGCCAGCGTACCCCGTAATCGAAAATGTGTTCCCATGAGAGGGGTCGGTGCTCGCCGAGGTCTTTCGATACATCGCCGCATCGGATACGTTCCCGTATCGAACGGAGGTGCGGCATGACGGCGGAGGGTGCCACGGGCACCACGGACGCGACAGGCACCACGGACGCGACAGGCACCACGGACGCGACAGGCACCACGGGCACGACCGGGCGGCGTGTCACCAGACGCCGGGTGCGGACGCGCGCCAGGCTGCTCGACGCGGCGTTCGCCGTGTTCGCCGCCAAGGGCTTCGGCCGGGTGTCGATCGAGGAGGTCTGCGAGGCCGCCGGTTACAGCCGGGGCGCCTTCTACTCGAACTTCGCCACCCTGGACGAGCTGTTCTTCGCCCTCTACCGGCAGCGCGCCGAGCTGATCGAGGAGCAGGTGGCCGGGGCGCTCGCCGTGGACGGGACCGATCTCGACGTGCCGTCCTCCGTCGACCGGGTCACCGAGGTCCTCCTGCTCGACGTGGACTGGCTGCTCGTGAAGACCGACTTCCTCGTGCACGCCGCCCGCGACCCGGCCGTCGCACGGACCCTGCGCGAACACCGCGAGCGGCTGCGCCGCGCGATCGCCGGCCGGCTCGCCCGCGCCGCCGGACACACCGCACTGCCCGCCGTACTGGGCGACGCGGACGGCGCCGCCCACGCGGTCGTCGCCGCGTACGACGGAGTGACCGTCCAACTGCTGCTGGACAAGGACGTCGAACACGCCCGCGCCTGGCTCAAACAACTGCTCACCGCCCTGCTGACCGACGGCAGCGGCGCCCCCGCGTGAAGGAAGGGAACGTCGCCATGGACGCCGACGTCATCGTGGTCGGAGCCGGACTCGCCGGGCTCGTCGCGGCCCACGAACTGACCAGCCGGGGCCGCAGGGTCGCCCTCGTGGAACAGGAGAACGCCGCCAACCTCGGCGGCCAGGCCTTCTGGTCCTTCGGCGGCCTGTTCCTCGTGGACTCGCCGCACCAGCGCCGCCTCGGCATCAAGGACTCCGTCGAGCTCGCCTGGAACGACTGGCAGGGCAGCGCCGGCTTCGACCGGACCGCCGACGAGGACTCCTGGGCGGTGCGCTGGGCCCGCGCCTACGTCGAGTTCGCGGCCGGCGAGAAGCTGTCCTGGCTCACCGGGCACGGCATCACCTTCCTGCCCACCGTCGGCTGGGCCGAGCGCGGCGACCTCACCGCGCACGGACACGGCAACTCCGTGCCCCGCTTCCACATCGCCTGGGGCACCGGCACCGGCGTCGTGGAACCCTTCGTGGAGTACGCCCGGCAGGCCGAGCGCGACGGGCTGCTCACCTTCCACCACCGCCACCGCGTCGACGAACTCGTCGTGGAGGGCGGCGCCGCGCGCGGTGTGCGCGGCACGCTCCTGGCGGACGACACCTCGCCCCGCGGCGTCGCCTCCAACCGGGACCGCACCGGCGACTTCGAGCTCACCGCGCAGGCCGTGATCGTCACCAGCGGCGGCATCGGCGCGAACCACGACATCGTCCGCCGTCACTGGCCCGAGCGCCTCGGCACGCCCCCGAAGCGGATGGTCACCGGCGTCCCGGCCTACGTCGACGGCCGGATGCTCGACATCAGCGCGGCGGCCGGCGCCCGCCTCGTCAACCGCGACCGCATGTGGCACTACACCGAGGGCCTCCACAACTGGGACCCGGTCTGGCCCGGCCACGGCATCCGCATCCTGCCCGGACCGTCCTCGATGTGGTTCGACGCCCTCGGCCGCCGCCTGCCCGCGCCCTGCCTGCCCGGATACGACACCCTGAACACCCTCAAGCACCTGCGCACCACCGAGGACCTCGCGGGCCACGACCACTCCTGGTTCGTCCTCACCCAGAAGATCGTCGAGAAGGAGTTCGCGCTGTCGGGCTCCGAGCAGAACCCGGACATCACCGCCAAGGACCGCGCCGGTTTCCTGCGCGAACGCATCCTCGGCAAGGGAGCGCCCGGCCCCGTCGACGCGTTCCTGCGCAAGGGTGCCGACTTCGTCACCGCTCCCACCCTGGAGCGGCTGGTCGAGAAGATGAACGCGCTGACCGACGAACCCCTCCTCGACGCCGCGGAGATGCGCCGCCAGATCGAGGCCCGCGATCTGCAGATCACCCACGCCTACAGCAAGGACGCGCAGGTCCAGGGCATCCGCAACGCCCGCCGCTACATCGGCGACCGGCTCGGCCGCGTCGCCACGCCGCACCGTGTCCTCGACCCGGCCGCCGGTCCCCTGATCGGCGTGAAGCTGCACGTCCTCACCCGCAAGACCCTCGGCGGCATCCAGACCGACCTCGACTCCCGCGCGCTCGGCGCCGACGGCACGCCGGTCGAGGGCCTGTACGCGGCGGGCGAGGTCGCCGGGTTCGGCGGCGGTGGGGTGCACGGCTACAACGCGCTGGAGGGCACGTTCCTCGGCGGCTGCCTCTTCTCGGGCCGCGCGGCGGGCCGGGCAGCGGCCCAGCAGACCGGCTGACGCGCCGGGCCGGACCGGCTGACCTTCCGGCCCGTTCCTCAGTCGCGAAGGAGCCGGGCCAGCACCGCCGCGTGGCTGTGCTCCGGGTCCTTCGACGCGGTCAGCAGCGTCACCGTGCCCTCGCGGGCCAGACCGCGCACGTGGTCGAGGAGCCCGGCCGCCCCGGGTTCGGCCAGCTCCGCCTCGTACCGCTCGGCGAACTCCTCGTAGGAGCCCTCGCCCGCGTGGTACCAGCGGCGCAGACCGGTCGACGGCGTCATGGCCTTCGGCCACTCGTCGACCCGGGCGGCGTCCTTCGACAGGCCGCGCGGCCACAGCCGGTCGACCAGCACCCGGACGCCGTCGCCGGGCAGGGGCGGTTCGTGGACGCGGCGCACCTGAACGCTCACGGGCGGGCCCTCCTCGGCGGTCGGCAGGGTGGTCCCGCGAGGTTACTGCCGCCGCGCGGGCGGCGCGGCCCGGCGCCACCCGGCCGGGGGAGCGGATGCCCGGTTGCGGCGGCCCGCGACGGGTACTCCGACCGCCTGACGGATCCGAGACCGACGGCGACGAGGGAGGACGCGACATGAGCGCATCCGACGGCCTGCCGGTCGTGCGCACGCTCGCCGAACTCACCGGCCTGGTCGAACGGCACCAGGGCCTGTACGTCCGTTGGTCCCGCGGCCCCGAGGCGGACCTCGCCGACGTGTCCAGCACGGACGACCTGACCGGCGTGTCCATGCCCGGCCTGTCGGCCAATCCGCTGGACGTCGAGGACTGGTGGGAGGACCGGTCCGTGCACGTGTGGGTGGCCCGCCGGCTGCACGACTACGCCCACCTGCCGCACGAGAAGGGCCCCGGCGTACGGCCGTGGGTGCTGGCCGGGCGGGAGAACGGCCGCGGACCCGACAACGAACCCCTCGTGGTCGACGCCCGCCCGATGTGCTGGATCGACGACGGCGTGATCGACGAGGCGCGGGACGTGGTGGAACGGCAGGAGCACCCCTGGGGCCCGCTGCGCCGCAGCGGACGCTGACGCGACGCCGGCCCCCGTCCGGGCGGGCGGACGGGGGCACGGGCACGGGGTGTGTCCACGCGGGGTGTCACAGCAGCACGCCGGCGCGGTCCGGTCAGGCGCCGACGTACGCCGCCAGGTGCTCGCCGGTCAGGGTGGAGCGGGCCGCGACCAGGTCGGCGGGCGTGCCCTCGAAGACGATCCGGCCGCCGTCGTGGCCGGCACCCGGACCGAGGTCGATGATCCAGTCGGCGTGCGCCATGACCGCCTGGTGGTGCTCGATCACGACGACCGACTTGCCGGAGTCCACCAGCCGGTCGAGCAGCCCGAGCAACTGCTCCACATCGGCGAGGTGCAGGCCGGTCGTCGGCTCGTCCAGGACGTACACGCCGCCCTTGTCGCCCATGTGGGTGGCCAGCTTCAGCCGCTGCCGCTCACCGCCCGACAGCGTGGTCAGCGGCTGGCCGAGGGTGAGGTAGCCGAGCCCGACGTCCGCCATCCGCTCCAGGATCCTGTGCGCGGCGGGGGTGCGGGCCTCGCCGGTGCCGAAGAACTCCTCGGCCTCGGTCACCGACATCGCCAGCACCTCGCTGATGTCCCGTCCGCCCAGGTGGTACTCCAGTACCGACGCCTGGAACCGCTTGCCCTCGCAGTCCTCGCAGGGCGTGTCGACGCCGGCCATCATGCCCAGGTCGACGTAGACGACACCGGCGCCGTTGCAGGTCGGGCAGGCGCCCTCGGAGTTGGCGCTGAACAGCGCCGGCTTGACGCCGTTGACCTTGGCGAACGCCTTGCGGATCGGGTCGAGCAGCCCCGTGTACGTGGCCGGGTTGCTGCGGCGCGAACCGCGGATCGGCGACTGGTCCACCGACACCACGCCCTCCGGTGCGGGGATCGAGCCGTGGATGAGCGAGCTCTTGCCGGAGCCCGCGACACCGGTGACGACGCAGAGCACACCGAGCGGGATGTCGACGTTCACGTCCCGGAGGTTGTTCGCCGACGCGCCGCGGATCTCCAGCGTGCCGGTCGGCTTGCGCACCGACTCCCGGAGCGTGGCCCGGTCGTCGAGGTGGCGGCCGGTGACGGTGTCGCTCGCTCGCAGCCCGTCGACCGTGCCCTCGAAGCAGACCGTGCCGCCCGCCGAGCCGGCGCCGGGACCGAGGTCCACGACGTGGTCGGCGATCGCGATCGTCTCCGGCTTGTGCTCCACGACGAGCACCGTGTTGCCCTTGTCCCGCAGCCGCAGCAGCAGGTCGTTCATCCGCTGGATGTCGTGCGGGTGCAGGCCGATGGTCGGCTCGTCGAAGACGTACGTCACGTCGGTCAGCGAGGAGCCGAGGTGCCGGATCATCTTGACGCGCTGCGCCTCGCCGCCCGACAGCGTGCCGGCGGGCCGGTCCAGCGAGAGATAGCCGAGGCCGATCTCCACGAACGAGTCGAGGGTCTGCCGGAGCGCCGTCAGCAGCGGTGCCACCGACGGCTCGTCCAGGCCCCGCACCCATTCGGCCAGGTCACGGATCTCCATCGCGCAGGCGTCGGCGATGGAGACCTTCCTGATCTTCGAGGACCGGGCGCCCTCGCTGAGCCGGGTGCCGTCGCACTCGGGACAGACGGTGAAGGTGACCGCCCGCTCCACGAACGCCCGGATGTGCGGCTGCATCGCCTCCTTGTCCTTGGACAGGAACGACTTCTGGATCTTCGGGATCAGCCCTTCGTAGGTGAGGTTGATGCCGTTGACCTTGATCTTCGTCGGCTCCCCGTAGAGGAAGGCGTGCATCTCCTTCTTCGTGTACTGGCGGATCGGCTTGTCCGGGTCCACGAAGCCCGACTGCGCGTACAACTGCACCGTCCACTGGCTGTCGGACTTCCAGCCCGGGATGGTGAACGCGCCCTCCGACAGCGACTTGGAGTCGTCGTAGAGCTGGGTCAGGTCGATGTCGGAGACCGTGCCGCGGCCCTCGCAGCGGTTGCACATCCCGCCGACGCGCTCGTACGTCGCCTTCTCCGCCTTGGTCTTGGCGCCGCGCTCCACGGTGATCGCGCCGCTCGCCCGGACCGAGGCGGTGTTGAAGGAGTAGGCGCTGGGAGGGCCGATGTGCGGCTCGCCGAGCCGGCTGAAGAGGATGCGCAGCATCGCGTTGGCGTCGGTGACGGTGCCGACCGTGGAGCGCGGGTCGCCGCCCATCCGCTGCTGGTCCACGCTGATCGCGGTCGTCAGTCCGTCGAGGACGTCGACCTCGGGCCGCGCCAGCGTCGGCATGAAGCCCTGCACGAAGGCGCTGTACGTCTCGTTGATCAGCCGCTGCGACTCGGCCGCGATCGTGTCGAAGACCAGCGAGCTCTTGCCGGAGCCGGAGACGCCCGTGAACACCGTCAGCCGGCGCTTGGGGATCTCGATGCTGAGGTCCTTGAGGTTGTTCACGCGCGCGCCGTGCACGCGGATCATGTCGTGGCTGTCGGCGGCGTGCGGCGCCGCCGGCTTCGTGTCCGCCCTCTTGGACGTGCTCATGCTCTCTCCATCTGTCGTCGCCTGCTGCCACGTTAGAGCGGGCGGGGGGCCCCGCGCTTCTCGAATCCTGATCGATGCGACGCGCCATGCCGGTTGACGCGACGCGCAGGGCCCCTCGACACGGGGAACGGCGGCGCGGTCACTGCTCCCGCATGCCCCACGGGGAGCCGTAGGCGGTCAGCAGGTCCAGGAACGGGCGGGCCTCGAAGGCCTCCGGGCCGAGCACCCCGGCGCCCGACCAGGCGCCGGTGGCGAGGAGTTCCAGGGCGACGACCGGGTTGACGGCGGTCTGCCACACCACGGCCTGGCAGCCGTACTCCTTCATGGACCACTCGTTGTCGACGACGTGGTACAGGTACACCTCGCGCGGCGCGCCGTCCTTCACGCCCCGCACCCAGGTGCCCGCGCAGGTCTTGCCCCGCATCCGCTCGCCCAGCGTCGCCGGGTCGGGCAGGCAGGCGGCGACGACGTCGCGCGGCGAGACCGCGACCGGCCCGTCCGGGCCCGGCACGGTCACCGGCTCGGTGCGGTCGAGGCCGAGCAGGTGGAGCGTCCTGAGCGTGTCGACGAACTCCTCGCCCAGGCCGTACTTGAAGGTGACGCGGCGCGCGCCGACCCAGCGCGGCACGAGCAGCACCTCCTCGTGCTCCACGTTCACGCACTCCACCGGGCCGATGCCCTCCGGGAAGTCGAACACCTCGGGCTCGCTGAACGGCTCCGTCGTGAACCAGCCGCGGTCCGCCTCGTAGACGACCGGCGGATTGAGGCACTCCTCGATGGTGGTCCAGATGTTGAAGGACGGCGCGAAGTCGTAGCCGTCGACGGTGAGGTTCGCGCCGTCGCGGACGCCGATCTCCTCGATGTCGTCGAAGAGTTCGTCCGCCGCGTGCCGGGCGAAGACGTCCGACAGGCCCGGCTCCACGCCCATGCCGACGAGCGCGAGCAGACCCGCGGCCTCCCAGTCGGCGGACTGGGCGAACTGCTCGTCGCCGAGCTTCACCCCGCACTCCCGGTACGGGTGTTCCGGATGCGGCCGGGACAGCGACATCGCCATGTCGAGATACGTGGCGCCCGCCGCCCGCGCCGCCCGGAACAGGGGCATCACGAAGCGCGGGTCGGTGGCGTTGAACAGCACGTCGCAGGAGTGCCGGCGCAACAGCTCCGCCACCGCCGCCTCGTCACCGGCGTCCACCCGCTCGGCGCGGAACCGGGCCGCCTCGTCGCCGAGCGCCGACACCGCGGCCTCGGCCCGCACCGGGTCGTAGTCGGCCACCACCATCAGGTCGAAGAACGGACGGCGGGCCGCGATCCGGGTGACGGCGGTGCCCACACCACCGGCTCCCACGAGCAGTACACGCATGACAAGGCTCCCTCTGGTCGAGGAACGAGAACGAAAAAGGTGAGGTGGGGCCCCTGCCGGAGATGGTTCGCCGGGCCCTCCCTTAAGGTCAATGGCGTTGGCATAAGCTCACCGGCGGGGGGAGACCGTCATGGCGAAGCGCGTGGTGCCCGAGGAGAAGCGGCGGCGGCGCCGGCCCACGAGGAGCGGCACGGTGCTGTCCGAGGCGCTCATCGTGGAGACCGCGCTGCGGATGCTGCGCGAACACGGCAGCGGAGGCCTGACCGCCCGCCGGCTCGGCCTCGCCCTCGACTGCGACCCGAGCACCCTCTACCGGTACTTCCGCGGCATGGACGACCTCACCCTCGCCATCGGCGACGCCCTCATCGGGCAGGCCCTGCGCGGCTGGGAGCGCACGGGCGAGTGGCGGTCGGACCTGCGGACCATGGGGCTGCGCATCCACGCCGCGTACGTCGCCCACCCCCAGGCCGCGCTGCTCACGGCGAGCCGCGTCACCGGCCGCGCGAACGAACTGGCCGCCGACGAGGCCGTCCTCGACGTGCTGCGCACGGCCGGGTTCCCGCTGCCCGACACCGTGCGCGTCTACCAGGCCTTCATCGACCAGACCCTGGCGTTCGCCGCCCTCGACGCCGCGTCGCTCGCCCTGCCGCCGGACGCGCTGCGCGCCGACGAGGACATGTGGCGGTCGACGTACGCCAGGCTGCCCGCCGCGACCCACCCCCGGATCGCCGAGGCCGCGCCGCTGCTCGCGACCCGCATGGTCACGAGCGCCTATCCGACGGCGCTGGAGATGCTGCTGGACAGCGCGGCGGGCATGCTGCGGGCCGCGGAATCAGAGCGGCGGACGCAGGGCACCGGCGGCCGTTGAGGCCACCGCCTCCGCTACCGCCGCCAGGGTGGGGGAGTCCAGCTTCCACTGCTGCCAGTACAGGGGTGCGTCGACCCACGCGTCCGGCGTGAACTCGACCAGCCGGCCCGCCCGCAGCAGCGGCTCCGCCTGCGACTCCGGCACCATGCCCCAGCCGAGGCCCGCGGCGACGGCCTCCGCGAACCCCTCCGACGTGGGCACGTAGTGCCGCCTGTGGAGGGCGGCACCGGACCCGCCGAGCCGGCGGGCGAAGCCGTCCTGGAAGTCGTCCCGCCGGTCGAAGACGATCACCGGCGCGGCGGCGAGCGCCTCCACCAGCGGCGCGTCCCGCAGCCACCGCGCGGCGAAGTCCGGGTTCGCCACCGGCAGGTACCGCATCCGGCCGAGCGCCCGCACCGAACACCCGGGCACCGGGTCCGGTGACGACGTCACCGCGGCCATCACGAGCCCCTCCCGCAGCAGCGTCGCGGTGTGCCCCTCGTCCTCGCGGTGCAGCTCGAAGGCGAGCGCCGGCTCGTCCGGGACCGCGGTGAGCGCGTCCAGGAACCACGACGCCAGCGAGTCTGCGTTCACCGCCACCGGCACCCGCGTCGGCTCCCCGGCGCCGCTCAGCCCCAGCTCGGCGTACGTGTCCCGTTCGAGGTGGGCCAGCTGTCTGGCCAGCCGCACCACCGCCGCGCCGGACTCCGTCGGCCGCACCGGCTTGGTCCGCATCAGCAGCACCCGGCCGGTGCGCTGCTCCAGCGCCTTCACTCGCTGGCTCACCGCCGACGGCGTCACGTGCAGCGCGGCGGCCGCCGCGTCGAAGGTGCCCTCGTCGACGACCGCGAGCAGGGTCCGCACCTGGTCCAGCGGCAGTTCGCTCATCACGGGGGCTAATGATACGTAAGAATCTTTAGCTGTACGGCCAGTGATCCTTTCCGTAGCGTCGACGCCATGAGCACCGCCCTCACCACCGCCGCCGCGGGCTTCGGCACCGGCCTGTCCCTCATCGTCGCCATCGGCGCCCAGAACGCCTTCGTGCTGCGCCAGGGCGTCCGCCGCGACGCCGTCCTCGCCGTCGTCGCGATTTGCGCCCTGTCCGACGCCGTCCTGATCGCCCTCGGAGTCGCCGGGGTCGGCGCGGTCGTCGTGGCCTGGCCCGACGCGCTGACGCTGGTCGGCTGGATCGGCGGCGCCTTCCTGCTCTGCTACGGCGCGCTGGCGGCCCGCCGGGTGTTCCGGCCCGCGGAAGGACTGAAGGCGGAGGGCGAGGCGGTCGGCTCACGCCGGCGGGCGGTGCTCACCTGTCTCGCGATGACCTGGCTCAACCCGCACGTCTACCTCGACACCGTGTTCCTGCTCGGCTCCGTCGCCGCCGACCGGGGGCCGCTGCGCTGGACCTTCGGCCTCGGCGCCGTGCTGGCCAGCCTCTGCTGGTTCGCCGCGCTGGGCTTCGGCGCCCGGCTGCTGAGCCGCTTCCTGGCCCGCCCCGCCGCCTGGCGCTTCCTGGACGGACTGGTCGCCGTCACGATGATCGCCCTCGGCGCGAGCCTGATCGCCGGAAGCTGACACGCCGTGCGGAACGGCCCCGGCGGGGTGCCATAGTGATCCCGACCGGAAAGATGTAGCGAGCAACCAGGACGCCCGTGGACACCAGCGAGAGCAGCCCCGCACCGCAGCCGGAAACGGAGCCGGAGACCGGGCGGGCGGCGCGGGAACCCCGCCGTGGATGGCGCCGCTGGGCCATGGACACCCGTCCGCTGCGCATCCCCGCCTACCGCAGGCTGTGGTCCTCGACCGCCGTCACCGCCGTCGGCAGCCAGCTCACCGCCGTCGCCGTCCCCAAGCAGATCTACGACATCACCGGCTCCTCGGCGTGGGTCGGCGCCGCGAGCCTCGCCGGGCTGCTGCCGCTCGTGGTGTTCGCGCTGTGGGGCGGGGCCGTCGCCGACACCATGGACCGCCGCACGCTGCTGCTCGTCACCAACACCGGCATCGCCGTCACCTCACTGCTGTTCTGGCTCCAGGCCGTCACCGGCATGGCGTCGGTGGCGGTGCTGATGGTCCTGCTGGCGCTCCAGCAGGCGTTCTGGGGACTGAACGCCCCGGCCCGCAGCGCCTCCGTGGCCCGTCTCGTCCCCGAGGAGCAGCTGCCCGCCGCTGCCGCCCTCGGCTCGACCGTGATGCAGACCGGCCAGATCGTCGGCCCGCTCCTCGCCGGCGCCCTCATCCCCGTCGTCGGCCTGCCCGAGCTGTACCTCATCGACGCGGTCGCGCTGTGCGTGACGCTGTGGGCGGTGTACCGGCTGCCCGCCCTGCCGCCCCTCACGACCGGCGGGAAACGCCGGGCGGGCCTCAAGGAGGTCGTCGCCGGGTTCCGCTACATAGCCGGTCACAAGGTGCTGCTGCTGTCCTTCCTCGCCGACGTCGTCGCGATGGTGTTCGGCATGCCCCGCGCCCTGTTCCCCGAACTCGCCGCCCGGACGTACGCCCCCTACGGCGAGGGCCTCGCGCTGGGCCTGCTGTTCGCGGCGATCCCCATCGGCGCCGTGGTCGGCGGACTGTTCTCCGGCACGTATTCGCGGGTACGCCGGCACGGCTGGATGGTGATCGGCGCCGTCGTCGTCTGGGGCGCGGCCGTCGCCGGATCCGGACTCAGCGGCAGTCTGTGGCTCGCGGTGGCGTTCCTCGCCGTCGCGGGGATCGCCGACATGGTGGCGATGGTCTTCCGCGGGGCGATCCTGCTGTCCGCCGCGACCGACGAGATGCGCGGCCGGATGCAGGGCGTCTTCACGGTCGTCGTCGCGGGCGGCCCGCGCCTGGCGGACGTCCTGCACGGCGCCGCCGGCTCGGCCGTCGGACCGCGCCCGGCCGTGGTGGGCGGCGGCGTGCTCGTCGTCGTGGTGATGCTGGCCCTGGCCGCCGCGGCTCCGGCCCTGCGGCGCTACCGCGTCTGAAGCCGCGGCGCTCGGGAACGGGCGGCTCAGAGCACCCCGCGCCGGTGCATCGAGTAGTGCTCCATGAGCTTGCCCCGCGTCATCTCCAGGCGGTGCGCGAGGATCTCCGCCACGCCCCGCACCAGCGTCAGTCCGAGCCGCGGATCCTCCTCGCAGGCGGCGAGCACCGTCGCCGCGTCGAACTCGTAGGCGCGCACCGGGCTGAACGCCTCCGCGCCGAAGTCCCACTCGTACGGGGGGAACAGCCAGGACCAGCCGAGCAGGTCGCCCGCGCCCAGGCTGGCGACGGTCACCCGGTGCAGGGAGTTCACGCGCTGGTCGAGGCTGACGGCGCCCGAGCGGATCACCCAGAAGCGGTCGGCCCGGCCGCCCGCCTCGAAGATCCTGGTGTCCTCCGGGAAGGACACCTCCCGGGCGAGCGCCGTCAGCCGCTGCCGCTGCGGCGACGGAAGGGCGGTGAGCAGTTTGATCGCTTTGGTCATGAGGCGGGGCTCCTCGCCGGCGGTTCGGTCCGGGTGATGTCCCTACGCGGGATGTCCCTACGCCCATTTCAGCCGCTGCGGACGCCGGGGGCACCTCGGCGGACGGCACTTTTCCGCGGGCGCGCGGCGGCGGGGCGCGGCCGGACATGAAAGTGCCCTGGCTGGACGGGGGAAACCAGCCAGGGCCGTAAGCGGTGACGTACGGAGGACGGATCCCGGTCGACCCCGTCGCCACGTATGTGTGAACGGTAAACCATTGGCTGCCGTGGCGGGTACTCAGAATCCGGCCACGTGACCCGTTTCACTCCGGACGGGCAGCCGGGGCCCTCACTCGCCCCCGTCGGCCACCACGCGGATGGTCTCCAGGCCGGGATCGCTCGGGTCGGGCAGATGCATGCCGGCCGCCAATCCGGTGCGCAGATACCGCAGTACGGGCTCGGTCAGCCTCTCGCCCGGCAGCACCCCCGGGATCCCGGGCGGATACGGCGTCACCATCTCGGCGGCGACCCGGCCCGCCGCCCGGTCCACGGGCACGTCCTCGGTCGGCCCGAAGAACGCGTCCCGGGGCAGTGTCACCTGGGCCATGCGCAGCTCGTCCGGTGACGGCACGTCGACCCGCGGCGCCGGGCGCAACTCCGGCGCGGCCCGTGCCAGGTCCTTGAGCGCCGCGAGCAGTTCCGCGGTCGTCTCCCGGTCGTCGGCGTGCGTGATCTGCATGCCGATACGGCGGTGGTCGACCAGGTGCGCGTCCAACTGCCGGTGCTCGCGCAGCCAGTCCGCCGCGCGGAACCCCGTGACGTCGAGCCCGGCCAGGTCGACGACGACGGGCAGCGGATCGAAGTCGTCGGCGAGGCCGGGGCCGCAGAAGTCGGCGCGGTCGTTGACGTGCATGCCGTCGATCCCCTCCACGGCCGCGCGGACGTCGGCCGCGAGGTCCAGCGCGGCGCCCATCAACTCCTCGCCCCGCAGGGCCATCTGACGCCGCCAGCCGTCCATCCCGGCGAGAATCGGCACCGACGGGCTGGTCGTGCCGAGCAGGTCCGCGCGCATCCCCAGCAGCTTCGGCGGCACGAGGTCGCCCCGCAGGTGGAAGACCGAGCCCTGCTCCAGGCCGCTGCCCATCTTGTGGATGCTGGTGACGCAGATGTCGGCGCCCGCGTCCATCGCCCACGACGGCAGGTCCGGGTGGAAGGGCAGATGCGCGCCCCACGCCTCGTCCACGATCAGCGGCACGGGCCGTCGGTGGCACACCTCGGCGATGGCCCCCAGGTCCGCGCTCGTGCCGTACGGCGTGGGACTGGTGACCAGCGCGCCCTTGGCGTCGGGGTGGGCGTCGAACGCGGCGGCGAAGTCGTCCGCGGACGGCGGGTGCGCGAGGTGCCGCTCGGCGTCCCAGCGGGGCTCCACCCAGACGGGCTCGATGCCGGACAGGATGAGGCCCGAGACGACCGACTTGTGGGCGTCCCGGCCGATCAGCAGCTTCTCGTGCGGGCCCGCGACCGCCAGCATCGCCGCCTTCACGGACAGGGAACTGCCGCACGTGCTGAAGAACGTGTGCTCGGCGTGCACCGCGTCCGCCATCAGCTCCTGCGCCCGTTCCAGGACCTGGCCCCGGACCAGCCGGTCGTCGAGACCGCCGGACGCCAGCACGTCTCCGAGGAACACCGCGTCGCCCAGCACCTCCCGCACCGCCGGATCGGCGCCGCGGGCCTGCTTGTGCCCCGGCGGCGTGAAGCCGAGCCGCCCCTGACGGTGATAGTCGGCCAGCGCTTCCAGTACCGGTGCCCGGGTGTGGTCCGCAGTCATGCCGCACCGGGTTCCCGACCCGGACGGCGCCAATCGCCGGGCGGACCGCACCGCCTCGCGTCAGCCCGGTTCCGGATGCCGGCCCGGGGTCAGGATCTCGTCCAGCACCCGCAGCACGGCCTCGTAGGCCAGCTCCCGCACGGCCGCGTCGCCGGCCCCGGCCGGGTCGGTCCGCCCGAGTTCGTCGCGCCTGGTCCGCCAGGTCCGCCGCTCCGCCGCCGCGCACGCCCTCGCGCGCCGGATGCGCCGCAGCAGTTCGTCCGAGTCCACCACATCGGTCATGCCGTCCAGGTACCCCGAAGCGGCCGTCCGACCGCCACCCGGCCGGACGAGGCGGATGTTTGACCGTCCCCGCAGAGGTCAGCCGGAAGGAGAGGCCCGCGAGAAACCCGCACGGACCGCAGGCCGAGGCGAGCCGACGAGGCGGCCCGGCCCGGGCCCCGAAAGCGCGCGGGTCCCGCCCGCTCCGGCTTCTCACCACTGACCAGGGAGCTCAGCGATGTGCAAGGAGCGCACCACCGAACCTGTCGTCGAACCGCCGGGCGTCCGAACGACCGAACGGCCGGGGCCGTGCAAACCCGCCGAGGCACGCAGGGCCGTGGAACGCGCGGTCGCCGAACGCTGCCGGGCCGTCCATCGCCCGTGCGACGCCGACGCCCTGTCGGACGCCGTCCTCGTCGCCTCGGAACTGACCACCAACGCGTTGCTGCACGGCGGCGGCGTCACCGACTTCCGCGTCGACGTCGTCGGCGAGGACGTCCGCGTCTCGGTCAGCGACCGCAGCGCCGAACCGCCCGTGGTGGTGCCGCCGGCCGACCGGCAGGGGCGTCGCCGCCCCGGCGGCCACGGATGGCCCATCGTGTGCAGGCTGGCCTGCGACGTCCATGTCTCCTGCCTGCCCACGGGTGGCAAGCGCATCACCGCCGTTGTGCCGCTTTTCTAACAGTTTTTTCGCTATGAGGTGTTTGTCATCCTTGTGGCAGGGCAAATGCAGACTCGTGCTTCGGACCGGAGGCGCGCCAGCGGGAGCGGCAGAGCTCCGGGCCTTCCCAGAGATCCGGACGGCGACCCTCCCGCGGTAGTCCCTGAAACGACCGTTCAGGAGCGATCCCGCATGCTGATGGATACGCCGACCAGCCGTCCCGGCACGGACACCACCGCGACCACGACCAGCGCGACACCGCCGGCCACCCCGCCCGCCGAGCCGTCCCCGCCGGCCGCCAGGCGGCGCCACGACGATGCACCCGACACGGCGGAACTCTTCGCCAGGCTGGCCACCACGGGCGACGGGCCCGAGCGGGAGGCGATCCGCGACGAGCTCGTCACCGCCTGGCTGCCCATGGCCCACCGCATCGCCGGCCGGTTCCGCGACCGCGGCGAGTCCATAGAGGACCTGCGGCAGGTCGCCGCCCTCGGTCTGGTGAAGGCCGTCGACCGCTTCGACCCCTCGCGCGGCGCCTTCGAGAGCTACGCGGTCCCCACCATCACCGGTGAGATCAAGCGGCACTTCCGGGACCGCATGTGGGCCCTGCGGGTGCCCCGCCGCGTCCAGGAACTGCGCAACAAGGTGCGCGTCGCCCGCCGGGAACTCACCCAGAACCCCGGCAGCCCCGAACCCTCCGTGGCCGACCTCGCCGCGCACACCGGCCTGACCGAGGAGGAGGTCGGCGCCGGACTCGAGGCCCTCGAGAGCTTCAGCACCCTGTCGCTGGACGCCGAACTGTCGGCCGGCGACGACGGCTACAGCCTCTCCGACACCCTCGGCGAGGCGGACATGTCGTACGACGTCGTCGTCGACCGCGAGTCCGCCAAGGAGGGCCTGCGCCGGCTGCCCGAACGCGAGCGGGCCATCCTCTACATGAGGTTCTTCGAGGACATGACGCAGAGCCGCATCGCCGACCGGCTCGGCATCTCCCAGATGCACGTCTCCCGTCTCATCAGCCGCAGCTGCGCCCGCGTGCGCGACGAGGTGCTGGGCGCCGACCGGACGACGACGCCCTGACCGGCGCCCCCCGCCCGGGGCCCGAAGCGGCCGGCCGACCGGCTGACGGCTGCCGGGGTGTGACGCCCCCGCTCCGGGGCATCCGCATCCCCGGAGGCGCGGATGAAGACAGGCGTGATGACGGGCGGCGGCCTCTTCGGCCGGGGAAACCGGGCCACGGGCTCGGTCGCGGAGGGCGCCGGGCGGGCGGGACTCGCCGCACGCGGCGTGATCTACCTGCTGGTGGGCGTGCTCGCCCTCCAGGTGGCGTTCGGCGGCACGGGACGCCAGGCGGACCGCGGCGGCGCGCTCGCCGCCGTGGCCGACCAGCCGTTCGGTGCCGTACTGCTGTGGGCGCTGGGCGCCGGACTCGTCGGCATGGCCGTGTGGCGGCTGTCCGAGGCGGTGTTCGGCGAGGCCGGCCGCGACGGCCGCAAGCCCCGCAAACGCCTCCTCGCCCTCGCGCGGTTCGCCTTCTACGGGTTCGTCGCCTACTCCGTGCTGTCGTTCGCGGCCGGCGGCGCCGACGCGTCCGGCAGCGGCGCAGGCTCGGGCGCCGGCTCGGGGGACCGGCAGTCCCGCGACGCCACGGCCAGGATCCTGGAGCTGCCCGCCGGGCAGTGGCTGATGGGCGCCGCCGGGATCGCGGTCGTCGTCGCCGGCGTGTGGATGGGCGTGACGGCGGCCCGGCGCGACTACCACGACAAACTGCCCCACCACGGCATGTCCGCGCGGGCCCGTCGCCTCGTCGACGTCACGGGCGTGGCGGGCGGCGCGACCCGGGGCCTGGTGTTCGCCGTGGCGGGCGGCTTCGCCGTACGGGCCGCCGTCGCCTACGAGCCCGACCGCGCGAAGGGACTCGACGACACACTGCGCTCGTTCTCCGGCACGCCGCTCGGGCCCTGGCTGCTGGCCTGCGTGGCCGCCGGTCTCGTGCTGTTCGGGTTGTTCTCCTTCGCGATGGCCCGTTGGCGCAGAGTCTGAGACCCACCGCGTCTGAGCGGCGCGCGGCGGGGAACCCGTGGGGCATGAGCGAATCCGAGATCCCCCCGGAGGACGGCCGGCCCGTGCAGATGTATCTCGATCTCCTGCGCGTCAGGATGGCCACCGAGGACTACCAGCTGCTCCTCAGAGTCGTCGAACCCGTGCTGCGGGCCATCGACCGGCAGGAGCTGTCCACCCTCGACTTCTCGCTGGACGGCGACGACGCCCGGGACCTGCCGCAGGAGGTGCGGGACGAGGCGGCGCTGGTCATCGCCACCGCCGTCACCGGACGCCTGGACAACGAGGTCGTCGAGATCACCGTCGACGACACGGGCCCGGTCCGGGTCGTCACCGACGCGGACACCGCCTCCGATCCGGAGCGGCTGGGTGAGATCGCCGAGCACATCCGCGAACGCCACCGTCAGGACGAGGAACTGCGCGGCATCGCCGAGGCCAGCGGCCTGCCCACCGACTTCTGACCGGGCCGTCCGCCGGTCGACGGCCGCCCGGCCCGGGTCACCGATTCGGCCGCGCGACGGGCACCCCGAGCGGCCGGGCCAGCCCCGCGACCGCCTCGTCCAGGCGCTCCAGATGCCGCAGCACGCGGCCGGTGACCCGCCCGTACCGCTCCGCGCCGGCCCGGCCGGGCTCCAGCAGGGACGCGATGCTCGGCCCCGTCTCGACCTCCGCGTCGGCGTGCTCGTCGGCCACCCGCGCGGCGATCGCCCCGATGTTGCGCACGGTGCGCCGCACCGCCCCGCGCAGCCGGGGATCCGCCGCGATGGACGGATGCGTGGGCAGCAGCTCGGCCGTCGCCGCCAGGGAACGCGCGTGGTACGCGCAGGTCTCCAGCATCGCCACGACGTACCGGGCGGTGTCCCGCCGGGCCCGCAGCGGCGTGATCGGATGCGTGAGCGGCTGCGTCGCGGACCTGAGGTCGGACAGCGCCTGGTCCAGATCGCGCGCCTTGTCGAGCAGATCGGCCGCGGGCCCGCCGCTGAGCTGGTCGACGGCCTCCTCCGTGACGTCGGCGAGCCGCTCCAGCACGGTCCGAAGCAACTCGTTCGTCCGCCGGTCGGTCCGCACCGGCAGCACGAACGCCGCCGCGAACACCCCGCAGGCCGCGCCGAGGGCCGTCTCCGCCACCCGCAGCAGCAGCACGGACAGGCTGTAGGTGTGCAGCAGCGTGTAGAGCAGCCCCAGCATCGCCGTCACGAAGAACGACATCAGCGTGTAGGACAGCGGCGCCGTGTAGAACATCGCGAAGACGAACAGCAGCACGAGCGCGAACGCCACCCACGTGTGCGGCCCGACCAGGCCCGCCAGCGCGATGCCCGCCACCACGCCGAACACCGTGCCCAGCAGCCGCCGGTAGCCCTTCACCACGATCTCGCCGGTCGACGTCGTGTTCAGGAACACGATCCAGCAGGTCAGCACCGCCCAGTACCAGCGATTGCTGGACATCAGCTCGCCGCCCGCGATCGCCAGCGCCGACCCCACCGCGACCTGCGCCGCCGCGCGCGTCGTGGGCCGGTCGAGACCGCCGGGCTCCTCCTCGTCGGCCTCCTCCCCGGCGTCGATC
Organism: Streptomyces sp. NPDC037054; assembly: GCF_055606745.1. Classification (NCBI taxonomy): domain Bacteria; kingdom Bacillati; phylum Actinomycetota; class Actinomycetes; order Kitasatosporales; family Streptomycetaceae; genus Streptomyces; species Streptomyces sp. NPDC037054. Next base: position 16,958 of record NZ_JBVJSJ010000014.1, on the reverse strand, counting down.
GCGGCGTCCTCCGCGTCCAGCTCCTCGCGGGAGCGGGCGGTCGCGGGGGAGTCGTCCGACTCGTCCTGCGGCCCCTCGAACGCCAGCCGCAGTCCCAGCACCGCGCGGGCCGCCTCGCCGATGCCCCGGAAGACGTCCTGCACGGCGGGCGACGCCGCCGGCAGGTTCTCCTCGTCGCGATAGCCGAGCAGCCGGTTGCGGACGTGCGCGAGCGCCGTCCCCGCGTGCTCGGCGGGCGGCCGCAGCACGAGCAGCCGCAGCGCCGCCAGATCCCGCCGTACGGTGTCGATCGCCTCGTCCCGCACCGGCAGCCGCCCCGCCTCGGGCACGGGCGCGCCCGGCAGGTGCAGGGTGAGCGTGTCCGTCCGCTCGGCGCTGCGCGCGGTCAGCAACTGCAGGCCCAGCCGCTCGGCCGCGATCTCGGCGTCCGCGACGCGGCGCTGCACCAGCCGCGCCGCCGACTCGTCCGGCGTGCCCTCCTCCAGCCGCGACTGGATCATCAGGGCCGACTCGTGCAGCCGCGCCGTGCCGTCGCGTACGGCCTCGAGCGCCTTGTCGATGTCGCCGGGACCGGCGTCGAGGAGGTCCGACTGCGCGGACACCAACTGGGCGAGGCGGGCCCGGAACGCCTGCCGCAGCCGCTCCAGGATGCCCGCCGGGGTCTGCGGCACGATCCCGAAACGCACCACGCCACTGCACACGAACGCCACGCAGATGACGCCGTACAGCCGCGGCAGCTCGCCCGCCTCGGCACCGACGAACAGCGAGAGGAAGTAGACCTGGAAAGCGACGAGACCGAGCGCCGTGCCCCGGTCGCCGAACCTGCGGCCGTAGACGGCCGCGAAGATCAGCGCGACGAAGAAGGTGTCACCGGCGAGGACATGAGGGTGCAGCAGCGCGCCCAGCGACACCGAGGCCAGGGCGACGGGCAGACCGAGCGCCAGCGTCACGGCCTGGGCGCCGCGCTGCTTCTCCCGGATGGAGAAGGTGGCGACCATCGCCGCCATGGCGCCGGCCACCAGATGGGTCACGCCGGTCCGCAGGGGCGCGAGCACCGCCAGCGTGAGCACGATGGCGCCCACGGTGCGCAGCGCGGCCGTCAGCCGCAGCAGGCCGGGGTCGGACGCCGCGAAGCGATCCCGCAGCCGCGCCCGCGCCGACCGTCCCGCTGTCCTCACCTGGCCGCACTCACTCCCGCGTCATGCCGGGCCCGGACCGTGTACCGGGCCCGTACCGATCGTCGCAGGCCGGCGGGGCACCCCGTCCACGGGCCGCGCCCGGCGGCTCACTTCGGGCCGTCCGGGCCGCCCGCCCCCTCGACCTGCGCCCGCACCTCTTCCGGCGTCAGATACGAGTCGGTGTACTCGAAGTCCTTCAGCTTGGCGGGCTTGCGGGCCTGGAACCCGGTGCGCACGAAGTCGTCGCCGGCGACCGCGTTGAGCAGCCAGTTGGTCATCACGCGCGTCTTCGCCACGTTGGTGCGCAGCGCCGACCAGTGGTAGCCGCGCGCCACGGCCTGGGCGGGCGTGCCGCGCAGTTCGATCCCGAGCGGCTTGGACACCGCGTCCCGGCCGCCGAGGTCCACGACCAGACCGAGGTCCTTGTGGACGTACGGCTGCAGCGGCTGGTTGCGCAGGGTCGCGATGACGTTGTCCGCGACGTGCTTGCCCTGCCGCTGGGCGTGCTGCGCGGTGGGCGGGCAGACCGCGTCCTCCCCCTTGGCCAGGTCGGGCACCGCCGCCGCGTCGCCGAGCGCGAACACCCCGTCGTGCCCGGGCAGGTTGAGCTCGGCGTTGACGGCGAGCCGCCCGCGCACCGTCTCCGCGCCGAGCGTCGCGATGAGCGGGCTGGCGACGACACCGGCGGTCCAGATCAGGGTGCGCGTGGGGATGACCCGGCCGTCGGTGAAGGTGACCTCCTCCGGTCCCGCCTTCTCGATGGAGACGCCGAGGGAGATCTCGATGCCGCGCCGGCGCAGGATCTCCTGCGCGCTGCGCCCGAGCTTCTCGCCGAGCTCCGGCATGAGCTTCGGCGCGATGTCGATGAGGTGCCACCTGATCAGGTGCGGGTCCAGTCGCGGGTAGCGCCGGACGGCGGCGTGCGTCAGGCGCTGGAGGCAGGCCGCGGTCTCGGTGCCGGCGTAACCGCCGCCGACGACCACGAACTGCAGCCGGGAGGCCCGCTCGGCCGGGTCCTGGCTGGCGTCGGCGAGGTCGAGCTGGGAGATGACGTGGTCGCGGACGTAGGCGGCCTCGGCGAGCGTCTTCATGCCGAACGCGTTGTCCGTCAGGCCCGGGATGTCGAAGGTGCGGGTGACGCTGCCGGGGGCCAGCACGATGTAGTCGTACGGCTCGTTGACGATCCGGTCGGTGATGGTCCGCACGACGCAGACCTTCGACCGGAGGTCGACGCCGATGGCGCCGCCCGGGATGATCCGCGTGCGGTACTTCTTGCTGCGGCGCAGGGACACGGCGATCGACTGGGGAGTCAGCACGCCGGAGGCGACCTGGGGCAGCAGGGGCAGGTAGAGCTGGTAGGCGAACGGCGTCACCAGGGTGACGTCGGCCTCGTCGGGGGCGAGCCTGCGCTCGAGGCGGCGGACGCACTCCACGCCGGCGAAGCCTGCGCCGACCACCAGGATCCTGGGTCGTGTCACGGTGTCCATCCCTTTCTGCGGCTCCAGGCGGTCTGTCACGAACGCCATTCGCATGCCCCTGGATCGCTGCTTCGCACCTCATCGATCCCACCGTGTCCGCGCCGGTTCCGCCAGCCGGGCGGGGCAGGCTGACGAAAGCGCAGGTCACCACCATGCTCCTCGCACGGCCGGAACGCACCCGTCGCGCGTGAACGACCGGGTGCGCGCCCTACGGCACGGGCGCGCGGCCGCCGTGCCGGTCAGCCCGTCATCGCGCCGCGGAAGTGGCACAGCAGCAGACACACGTCGTCGTCCCGCTCGGAGTCGCTCAGCAGCGGCCGCAGGATGCGGTCGGCCGAGCCGTACAGGTCCGCGTCGAGTTCCTCCGTGCCGAATCCGCCGAGCGCGGCGGCGAGGCGCTCGATGCCCGGGTCGATGCCGTGCGCGCGCCGCTCCACGAGACCGTCCGTGTAGAGCGCGAGCGTCGAGCCGGGCGACAGCCGCACCGTGTGGTCGGGGATCTCCTGGTGCAGCGGGATGCCGAGCATGGCGCCGGGCCGGGCGTCCAGCGTGCGCACCCGCCCGTCCGGGGTGCGCAGCACCGGCGGGGGATGGCCGGCGGCGGCCCACGTCAGGGTCGGGTCGTCGGGGTGGAACCGGGCGATGACGGCCGTGGCGTACAGATCGGGCTGGAGGTGGTGCAGGAACTGGTGCAGCCGCGTCAGCAGCCGCCCCGGGCTGCCGCCGTCCACGGCGTAGGCGCGCAGCGCGGTGCGCAGCTGGCTCATCATGACGGCGGCGCGCAGCCCGTGCCCGGTGACGTCGCCGACGATGGTGATGAGGCTCCCGTCGCGCTGGCGGAAGGCGTCGTACCAGTCGCCGCCGATGTTCAGCCCGCGCGTCGCCGGCAGGTAGCGCGCCGCGAGGCCGAGGCCGGGCGTCTCCGGCAGGTCCGTGAGCAGGGCGCGCTGGAGCGTCTCGGCGATGTCGCGGTTGTGCTCGAAGCGCCGGGCGTTGTCGATCGCGATGCTCGCCCGGCGGGTCAGCTCGATCAGCATCACGGCGTCGTCCGGGTCCCAGCGGGCGCCGGGCGGCGACAGGGTCAGCACGCCCAGCGGCGCCTGCCGGGTCACCAGCGGAATGCACAGCAGCGGCCGGCGCGGCTCCAGGACCGACGGCGGCTGGTCGTCCACGCCGGGCAGGCCGCCGGGGTGGTCGGCGGCGTACTGCGGGCGTCCGGTGCGCGCCGCCCGTACGGCCGCCGCCGGGTGCGACACCGGGCCCTGCCGCTCGGAGCCGCTGTCGTGGTCGAACAGCCAGACGTCGACACTCCGGGCGTACTCGGGCACCAGCAGGTCGGGCAGCAGCCGCACGATCTCGTCGTGGTTCAGCGACGACGTCAGCACGGCGCTGGCGTCCGCGAGGAACGTCAGCCTGCGCCGGGCGGCCTCCGCCTCCCGGCGTGCCCGGCGCTCCGCCGCGAACGCCTCCCGCTGGGCACGCCCGGCCGCGTCCAGCTCCGCGTGCAGCGCCAGCACGCCCTGGTTGGTCTGGTGCAGTTCCTCCCGGTGGAAGGCGACCAGCTCCTCCTGCTCGGAGAGCTTGTCCAGCACCAGCGCGGTGTCCTCGTCCGCGCCGAGCAGCGCCTCGGCGAAGCCGCCGTCCTCGGCGGCCGGCGCCGACGGCTCCCCGGCCGGGGCCTCGGCCGTACCGGGGCAGGCGACGGCCGTGCTCCACGGCGTCTCCCCGGCGGCGGACGCCTCCCGCGGCGGCGTCACCACGACGTGCAGCAGGCCGTCCCCGCCGGGCGGCGCCTCCACCGTGAGCCGCCAGGTGCCGCCCTTGGTGAGGCACTGCCGCAGGTGGGTGCTCAGCGACGCCGTCAGCCGGGTGCGCTCCAGGGCGGGCACGCCGTACGCGGCGGCGAGCCGGGCGGTCGCGACACGCGCCTCGGCCGCTTCACCGGCCGAGGAGATCTCCCAGGCGCGCGTCATGCGGCGACCGGCCCCGGGGTCAGCACGGCCACGGCGGTGTCGTCCCGCACGGGCCGGGCGCAACTGCTGGCGTCCCGGACCGTCACGGCGGCCGTCACCGCCGGGTCCGTCTCCCACAGCCGCGGGTCCGACGGCGGCGTCCAGCGGCTGGGCAGGCCGTCGGTGTGCATGATCAGCAGTCGGTCGTGGCCCCAGCCGGTCTCCTCCTCGCGCACGGTCGCGTGCCGGTGGACCCCGACGATGCCGGGCCGGGACGTCAGGTGACGCCAGGTGCCGCCCTGGCACAGCCGCGCCCCCACGTTCCCCACGCCGGCGAACCGCAGCCGTTCGGTACGGGTGTCGACCTGGGCCACCGCCACGGCGGCCCCGCGGGTGCCGGACAGCGCCGAGTCGAGCCGCCGCAGCACCTCGCCCGGCGGCAGCGCGGCCGCCTCCCGCAGCGCCGTCACCGCCGCCGTCGAGGCGCGGGCGGCCTCCGGACCGTGCCCGAGCCCGTCGGCGAGCATCAGCGTCAGCCGGTCCTCCGACCGCACCCAGGCCCAGGCGTCGCCCGAGTAGTCCGCCGCCTCGAACGGCACGTTCACACCGCCCGCCCGCGGCCCGGCCGGCGGCGCGGGCCGGGTGCGTCCCGCGGTGGCGGTGGCGGCGCCGACCCGGGCCAGCGCCACCGTGCCCCGGCCGGGCGCGCTGTGCAGGTCGAAGTCGTCGGCGATGCGCAGGCACGTACCGAGCCCGGCGCCCAGCGACCCGGCCGTGGAGAACCCGTCGCGCCGCGCGGCCGCCACGTCGGCGATGCCCGGGCCGTGGTCGATCGCCGCGATCTGCACCACCCGCGACGCGTCCCGCCCGGCCGGCAGGACCGGCGGCGGCACCACGTCGATGAGGACCTGGCCGCCCTCCGCGTGCTTGAGGAGGTTGGTCGCCAGCTCGGTCGCCACCAGGGCGGCCGAGGCGGTGCGCCGCTCGTCGAGACCGGCCAGCCCCGCGGCCTGCTCGGCGGCCACCCGCGCGTCCCGCACCCGCGTCGAGTCCCGTACCGGGACGTCCCACACGCGCGGCATCACGCCTCCTCACGCGGTCGCGGCGGCAGCCCCGCCCACGACGTCACCCGCACCGACGTGCCCCGTCCGGGCGCGCTCTCCAGCGTGAACTCGTGCACCAGGCGCCGCGCGCCACCGAGGCCCATCCCCAGCCCGTCGCCCGAGGTGTAGCCGTCACTGAGCGCCAGCTCCGGGTCCGTGATGCCCGGCCCGTCGTCGACGAACGTCAGCCGCAGCCCGTCGACCGTGCCCTGGACGACGTGCGCCACGTCGACGTGGCCGCCTCCGCCGTGCACCAGCGTGTTGCGCGCCAGCTCGCTGGCCGCCGTGACGAGCTTCGTCTGGGCCACCAGTCCGAAGCCGAGCTGCGCCGCCGCCTGCCGCACGTGCTGACGCACCCACACCAGGTCGAGGTCCGAACGGATCGGCAGGCGGGCCTCCACGCCCGCGCCCGTCCGCATCACGGACTCTCCCGGCGTCTGCGGCCGGCCCGGGGCGCCGTCCGGGCGTCCCGCTTCAGCAGTTCCAGACCCGCCTCCGTGCTGAGCGCGGTGCGCAGTCCCGGCAGGGTCAGGCCGAGTTCCACCAGCGTGATGGCGACGGCCGGGCGCATGCCCGCCACCACCGTCTGCGCGGCCAGCAGTTCGGCCTGCGCCGCGATCTCGGCGAGCACCCGGCCGAGGAAGGAGTCGACGATCTCCACCCCCGACAGGTCGAGCAGGACGCCGGTCACCCCGCTGCGCACGATGGTTTCCGCGATGTCCTGCTGGAGCTGCTGTGCCGAGCTGTCGTGCAGGTCCCCCTGGAGCGTGACCAGGAGGACGTCGCCGAGCCGCAAGACCGGCACGTGTCCCGTGACGGGCCCGGGAAACGCTTCGCTCACCGTGAACCCGCGCTGCCGGACGGCGCGTTCACGATGTCCGCGCCGAGCTTGTGCAGGGCGTACGCCAGCGCGTCGGCGAGCCCCGCCCGGGTCACCACCGAACCGAGGTCCAGGCCGAGGTGCACGATGGTCTGGGCGATGGCGGGGCGGATGCCGGAGACGATGCACTCCGCGCCCATCAGCCGGGCCGCGGCGACGGTCTTCATCAGGTGCTGCGCCACCAGCGAGTCCACCGTCGGCACGCCGGTGATGTCCAGGATGGCGAACCGGGCGTGCTGTTCGACGACCGACTCCAGCAGCGTCTCCATCACCACCTGGCTGCGGGCGCTGTCCAGCGTGCCGATCAGCGGGACAGCGACGATGCCGTCCCACAGCTTGATGACGGGGGTGGCCACCTCCAGCAGCTGGAGCCGCTGCCGGTCGATGAGGGCCTGCCCCTCGCTCAGCGCCGTCTGCATGACGACGACGCGCAGCGTGCCCAGCAGCACGGTCAGCGTGGTCGTGCACGCCCGCACATGGCCGGCCGACGTGTCGGCGAGTTCGTCGGCCAGCAGGTTCTCCACCGGGGGCCGCAGGCTGTCCAGCTCGGTCGAGACCTGCGCGGTGGTCAGCCCGGACCGGGAGCGTGCGGCTCCCATGCGGGCCAACTGCTCGCGGATCATGGTGAATCCGGCGGCGTCCGGGTCCTCCACGCGCTCCGTGTCGGCCACTTGGGCCAGCGCGTCGACCACGGCCTTGCCCGCCTCCACCGCTTCGTCCCGCGAGACGGTGAACACGGTGCGGAAGAGGGGCTCGTCCGCCCACCGCTGGGCGATCTGCTCTCGGCGGCGGCGCAGGAAGTCCCCGACCTCCCGCGCCGGCGACCCGAGCGTTCCCTCCGCTTCGTGCTCCGGCACGTGCTTCACTCCTCACAGCTCGTCCGCGCCGCGCCGCACCACACCCCTACGGGCTGGGTGAGGGACGACGCCACTTCTGCCGGACGCCCACTCTAACGAGCGCCCGACCTCGCACGACACCGGTTCCGGCGACGACGGCCGTCACCTCCGGACGGGGCGTCAGCTCTCGCTGTCGGCCCGCGTCTGCGCACCGTCGGAGGCCTCGGGGCCGCGGTCGACGAGCTCCAGCGCCTCCTCGGCGCTCTGCGACACCGGCACGGTGATGCTCACGCCCGTCAGGTCGAGGATGCGCTGCACGGCCGGGGCGGGGGAGATGACGTGGACGCTGCCCGGCATCTCCCGCACCTCCTGGTAGACGCGCAGGATGATGTTCATCCCGGAGGAGTCCATGAACGGCACGGCCGACAGGTCGAGCAGGAAATGGCGTCGGCCGTGGTGCAACTGGTTGGCGAGGTGGTGCTGGAACTCGGTCGCGGTGTCGACGTCCAGGTACCCCTGCACCTTGAGCAGTGCGACGTCCTCCCGGGGCAGGGTCACCTCGACGGACAGCGGGTTCTGGGCAATGGGCACGAATACCTCCAACGAGTCCTGACGGCCGGGGCGGGCCACCCTGTGAACGTCCGCGGTGCGTGTGCCGGTTCCGGACGGGTCCGGATCGGGGCTCCTGCCGGCAAACGGCACCGCGCCCCCGCGCTTACCCCTTAATCAGCGGTGCATGCAGGGACCCGTCCGTGGGACATGCGGGAGCGCGACCGGGGTATCCGCTGCTGTGGAGCCGCCCCGGCGGGCGCGACCGCCCGCCGGGCCGGACCATGTCACGGGCCCTGAGGAAGGGGAGCACTGTGCCCACCGACAGAATCGGGTCGTACGCGCCGGACAGTGGACCCGTTGGGAGCGGGAGGCCGACGGGCGCGGGCGCGGCGACGGAACGGAGCGAGTGAATGACGGGGACACGACACGCATGGAGCTGACCGAGGGGACCGGGCCCACCGCGCACGGCGGTCCGCCGCCCGGTGCGCCGACACCGGCCGAGGTGACCAGCGCCGCGACGGCACGCGCGTACGCGGAGTCGGTGGTGCGCCGCAGAGGGGACGCCGACGCGGGCCGCAGGCCGCGCGACGAGGACGTCATCGACCTGCTGCTCGTCGTGTCCGAGCTGGTCACCAACGCGATACGGCACGGCGACGGACTGGCCGGCTTCGACGCCTGGGCCGTCGAGGACGGCGTGCGGATCGCCGTGCACGACCGCAGCGACATCGTCCCCCCGGTCGCCTACGGTTCCGGCTCCCTGCCCGCCGGGCATCACGGCAGCGGCTACGGCTGGCCGCTCATCATCCGCCTCGCCCGGGAGATCACCATCGACCGGCGCCCCGGGGGCGGGAAGACCATCACCGTGCTCGTGCCGGTGCGCACCGCGCCCGGCCACCACTGAACCCGCCCGGGCCCGCAAGCGGGCCCGCCACCGGGACACTCACCAAGGCAGGAAGACGTGTATGTCCTTGCCGCTGTCGCTCGGCACCACGCTGACCTGGTCGCACAGCGTGTGAATCAGATGCCAGCCGATCCCGCCACCGCCGCGACTGGGGTGGAACGGACGCGGCGCGGGCGGTGTCGTGTTCGTGTCGCGCAGCACGACGTGGACCCCGTCGAAGGTACGGCGCAGCCGTAGCTCGAACGGCCCGGGGGCGTACTGCACCGCATTGGCGGCCAGTTCCGTCACCACCAGCAGGATGTCGTCCCAGTGCTCCGGAGCCGACGGCGGTGACACGCTCGACAGCTCGTGCAGGAACTCCTCCGCGACGAGGCGCGCACCCGTGACGTTGTGCAGCGCCCCCGCGAAGCTCGCGGTGCGGCTCGAGATCTCCTTGGCAGCCAGTGTCCTGTCCCAACGCGGCTCGGTTGCCATGTCGCCTTTCCGGCCCGACGTCAGCGCCGTTGTCGGCCTTTCTGTGCGTCCCTTCGTTGGCTAGTTCCCAGTCGGCGGGCTCCTACGCGCCCGGTGGCCGCCGGCCCGCTCCACGTCAGCGGAACACGTTGTCCGAGTCGTCCCACACGGCGGGCTCGTCCGGCGAGGTGCGCGGGCCGGACCGGGACCGCGCCCGGTACATCGCGTCGATCTCCAGCGCGTAGCGCCGCACCACCTCGTCGCGGCGCAGCTTCATCGACGGTGTCAGCAGCCCGTTCGCCACCTCGAAGGGCTCCGGCAGCACCCGGAACACCCGGATCGACTCCGACCGCGACACCGCGCTGTTGGCCGCCGCCACCGCCCGGGCGACCTCCTCGCGCAGCGCGTTCTCCTCCCGCGCCTCCCGGCCCGGCGTCTCGCTCCCCCACGCCAGCGCGGCCCGCCAGGTCGCGAGGAACTCCGGGTCCAGCGTGATCAACGCCCCGACGCACGGCCGGTTGTCGCCCACCACCACCGCCTGGTGGATGAGCGGATGCATCCGCAGCCGCTGCTCCAGCGCGGCCGGCGACACGCTCTTGCCGCCGCTGGTGATGATCACGTCCTTCTTGCGGCCGGTGATCGTGAGATAGCCCTCGGCGTCGAGGTGCCCGAGGTCGCCGGTGGCGAGCCAGCCGCCGCGCAGCGCCGCCCGGGTCGCCTCCGGGTCGTTGACGTAGCCCTGGAACACCGAGGGCCCGCGCACCAGGATCTCCCCGTCGTCGGCGACCCGGATCTCCATGCCCGGCAGCACCTGCCCCACGGTGCCGGACTTCTCCCGGCCCAGGGGCTGCATGGTCACGCCGCCGCTGGTCTCCGTCAGCCCGTAGCCGTCGTGCACGAAGATGCCGATGCCCTCGAAGAACAGGGACAGCTCCCGGCTCAGCGGCGAGCCGCCCGACGTGCCGCGGCGCACCCGGCCGCCCAGCGCGGACCGCAGCTTGCGGTACACCATCCGCTCGTACAGCGCGTGCTGGAGCCGCAGGTCGAAGCCCGGCCCGGGGCCGTGCCCGAGCCGCTGCCGCTCCAGGGCGAGGGCGAAGTCCCGCGCCGTGCCGGCGGCCCGCTCGAACAGCGCCCCGCGCCCCGCCTCCTGGGACTTGCGCAGGAAGGTCTTGTAGATCTTCTCGAACAGCGACGGCACCGCGTACAGGTACGTCGGCCGGAAGGAGTGCAGCGCCGCCAGCAAAGCGGCCTCGCTCAGGTCGGGCTCGTGCCCCATGAGCAGCCCGCCGCGCAGGCACAGGCCCTGGATCATCAGCCCGTACACGTGGGAGAACGGCAGGAACGCGAGGACCGCGCCCTGCTCGCCGGGCGGCGCCGCCGTGTGCCCCCAGCCGGCCAGCAGCGTGTCGCAGGGCATGGCGAGGCCCCGGTGGCTCAGCGCGCAGCCCATGGCACGGCCCGTGGTCCCCGACGTGTACGCGATGACCGCGGTGGAGTCCGGCAGCACGATGCGGCGCATCGAGTCGACCGTCGTGGCCGGGACGAACTCGCCCCGCGCCGCCAGGTCCCGCAGCGCCCCCGCGTCCAACTGCCACACGTGCCGCAGGTACGGCAGCGTCGCGCACACCGAGCCGACCGTCATCACGCCCTGCTCGTCCTCGACCACCACCGCCACGCACGCGGCGTCCCGCAGGATCCACTCGACCTGGTCCCGCGACGACGTCGGATAGATCGGCACGATCTCCGCGCCGACCGCCCACAGCGCGTAACTCAGCACCGTCCACTCGTACCGGGTGCGCGCCATGACCGCGACGCGCTGCCCCGGCGAGATCCCGGACGCGATCAGCCCCCGGGCCACGTCCACCACCTCGTCGCGGAACTCGACGGCGCTGACCTCCTCCCACTGCTGGACGGCCGGGTCGGGCCGGCGCGCCAGCACGGGCAGGGTGGGGTTGCGGGCGGCCGTCTCGAAGACACTGTCGGCGAGCCCGCCGGTCAGGGGCGTGGCCGCCGACGGAGCGATGGCGAAGTCGCGCATGCGCTGCTCCTGACGTGTACGGGCTGTGACCTGGCCGACGAGTAGCGTCATCGGCGCTGCCCGAATCTAGCGGAGGCGAAAACCCCGCGGGGCGGCGAACCCGTAAGTGGTACTCGTTTGGTGATCCCGCCGTGATCGGGGGACTCGGACGGCATGAGTCACATGAATCCCGATCCCGAACCCGATCGCACCACCGGCCTGGAGCCGGGCGGCGGCGTGCCGCCCGGGGAGACGCCCCCGGCGGAGAGCAGCATGCCCGAGGCGGGCCCGCGCGAGACGCACAACCCGCCCAAGGGCTGGGGCAAGGCGCCCCTGACGGTGATCCTCGTGCTGTGCGTGCTCGTCGCGGCGTTCTTCCTGGCCTACGCCCTGGTCCTGATGTTCTGAGCGGAGCCGGCCGGCGACGGGGCGCTCACTCCTGCGCGGGGCGCGTCACTTCGGGCCGGTCACTCCTGCGTGTGGCGCACGCACTCGGTGACGACGTCCCTGAGGCTGCCCGTGCGCCGCAGCGCCGCGCGCTGCACGTCCGCGCCGGTGCCGTCCCGCAGCAGCCCGGCCACGGTCTCCCGCACCCTCTCCAGGTCACCGCTCTCGCCCAGCGCGTCCTCGACGTGCTCCAGCAGCGCCCGTACGACGGTCTCCGCGGGCATCCGCCGCATGGTCGCCGGATGCAGCAGCTCGTCCGCCAGGCCGGAGCGGGCGGCACGCCAGGCGGCCAGCCGCAGCAGGCTCACACTGTGGTCGATCGGTTCCCGCCCCTCGCGCCACTCGCGGGCGGCGGTCTCCACCAGGCCCCGGGCCAGCGTGGCGACGAGCACGGCCGTGTCGGCCCGCAGACACACGTCCGACACCCTGATCTCGACCGTGGGATACCGCTGGGAGAGCCGGGCGTCGAAGTAGATCATCCCCTCGTCGAGGATCGAGCCGGTGGCCACCATGTCCGCGACCCGCCGGTGATACCGCTCCGCCGAGCCGAACACCTCGGTCGGCCCCGCCGACGGCCAGCGCTGCCACACCCGGCTGCGATAGCTGCTGTACCCGCTGTCGCTGCCCTGCCAGAACGGCGAGTTGGCGCTGATCGCCGACAGCACCGACAGCCACGGCCGCAGCCGGTCGACGACCGCGACACCCTCCTCGTCCGACTCCACGGACACATGGACGTGGCAGCCGAGGACGAGCTGTTCACGGGTCGCGATGCCGTACTGCTCCGCCATCCACTGGTAGCGCCGGTTCATGCCGACCGCCGGGCTCACCGGCAGCGGCGACGTGGCGAGCGCGGCGACCGTGCAGCCGAGTCCGCCGGCGTGCCGGGCGGCCTCCTCGCGGCAGCGCCCGATCTCCGCCCGCAGCGCCGCCATGTCGGACTGGGGGTGCGTGGCGAACTCCAGCATCTGCTCGTGGAGTTCCTTCTCGAAGACGTCCTGGTCCGCGTCGTCCCGCTCCGCGCGGGCCAGCACGGCCGCGGACATCGCCCGCGGCTCACCCGTCTCGGGATCGACCAGGAGGAGCTCCTCCTCCACTCCGACGGTCCGCACGGCATGCACCCCTTCTGTGGTCGGCTGCGACGACGCGGGGCCCCCTCCCGGCCGGCTGAGCCGGGCGGGAGGGGGTCCGGTCGTACGCGTACGACCCCGAATGCCCCGGCAGGGGCACTCAAACACCTCGCGCCGGGGCCGGCGTCACCTCGGGGTCGGCCGGAACCACACCGTGGCCAGCGGCGGCAGCGTCAGCCGCAGCTGCCCGTTCTCCGGTTTCACCGGGCCGGGCTCGCCGACGCCGCTGCCGCCGTAGCGCGTCGCGTCGGTGTTGAGGACCTCCTGCCAGGCGACGTGCTCGTCACCGACCCACAGCCCGTAGTCCTCCCGGACGACCGGCGAGAAGTTCGACACGGCCAGCAGCGGGGCACCGTCGGCGTCGTACCGGATGAACGCGTACACGTTGTCGTCGGCGGCGTCCACGGCCACCCACCGGAAACCGGCCGGGTCGGTGTCCCGCTGCCACAGCGCCGGCGTCGACCGGTACAGCGCGTTGAGGTCGCGCACGAGGTCCCGTACGCCGCGGTGGTCGGGCTCGGCCGAGTACTCGGGGTCGAGCAGCCACCAGTCCGGGCCGGACTCCTCGGACCACTCCGCGCCCTGCGCGAACTCCTGCCCCATGAAGAGGAGTTGCTTGCCGGGGTGGGCCCACATGAAGGCGAGATACGCCCGGTGGTTGGCGCGCTGCTGCCACCAGTCGCCCGGCATCTTCGACACCAGGGCGCGCTTGCCGTGCACGACCTCGTCGTGGGAGATCGGCAGGACGTAGTTCTCGCTGTACGCGTACACCATCGCGAAGGTCATCTCGTGGTGGTGGTACTTGCGGTGCACGGGCTCCTTCGACATGTACTCCAGGGAGTCGTGCATCCAGCCCATGTTCCACTTCAGGCCGAACCCGAGCCCGCCGCTGTCGGTGGGCTTCGTCACCCCGCCCCAGGCCGTGGACTCCTCGGCGATGGTCACCACGCCCGGCGCGCGCCGGTACACGGTGGCGTTCATCTCCTGGAGGAACCTCATCGCGTCCAGGTCCTCCCGGCCGCCGTACGCGTTCGGCGTCCACTGGCCCGAGTCGCGCGAGTAGTCGAGGTACAGCATCGAGGCGACCGCGTCCACGCGCAGTCCGTCGATGTGGAACTCCTCGCACCAGTAGACGGCGTTGGCCACCAGGAAGTTGCGGACCTCGGTGCGCCCGAAGTCGAACTCGTAGGTGCCCCAGTCCGGGTGCTCCGCGCGCCGCGCGTCTCCGGGCTCGTAGAGCGGGTCGCCGTCGAACCGGGCCAGCGCCCAGTCGTCCTTCGGGAAGTGCGCCGGCACCCAGTCCATGATCACGCCGATGCCGGCCCGGTGCAGGGAGTCGACCAGGTACCGGAAGTCGTCGGGCGAGCCCAGGCGCGCGGTCGGCGCGTAGTAGGAGGTGACCTGGTAACCCCAGGACGGCCCGAAGGGGTGCTCGGCGACCGGCATCAGCTCGACGTGCGTGAAACCGAGGTCCTTGACGTACTCCGGCAGTTCCTCGGCGAGTTGACGGTACGTCAGCCCCTTGCGCCAGGACGGGAGATGGACCTCGTACACGGAGAACGGCGCCTCGTGCACGGGCGTGTCCCCGCGGTGCGCCATCCACTCGGCGTCGCCCCACTCGTAGTGCGAGGCCGTCACGATCGACGCCGTGTTGGGCGGCTCCTCGGCACGGCGCGCCATCGGGTCGGCCTTGAGGAAGCGGTGGCCGTACCGGGAGGTGATCTCGAACTTGTACCGGGCGCCCTCCCCGATGCCCGGCAGGAACAGCTCCCACACGCCGGACGCGCCGAGGGACCGCATCGGGAACGCGGTGCCGTCCCAGAACGTGAAGTCACCGGCGACGCGCACGCCTTGCGCGTTCGGCGCCCACACGGTGAAGCGGGTGCCGGCCACGCCCTGGTGCGTCATGGGCTCCGCGCCGAGAGCCTTCCACAGCTCCTCGTGCCGGCCCTCCCGGATCAGATGCAGGTCGAGGTCGCCGAGCGCGGGCAGGAAACGGTACGGGTCGTGCGTCTCCTGCTCGCCGTCGGCGTACGTGACGAGCAGCGTGTACTCGGGGACCGCGTCGAGCGGCAGCAGCCCGGAGAACAGCCCGTCGCCCTCCGAGGCGAGGGTCCTGCGCTCGCCGCCGACGAGCACGCTCACCGCCCGGGCGAAGGGCCGCAGGGCCCGGAACACGACCCCGCCGGGCACCGGATGGGCGCCCAGCAGGCCGTGCGGATCGTGGTGGGCGCCCGCCAGCAGGCGCCCCCGGTCGGTGGCGTCCAGCGGCGGCGCGGTCCCACAGGGAACGGGGCCGGACGGCTCGGGAAGCGAGGTGTCACGCAGAGCCACGGGTCAGTCTCCTCTCACGGCGAGGCGCTCGATGGCCGCCATCGGCACGGGTAGCCAGTCGGGGCGGTGCCGGGCCTCGTACAGCACCTCGTACACGGCCCTGTCGGTCTCATAGGCACGCAGCAGTCCGTGCTTCTTGCGCGGATCCCAGCCGGCGCTCGCCGCGTAGCCGGCGCAGTACGCCTCGCGGCAGCGGCGCGCCCACTCCGGGCGCCAGGGGCGGCGCTGCCGGGCGGCGTAGTCGAAGGAGCGCAGCATGCCCGCGATGTCCCGCACCGGGGAGTGGACGCTGCGCCGCTCCGCGAGCGGGCGGGACGGCTCGCCCTCGAAGTCGATGACGAACCAGTCCCGGCCGGCCCGCAGCACCTGCCCCAGGTGCAGGTCGCCGTGGATGCGCTGGGCGGGCGGCCCGGGGTCGCAGCTGGTGAGCGCGGCGAACGCGGTGCGCAGGCCGGGGACGAACGGCCGCAGCGCCGGCACGGAGTGCGCGGCGGCGGTGAGCCGCTCGGTCATCCCCGTCGCCGTGGGACCCATCTCGCCGGGGGCGCCGACCGGGAACGCCGACGCCAGCGCGAGGTGCACCTCCGCCGTCGCGCTGCCGAGCTGGCGGGCCTCGGCGGTGAAGTCGTCGCCCGCGGCGAGCGCGTTCAGGGCGAGCGTCCAGCCGTCGGAGGCGTCCCGCAGGAACGGCTGGAGCACACCGAGCGTCGCCTCCTGCGGGTGCGTCGTGCGCAGCCAGGCCACCGGCGCGGGCACCCGGCGGCAGCCCTGCCGGGCCAGCGCGTCCGGCACCTCCAGGTCGGGGTTGACGCCGGGCTGGATCCGCCGGAACAGCTTCAGGATGAACGCGTCGCCGTACACCAGTGACGAGTTGGACTGCTCCGCGTCCAGCAGCCGCGGCGCGAGGCCGCCGGGCACCGGCCGGGACGGGTCCGCCTCGAAACGCAGGGGCCCCGCCGAGCCCGGATGCCGGAGCCGCTCCAGGAGCAGCTGGGCCGAGCGCGGGTCGTGCAGCGCGTCGTACACCGTCAGCCCGGCCAGCGGCCCCTCGTGCACCTGGCCGATCAGGGCCCGGGCGAGCCGCGGCGCGGGGTGTTCCCGCACGCCGAGCAGCAGTTGGTAGCAGTCCCCCGGTGGCAGGCCCCCGCCGGGGGAGGGCACGCCTCCGTGTCCGGCGTGGACGAGCAGGTGCAGGCAGCCGGGGAAGAGCTCGGTCATCGACAGCAGGCCGAGCTCCGTGACGGGCCGGTCCTTGCCCGCGAACCAGCGCTGCCGGGGCAACCACTCCCGCAGGAGCCCGGCGAGGGACGCCATGGGCTCCGCGAGGAGCGCCCGGCTCGGGCGGAGGGATGCGGTCTTCGGCATGGTCACGCCTCCTTTCGTCGGCGCAGTGCTCACGGCCGACGGCCGATGCGGGATGCGACTCGGGTGAGCCGGAACCAGTAGAAGCCGTGACCGCCCAGCGTGAGCAGGTACGGCAGTTCGCCGATGGCAGGGAAGCGCACTCCGCCGAACAGCTCGACCGGGTGGCGTCCGTCGAACTCCCGCAGGTCCAGTTCGGTCGGCTGCGCGAACCGGGAGAAGTTGTGGACGCACAGCACCAGGTCGTCCTCGTATTCGCGCAGGAAGGCGAGGACGGCGGGGTTGGAGGAGGGCAGTTCCGTGTAGGAGCCGAGGCCGAAGGCGGGGTTCTGCTT